>JAVBOH010000004.1:0-144257 GCA_031550725.1 Oscillospiraceae bacterium
ATCAGGTTTCCATGTCATTTTCTGAAATACCTGCTTGCCATCTGAATTATATCCACAAGAAACTCTTATACGATAATTGTTACCACGTTTTTCTATATTTGCCATAATAAATATTCTCCTTTGATATTTAAGATTTTTATGACAATATTCCTATTAACTTTATTTTATCATTTTATGTATGTTCAGTCAATAGAAATATGCCAATTTTATTAATTTATATGTATGAAATTTTTATCTACCACGAGATTTTTTCTTAGCAGTAATCTGCTGTTGCTTTTCTTCCTCTTGGTTTTTCTTAAATTCATCAACAAGCTTTGAAATATAGTCACCCTTAGAAATTTCATAATAAGTGTTAGCAGCATTAGTATACCCATCATACAATTTCTTGCATTGATTAAATTGCTCAGTCAAAATTGTAATTTTTTCATCATTGGATAGTTTTAAGTTGCGAACATGCTTAATATCACATTCATCATCTATGTGAACATGTTCAGCAGTCTGCTTGTACATTTCAAATGAAATCTTTTCAACAGGAGTTAGGTCAGCCTTAGATTTCAGTTCAAAATATTTCTCACAATGCTCGACAACCATTGCTATTTGCTTGTTATGACTACGCAGCTTGTTTAGTTCCTCCCTAGCATTTTCATACGCAATTTTCGTAGTTTCGATTTTACCCTCAAGCTCACCAATTGACGAAATATGTTCACGGTTTATTAGAGTAAGGCATTCACCCAGCTTGTAAACGGTTATATCGTTTTGTAAAGAGTATGGCAAATCATTATTGTACTTTTTCGAAACAATCTGATTACTCTCGACAAGCTCACTCACTTGATAAATCCTGTCATAAAATATCTCGTTGAGTTCATTGATATCACGAGTTGGTTTACTTGTAATGGCATCTTCAATTCTTGCTATGAGATTATCTTCGGAATACTCATCACCTAAAGTTTTCAATCGGACAAAACGTTGCTGACCATCTGCTTTAACTGAGATATATTTACCACGCTTTACTTCGTACCCTCGTTCTTCAAGTTCAGAAAGTAACTCATCAAGATTCTTAACCGAACCGATAAGCATATCAATTTCATCACGAATAAATTGTTTCCATGATGTACCTTTCTTCTTATGCGACCACTCATTGTAAGCCATGTTTCTGCTCTTGATCACATTTGGCGCAATAGATTTTATACCAAACGCAAGGCATGACCTGTCTGAATACTCACGAATTTTGTTGCGAGTTTTCATATTGTCATTGAATTTCTCTCCACTTATTGAGTATGTGTTCAGAATGAAGTGATTGTGGATATGCTCTTTATCAACATGAGTTGCAATCACAATCTGACAGTCATCACCGAAAGTTCTGCGTGCAAATGCTTTGCCAATTTTATGAGCCAGCTCAGGAGTGATGTTCTCGTTTGGATCAAAACTTTGAATATAGTGAATTGCTTTAACGTGACCTTTACCCTTTTCGGGTAAAGGCTCGTTAAATTTTTTGCCTGAATAATGCTCGTAAACCATCTTCATGTTCAAATATGCGTCCTTTGCATTTGTCACACAATTGAGTGATGCTGTATAAAGCAGGTCGTCTGTTTTCTCAGGATTTAGTATGTAGGCTATGCTGCGATTGACGGAATGGTGGATGCTAACTGACTTAAGATATGGCATAGGGTTAGATAGTCCTCCTGTAATTTATGAATGTCGTCCAAGTAAATGCTATTAATCTCGTTTGCTTTTCTTGCAATCTGATTGACATTGTTGCCAATGGAACGAATTGAATTTATCATTGGTGTTATGTTTTTGAAGTCAAGATTTATAATTTTTCCATCAACAGCCATGCAACGAATATACTCACTTGTCTGCATGGATAATTCAGATGCCTGCTTTTCAACCCTGCTCCATTCTATCATATCAAATATGATTTCTTTGCGTTTTACTTCTTTGAATTTTCTCAATAATTTCTCCTCCAATTCTGATTTAGCGGTCTTAGGTGTAACCTAAAATATATTGGTTTTGATATTTAACGCAACTGCTGTTAAATATAATTTTCAGGTGGTACCCACTTAAAATTTTCAAAACCCGAAAGTATACATATACTTTCTCTGCTTGCTCAACATACCCAAAACCATAGTATACGGCTACCTCAAAAACGCGTTTTTTCGTTCTTATCAGTAGCCATGTATTTTTTATGCAGCAGTACCATTCAAAAATTTTAATAGCGATGATTTGCATATGAGAATTTTCCCGTTCTGACCTGCTCCAGATCGTACAAATTTTATCTTGTTCTGTTTCACAAGCTGACGAATGGTATACTCAGAAAGTCCGTTTACTACTTCTGTACATTCCTTTATGATGAGCATTTCTACAACACTATTTTGTGTTACAGATATTTGTGGCTTTGGATTATCATCAACGATAATTATTTTATCCAACAAGGACACCACTTCTGCAATGATTTCATTTTTCTGTCTTAATGTCAAATAGCATGCTCCTTTCTAAGTGCAATTTTGTCAATGAGAGCAATGTATCTCCACTGCTCGTCCTCGTTCATTTCAAAACGCATACGACGCACCATGGTCTGTTCTGAAACACCAAGTTCATGTGCTAGCTCCCATTGGTGTACTTTTCTTTCCTTTAGTTCATCTCTGATTATTTCATTAGCCATTGTAATGACCTCCATATTTTTTATTTTTGATAAATGCTGCGGCGATAAAATTCAAACAAAGCGGCGATACATTGTTTGTTTCATTAATTAGCATTATCGTTATTAAAGTATAACATAAAAGTTTAACTCATGCTGTATATGCCATAATCAGAATTTTTGAAAATTTTTGAAAGCGTTATTTTATATATAGAATTTTTTGAGACAAAAAAATCGAGGGTTATGAATTAACATAACTCTCGATTTATAATTATTATTTTTGCTTCACAGCAATTTTCAACTTACCATCAGAAGTTTCTTCAATAATGTCCTGTTTAATAAGTTCAGAATAAGCACGTTCAAATTTATCTTTAATTCTAGCCCTTTGACATTTATAACACCATCCTATATAAAATGTTTTTTTTAATAAAGGCGATTTGTTTTATCTGAAAATAAATTTAAGAGCTTTAATTTCAAATTAACATTCAATTACTCTATAGCCTGAACAAAACATAAACTTACCAACATTATATTTCAGATAAAATTTCACTTTTTCGTTTGTTATATTCTTCTTCTGAAATTAAACCGCAATCAAATAATTCCTTTAACTTAATAAATCGTTCCTTGGGCTGTGAATTTGACTCCTTTGGAGCTTTAGTTTCAACATTTCTTGAATTATGCAAGTCATTTACTGCGTCGCAATACTTTTCAATTGGTTTTAGCAATGAATTTAGATGTTCTTCTTCGCTAATTGATGCTTTTCCATTACAATTTAAAAATTCAAATCCAATTAATCTTAAACCATTAACAAACGAATCACAAAAGTGAGCTTCTGTTCCATGCGATTTTAAACAAAGGTCGAATTTCCAAAAAATTTCTATAACTCCAGGCATTAATCCATAATAATTTTTTTTATAGAAATCATCACCATCATCATATAATGATTTTAATGTTGAAGCTGGTAAATATTTATTAGTACACTCAGATATAAAATCAATCTCATTTTGATTAAAAATTCCTTCGCTATTGGATAATAACATAAAAAATCTTGTTAAATCAAAATCCAAATTTTCACGTTGAGGATTTTTATAAATATAATTATCCTCGTCAACAATAAACTCGTAATATGGACTTTCTTCTATTAAATCGCAGGTTTTGTACAATATGTCTACATACTCTTTAAGCTCGTTAGTCATTTTTAGCACTCCTTAAAACAATAATATTTTGGTTAATACTTATATAATAATTTTATCATGGTCAATTCTCATTGTCAACTAATATAAATCGCTATTTAATTAGAATAAATTGTACATTGATTTTGTAATCATATGTATTTAATAAAATTTATACTATTTTTGCCTCACAGCAATTTTCAACTTACCATCAGAAGTTTCTTCAATAATGTCCTGTTTAATAAGCTCAGAATAAGCACGTTCGAACTCATCTTTAATTCTAGCTCCTTGACGTTCCCAACCGTATCCAAATAATGCAGTTTCTTTAAATAGCCCTGATTTGTTTAAACCAAAATCATTCTCAATAACTTTATTCATGGTACGCATTATGTCTCTCAATGGGATGTCTGCCACTTGATCACCATAATAAGCTGAACGTAATTTTTTCTTCTTTTGAATTAAACCTTCTTCGACGCTTTCTTGTACTGTTTGCATACTGACATTCAAAAATTCAGATGTTTCAGTTGATTTTACCACTGCTGTTGTAACTATCTCACGATAATCATTAATTGCTTTTTCAACAGCATTGAGTAATCTTGTGCCTTCTGTATGACGATCTTTTATCCAATCGGTTGACCATATACGATATATTTTCCATCCCATATCTTCAAGCACAGTCTGACGTAACCTGTCACGCTCTCTTGCAGTTCTAGCCGAATGATACATTGCACCATCACATTCAATACCGATAGCATATCGTCCTGAATATTTTGGATGTTTGACTGCCATATCAATACGATAACCTGAACATCCCACTTGTGTAGTGACATTATATCCTTTGTCAGTTAAAAATTGATGAACTGAAGCTTCGAAAGGTGAATCAAACCATAAATTATCATCTGCTGTTGTTTCACCTAAAATTGCATTGATGCCATTTATAGCAAAATCAATATATGTCCTTAATAATTTGGGACCTTGCCCACTTATTCTTTCAACAGCTATATCAGTTGGCAAAATTGAGCCTACAAGTTTAAGATTATATCGAGCACGTGTTACAGCAACGTTCAGTCTTCGTTCACCACCATCACGACTAAGTGGTCCGAAATTCATATGGAATTGCCCTGTAACATCAGGTGCATATCCGATACTTAGTATAATTGTATCACGCTCATCGCCCTGAACTGTTTCAAGATTTTTAATAAATAGTGATTCATGATTATCATCTTTGAAGAAATGCTCAAATGTAGGATTACTGCGACGTTTTTCATTAAGAGCGTCTTGAATAGCAGATTGTTGTATTTCACCAAATGCAATAATTCCTAAACTCCTGTTCGGATACCTTTTGAAATGTTCATAGGTAAGTTCAACAACTCTTGCTGCTTCAGCACGATTGCCATTTTTACCACCCTTGTCATATGTACCACCTTGAACATAACTATACTCAACACCCATGCCATCTGAGTTATCAGTTGCCGATGGGAATGTTATCAAATTACCTTGATAAATCTTAGCGTTTGAAAATGCAATTAAATGTTCATGACGGCTACGATAATGCCATAATAAAGTTTGAGTTGGTAGCATAACAGCTTCTTCAAGTAATGATTCATATGCTCCTGAATCATTAACTTCGCCATCCTCACTTTCTTCGTATTCATCGGATGTTGACATAGCAGATGCGAAGAAGTCAGTTGGAGGTAGCTGTTTACTGTCACCAGCGATTATAACTTGTTTTGCCCTAAAGATTGCACCTATCGCATCTTCTGTTCTAACCTGTGACGCTTCGTCAAATATAACTGTATCAAATTCAAAGTTACTGCTTCCTAAGTATGTACTCACTGAAAGTGGGGACATCATAACACATGGTTTTAATGCTGGTAAAAGATTAGGTAATGATGCAATTAACAATCTTGTAGGCATTAACTTGCGTTGCTTCGCCATTTCACGACGTAATAATGCTATTTCGCCATCAGCTGAGAATGCATCAAAGTTTGGGAGCTTTGCGATCAACTTAGAAATAACAATAGCTTTTGAAATCTCCATATGGGATTTATCAAGACTTTTAAACGCCGAAACACGTTCATCCTGTCGTAATCTTCTGAAATCCTGTATTGAAGAAAATCGTGGGGTTATTACATCAAGCCATGAACGGAAAAAGCATTTTTTAAATACTGGAACAATTTCATCAGCTGCTAATCCAATTTCTTTTGCTTTATCAAGGTATGAAATAATTCCTAAATCAGTAAGTAATTTCTCTGCTAATCTGTAATCAATTAAATATTCTAAATATGCAAAGTTTTCATTACAAAGTTTAACCATATCCAATAATTTTAACAATGGTAGCTTAGAAGCTGTATTTTTAGTATTATCATCAAACAACTCAATAAATTTATTGTAGTTTGGAGTAATCGCAATTTCCCATTCCTTTATATCGCTGATGCAATTCTTTAGATTTGTTATAATTTCAATATTATTTTCACATGCACTAACAATATAACCATTATTAAACGAATATTTTAGAGCGAATACTTTGAATTTAATACACCATTCAAATGCAGATTTTAACTCAACAAAGTCAGTGTCCTCGTTAATTTCACGATCAATAATTATACCAATATCATTGCACATTGTCGATAGGCTTTTTGTTTTTTCATCAATTTCAATTTGATATTCATTTGATATCTTATCAATTGCACTATATAAGTTTTGTTGTTCTGTCAACAATTTCAAATTAGCATTTGAAAGGTTTTCTTCTGTATCCTTTAACATTTTAGTCGCTACTCTTAATTCTTCACCAGCAGACGCAAGTAATTTATTAGCTTCATCAGATATTTTTAATTGTTGCTCATATGCATCTTTCTTATTTAGAACATCATTAATTGTATTGAGCGTAATTAGTCCTTGCTCATATGTAAGTTTAATTGGAACTTTGCAGTTTACAAGAATTGATTTTCGATCTTGTTTGTATAATCCACCCATTCTCTTAAAGAACGAACGGTAATCAACACGATAGCGTGACAACATATTATTTATATCTAAAGCTAATATATTTTCATCAAAATCCTTTAATATTTCATTTTGAGCTAACTGCCAAGCTTGTTGCATTTCATCACATAATTGACTTTCCTTTTTACTTGATTCATTGCATAATGAATATTTATTCTCAGCATCTATATGTTTTTGAGTATATTCAACTACTTGTTCAGATAAAATTTTATGTGAATTATAAGCATTATTATAATCATTGATGTTATTAGTAATTTCTGAAGTTTTCTGTGATATACACTCGTTTGTTTCAATACTTGAGCGTATTTTAATACAGTCATCATTAAATTTATTCGATTTATCTTGTATAATTGATTTTTTATGCAAGTCATAAATGCAATTATTTAAACTTGTTATTAAACTTTCTAAATCAAGTGAAATCCACGCTACTGGTACTTTGGGAGAAATGTTGGAACAATCATATATTAATTGAAGATCATCAACTTCAAACAAACACCAGTCCTTATTAGTGCCAAGAATTTTGTTAATTGTTGAAAATAAGGCTATTCCATCATTTATTTGGGTTGTTAATACATCGGCATCAACAATAAAGCGTTGTCTAAATTCATATGTAGGTGGTTGTAATGAAGCATAGCCATTCCATGGATTATCTTGCTGGTATCCACTTTTTGAAATAATTTTTGTTACTTCTTCAAGTGCACTTTCACATTGAGATAAAAGTGTTTGAGTAAAATTGTCAGCCCCTTCTTGTATAAAATCGATATTACGATAATTTTCATATTGAGATATATAACCATTAACTTGATAAATTGTTTTACCAAGTGGTTCAATCGGTGTATGTAAATCTATGCTATATTGATTTAATTTACTACGAACTTCCTTTAGCTTATATAATTCGTTATATGCATCTTGTTGTAGACTTGTTTTTAATCTTGACATATTTATTGATTCGTTTAACTGATCAAGAATTTCACGTCTTTTGGCATTATGACTATGTAAAGTTAAGCAAAAAGGTGCTAAGCCGACTTTTGTTAATCTTTTATAAACTACTTCAAGAGCAGCCATTTTTTCAGAAACAAACAGTACTTTTTTGCCATCAGCGATTAATTCGGATATTATATTTGTTATAGTTTGGCTTTTACCAGTACCTGGAGGTCCTTGTAAAACAAAGCTTGTACCACGTTTCGCAAGTAATATTGCATCCTGTTGGCTTGAGTCTGCATCTACAACAGAAAACACCTCTTTAGGCTCTACGTTGTCATGATTATAGTTTGAAATATCAGATATTCCAGCACCATCTCGGTAAACTTCTCCATTTAACACACGAACAATATGGTTGTTGCATATTTGTTCAGAATGCAATTCTAAATCACGATACATATTGATTTTCATAAATGAAAACAAGGACAATTGCACTACATCATTAGTAACATTCCAGCCAAGAGCTTTTACAGCATCATTAACTTTTTCAAGATACTCGTTTATATTGGTTTCTTCATTAATTTTAGGTAATTCTATGCCAAAATCACTAAATAATTTCTGTTCAAGTGAATAATTTGAGCTTACTTCATCGTCTGAACGTGACAAAATTATTGGTGAGAATAAATCTTCTTGTGATAATTTTACTGGTACTAGCAATAATGGCGAACGCAGTTCTTGTCCTGTTGTACCGTTCTCTTTCCAATTAATGAATCCGAAAGCCAAATGCAAAGCATTTAAACCTTTTTCTTCAGTAAATTCCTTAGATTTTTTCATAAGGCTGCGTAATGTTTTATATGTTTCTTTTACTGATTGATTTGTTTGAATATTTGATACCTGTATGCTTACGTCAGCATTAATGTCATCATCCTCAAATAAGTTAGGTGGTATCGGAAAAGAAAGTGTTTCATCTTCATTTGACATCATTGTCCATATGCTATTTGGATTTGGCAATTTGATGAGCAGAGAATGACGTTGAATACGATTATTATCATTTGGTAATGGGCAGTTGATCAATCTATTACGCTTACCTAGATCAAGCAATCGATTTTTCCAGTATTCAAGTTTAACATTTATATTTGGCATTACTGCTCCTCCTCAAGCAAGGTTGACATATTGAATTAACCCTACTATATAACATATACTTTTATATACAACATTATACCATATTCGCTAATAAATTACAATATAATTAACGTTGTTATTCACAATTATGTGAAAACAAGCCGACTTTTAAGAAAAACAGTCAGCTTGTGTTGTTTATTAGTGAATATAAACATATTATTGACACCATCTAGTTTGGGATTTTGATTCAGTTTTACCTGTTAATTTACGTATCTCATATTCAATCAATTCCTCAGGAGTTGGACGAGAACCTTTGCATGGAATTTTAGCCCATTCTGCCTTGATTTGAGGATCAGGATTGGTAAATCCCTCGTCAATAGCTTTCTGCATTTCATTAAGAACTTGTTTTCGGCTTATCCCTTCTTTTTTAGCTATTTTATCAATTATCTTTTTAATATTCATTGTAACCCTCCGAATAATATTATGGTTTTATAATAATTATAGAGTATATAACTCTAAATGTCAACAGTGTAAATAACTCTATATTATAATATAAGTATCAAAAATATTAAGGGTGATTATATGCATTACACACAACGGATAAGGGATTTAAGGGAAGATAAGGATTTACGCCAACAGGATATTGCTGATTTATTGAATGTTGGTCAGAAAACTTATTCTGATTATGAGCTTGGTAAAACACGTATTCCGATCGACAGCATTATTATTCTTGCAGAATTTTATAATGTCAGCTTGGATTATATATGTGGAGTTAGTGCTGATAAGAAGAAATATCCAACAAAATGAGGTATAAAGCTATGACCATTAAAATGACTATGGGAGAAAAGCTCAAGGATTTACGTACCGAAAAAGGCTTGACTACAAAAGAAATATGCCTTGAAACAGGCATATCTGAAGCAGTATATAACGGACTTGAAAATGACATGGGACGTGATACTGGATACAGCAGAATTATAGAACTTGCTAGGTTTTATGATGTTCCGACTGATTATCTGCTCGGATTTACTGAAAGTCGTATTACTAAAAATATTGAATTAAAGGAACTTGATTTAAGCGATAAAGCTATTGAAGTGCTACTTAGTAAAAAGCAAAACAATAGGCTTATTAGCGATATGATTGAACATAAAGAGTTCTCTAATCTGATTAATTCGGTTGATATTTATGTGCGTCAGCTTGCTGCACCTCATATCAATACTGTTAATAATATGCTTAAAATTGCTGAGCATGGTATTGAAAATTATTATGCTGATAACTAGCCTAAACCTGATGGGTTTAATGATGGTATTAACTACATTAATGAAACTGTTGTTGAAGAAGATGACTTTCTGAGGTTTCGTATTTCTGAGCGTTTTAATCAGATACTCCGTGATTTGTTTGAGTTGTATCAGAATAGTGTGAGTTCTGCTATACCTCAGAAAACAGATTCTATTAATGAGATGACTGGGAATATCCTTGCTGTGCTTGATAAAATTAAGGCTGATGGTATAGAACTTGATTCACCTGAGGATGCGATTATGCTTATGATGCAGCAGATGGGGATTTCGGAGGAGGAGATGGAAAGGGAACTGGAGTGGCTGGGATAAACTAATATCCAGTTGTTTGACATATAATAGCATATTTATATTCGTTTATAATATGGCATTCTACATATAATTTTATTTGCATTTTATCTGCATAACTATTCGTGTTATATTAGCTACAACTAAAAAAGCTCACCACAATTGGTGAGCTAAATACTAAATTGCTGGAACTTGTAATTCTTTAAGGTGTGCAGAATTAAATTTTACATCATCAACAGTTTCATCTGCTGTTAGATGCTTTTTCAACCAAACATCCTTTTCAAAATTCAATTCTTTAAGAAGATAATCACTCTTAATGGAGAACTCTTCGAAAATCTCTGCCCATGTTTTAACATATATTTTTTGATTTTTAGCATGATATACTAATCCACTTTCGCCATGACTTTGGTTAGTTTCTATCTCACCCTGTATATATCCATTTTTATTAAAATGATTACCTACTAAATAATACACCCATTTTGATTTTGAATTAAATCTGTCCTCTGATTGAATTACTCTCATATACTTTTTTACTTGTGATAATTCGCTTTCACCAATTGAAATTGATGGTCTTTTTAATTCAACTACAATATTTTCAAAGTAACCTGAAGCTTTATTCTGCTTATTCATGAAAATATCCATTTCTTTATTAACATCTTCATGATCAATTGATACTTTTTCAGCGTTACCTTCATTTGCAAAAAGAAGTCTGCGTAGTGCTTCATTAAAATCTGGTTCGGCTGAAGTAAGTAGATGGTATTGCTCTCCAAATAACCAATAATGATTTTCTACTATTGCTTGAACATGCTTTACTTCATATGAGTTAAACTCCTTATTAAATACAATTTCTTTAAGTGCTTGTACCACTGAAATCCTATCCTCAATTAATTTTATTGTAGAAATTATATTTTCAAGCGTAGTCTTTTCAAGTAAAACTGCAAAATCTTTTCGCTCACTTTCATCAAGCTCAATTACTTCATTGATAACCTTAAATAAACTTTCCTTGTCATCACTATTCATAATTGTGTTTAATAAACGTATAAAAATCTTTTTTTGTGGATTATTGAGACTCGTAAATATTATTGGTTCTGCTTGATATAGCGATTCGACTATATTATCAAGTTGCTTCTTTCTATATGAATTTAATATATTCGCTTTATCAAATGAAGGATATAAACCATCATCAATTAATTTATTAATATATGTAGTTGATGCCACTTTTAAATATTCATGCCTTTTTTTAATAAGATGTTCATTGATGTATTGAATAAGATTTTTATATTCGGCATCATTTTTATTTTTTGTAAATGCTAGTTGATCATCATCTACCTTATCAAAGTTGAAATTGTTAAAATAATCACTTTTAATTATAACACTATGCCAGAAATTATCTGATTTTTTATTAAGTGTTGTATTATCCTTATAAACTTCGACCCCTTTAGAGTTAATAAAATAATATTTAGAATATTCTTTACCTAGACTTTCATTCCATAAAATCACATTGATATCAAATTTATTCGTGGTTAATAAGTCACTGATGTTTATCGAAAACTTTTCTTTGATTTTATCATTAAAATCAAGTTGGTTTTTATTTATGTTAATCTCATAATTATTTTGTGCATATAAACAAATAAGCCAAAAAAATTCATTTTTAATTTCTTGTATTAAAATATCTTCTATAATTCCAACAACATTATTAAAAGAAACTTTAGTGCCGGTCTTCTCTGATACAGTAATTGGTGGAAGTTTATTGTTTAAATCATATTGATTTAATAGTTGTGATGACATGCGTATGTAATACTCTTTTGTTATTTCATCATTTTCTTTATAAATAGTATTCCATTCAGCATCTGATGCAAAACTAAAAAAGGTTAAACGACCAATACCATTTTTCCCATGTGGTAATGAATGATGAAAATTTTTCTGTTTATTTTCAAATTTTTCTGATGCGTGAAAAGGTTTAAATTTTTGAGAAATTTCAGTATAATCAATACCACTTCCATTATCAGAAATAGTAAGCGAATCAATACTCCCAAATTGATTTGTGTTGAATTCAATATCAATTTTTGTTGCGCCTGCATCAAATCCATTCCAAATATACTCGCATATTGCACTGTATGGCTTAATATTACTAAGAGTGTTTTGAATTCCTTGCGAGGTGATTTGTACGTTTTCCATGTCTAATACTCCTTAATAAAATTCATTTTTATATTTCATTATAATATTCGAATGTTTACATATTAGATTTATGTCTTATTTACTTCAAACATGATATATGTTCATCATCAAGATGTCTGTAAATATAATTATATTATAACCGTTTTGCTTGATATTTGCAACATATATCTACATATATTCAAAACACTCTTGTAATAATTGATATAGCAAGCAAACAAAATAAATAGTATATTCATTGAAATGGCTACATCAGAGTTTCTTAAAAATTAATAAATAGGATATGTGGTTTCTTATTTCTATTCATTTTCTATTTTATCTATACAATAATTGCAACTGCATAAATTCAGATCACCATATTTATGACCATTCCTTTCTGCGAAAGGCACAAAAGGTAATGAAACCTACTTGCCAGCCGCATAAAAATTTTGTATACTTGTGTTGAGGAAACAGGCACACTACAAAACACGTGGAGGTGAGTGCGAAAAATCACTTGCGATTAACCGTATTTTTATGTGTGTAGGGTGTTCTTTCAAGCAAACTCGTTTGCTTTGCACAAGATATAAATGTGGGATATTACCCCGTAAACTTATCTTTGGAGCGACTGACTACTCGTTTAGCTTGAACACCCAGTCACTGCTTGTAAATCCTCTAATTTGATTTTGAGGAGGATATTATGCCTAAAATTGTTTATCCAGTTTGTTGTGGAATTGATGTCCACAAATCCGTTGTTTTTGCCGTTATAGCAACAACAAATGCAAACCTCGTTACAACATACAGCAAGCCAGAACGTTTTTCTACCTTTACAAATGATTTAAAAAGACTGGCAAAGTGGCTTGAAAATAATAACTGTAAAGATGTTTGCATGGAGTCAACAGGCAAGTATTGGATACCTGTTTACAACATGCTTGAAGAAACTTGTCATGTCGTTCTTGCACATCCAAAGTATGTTAAAGCAATTAAAGGTAAGAAAACTGATAAACGTTATGCTAAATGGATTGCTGATATTTTTAAACATGATTTAATTAACGGAAGTTTTATTCCACCATCAGAAATCAGACAATTACGAGATTTAGTTCGCTATCAATTTAAGCTAACAAACTATGTGACTGGCGAAAAAAACAGAGCACAAAACTGTCTGACTGTTTCTAACATCAAGCTTGATGATGTTTTTTCTGATGTATTCGGAAAATCAGCAACTGCTATTACTAATCGGCTTCTTGAAAACAATGAGCCTTTTGATGTTTCAGAATATGTTGACGGTCGCTGTAAGACACCAGTTGAAGAAATTCAAGCTGCTGTAGACGGAATGATGTGTGCCGAACAAGCTGAAAAGCTCCGCATTATCCGTTCACACATGGATAGTCTTGCACTTTGCAAAGCTAATCTTGAATCTGAAATTCTTACTATCGCTGAAAAATTTATGCCCCAAGTTGAGCTTGTCTTGACTGTTCCAGGTATCCAAATGTTTTCCGCTGTCGCAATCATCGGAGAAATAGGTGTGGATTATGTCTAATCCGTGCGACGGGAAAGTGTTTGAGACATCAAGACACCTTTGCTCATGGGCAGGACTTACACCACAGAATGACCAAAGTGCCGGTAAGAAAAAGACTACTCGTATTTCTCGTGCAGGAGCATATATCAAACCTTTACTTGTTCAATGTGCTTTGTGTGCTATCCGTAGTAAGAAACATCCTGAGCTTGCCAATCGTTACAACGCTATTAAAAAGCGTCGTGGTCACAAAAAGGCTATTATCGCTATCGCCAGAATGATGTTGACTGCAATCTACAACATCCTGAAGAAAAGTGAACCGTACAATGCTGAGTTGTACAACAACTCTGATAAACCTCCTGTTCAAAGAGAAGTTTCTGTTGAACAAGCTATTTTTATTCTTCAAAGAAGAGGGTATATTATCTCAAATTCTTGTTGAATTATCTGTTTATATTAAATTTCTTGACTGCTTTTTGCGGTCTGTTTGCTATGCTTTCTTTTATTCGGTGTTAAATATTTTTTGTTTCAAACTTACCACCTTCATCAGATGAATACATAGTACCACATTTAGTACATATTGATATTTCATTTTCTTCACCACAGTTAATGCATTTACCGTACGGATATAAATCCTCATCTATAGAAACATAATTCATATTACAATTCCAACAAGGGAAATTTCCAACCGGAGAATCACCACCGTCCTTTAATACTGTATATTTTAGAATATCTACTTTAGTTTTTATAGTATTCATATCATTACTTATATAGCTTTTTAAATCACTAATAAAACTTTTTATTGATTCATTTTCAACATAAGACTCGTTATCTGGAATATAATAACACTCCACCGAATCTTCATGCGCCTCTCCATTGTGATATGTGACATTTGTTTTAAAAAGCTCTTCTGAATCTGATTTTTCAACCCATAGGTACATGTAACTATCTTCACCCATTCCTTCTGTAATATCAATTAAGGCGTAAACATCAAAATTAAAATTATCATCAACATGGCTTTTTACTGAAAAAAGAGTTTGCTTAAATGATTCATCATTTATTTCCTTTAGTGGACTAACTTCTACTGTATAATTAAAATACTCAGAGTTGTCAATTTCTATATAAACTTCCTGTGTTTTTTCTTTGAACAAATTAAATATACTTTCTGGGAATAAAATATCAATGCCTGTTTCATTTCTAATTCTGTCGTATACATATGCTTTTTCATTCCGTATTTCTTCTTGCTCAACATTCCATGTTTCAAATAGTTCCTCCGATGGTGATTCCGCTAAAAAAAGTTTATTAGCATTGTCAAACAGTACTTCAAGCTTTAATATGTTTTGTTTCATCTTTTCATACGAAACTAAGGTTAATAATTTATTATGTGCAACATGATTTCTATTTTTAATAAAATTAGTAATGCTATTTTGAATACTACTGTCAAAATATTTTTTAAATACATCTTCCCATATATCAACTTTTACTTTTCGTAATCTGTGTAATTCATCATAAATTGCAGTTACTTTTTTGTTTGATAACATTTTATGTAAATTAATAGATTCAATATCAGAAAGACAAAATGAAGGTTCAAACACTTTAGAATTTAACATTAATTTTGCTAATGATTCAGCAGTTGAGCAAATTAAAAAATCATTTATGTTGTTGAATTCTGGAACTTCTCTCTTAAAATCCCCAGCACTTCTTTGATGACCTAATATTATATCTTCAAGTCCAATCAGTTCCATCCATTTAACACCAAACTTAAAAGTAAGAACTTTGTTAATGAAAGCTCTCATTTTATTCTCTGTTTTAAATACTAGAGGATATAGCTTCATCCCTAAATATTCTGACTGTTCATCAATAATCCAAGTACACATTTTCCAGTCTCTTAACAGAACTTCCTTTATGAACACCTTGAATTTTTCTATAAAAATATCATATCCGTCTATATCTGGAGCAAATAAATTCACTACCATTTGAGCTTGCTTCCGATCTGTAAAAGTATCAAATGTAAATGATAGTGAATACTCTTTCAACGCTGTTTTAATAGTATAATCTTCATGGGCAATTCTAATTGTTTGTCCATAATAATTATAACATTTTATTTCAGAAAAATGTGACTTTGCTTGACAAATAATATTATTACAATAATCAGTTCCCAGATAATGCTCCACTGTTATTTTATCGCACCAATCATTATCATAATTCTCTTCTTCGATATACAACAATCCAATGTCTCGAATGTCGTTAAACATAAACTCAATATTCAAAATAGCTCCTTCTAGATTATAATTAATCCAGTTTAATTTAATATATTCATTTGCAAATTTTCTGTAGTTTCAAGGTTATTATTAATTCAAAATTATATCATATACTTATGAAGTTTTCTACTTACATAAAGTATGTAAAAAAGATATCAACAAATATTATCCAATTATTATAATAAAAACGGTATAACAACGTTCTATATGAATGTAGTTATACCGTTTGTTTTTGTTTATAATAGAAATATTGCCGATTAATGTGGGCATTGTTTGGGCATTTAACTTACAAAAAGATAGTGAAAAAGGCATAAAACGAACTGTCTTAATCTTTGTGTAGAATGCCGTAAAGTATGATATTTACAGGGTTTACTATAACTTATGTAAAGCTGCAATATACGTAAAATGTAACTTTGCGTTGGTTAGTATCTTTAAAGTGAAACACGACACCGCTGTCGCTTTTCACATTCTCTAGCTTCGTCCACGCTTCGTTTATAAAACTACTTCAGAAAACATTAGTTGATGTTAGGTTTTGTTAAGCTCTGACTACTAGGTAAAACTAGTAGTTTGTTGTACAAATAACAATATTTCTCTCACTTCATCCTCAGTTCGTTTCATGGTTCATCCGTGGTTCAATTTAAAAAATGGTTCAGAAAAGTTAGTTTGAACCTTAACAAAAGTTAACAGAATATCGAGTTTATATGAGCTCATACTTACTTTTTAAATTCTGCCTCCACTGCTCTCCCTTTCAATATAGCTAAGCTCATGCTGTTCTGCTGTAGCTTTATCAAATTTCATTTGCTCTGTGTACAATTCAACTTGTATCTGGCCGTAATTATAATATTTACCGTTTTTCATATTCTCCTCAATACGCTGCAATACCTCATAATATTGAGGAGAATAATAAAATCGGCTCAATTCTTGATAAGCTCACAAGTCCCTGTTTTCTTTATATAGCCCATATAGCTGTTTAGACTTCCGTAAAGCCTTATAAGCAGTACATAACATCTGTCGAATGCGTTCAGGTGACTTACCCAGTTCCTCACCAATAATACGGTAATTTTTGTTTTCAAAGTAATAGCCATTAATAACCGCTTTCAAATCATCCGGAAGCTGGTCCACAGCCTCATGTACAAGACGGTGTTCGTCCGATAACTCGACCTGCTCAAAATCTTCTATTGCTGTTTCATCTTCAACAAGCTCAAGATGTGTAGTTTCGGTTTCTGCACCATCTTTATCGTGAGCAGGCGTATTCAAGCTCAGGCAATCATTTAATAGATCCTTATTCTCCATCAATGGACGTATAGCACCTTTTATCGAATACTTTGTATATGATGAAAACTTATACCCCTTGTCTGAGCTGTACGCCTCTAACGCTCTCAGATAAGCAGGATAACAGCATTGTTTCAAGTCATAAACTGTAACACCTCTTTTATCAAAAACGCTCTTATATGCCCTGTAATAACGGTCTACACGCATATAATACAGCACTTTAACTTTATCCCACAGCAACGGAATAAGCTCATCATTTCCACCCTGTTTTATGAAGTCTGCTAGTTGTTCGTTGGTCATTGACTTTTACCGCCCTTTCTGATATGATTAAGGTACGGTTTATGTGTTCGGTTAATATATTTTTGTCCCCTGTCTTTATGGCAGGGATTTTTTTATTTATTCTGCTCAACAGTTGTTTTACTAGCGATTATATGACTTAATTCTTCAATCGAATATGATATATTATTACAAGCATTCGTTAAGAGATTAAAATTACATTCATCTGTACCACTATCGTACAATTTACAATTTTGAGTACAAGTACCATCACAAAAAGGACAAAACTTATTTAACATATAAAACCTACTTTCTATCAATATTTCGCATAACAGTTTTATAAAACACTCCGCTATCGTCAATCATTAAACCGATACACTCAATTGATTTTTCAAGAATAAAATCTGTATTAGTTGATTTACAAATACTAATACGGAGCATTTCAGACTTTTTAATACATTCAACTTGTTTTTTTATATTTTCGGACTGTCTTTTTAAGTCGTTGCAAATATTCGTATAATCTTTTATAAGTACCATTTTTTCATCATGAGCTTTTTCTCTTGATATTCGACCTAAACGGTATTCGGTATGTAAAGCCCTCAAGCCAAGATACAGCATTTTTTCAGCAGTAGTTATTCTTGATGGAATATCATTTCCGAATGCTGCAAGTTCTTCGAGTTCTTTTAAATCCAATAACATCACCCCGTTCAATATGTAATCAGTTGTAATCAGTGGGTATTGAAAACTGATTACATCACAAACCCTTATAAAACCTAGCTTATTTAGTGTATGTAATCAGTGTAATCAGTGTAATCAGTGTAATCAGTATAAATACACTATATGATAAAAGAAATAACATATAATACGTTTTACTATTATGTATATATATAGTAGGTGTGTAAAAAGTGATTACACTGATTACACTGATTACACTTGTTCTCAAACAACGTATCTATGAGCTTTAAAGGTGTAATCGCTTTATGCACTCTAAAATTGAAAGTGATTACACTGATTACAAATCTGTGACAAATTCAACATCTTGCACAATAATATCGCTAGGTAATTGTATAACTACACAATTCGTTGAAACTCCATTTATTCGCTTTGCCATTGAATTACGACCTGCCGAATGTTGTAGTAGTCTTTTGGTTTTTAACCAACTTAATACACTTTGTGATGAAATACCAACAGCATCTAAAGCACTCCCAAACTTATTTGTATTAATATATACCCATTCCTTGTCATTCATGTCAGGCTCAATAACACCATAAATTTCACCGTTGTTTTCCTCACTTGTACGGAAACGATTAGTATTTTGCGATACCCAATCACATATAAATTCATATCCACGTCTACCAAGCGATACATCAGATTGTGACTTCAAAAAAGGCTTTAATTCATCAAATGTGAGAGGGTTTTCATCATTAAAAAACCAACTTCCAGCCATCATATCAGCAACCAGTATCAGTGCCGCAGCCATAGCTTGCTTTTCGGTTATATCATTATTTTGTATCTCGTTTTGTTTTTCACGATATTTAGCAATAATCATGTCAAACATTTCAGGATTTTCCATCAAAGTTTCAACAAATTCACGTCCTGCAAAGCCATAATTACGCTTGATTTCAGCCGATACAGTCACACCATCAGCAACAACTTTCTGATCTGCTTTACACTCAATTTCAATGACACGGTTTACTGCTCCTGCACCGTCAGAATAGTTTGCAAGCGGACTTTCACCAGTGGTAATAATGCAGTTGCTCCACGTTGGAGTTGCATCAACACCGCCATTCTTATTTCCTCGAGTACGTCCTGTACCTTGAGCCAAAGCATACACATTAAACGTCGTATTTCCTCGCTTATCCCTAGCAAGCTGTAATTCATCAATCATAATCGGCAGGTCGTTTAAAAATGCCGCTAGACGTTCTTGTCCGACCTCTGTCGCATTAAATGTTTGAACATACTGCCCACGCTCTGGATTGCCCCATACAGACGCCGCAAGCATTAACCCTACTGTTTTACCCGTACCGCTATCAACACCCCATAAATGCACGAAGAACGGCAATGCATCACATTTTTTTATTAAAGCACTTGCAAAGCTTGCAGCAAGAAGTATCTTAGCAGAAATTGATTCGTTACGACACTTTTTAGCGACAGATTTCCACTTGTCAAAATCACCTTTTTGTGATACAGAATTATATAAGGTCCGAAAATTTCCGTCACCATCGAACTCGATATCATCAACATAAGGTAAAAAGCCGTTTTGAATATATCCTAATCTTGATATAGAATGTTTTTCAGGTATCTTATCATAATTAAGCTGTTCAATATCAGTAAGATATTTAATTAAATTCTTTGCATTTTCAGAGGTAACTGGTATACCCTTTGAAGCAAGTTCAATAATTTTGCTCGGCGCTGCAAGAACAGATTTATCCACAACAATAGATTTATACTCGTTCCCAATTAAATAAGCAAGTGTTAATTTGTGATTTCCAGTATCAAGATTAATTAGTCGCTCAATAGGTATAATAGGTTGATAACATATTGTTTCGATGCCATAATTTGTTATTGTAGTAATCCCACTATCATTACTGCAGTTCCAATTACCGCAGTAAAACTCAAGCATTTTATCATCAATTTTCAGCCTATATGTATTATTAGTAAAATCAACTTTTGCAATTGCTTTTTTGTAGCTATTGTACTTTGTAACAAAACCTTTAACACCGACAGATAGTGCAATTTCTGTAATTCTGTTTTTTACAATGTCATGAGTAAAATTATTATTGCGAAATTCATATAAAAAATCATAAGGAGTTGTTTTGTTCAAAAAATCATCTTTTGTATATTCAGGAATATCAAAATCCAATTCAATTGACTTACTTTGCTCTTGTAAAATAATTTCGTTATTCAGTTGTATCACCCCTGCTCAACATCAGATATATATTCTTCTGCACTCTGCAAAGAACGCTTAAAGCTGTCTATCCTCATTCGTTCAGTACGAACATAATGTAAAGCCTCATCAGGACAGCTCGGAATATACAAGCCATGATTATGAGTATCAAGAGAATTGCATATAACAGCACCGTTCAAACGTGCATTTTCAACAAGTTTTTGAACAGTTCTAGGCGTACAGCCTGCTCGAATTGATAATTCTTTCAACGGTATAGCGTTCTGTTTTCCCACTGGTATAAAACCAACTATATTCATGGTACACCTCACAACTTCACTGGTATAGGCTGAATACCAGCAGCATGAGCAGGTGTGTTATTGTCTGATATGGTACTTGTATTGAGATATTCCACAAGCTTGTCTACATTTATAAGCAGCTTTACCCCTACTCTGATAGCTGCAATTTCGCCGTTCTCAGCCATACACCTTAGTTGTCGTGGAGATATGCCTGTTAATTTTGAAGTTTTTTCAACTGTTTCCATTCGTGGTACTGAAATTTCTATCATTTTGACCTCTTTCTCTTGTCAAATGCCCATTATGTGTGGTATAATGAACTTGCAAGTATTATATTTGATGTGTGGTATTTGCTTATATAACGTCTTACTGCTCGCACCAGTAGGGCGTTATTTTTGTGTGCTGTCATGCTGTTTCGCCTTGCTTTGTGGATATCTTTTTGATAATGTTTAAAAACTTCTGCTTTTCCTGTTCAGGCAGTTCGACACGTAATTTCCTTGTCATTGTCGGCTCTGATATGCCCATCTGCAAAGCAATCTGCCAAAAGCTCACGCCGTTTTCTTTTGCTACTTTTCTTAAATCCATGTTGTTCATAAAATAGCCTCCGTAAAAATATTTTTAATTTGGGTATTGTAATCGTCATCAATATATGATACAATGAATGTATAAGATGATGATGTGTATACCATATTTGTATTATAGCATATTAATATACCAAATGGAAGTGGATTACAAAAATAATACCATCAATGTAATATTATTAACTTTTGATACATGGAGTGTAATTTATGAATTTAGGTGAACGATACAAGAAATTAAGAGAAACAGTAAAAGATGAGAATGGCAATAAGGTTAATACAAGATACTTTGCTGAGAATTGCGTACATATTGCTCAATCTCGTGTAAGTGAATTAGAAAATAACAAAAGAGAAATGTCATTAACTGAATTAAAGGCATACCATGAGTATTTTCATATATCATTTGAATACTTATTGGGTGAAACTGATATAAAAACATCTAATTTAGATATAGCTGCTATTAGTAAATATACAGGACTTTCCGAGCTTTCAATAATTAATTTACACAAAATTCAACAGCAATCACAAGGCGAATATATCAATCAAAAATTTAAAAGCGACATTGATAATAGTCTGATTGATGCTGATGGTTATAAAACAAAATTAGATAATATGTTATTTGGCAATCCAGAATTAAAAGAAAAATTAGATAATCATGTTTCTGATTTTGCACATAATACTTTATCAAATCAAATGGCAGATGAGTTAAAAGAAGCTGTAACAATGTGGGCATGTATATATAGTAAACAAGATGATGTTAGATATTTTAGTAAAAAAAACAAATATGAAGCCAAATTAATAATAAATACATTAAATCAAATAATTGACAATAAAGATTTTTATGAATTTCTTTTTAATGTTTCAGTGTATTCAATTACAAATTTTACTGTTGATAATAACATTTATTCTGCAATTGTTAGCCCTAATAATGAAGAAAGTTTAAGCTTTGATTTTTCGTCTTCTATAATAGAAAAAGCTTTGTTAGTAAAAATTCAAGAATATTTTAGAGATTTAAAATTAATTAATCCTGAATATTTAATGTGTGATATTGATTCAACAAATGATGAAAGAATAAGAAAAATTTTGTACCCAAGTTTAGATGATGAATAAGAAACAATAAAGAATTATAAGGAGCTGATAACATGGCAAACATAACCCCACGAATAAACAAAGACGGCGTTATAACGTCCTACACAATAAGGGTATATCAAGGCTATGACAGTAAAGGCAATCGTATCAAGCCGTATACAATGTCGTACAAACCTGCTCCGAATATGACAGCTAAGCAGATTGAAAAGGAATTAAATAAAACGGCTGTTCACTTTGAGGAACAATGTAAGATAGGTTATGCCCTTGATAATCGTCAATGTTTTTCAGATTATGCCGAATATGTATTGAATAACAAGCAGAATAGCGGTACTAAGCACCGTACTATTGAACGATACAACGAATTGCTTGAACGTATTAACGCAGGTATAGGACACCTTAAACTTGCTGATATACGACCACAGCATTTAAGCAACCTTTACGACCAACTTAGAAAAGCAGGCATAAGAAAAGGAAGTGGCAAAGCTATTTCTAAAGTTGATTTTAAAGAACTGGTAAGCACTAAGGGTATGACTAAACAAGCGTTGTCAGATAAGTCAGGCGTATCACTAGCGACCATCAGTGAAGTATATAAAGGCAATGCCATAGTAGAGGATAGAGCAACAGCGTTATGTAAGGTGCTGAAAGTAGCTACAACTAAGGTGTTCAACATTGAACATGATAACCGTCCACTATCTGAAAAGACTATACAGGAACATCACAGACTTATCTCAATGATACTTTCACAGGCTGAAAAAGAAATGTTGATACCTTATAATGCTGCAGCAAAAGTTATAAATAAGCCTAAAGCCGAACAAACAAAAGATGTTAATTACTTTGAACTTGATGAACTGGAGCAAATTAGAACAGCACTAGACAAAGAGCCTTTAAAGTGGCAAGTAGTAACACATCTATTACTTGTAACTGGTTGCAGACGTGGAGAAATTGCGGGTTTAAAGTGGAGTGCTGTCGACTTTGCTAATAATCAGATAAGTATTTGTAACAATCTGCTGTATTCTAAAGATTATGGAGTGTATCAGGACACAACCAAGACAGATACATCAAATAGAGTTGTCAAGCTTCCTGATGAAACAATGGAACTACTGAAAGAGTACCGTTATTACTGGGATAGTGTCCGTAAATCAAGCGGAAGTCAATGGAACAGCTTTATTGAAATATCAGACGGCAAGGGTATAAAGCGTTCTGAAAAGGCTGATTTCTTGTTTTTCAAGGAAACTGGTGCAAATATTGGCTATCCTATGCACCCCGATAGCATTACAGACTGGTTGAACAAATTCTCTGAACGAAACAACCTACCACATATCAATCCTCATGCTTTTAGACATACATTAGCTTCGGTATTGTGCTTGAATGGAGTTGACATGACTACAATTAGTAAGTGGCTAGGGCATAAAAGTGTTACCACAACAATGAATATTTATCAGCATATTCTAGATAATGGCAAAGAGCAGGTTGTAAGTTGTGTATCTGATGTCATTCTAAAATCTAAAAAGGCATAAAAATAGAGCAGGCGAACCACCTTTTTTAGTGGTAAACCTGCTCTAATTTTTTATATTGTTTCATAACTTTTTATTTCAATGGCGCACAAATGGCGCACAAAACCCTATTTTAAAACAAAAAAGAACGTCGCTTGAAGTTAATCAAACGACGTATCTACGTTGGTTGCGGAGACAGGATTTGAACCTATGACCTTCGGGTTATGAGCCCGACGAGCTACCGAGCTGCTCCACTCCGCGATATAAATTTGTATGTCTTTCTCTCGAGTGCTTTATAATTATAGCACAAGTTCAAAGCAATGTCAAGCGTTTTTATAAAATAATTAAAATTAATTTTATAATGTATACCGAACATAAAAAATGCTCGGTATACAAAACAAATAAAACTCATATAAAACCAAGATTAATCAGGGTAATTAATACTTAAACTCACTACCGCCGATAAACTCACGTACAAGTGAATCAGTTGGTGTATAACTATTATTAAGTGGATTTAGCTCACTAAGAATTTTCAACAAAATCTGATAATCGCTGTTATCTTTCATAACAGCCTTAACATTTTCCAGTTCAGTTCGCAGCATATCGGAATAAACACTTGCTTCATATGCCAAAAATGTATCAATATCAATATCCGCTCTGTGCTTGTGCGGCATAATATATAGTTCTTCCCCCCTTGAAACGCTTTTATACATATTAAAAACATCTTCAAGCTGACGTCCCCTAAAAAGTCTGTCACGATTAAGTCTTCTCATTAATCTTATGTTTGACGGATGAAGAATATCACCATCATTGCTTTTTATTCTTGTTCGAACAGATACATAAATACAAGTCGTGTTATCCTGACAATCACCTGTAACAAGCGGATTTAGCGCATGAATACCCTCAAAAATAATAATTTCATTAGGCTCACGCTTAACAGTAACATATTCCGAAACATTTTGTGTTTCAAAATTAAACACAGGCATTTCAACGCTTTCATTATTGATAAGCTTTCTCAAATGACTTGCAAAAAGTTTTATATCCATGCGTAATGGTGACTCCAAATCAACCTTGCCGTTTTCATCGAGCGGCATCTCCCCTACTCCATTTGGCAGAAAATAATTATCCATTGATATAGTATGTACCTTTTTGCCTTTTCTTTCTAGCTGTTTTGCAATTCTTAAAGCAGATGTTGTTTTGCCCGAGCCTGATGGACCAGACAGCAAAACTACCGGTTTATCATTGCATTCCAGTCTTATTTTTTCTGCAGCAATATGCAACTGGTCGAAATATATTCTTTCTGAAACAGATACAAATTCGTTTACATCCTTAGTTAACCCCGTGTTAATATTTTGAGTTTTAATAAAATTCAAGCCCATATATTATAATCTACCTTCCACTAAAAATTACTATATTTTATTATATACTAATTAGTTTGAATTGTAAAGGAAATATTTTTAATATTCTATACAATTGATAGCATTAATACATATACAAATGATAAGCTTCAAATAAATGACTAGCTAAATGAAAATTTATAATTAACAATCTCACAATATATCGTAATTATTTTTACCTTACACAATAAATATATGTCGATAATTCATTTTTTGTTAAATATATCAAAAAAGCTTTGTATAAATTTTATATGAAAATTATTGAATATTGTTTGACTATTCATTGAAATTATGTTATACTATATAAGAATACTAGTATAGAAAGTGGTGTTTTTAAATTATGGACGCTCCATCAGGTGTTTACACTGAAAAAAAGCTTGCTTTTTATGAAACAGCTTATAAAGAAAATGTTATTTCTAAACCTCAGGAAATTAATTTGACTGTTACAGCTGCTCATTTATATGGGCTGGCTTTTATTTGCGATCAGGTTGGAACAAAGGAAAGTGATCCGGAGTATACTCGTTTCACTTGCAGTCTTGAGGAAATTACTAAGGTTTACATTAATACGAAC
Source organism: Oscillospiraceae bacterium (assembly GCA_031550725.1). GTDB lineage: Bacteria > Bacillota > Clostridia > Oscillospirales > Ruminococcaceae > UBA946. The sequence continues at coordinate 26,218 of JAVBOH010000004.1, forward strand.
AACAAAAACAGCCCGATATACATTCAGTGTGATGACACAAGCAAAGCTACAATGAACCGCAGGCGTATTATCCTGCCAAGCTTTGGTGTGAAGAATAATGAGATTGTTCAGTCAATTGTCGATGCAAAAGCTGAATTTGATATCAAGGCAAACAAGCTTAAAGAAATTGAATATAATCAGAAGAAAAAGGCAATTGAAAGCCAGAATTCTAAGAATTATGACAGAGCAAGAAAGTCTATGGATGATGAATTTGAGTCTATGACAGCTGATTTTAACAAATCTATATCTAATTCCAAGAAAGCCGCTGCACAGCCTAAGGCTGAGCCTGCTGAAATGGTATTTGCAGAAACAAAGCCTGCTGTTCCAAAGTCTGATTTCTCATCCGATGCTATTGTTGCTGATATGCTTGGCATTGACGAAATTCTTTCTGAAATCAGTTCATCTGCAATCACATCTCATGCTAAGGAATTTGAGTTTGAAGTACTTGAATTTGAATCTGACGAACTTGAATTTGAGTCTATTCCTGAAGAAATTCATCAAAAAGCTCCTGCCGAGATTGAGGAACTTGTTGTTCCAGTAATTGACGAGGAATATGAAGAAATTCCTGCTGTTACTGCACAAACTAAACACAACACCGAAATCGAAGAAGTTGATACTGAAAAGATTATTCAGCAAAAGCTTGCAGAAAAGAAGAAAAAGACTGAAGCTGCTGTACCAAAGACCGAGGAAACTATTATAGCTGAGCCTTTCAAGAAAGAAATTCCTGTTGAAGAACCAGTTATTGATGTTACACCTGTCATTGCCCCTGTTGCAGAGCCTATCGCTGAACCTGCTCCAAAGCCTGAGGCTGCACCTATTAAGGTTATTGAGCCTGTGGCATCAACAACTGCCGCAGTTACACTTACACTTGAGGAATTTGAAACTGCTGTTAAAAAGCTTAAAATTATGCTTGATACAGGTGCTATCACTGAAAACGAGTTTGCTATCGAGAAGAAGAAACTTCTTTCAACTTTATATTAATTCATACATAGCAAAGCCTTTCACCGATACTTTGGTGAAAGGCTTTTTTGTCATCATTTATTTTTGAACGCATATGGATGAATATATCTTCCATGTTTTTTTGTCGATTTACCATATTGTATAACTTCTTTCGGACAACGGTTAAGACAACCTAAGCATTGTATACATTCACCATTCCATACAGGGTTTTTGTCTGTAACTTTAATTACATTGTTAGGGCATATCTTTTCACACAACCCACATCCGCTGCATTTTCCGTCTATATAAAATTTTTCAGTTTCTCTGTGTTTTAGATAACTCTTGTGTAAAAGCTTACTTGGCAGACTGACAGCTTTTTCAGACGCATTTGGATGTTTATTATTACTGCTTTTTTCAATTTCACCGATAATAACATCTATATCAATATCTGATTTTTCAAGCATTGTCTTAGCTTGACTTTCAGTTGGAGCTTTAAACGTAATCATATAATTATCAGGCATTTTTACTTTAAACCCTGCATTTACTTTAATTTGTTTTTCATCAAAAAGTTTATATGTATCACCTAAAGCATTTCCTGCACTTCCACCATAAGTAGCAATTACATAAATATATTTGTTATCAAAATCTTTAACATCAAGCTTACTAATAAATTCATCAATAATTAATGGCGTACTCCAAAAATACACTGGAAATATAATACCTATTTTCTCATTTTCTCCAAAATCAAAACTATATGTTTGATTTTTCATGACCTCTGCTATTGACATAATTCTGTCGCCTGTTTTATCCGCTATCCTTTGTGCTGCAGCTAAGCAATTTCCCGTTGATGTAAAATAAAAAATCATACCCTTTATCCTTTCACACTTTTATAACTATCGAATTGTATGTTATATAAAATGTAGGGTTTAAACCAATATAATTGGATTTATATAGTGTCCCTACAATAGTATATTCAAATATTAAATTCATTATTAAGCTCATCCAAAATATCTTTATTAATATGCGCCGTCAAAAATTTACCTTGCTTTTCTGTTGTAATAAGCCCTGCATCTGTAAGCTCTTTCAAATGATGTGAAATAGTTGGTGCACCAATGCGAAGTTTATCCATAAGCTGACATATAAAACAGCCATCATCCTTATATCTTTGCTTTTCATGCTGCAAGATACTCATGAATATTTCAAGACGGTTTTCATTCGATAATGCCTTATGAACTCTTGCCATTTGTTTTACTGTCATGATTTTTTCACACCCTCCTTTCATCATTTCGATACTTATCGAAATATAGTATAACACATTCTTTTTTTGCTGTCAAGCATATATCTATATTTTCACATAAAACAAAACGTGCAGCCAACTATAACTGCACGTTTTGTATTCATTCATTACTTTACAATAACCTTATGGAAAATCTTCTTACCCTTTTTAACGATAACAAAATCACTGATTGCAATTTGCGCATTTGCATCGGATACCTTAACATCATCAACAGAAATACCGCCCTGTGCAGCAAGACGTCTTGCTTCACTCTTTGATGGTGCAAGTCCTGTTTTAACAAGCAAATCAAGGATATTAATGCTGCCGTCAGTCATATCATCAGCAGTAAGCTCTGTGGATGGCATATTTTCGCTGTTGCCTGCTCCGCTGAACACGGAAATAGCAGCATCCTTAGCCTTTACTGCCTCATCCTCGCCATGTATCATCTTAGTAAGCTCAAATGCAAGTACTTCCTTAGCCTTATTAAGCTCAGCACCCTGCATTGTACGCTCCATTTCCTCAATTTCCTCAATTGGTACAAATGTCAAAAGCTTTAAGCACTTGATAACATCAGCATCATCAACATTTCTCCAGTACTGGTAGAAATCATATACAGATGTCTTATTGGCATCAAGCCACACTGCACCCTTTTCTGTTTTACCCATCTTCTTGCCCTCTGAGTTAAGCAAGAGAGTAATTGTCATAGCATATGCATCCTTGCCAAGCTTTCTTCTGATAAGCTCAGTACCGCCAAGCATATTGCTCCACTGGTCATCGCCGCCGAACTGCATATTACAGCCATACTTCTGGTATAGCATATAGAAATCGTAGCTTTGCATTATCATGTAGTTGAACTCAAGGAATGAAAGTCCTTTTTCCATTCTCTGCTTATAGCATTCAGCAGAAAGCATTCTGTTAACGCTGAAATGCGGTCCAACATCACGCAGCATATCAATATAGTTAAGCGAGAGAAGCCAATCAGCATTATTTACAACCAACGCCTTATCGTTAGAAAAATCAATAAACTTACCAATCTGCTCTTTAAAACAATCACAGTTATGTTGAATTGTTTCCATTGTCATCATCTTACGCATATCGGATTTTCCTGATGGGTCACCAATTGCACCAGTTGCACCGCCAATCAGTACGATAGGCTTGTTTCCTGCAAGCTGCATTCTTTTCATCAAACATAAAGCCATGAAATGTCCAACGTGAAGGCTGTCTGCTGTTGGGTCAAAACCAATATAAAACGTAGCTTTACCCTCGTTAATAAGCTCCTTAATCTCCTGCTCATCTGTTACCTGTGCTAAAAGACCACGTCTTTGTAATTCTTCATATAAAGTCATTTCTTATACTCCTTATAAATTAATTTTTAATATATCCGAACTAAACCCGAATGAACTGCAAATCTTTTCAGCAGCAATTTCATTAACCCATATACCTATCATGAAAGTTTCACATCCCATATCCGACGCAAATTCTCTAACAAAAGATATCATTTCGCTGCCAATATGATTATTTCTTGCTTCCTTAGCGACATATAACTGTTCTATACAACATATTTTTTCCTGTCCATGTGAAAATATCTGCGATATAATATACCCTTTGATTTCATTATCACTATCATAAACAAAAACGCTTGAACTATCATCATTGATAGTATTCATCATTTCCACCTGTGTAGAAAAATCATCAGAAAGTTCATTAATATCACTGACATTTGCTTTTCTTATCATTATTCTTAACCTCATCTCAATTTTAAATTAAAACTGAAACTTAGCATAGCCGATGAAATTAATACTGCTTAATTTCACGAATATCACTCCCCTTATTTTCCATCAGAGGAATAAAAAATCCCCTGATAAGCATTAACTTATCAGAGGACGAATAATCAATTATCCGTGGTACCACCTCAGTTTATCATCGTCGTATAACAAATTTATACAAGAATGACCTTGTCCGCTATAACGTGCGTTACCCGTATACCCCTACACAAAAATTAACTGCGGTTAACCGCTTTCTTCGGAATATCAGCTCCAAGATGTATTCAAGCTTATTGTAATTGTCTTTTCACACCAAACCAAAGATTCTCTGAAATCACAAAATAAACCCTACTTCTTCTTTTCATAGCTTTTATGACATTATATCATACATAAATCCACTTGTCAAATACCCATTCTTACAAAATAATAACATTTACATAAAAATATTTTATGCATTATGCCATCAAATATCTGTACACTAAAAAACTTCCGCCGATAATTCAAGCGGAAGTTAAGTAATTTTATGCATTCACAATCTTCAAAATCTCGTCGCACATGATGTAATAATCCTTATCAAGCTGTTCAAGCATTGGCTTATAATCAACATCTGCATTGTCACGCAACAAATCAAGAATTTTGTTGCACTGACCCGAAATTTTGTTCATTCCAAGATTTCCTGAAACACCCTTTAATTTATGGGTAGTATGGATTTTATCATCCATTGTTCCTGTTTCAAATGACTCCCATATAAGCTTCATTCTGTCCTCATTAGGAAATCTTGTAATGAATTTTATATATATTTCATCATTATCGACAAAGCGTGATAAGGTTTCTTCAACCTCAACACCCATTTCTTTCATTCTATTTAAAAGCCTGCTTTCCGTAATCGCCGCCATAATGTAATTCTCCTTAAATTTAAACGTTTAAACTTATCAACAAATCCTTAATATATTATAACTAAAATAAATCCATTTGTCAAGCACATCCGAAATTTCCTTATAATTACAATTATAATTATTTTATAATATATGGCAAAATACACAAATAAACAAACATTATATTGTGTTAATTTAATGAATATGCAAAAGAATTTGATATCGTTATTGTAATCATTGGCTTAATATAGTATAATAAATATGGGTATTAATATATATTTTTGTCAGTCGGATAATTCATTATCTGTTTAGACTTTATAAACTGAAATAGCCTCCGAATACTGACATTCTGATAGTCTATTTCACTTTATTCTTATCTTGCATACTGCACGTGTGGGATAGTTATTTATACTATGTGCCGAGAACGGAGCGTTTATTATGGCTGAAAATAACAATGTAGAAAATTTCGGTAATATTCCTGTCGATTCAACAATTGAAATTACTGTTGCTGCAAACCAAACAGAAGCATATATTAACATTTCTGAACCTGCTTTTGGTGGAAAAGCGCCTTCTTATGAGGATGTTTTAAAACAAATTGAATTCAACAGAGTTGTTCATGGTATAGAACAAAATGTTTTACACTCCATTTTAGACGAACAGCGTTTCGGTTATAAAGTGCGTTTTGCTTATTTTACACCTGCTGTAAACGGCGCTGACGGTGAGATTACTTATCATTACTCAAAAGATAATGATTTAGCTCCTGTTGAAGACGACCGTGGGTTTGTTGATTATAAAGATTTAGGTTTGGTCCGCAATGTTACTGTTGGCACAGTTATTGCTGATATTACTCTCCCGACCGATGGTGTTGACGGTACTGATGTTCGTGGAAACACTTTACGTTCTATTCCTGGTAAAAAAGCTAAGTATGCTGTTGGTATCAACACCACTCTTACTGATGATGGCACTCAAATTATTGCAAGCATTGATGGCAACCTTAACTTCAAGGGCGGTGCTTTTGTTGTTGATAACGTTGTTAACATCAACGGAAATGTTGATGCCTCAACTGGTAATATTGATTTTACTGGCGATGTTATTGTCAAGGGTGAGGTTACCGAAGGGTTTAAAGTTAATTCCAATGCTAATATTGTAGTTAATGGTAATGTTAACGGCGCAACAATTGTTGCTGACGGTGATATTGTCATTAAAAAGGGATGTATCAACTCAACTATTAAAGCAGGCGGAAGTGTTACAATCAACTTCTGTGAATACTCTAAAATCAAATGTGAGGGTGACTTGGTATCAACCAACTTCATGATTTGTGATGTATACTGCGGCGGTTCACTTTCGACAAAGGGTTCAAAGGGCGGTTTGCATGGTGGTAAATATACTTGCCTGCATAGTGTTGAAGCATATGATATTGGTACTAAAAACTATATAAAAACAGAGCTTACTGTTGGTGATAACGCAATTCTGAAAGCAGAAAAAGATACTCTGCTTGTTAAGATTGCCGACCTCGAGCATAAGGTTAATGATATTAATCTTATCATCAACTTTTTAAAAGAAAAGCAAAAGGAACTCAAGCGTCTGCCTGAAGATAAGGAGCAGCTGCTTGGAGCAAGTGTACGGCAAAAGGTTGTTTTGGGCGTTGATATTTCGAAATGCACAAAACGAATTGCCGAGATTGATGATGCTCTTACAAAACGTCAGTTTTTATCTATATCTGCAAAGGGTATTATGTATCCGGGTGTTAAGGTTACTATTAATGATGAATCATTTAAAATTGAATACGAATATGCCAGAAGTAAAGTTTATCTTGATAACGATGGTCTGATTTGCGTTGGTCCGCTATAAATTGCTATGTTCTATGTACTACAAAAGCTTCTATCCTTTGGTATAATAGTGTATCCTCTGGCAATGCCGACTTATGTTTACACGGTATTGCATTAATATTCTAAATATTAAGGAGATATTAGAAATAATGAGCAATGACAAAAAGCATATACTTGTAGTCGATGATGTGCCATCCAATTTAAAATTTATAGAACAGCTTTTGGAGGACAATTACAGGCTCACCTTTGCACTTTCTGGTGCACAGGCTTTAAAATTTATAGGAAAGGTTGCACCTGACCTTATTTTGCTTGATTTAAACATGCCGGATATGGATGGATGCGAAACCTTTGAATATATAAAGTCTACCCCTGCATTTTCAAGCATTCCCGTTATTTTTCTAACCTCTGCTGCTGATGAATCAATGGAAATCAAGTGTCTTCAGATGGGTGCTGTTGATTTTATCCGAAAGCCATTCGTTACAGAAATAATGATGAGCCGTATTGAAACGCAACTTGAACTTAGCTCATACCGAAATCATCTTGAACAGCGTGTTGCTGAAAAAACATTTCTTATTGAGCGTTTACAGGATGTTATGGTTACTTGTTTCGCCGAAATGGTCGAATCTCGTGACGGCACAACAGGCGGTCATATTAAAAATACAACAAGATATTTCAAGATTTTTGTTGATGCTATTTCCGAAAAGCTTATGTATAAGGATGTTTTCACTGAGGAATACAAGAGAAACGTTGTTCGTGCTGCTCCGCTGCATGATATCGGAAAGATTGGCATTAACGACTGTGTACTTCGCAAGGAGGCAGCACTTGATAAGGAAGAATTTGAGCATATGAAATCACATTCTACTATCGGCGGCACTACCTTTGAAAATATTTTTAACTCGATTGAATGCAGTCACCATCCCGTAAGAGGTGCAGAAGCTTTTCAAAAAATTTATGAAACCATTGAAGTTGAACAGCTTGAGGATACTGAATTTTTACATATTGCAAAGGATATGGCGCTGTGCCATCATGAACGCTGGAATGGTACGGGTTATCCGAATGGTATTTCTGGTGAACAAATTCCACTTTGTGCAAGAATTCTTTCCATTGTGGATGTTTATGATGCCCTTACTTCTGTTCGTCCTTATAAAACCGAGTTCAGCCATGATGAAGCTATGAATATTATTATTGCTGACAGAGGTGTTTTCTTTGACCCTATGCTTACAGATATTTTCATTGAAATTAACGAGGATATCAGGAAATGCCTGCTCCAGAAAAAACAATTTGAACACGCTCCTGTACTAATTTAATGTACAATTTATTTATGCACTACAAATGCGTACTGAACTCTCATGTTTGGTACGCATTAAATATACAACGAGAGGATGATCATTTTAGATGCATTTATTTTTATATGCTCAGATTTTCATTATAATCATGTCCTTTCCGCTTATTTTCGTTAGTATTTATAAAATCAAAGCTTCATACAAAGAAATCCTTATTCTCATGCAGGTTGCCTCGCTTCTTTATGCTCTTGGCACGCTGCTCGTTATGAATTCAACAGAATTAAACGAGGCTATCATGGCCTTTAGAATTGAATGCACTGGATCATGCTTTATAATGCTGCTTATCTTAAGCTTCACAAGCAAATTCTGCCGTGTCAAGCTGCCGTTTTGGGTGATTTTTCCGTTATTTGCAGTGTCGTTTTTATCGTGGCTTGGAATTGTGGCTTTTGAAAAATTCGGTGCTCTTGTGTATATTTTCAAGAGCTTTTCACTTGAACGAAATGACGTTTTCTCTTATCTCGTTTACGACAGAGCATTTGGCCATATCGTGCTTATGTGCACATCAGTGCTGTCCGTTATAATTACCGTCGGTGTTATTATTTTTGCATTCGTAAAAAAACGTGTTAAAAGTGCTTTTGCAGTAACTTCAATTATTATTGCTGCAATTTTGCCTGCTGTTGTTAAATCTCTTACCGTTTTAAATATCTTCGAGGAATATAACCCTAACTCACTCGCTGTTTCGCTTAGTTGTTTTATAATAATTTTTACCATACATAAATACAAGCTGTTCGATGTTGTTTCATCTGCTCGTGACAGCGTTATTGAAACTATCGACGATGCATTGATTGTTGTTGATACTAACATGAATATGCTCGATTCTAACCCTGCTGCAAGAATACTTTTCCCTGATGTCATATCCCCTAAAAATAAAAATGAAATTAAGGTTTCATCCTCATTTATCAACACCCTTTTTGGTGAAACTGAAATTACCGAGTTCACTATAAATGATAAATATTATGAAAAGCATATCACAAATGTTTTTAACGATGATAATGAGGTTGTTGGATATGCTGCACTTATTCTCGATGTTACCACTACACACAAGTATGTTGACGAGCTTATCAGCATGAGTAAAAATGCAGACATGGCTAACTCTGCAAAAAGTGACTTCCTTGCTAATATGTCGCACGAAATTCGTACGCCAATGAACGCTATCACAGGATTTTGTGAGCTTTGTATTCAGGAAAATGATATTAATTACGCTCATGAAATAAAAAAAGCGGCTCGAAATATGCTCACAATTATTAATGATATTCTAGATATCTCCAAGATTGAATCAGGTAAACTCGAGCTTGTTAAAACTAACTATGACACCATTACAATGCTTAATGAAATTGTTGATATTGCAAAGGTTCAGCTTTCTAAAAACAGTAATGTCAAGCTTATCGCAGAAATTGACCCAAAACTTCCTAAAACCTTGTATGGTGATGATGTTCGTATTAAACAGATACTAAATAATCTTCTTAGTAATGCTGTTAAATTTACAAAGCAAGGTTCAATAACGCTTAATGTGCATGAAATATCACGAAGTGCAGGCTCTATTATTGTGCGTTTCAGGGTTAAGGACAGCGGTATTGGTATCATGAATGAAAATATACCAAAGATTTTTAAGAACTTCCAGCAGGTTGATACAAAGAAAAATCGTGAAATCGAGGGTACAGGTCTTGGTCTGTCCATTACAAAATCGCTTGTTACCATGATGGACGGTACTATAACTGTTGAGAGTGAATATGGCGTTGGGTCTGTTTTTACTGTTGTTATCGAACAGAAAATTGTTGATGACAAGCAAATTAGCATGACTGTAAATGCTGATGCTGACAACGGCAAAAGGCTTGCTATTTATGCACCTGAGGCAAATATACTTGTGGTCGATGATAACCTTGTTAACCTTAAGGTTACAAAAAATCTGCTTGCTATGTATGGTATTAGAGCTGACACAGCAGAAAGCGGACGTGAGGCAATACAAAAGATTAAAACATCCTATTATGACCTTGTTTTCATGGACCATATGATGCCTGACCTTGATGGTGTTGATACAACAAAAATTATCCGTGCAGGCGGTGATGCATACTGTCAGCAGCTCCCTATCATTGCGCTTACTGCAAATGCTGTTAGCGGTGCAAAGGATATGTTCCTGCGCTTTGGTCTTAATGATTTTATTTCAAAGCCTATTGATATTTCTTGTCTTGAAAGTGTTCTCGAAAAATGGCTGCCATCTCAGCTTTATTCATATAAGGAGCTTAAGCATGAAACTCATATTGAAGATTATGACTTCACACACTTTGAAATTAACAATCTTGTTAAATCGCCTAAAACTCCAAGTATGAATGACGAGCCGAAGGATGAAACATATGGCATTTCAATTCCTTATGTTAATGTTAAAGCTGGTCTTGACTTTTATAAGGGTAATCTTCATGCTTATATGGCGGTCCTCAAGACTTTCTATGAAACTGGTGATAAAATCATGCAAAGAATTGAGGAGCACTTCCAGTCAAGAAATTACAAGGACTATACCACTGAAGTTCATGGCTTAAAAAGCTCTGCATTGATTATCGGTGCGACAACACTTTCAGAACAGGCTAAAAAGCTTGAGGATGCAGGCAAGGTGCATGATAATAATACTATACAATCTGAAACACCGCTTTTGCTCGTCAGATATGGCGAACTGCTTAAAAATATCAAGCCTTATTTTACAAAATCCAGTGTTGATGATAATGCTGATGCTGATAAAATTTATATCACCGATGAAAAGCTTAAGGAACGTATTCTTGAAGTTCTTGAGGCATTTGATGACCTTGAATTTAAGCTGGCATCTGAAATGCTTAATGATATCATGAATTTTAATTTTAGTAAATCTGAAACTGCCGAATATATTTCGGAAACTATCAATAATCTTGATAATTTTGCTTATGAAAAAGCGGAGGAACTGCTGAAAAGGCTGATTAGTTTGATTTAATACAGCAAATAAAAAAGAGATATCAGGATAAATTACTTGATATCTCTTTTGTTATATGCAATTAAAAATTAATAACTCCTAAATGCTCAAGTAAAATTTTTGTACCAATCAGTACCAAAATAATACCGCCTGCAAGGGTTGCTTTATTCTTATACTTACTGCCAAATTTGTTGCCGATTATAACGCCTGCTAAAGAAAATGCAAATGTTGTAACGCCAATAATGGTAATGGATGGTATAATCTTCACCTGCAGGAATGCAAATGTGATACCAACTGCCAGCGCATCAATGCTTGTTGCAATAGCAAGTATGAAAAGCTCTTTAATATCAAGCTTGTCACAGTCTTTTTTCTCGTCATCATCTCCACCTTTGATAACCTCGATTATCATTTTACCGCCGATTATAAGAAGTAATACAAACGCTATCCAGTGGTCAACTGCTGTGATGTAGCTTTCAAACTGTTTACCTAAAAGCCATCCTATCAGCGGCATTATTGCCTGAAATCCTCCGAAAAATAATGCAATGATATACATATGCTTGGTGTTGATTTTCTTCATACCAAGTCCTTTGCATATTGCCACAGAAAATGCATCCATCGAAAGTCCAATACCAATTAAAAGCAGCTCAATAAATCCCATATATTGCCCATGCCTTTCTTAGCACAGATGGCCATGACATATTTAGCATGGGCATCCGTGTCATATTTGTTGTTTTCAATACATCTCTCACGTTATAAAAATCCTTTCAAAAAAAATAACGGGCAAAGCCATCCTTAATAGCTTGTACCTGTTATCAAAAAATAAAGACACAAGTACAGCTATCGCTATACATGAGTCTTGTTATAGATATATTAAAATATCCTTATGCAAACCAGACCTAAACAAAAAGGTCAGTATGTTGACTTGCACCACATCTAAAAAAATGTGTAACTACTCCCTCATGGGATGAACTCATTATAACATATATAGTACAAGCTGTCAATAGAAATTGTTAATTTTATGTAAAAGTACTTGAAATATTTTTCGAGATATGCTATTATATGTTTGTATATATACAAATTGGTTAATATATATGTATCATGACAATTTATTTGAAAGGAACTATATGTGTAAGTTAAACTTGGGTGACCTGCTGATGTAATATAAAAATCCGATATTTAGCATTTAAACTAACTATTAGAAATATTTAATTTTGAAAGGAATTTTTATGATTTACATAGCGATAGTGTCACTTATAGCAATGTCGGCACTTTTTTCAGCAACAGAAACAGCATTTTCATCAGTTAACAAAATAAGACTTAAGCATTTGGCATCACAGGGAAACAAGGGTGCAAAGCGTGCGCTTGTGATATCAGATAAGTTTGATAAGGCACTTACTACTATTTTAGTCGGCAACAACATCGTTAACATCACCTCCGCATCTTTGGGTACAATCCTTTTCACAAGCCTGCTCGGTGAGTCTGGTGTATTGATTTCAACTGTGGTAATGACTATTTTAGTACTGACATTCGGAGAAATTCTTCCGAAATCATTTGCAAAGCAGAATGCTGAAAAGCTTGCTATTGCCTTTGCAGGAATTTTGAACTTTTTCATGTTCATTCTGACACCGATTGTTATTATTTTTATGTTCCTGCAAAAAATTGCAGCAAAGATTTATAAGTCTGATAATTCATCCCCTAGTGTTACTGAGGATGAACTTAAATATATTATTGAAGAAATTGAGGATGAGGGTGTTCTCGAGGAAAAAGAAAGTGACCTTGTTCGATCTGCACTTGAGTTTGACGAGATTGCAATTGAGCAAATTCTTGTACCACGAGTTAAGGTTACCGCTATTGAGCGCAATGAAGATATTGATAAAATCCTAGGAATTTTTATTCGTGACAGATATTCACGTATTCCTGTATATGATAAGTCGATTGATAACATTATCGGTATTTTGCATGAAAAGGATTTTTTTGAGCTTATAACTCAAACCGAAAATAAACTAACCTCTATTGAAAACATTATTCAAAAGGCACTTTATGTTTCGGAAATGAAAGTAATTTCCGAGGTTATGTATGAAATGCAGCGTACAAAAATTCATATGGCGATTGTTAAGGACCAATATGGCGGTACTTCTGGTATTGTTACTATGGAAGATATTATCGAGGAGCTTGTCGGCGAGATTTATGATGAAACTGACGAGATTATCCCTTCGATTATTAAGCTTGGTGATAACGAATATGAGGTTCAGGGTGACCTTAATATCGGTGATTTAAAGGAGGCACTTGAACTTCCTGATGATATCATAGAAAGCGACAGTATCACTGTCAGCGGCTGGGTAATGGAACTGTTTGAGAGCATTCCGGAGATTGGCTCAAAGGTTAAAAACGGTATTTTCACTGTTTCAATTATTGATGCTGATGACCAGTATGTTAAAAAGGTTGGGCTGTCGTTGGTTACTGATACTGAATAATATTTTATAAAAAAACCGTAACATCTGCGATAAAAGCAGTTGTTACGGTTTGTTTTATTTTTCTTATTTGTGACATTATTCATTATCAGGCATAAAATATATTGTCAGTTCATCTGATAATTTAAATAAGGAGTAATGGATTTTAATGGATAATTTGCAAAATTCTATTCAATCAAATCAAAGCGTGTTTCCTGCTGAAACACCTGTTGGTATGGCTTATGTTCCATTTCAGAAATGGGAAAAAACATATCCTGAAAATGAAGCATTTGAAAAAGGTACGATATTCCCTAGCTTATATCTGCCATTTGAGGGAAGGCAGGTAACAAATAAATGATAACAAGTAATTTAAAGCAGGCTTTGCAAATGATAGATTTCTATTTGCTTGAACTGCATTTGTATCTTGACACGCATCCAAATGACCAATATGCACTTGAAAAATTCGGTGACTACTCACGTCTTAGAGTTCAGGTTGCACAGAAGTATGTAGAAAAATATGGTCCTATTTCTGCAGCGGATATTGGTAGTAAGGAAACTTTTAACTGGATTGACGAGCCATGGCCTTGGGAAAGGAGTGCTAATTAATTATGTGGATGTACGAGAAAAAACTTCAGTATCCTGTGAAAATCGCTACGCCTAATCCTAAAATGGCACAGTTGATTATTACACAACTTGGCGGTCCAGACGGTGAACTCGGCGCATCATTGCGCTATCTTAACCAGCGTTATTCAGCTCCATATGCTGAGATTAAGGGAATATTGACAGACATCGGCACAGAGGAACTTGCACACGTTGAAATGATTTCGGCGATAGTATATCAGCTTACAAGAAACCTCTCTCTTGATGAAATTAAGGAAAGTGGTTTTGATAAATATTTCGTTGATCATACAACTGGTATATATCCTGTTGCAGCGTCAGGACCAACATTTACTGTTGATTATTTCCAATCAAAAGGCGATGTTATAACTGATATGGTGGAAGATTTGGCAGCAGAACAAAAAGCACGTACTACTTACGATAACATATTAAGACTTGTCGACGACCCAGATGTTAAGGATGCAATAAGGTTTTTGCGTCAGCGTGAAATAGTACATTTCCAACGTTTTGGTGAGGGTTTGCGTATATGTCAGGATAACCTGAATGCTAAAAATTTCTATGCAATCAACCCTAGCTTTGATAAGAAAAACGGCGAATAAAATATAGAAAATCCTGCATTATTATGATGCAGGATTTTTGTTTGTATTTAAGTTTACAGCACATGACAATCTGTATCAAAACAAGTACGATAAGCATAAATTATAATAGTTAGTAAATGCGCTAACTGTATGGAAATGCAAAGATATAGACGTTAAATAGTATAGTACTTTAAATGAAAGGATGAATAGTTATATGGGTATGCCTAAAATTATCGGGAGTGATGTTACTCGTGAACAATCCATTTCAAATATTATATCTTCCGTTTCTTTGGAACAAGCGGCATTATCACATATTTTAAATGCTGAGGGGAAAAAAATCCAATCGGTAATAGCAATGGTCGATGTAACATCCACTGAAATTCTTGCAGTCAACGATTCAGTGAAAAGCACTGTTGAATCAATTACACAGCTTGAATCAATGCTATTATCAAAGCTGAAGCTATTCGGAGATAAACTATTACCTCCTATGCCTATTAAATTTTATTTCAATAAACAAGATGAATATTCACACAAGGGGATCAGCGGTGCTGTATTTGTGTTAATTGACAGTGACGGCAGAACTGTTGAAACTGCAACATCATCAAAGGGGCGTGTTCTATTCCAAAATCAATATGCAGGAACTTATACGCTAAAAGAAAAAACTGCACCAATAGGATATTATCCTGATTTAACAACCGAATATACAGTTGTTATTTCTGAAGATGGAATTGTTACTATTGATGGCACGCTGTCAAAGGAGTTTATTATTAATAATACTCCATACCTAAATCTAACAGTTAATAAGGTTGATGATTTAGGCAATCCTTTATCAGATGGTGAATTTCTTCTTGCCGGAAGTACGTATTCATATAACGCAAAAAGCGGAGCAGATGGTATTGCATTATTTGAGCGTATTATGCCAGGTGAATATATTCTTTCTGAAACACGAACCCATGATGGATATCGTAAGAGTGATGAAACTCATCAGGTTTCTGTTGCAGCAGACGGTACTATAAAAATTGACAGCATTGTTAAAGACACAATAACTATAAAAAATAAAGAGCTTATGGATATAGCTATTAGATTAATATTCATTGATAATAATGATACCGATGGTTACAGACCTGAATATATTCATTTTTCATTATATTTGAATGGTGTTTACTATTATGATTATACACCAAAAGCACAGGATAGCTTTTATTATATCCACAAGGTTGAGAAATATGACGATGCAGGTAATATCAATGTTATCAGCTTTGTTCAGGATGCAATACCATATTACAGAACTGATTATGAGGAACTGACTATTATAAATACACTTGAAATGTTCGACATTAAAGGTAAAATAATCTGGGATGATAATAATGATGCCAATGAAAAACAACCTAATTCTGTAACACTAACCTTGTTCGGCGTTGATAGTATTATTGAACAAAAAACTGTCACAAAGGAAGATTTATGGAAGTTTTCATTTAATGGACTATATAAATCAATTAATTATACTTTAATGCAAAATAATGTTCAGTTTTACGACACAAGTATTGGAAAATGGGATATAACTAACGTTTATAAAGACCTTCTTTAATTTCAAAAACATTGTGAATATAGAATATTAAATTCGCAAAATACTATACAAAACCACAAAAAGCTCTGCATTATTATAACAATGCAGAGCTTAATATTTCTTAGATTATTCCTGTTCAGCAAGTCTTACAGTACCAGATGCTAATGCCTTTTCAGTACCATCATCAAGTCTAACAAGAAGTTTGCCAAGTTCATCAATACCAAGACAAGTCATAGGAGTTGTTTTCTCATTTTGAGTAACCTCAATCCTCTTGCCAATGATGTTTGAACGCTTGCGGTAATCCTCGATGAAGCCAGGTTCCTTAATTGTTTCAAGTCTTTTCTCAAGACAATTTAAAATCTCGGCAGCAACAAGACTTCTCGATACATTATCCTTGCACTCCATAGAAAGTGAAGTTGCTGTATCAGCAATATTCTTAGGGAATGTAACATTCTGAACATTAAGACCAATACCAACAACAGCATATTCAAGTCCACCCTGTTCAACGTTAACAGATGCCTCTGTAAGAATACCGCAAAGCTTTTTGTCACCACAGTAGATATCATTAACCCACTTGATTTTGCAGTCAATGCTGGTAACATTTTCAATCGCCTCAGCAACTGCAACAGCAACACATGAAGTAATTAAAAGTGAATGCTCAACGGATAGCTTTGGACGAAGTATAACACTCATGTAAACGCCCATGCCAAGAGGTGAGTAGAAAGAATTGCCCATGCGTCCCCTACCCTGTGTCTGAACCTCGGAAATTACTGTTGTACCGTGTTCAGCGCCTAGCTGTGCTAAGCTTTTTGCAAAATTATTCGTAGAATCGATTGTTTTAAAAACGTCAATTTTTCTGCCTAAATGTTTAGTTCTTAGATTTGGGATTATAGACTGTTCACTTAAGAAATCATTTTCCTCAGAAAGACAATACCCCTTGTTGGTAACAGCACAAATCGAGTAGCCCTCTTCACGCAAAACCTTTACAGCTTTCCATACAGCACTTCTAGTCATGCCAACGTTTCTTGCAATTTCACTGCCAGATACGCTTTTCCCCTTATTTTCTTCCAATACTGCTAATACCCTGTCTTTTAATGGCATATTATTAACACCTCTGCTTTTTGCACTTTTTTTAAAATTGTGGTTAAATGTTTTTGTGAATTTGTTGTTGTGAATCCAGTGACTTATACCGTTTTTTGACATCAGTAAAATTAAAAACCTACAATAATTAGTCATATACAAGATGTTGTATGGTTTTCTTTTGTGCTATCATTCAAAACACCGATATAGTAGTTGTTTTTATACCAATCGAATATATATTAAATAATAGCATAATTTCATCAATTAGTCAATCACCTTTTTGAAATATTTATCATAATATGACAAGAGGTGAGTAAATTGCTTAAAAATCTTCTGCTAATATTGGCAGTTTGCACAGATAGTTTTGCCGCATCGGTAGGACTTGGAAGTGCAGGAATTAAAATACCAGTTAAATCAGCGTTAATTATAAGTATAACTGGGACACTTTTCCTGACATTATCTGTATGTTTTGCAGATATAATTGAAACAATAATACCAAATGAAATTTGTAAAATGCTATCTTTCATTTTACTAATTGCATTAGGACTGTTCAACTTATTTCGAAACGTCTTTAAAACAGCTCTTGATAAAAAGAAAAACAAAAATAATAACAATCCGGTAAACATATATTTCAATGAAACCGCAGCAGATGCAGACAATTCAAAAATAATATCCGTCAAAGAGGCATTGGTATTGTCAGTTGCATTATCAGCCGACTCGCTTGTCACAGGCATAAGCGCAGGTTTCACAGGCTACAACATACCGCTGCTTACAATTATGACTTTTGCAATAGGCTTCACGGCTATTCAAACAGGCAGCTTTATCGGGCGTAAAATATCCACAGTAAAAAAACTAAATCTAAGCTGGCTATGCGGCGTTATACTTATATTGCTTGCATTTTTAAGATAATCGTATAAAATAATCAGTGGAATGTGCATAGAACATAAATAACGGGCGACTTACTAGTCGCCCGCTTTTATTAAATTATTTTCTTCGTGCAAAAAACACTTGTTAAATATACTATTAATTATTCAGCCATTTTGGTTTTCAACTCAGTATCAACATCATTAACCAAAGTTAGTAGTGTATCAGCAATCATTTCTCTCATAGTAGTCCATTCAACACCATGGAGAGCAGCTCTTGTACCGATAGTATCGCCGCCGTCAGTAGTGATTGATGCGATATCAGTTGAACATCCGCTAGCAAGGTCAACAACAGGGTTAAGTCTTGCAAGCTCGTTGATTTCCTTATAAGTAGCGATTAATTCTGCAGACCACTTAGCATCATCCATTTTCTTTCTGTCAACGATAGCGATTGCATTCTCGTCAATAGCCTCAAGGATTTCACATTCAGCATACAAAGCAGCACCCTTTGGGTTCTGTGCACCCTTACATATTGCAAAACCGTCAAGTGTAGCACCCTGATACTGAACAGAGCCAGCAGGAGATGGTACTGGTACCATTGCAACGTTTGCAGGGTCAATAGTTGTTGTCCAAGTTTCTGGAGCGCTCTCAATACACCATGCACCGCAGAAGTAAAGCAACTGTCTGCCTTCACCCATAAATTCAGGATGAGTAGTCCAAGCAAACTGCTCTCTTGGGAATACAAGTCCGTTTGTATAAAGATCATACTGATAGTTCATAGCCTTTTCAACAGTAGCATCATTAACATTACACTTCAAGCCTTCTGGAGTTGTCTGAATTATTGGCACACCAGCAGAAACGAACAAAGACTTTTCAGCCCAGAAACCATCAAGACCCCACTGGTCAGCATCTTCATCAACATATTCAAGGAGCATTTCCTTCATAGTATCCCAGTTCCAGTTGCCCTCTTTCCACAATGTGTATGGATCGTCAAGACCGCAGGACTCAATAGTTGACTTGTCGTATATAACAACACATTCAGCAGTAACGTTAGTAATCATCTCATAATGCTTGCCGCCGAAAGCATAAAGCTCCATAGCAGCAGCATTTCTCTGCCAAAGCGGAGAATTCATGTCTATGTAGTCATCAACAGGCTGGAACATTCCGCTATTGATACCCTTTGGATAGTTAGCAGTATCATCACCTGGGAAAATATCAATACCCTCGCCGCCTAATACCATTGAAGAAAGGTCAGTGTAACGCTGTTCCCAAGTTGTTGGATACCAAACAACCTTACCGCCATATTTTGTTTCAAACAATTCCAAAGCAACTGATTTACTCTTACCCTCAGTGCCTGGGTTTATATCATAATGTGCAAGCCATTTAATTGTCTTATTTTCAAGTTCAACGTCCTGAAGCTGTGTTGCAACCTGATCAAGCACTTCCACCTCATCGTCCAATAATGCTGCATCATTGATTGCAACAGTAACAGCAGTGGTAGTTGTGGTAGCCTCAGTTTCGTTTGCTGGATCACTACTAGTTTTATCGCAAGCTGTTAAACCTGCAACAATACTAAGTGCCATAGCAGCACTTAAAATTCTTTTAACTTTTTTCATTAAAATAAATCCTCCTTACAAAAATTTAACTAAATTAATTTAAAAACAATATCCATAAAATATTATATCAAATTTGCATAAATAAGTCAATGCAATATTAATGAAATATTATGCAGTATGCTTTAGTTATTTTTAACAAACACCACAGGAAATATATGTCTATACATATACATTAAAATTCACTTTCCCAAGAAAATCGGCTTAATTATGAATATACTAACTTAATTTATGGTTAATAAAATAACTTAATTAATATGAATTAAGAACTATTATAATTGTTCAGCTGTAAAAAATTAATTATGAAAAGGCAGTTGTATCAAAGTTTGTTAAGCTAAATTATGAAATTTTTATAAAAATAGCGGAGTATAGTTAGTTTGACTGCACTTCGCTGTTTTGTAATTAAAAATAATATAATTTAGGTATTGACAAATAATATTATATGTTGTATAATATTATAAATAAGCCGCACAAATGCGGTAAATTTTATTAATATTTTGGAGGTATATTATGGATGATTTTAACATTAGCCATCAAACGCAGGGGAGAAATATCGAAATAAAAGATAAGTTTTTTAAAATAGTCTTTCAAATATTTACGGTTCTTTGTATAACGGGAATTGCTGCAAGTGTAATTTGTGATTTTTCATTAAACAAAGCAATAACATGGTCGCTATATCCATTAATAAGCATTATATTTTTATGGATAATTTGTACACCAGCTTTAATACTAAAGAGTCATAAAATTTTAAGTTCAATCATAGCAATTACCATTGTTGTATTTCCGTACCTTTATATACTGGATAAAATTACCGATATTAATAGTTGGTTTAAACCTTTAGCTGTTCCAATAACAATAACTTCACTTATTGCAATTTGGGTTTCAATAATAGTTTTTTATATTCTTAAAAAGAAATTTTGGTATTTCTGTTCATTTATAACTTTCATTTTTGGAATTATCGTTAATGGTATTGTTCAATATTATGTTAATCAATATACAGGAACGAATATTTTAACATTAAGTTTATTAATAAATGTTTCGGCATGTTTATTACTTACTGTGTTATTTGCTTTTTTAGGAAACAGAAAATATAATAAAATTGAAGAAGGCTAATCAATAAACAGCGGAGTGTAAACTTTGAATTTACACTCCGCTGTTTTTGTTAATTTAATACGTCCTGAAGATAATATTATAATTAAACAGAATAACAATATATCTTTCATGGTTTCAGAGGATCGAGTACAGTTTTTTATTGAATGTGATGATATAAAACCTATCAACAGAGAAGGAATGATCCCAAAAGGTACTGTAATTGGAAGCAGTAAACAAATTAACGGGAAATATCAAGCAATTGTAAATATTAATTTACCAGAAGACATAATCATTGATGAAATGTATTATTTTGATGAAGAATATAAGTACGAAAACGGTGCAGTAGACTAAAAAAAATCAACATTCAAGTACCTCAATATAATTGATATATTATAAAAATAGCCACTTTGTTTTATTTAACAGAGTGGCTATTTGCATTATATTTGATTTTAAACTTTTAAAAAATCAATTAACAATTAGGAAACCTTTGCTTTCAAGTCAACGTCGATTTCATTAACAAGAGTTAAAAGTGTATCAGCAATTGTTTCTCTTTCAGTAGCCCAGTCAGTGCCTCTGAATGGCTGTCTGTAACCGTGGTCACCAGAAACAAGGCTAGCGATATCGTTTGAACAGCCGTCACCGAAGTCTGCAACAGGATACTGTCTGCAAAGCTCAAGGATTTCGTTGTATGTATCAATGTGGAACTGATTCCAGCCGTAGTCATCCTGCATTTTTCTTTCGTTGATAGCAATAACACTTTCATCAAGAGAAGCAAGAATACAGCACTCGGAATAAAGAGCAACACCCTGAGGATTCTGTGCACCCTTACAAAGAGCATAGCCAGCAACCTTAACATCCTGATACTGCTTGTCAGAACCAGCTGGGTTTGGAACAGGAACAAACTTCAAATCTTCTGGTGCAGACTGGTTGGACCAAATCTCTGGAGCAGAGTAGATTTCCCAGATACCCTTAATCATGAACAACTCGTTACCACTGCCAATGAACTCACCGTGAGTTGACCAGCCAAACTGCTCAAATGGGTAAATAAGACCGTTTGAATATAAGTCATAACCGAAGTTCATAGCCTTTTCAATAGTTGCATCATTTACATTACAAACAAGGTTTCCGTTTTCAAGACCGATGAAAGGTACACCGCTTGACATAGTGATAGCTCTTTCAAAATACCACTCATCAAGACCATAACGCTCTGCATCTTCATCAACAAATTCAACTAGCATTGCCTTGAAAGTATCCCAGTTCCAATCGCCAGCTTTCCACAAATCGTATGGATCATCAAAGCCAAATTCTTCAATAGTATTAGTGTTATAGAAGCAAACGTTAAATGGAGTTACTTCTGTAACGAACTGGAAGTGCTTACCGTTAAAGTTAAACAGCTCATAAGCTGCCTGAGTATGCTGCCAAAGTGGTGATGACATATCAACATAATCATCAACAGCCTCAAACATACCGCTAACAATTCCCTTAGGATAGTTTGCAGAGTCATCGCCAGGGAAGAAGTCAATTCCTTCCCCGCCAAGGATGAAGTTAGACAAGTCAGTGTAACGAGCTTCCCAAGTTGTTGGGTACCACTGAACAGTGCCGCCGTATTTATTTTCAAACATTTCAAGCTGAGTTGCCTTACTCTTTCCTGTTGTATCAGGATTTAAGTCATAGTGAGCAAGCCACTTAATAGTCTTGTTTTCAAGAGTAACGTCAGAAAGCTGGGAAGTAGCCTCATCAAGTGCTGCCGCTTCATCTTCCTTCAAAGTTTCTGTGTTCTTTTCAACTGTTGCCTGAGTTGTAGTTGTACCCTCTGTTGTATTAGAACCGTTGCCGTCAGTCTTACAAGCGGACAAGCCTGCAAGCATAGATAGAGCCATAATAGCGCTAAGTATTCTTTGCTGTTTCTTCATTAAAAAATTCCTCCTAAAAAATTTCTTTCACAAGCTTAATTCTTGTGAAAATGATATGTAAAAAGTTGATGTAAACATAACACACCACGGTTATTATATCAAAATATTATTCATAAGTCAATGCCATTTTGTGAAATAAATGACATTTCACTTTGTTGCATTTGCACAAATTTTGCTTACGAAAACCTTTAAGTATAGTATAAAATTGATTTTCCGAAAAAAAAATGCTGTGCAGTATAAAAACCACACAGCATATAAATCAACAATGATTATTTCATGATATCTCAGCAGCGGATGCATTAAACTCATCAATATAAGTCTGAATAGCATCGATAAGGGTTTCTCTTGTAACAGCCCAGTCAGCACCCTGCAATGCAGCACGGATACCAGTTTCACCGCTGTCGATAAGCTGATACATATCAGTTGGGCAGCCCGCATGAATATCATACATTGGATGCTCAGCAGTCATATCCTTGATAGTCTGTGCCATTTCAATCATTTCATCAGTCCAGCCATAGTCATTACGCATTTTTTCAATGCCAATCTGAATAGTTCTTTCATCGGTGTTAGCAACAATACAGCATTCCATGAACTTCATAACGCCCTCAGGATTTTGTGCACCCTTACAAAGCATGAAAGCTTCAAGTCCTGCAGGAAGATAATATGCATCAGCACTTGGGTCCTTTGGCATTGGAACGAACATAACATCCTCAGGCTCACCAAAAGTTTTAGTCCAAAGCTCCTGATCAGCACGAGCCTCATAAAGACCACTGATATAGAAAAGCTCCTTGCCCTCACCGATATATTCAATATGAGTATTCCAGTTAAATAAATTCTTATCAAGAACAAGACCATTCATAAAAAGCTCATTCATAAATGTCATTGAACGCTCAATAGCAGGACTGTTAAAGTTATGTACAAGCTTGCCATCCTTTAATTCAACAGACGGAACACCACAGGTCAGCATAATAGGCTGTTCATTGAACCAGCCGTCAAGACCATACTGTTCACCGTCAACATCGCAGAAATCAAGCAGCATTTCCTTGAATGTATCCCAGTTCCATTTACCCTCTTTTAAAAGTTCCGCAGGGTCATCATAACCCATAGTTTCAATTGTGTTGCGGTTATAATAAACAACCTGACCCTCTGTTGCAGCAGTACCAATCAGATAGTGCTTGCCGTTAAGCTCAAAATAGTCGTTAAGCGCTTTAACACCTG
Source organism: Oscillospiraceae bacterium (assembly GCA_031550725.1). Lineage (GTDB taxonomy): Bacteria > Bacillota > Clostridia > Oscillospirales > Ruminococcaceae > UBA946. The sequence goes on from JAVBOH010000004.1 coordinate 50,209, forward strand.
ACCAAATCTGACCATCAAAATCAACATAGCTGTCGAATGCCTCGAACATACCGTTTGTAACACCCTTTGGGAATGAATCAAGGTCACCGCCTGCAACGAAGTCAATTCCCTCACCACCGATAATTTTTGTTGACATATCGTTGAAACGAGCGCTCCATGTTGTTGGTATGTATTCAATCTCACCGCCATACTGTGCCTCGAAAAGCTCTAGTGAAAGTGATTTTGTGTTACCAAAATTTGTTGCATGGAAAGGGTCATAGAAAGAAAACCACTTTATTGTTTTATTTTCAAGTTCACCTGTCAGAAGTTCCTCCGCAGCCTGTTTAACTGCACCTGCATCCTCATCTGAAAGCTGTTCTGTTTTAATCTCAACTGTTGCCTGTGTAGTAGTTGTTATATCTGCCTCACCATCATTATTGCTGCAAGCTGTCAGTCCTGCAACTATGCTCATTGCAAGCACTGCCGATACAATTTTTTTATTGTTCACTTAATAATCCTCCTATGTATAATTTTTTCGCTTAAATAACTGCTAAAGAAAATCGCTTGCGATTTTCTTCGCTGTATTAAAACGTTTTGACGTTTTAATACAGCGTGGTATCGTTTACACCCTCTAAATCTCATATATATTATACATACATTCATACTCTATGTCAACAGATTTTTCAAATTTTTTTATTACATTAATATGTATTTTGTATATATTGTCTATAACTTAGTATTTATGTTAAATTTGCGAAAAGCCCTTGACAGATGTAAAAATAAATGGTACAATTAAAAACAGTACAGATGTTCGATTTTTATTTATTTTAGTTGGAGGTTTATTGACATGGCGGCAAAAAAAGTTGAAACAGTTAAGAAAGAGATGCTAAAACCAAAGAATTCCGAAGAAAAGAAGAAAGCGCTTGAAGCGGCGATTCAACATATAGAAAAGCAATACGGCAAGGGTGCTGTTATGAAGCTTGGGCAAGCGTCCGATTATACTGTTGATGCCATCCCAACAGGTTCTATGACACTTGATATGGCGCTTGGTATCGGCGGTGTTCCAAAGGGACGAATTGTCGAGATTTATGGTGCTGAAAGCTCTGGTAAGACTACCGTTGCCTTGCAAATTGTTGCAGAAGCTCAAAAGCTTGGCGGCGAGGTTGCATTTATTGACGTTGAACACGCTCTTGACCCTGTTTACGCAAAAGCTTTGGGTGTTGATATCGACAGTATGCTTGTTTCTCAGCCAGACAGCGGTGAGCAGGCACTTGAAATTGCTGAGGCTCTTGTTCGTTCCGGTGCAATCGACTGTATCGTTGTTGACTCTGTTGCCGCTATGGTAACAAAGGCTGAAATTGACGGAGAGATGGGTGATACTCATGTCGGACAGCTTGCACGTTTGATGTCACAGGCTATGAGAAAGCTTACTTCTGTTATTTCGAAATCAAACTGTGTTGCTATTTTCATCAATCAGGTGCGTGAAAAGATTGGCGTTATATATGGTAATCCTGAAACTACCCCAGGCGGACGTGCTCTTAAGTTCTATGCATCTGTTCGTATCGAGGTTAGAAAGGGTGAAGCTTTGAAAAACGGCTCACAGGTTATCGGCAACAGAACTAAGTGTAAGATTGTAAAGAATAAGGTTTCACCTCCATTTAAGGAGTGTGAATTTGATATTATGTTTGGGCAGGGTGTTTCACGAACAGGTGAAGTATGCGACCTTGCGGTCGAACTTGATATTATTAATAAGAGCGGCGCTTGGTTCTCTTATAACGGCAGCAAAATCGGTCAGGGGCGTGACAATACAAAGGAATTTTTAAAGAATAACCCTGAAATTATGAAAGAAATTGAAGAAAAGGTTAAGGAAAAGCAGAGTGAAATTGTCATGGTTTCAAAGAAAGCTAAGAAAGCTGATGCTTTGCAGAAAGCCGCTGAGTCAGTTATGCAGGCTGCTGAGGAAACTATTGCCGAAACAGCTAAAACCGTTAACGTTGACATTGATGCGGATGATGATTTCGAAGAATTCACTCCTGTTAAATAATATACATGAAAATAATTTCAGTTGATAAATACAAGGGTGAAACATATTGTATTGAGTTTGAGGGGCATGAAAATGTTTACTTAAACCGTGAAATTGTTTCGCAGTATAGCCTTAAAGCAGGACTTACACTTCCCGAAAGCGTCCTGACAGAAATTGTTAACGCTAATGATTTTCGCAAAGCAAAGGAACGTGCAATGTATCTGCTCGACGGCAAGGATTATACTTTTTCAGAACTATATAAAAAGCTTTTAAGCAATTATCCCGAGGAAACATGTCTTGAAGTTTGCAAAACCTTGGCATCATATGGCTTTATCAATGATATGCGGTATGCTGAGAATAAGGCTAGAGTGCTTTTTGAAGTTAAGCGTTTTGGGATGTACAGAGCTAAGCTGGAATTAAAACGGTGCGGACTTTCCGATGATATTATTTCGGCTGTTACCCAAAAGTATAGTGACAAGGACGATGTTTTGGAACGGCTTGAGGAGCTTGTCGAGAAGAAGTATGAGCGATATCTTGTTGATGAAAAGGGTGTCAATAAAGTTAAAGCGGCTTTGCAGCGGCAAGGGTATAGTTATAGTGATATAAAGGCTGTACTGGATTTATATGAGTTTGATTTTTAATCAAAATGGTGCATATGCGAATTAAACGCATATGCACCATAATTTTTTATTCAAAATAAACCTTATGCCAAACAAGGAAAATAAACAGCGTCCAGATTTTACGGCTGTTGTCATACTTGCCATTTTTATGGTCATCAAGCAGTGACACAAGCATATCTGTGTTAAAGAAATGCTCGGCTGTTTCTGATGTAAAATGCTCCTTAACAATGTTATAATACTTATCTTCCTTGAGCCAAACCCTGATTGGCACAGGGAAACCTAGCTTTTTCTTGTTTGCAGTCTGCGGCGGAGTTGCTTTTAATGCAGCCATTCGCATTGCATATTTAGTGTTTTCGTCAGTCACACGATACTTTGATGGTATTCTCTCAGCAACAGCCATAACCTCTTTATCAAGGAACGGTACACGAAGTTCAAGTGAATTCGCCATCGACATTTTATCAGCCTTAAGCAGAATATCACCTGTCATCCAAAGGTGCAAGTCAAGATACTGCATCCTCGTAACATCATCCTTATCCTTAACCTTGTCATAAAAAGGACGTGTTATATCCATCGCAGGAGGAGCATCTGTCTTGATTTTAAGAAGTGCTTTACGCTCTTTTTCAGTGAACATATATGCATTTCCGATAAAACGTTCCTCAAGGTCTTTTCCTCGTCTGACAAGGAAGTTAACTCCCCTTTTTGCAGGAAGCTTTGATGCAACCGCACCAATTCCTCGTCTGATTGGACGTGGGATAGCGTTATATGCAGGTGCTGAGGATGGCTCTTTGTAAATATTATATCCGCCGAAAATTTCGTCTGCACCCTCACCAGAAAGCACAACCTTTACATATTCCGATGCTTTGTTGCATACAAAATAAAGTGCAATACAGGATGGGTCAGCAAGCGGTTCATCCATATGATATTGAATTTTTGCGATATTATCCCAGTATTCCTCAGGAGTGATAACCTTGCTTATGTTTTCCTTGTCGATATACTTGGAAAATTCCTTTGCCCATCCGATTTCGTTATATTTTTCGTCCTCACCGAAACCAACGGTAAAAGTCTTATCAACATTCGCAACAGCGGCAACATAGCTTGAATCTACGCCGCTTGATAAAAAGCTGCCAACCTCAACATCAGCAATTTTATGCGCTTCAACGGAATTTTTGAATATATCAGTAATTTCATTAACCCAAGCGTCCAAATCAGGAGTGTTATCCTCGTTGAAATGAACATCCCAGTATCTTTTAACAGTCAAGTTTTTATCCTTATACTTGAAACAATGAGCAGCAGGAAGCTTGAAAACATTCTTGAAAAACGTTTCAGTTGTTGGTGAATATTGAAATGTCAGATAGTTTTCAAGCGCAGTATCATTCATTTCCTTAACAAAATCAGGATGCACGATAAATGACTTTATCTCCGAGCCAAACATAAATGTATCGCCCATCTGTGCATAATAAAGCGGCTTAATGCCAAAGAAATCCCTTGCACCGAAAAGCTCTTTTGTCACAGTATCCCATATAACAAACGAGAACATACCACGAAGTTTATTTAGCAGGCCCTCACCAAATTCCTCATAACCATGGAGTAAAACCTCAGAATCAGTTTTTGTTGTGAAAGTATGACCCTTTTCAATCAGCTCTTTTCGGATAGACTGATAATTATAAATCTCACCGTTAAAAAGCAAAACCTTGGTTTTATCCTCATTATAAATCGGCTGGTCGCCCGATTCCGTGATATCAATGATACTTAGGCGGCGAAAACCTAATGCAATATCGTTATCGGTATACTTTCCGCCCGAATCAGGACCTCTATGTTTAATTTTATCCATCATTTCTTCGATGGTTTTATTTGAATCATTTTTTGTGTTGGTAAATCCGACATATCCGCACATTAAGCAGTTCCTCCGTAATTTTTATCATTAATGCAATAACATTTCATACCTTATTATTATACATTATTATGCAGTTTATTGCAATAGAAGAAGTAAAAATAAAATTTAGCAATAAAATTTGATGTTTTAAATTTATATTTAAATGAATTGACAAATTGAATAGTTATGCGATACAATGAGATATAATAAATATTTGAAAGTGACATGAATTAAAATGAGAATTATTGATTTAATAAAAATATGTACTTATGAAAGCATTGAAACAAAAATCATACTACATTATGGTACAAAGGATTTAGCCTGCTATAAAAAATTATATAATAAGTTGAAACTAATGAAAATAAACACTGTTCCTAAAGAGGATTTATATATTTATATCACTGCTTTTAAGGAAACAAATGATGAGGACATAAAAGTTCTTGTTTTTAATGAGGATGACACATCATTATATTTTGATGTATCCGCATTTGATATGACAAATAATGATGTCTACTCGATTTCAGCATCATGCTATTCTAATTTTCTTCATTATAACATTGATGAAAAAACATTGCATAATTTTAAACCAGAGAGCATATTAGCACATTGTCTTTGGGAGATTACGTATTATGAGTTTGAGGATAATGTAAACTAATAAAAATCATAGGTAAATTACTCATGGAACTAGTATTATTATGAAATACACAATTGGGTTTATATAAAATTATTTATTACTTAATTGGAGAGGGTTTGCCACGTATATGTTAATGTGATATTGTTAATTTTGCATAATAAACAATACAAATATCACTAGACAGCTTGTTATATTTATGCAAAAGAATATAGACATTATCTGAACTATTTATTCATATATTGTTATTGGTTTTTAGATAATTAATTTATATGATTATGCTATAATGACATTGAAAAAAACTATTACTAAAATAAGGGAGATAATTCATATGGATTTAACAACGATTATAGGTGTAATTTTAGGTATTGTAGCTGTTATTATCGGAATGTATTTTAAAGGTGTTCCATTTTCTGCTTTGGTTAATCCGGCAGCCTTTACTATTATTATATTAGGTACAATTGCGGTTATTGTTATCGCTTTTCCTGGAAAAGAGTTAAAAAATATAGGTAAATATTTCGGTATTTTGTTTGGAAATAAAAAACTACTTTCCAGTGAAAAAGCAGTTGAAATAATGGTTGAGTGTGCTGAAACAGCTCGTCGTAGCGGTTTACTAGCGCTTGAAAGCAGAATTGATACGATTGAAGATCCATTTCTAAGGCATGGTATACAATTGTTAGTAGATACATCAAATCCTGAAACAATTCGAGATATTTTAACAGAGGACGTTAAAGCAATGGAAGAACGTCATGCAGTTGCGCCTGCTATATTTTCACAGGCAGGTACATATGCACCTACACTAGGTGTTTTGGGTGCGGTTCTCGGATTGATTGCAGCATTATCTGAGATTAACGATACAGAAGCGGTAGGTATCGCAATTTCAGCAGCATTCGTTGCTACACTGCTCGGTATCTTTACAGGTTATGTTTTGTGGAATCCTTTTGCTAATAAGTTAAAACGTAAATCTGCTATTGAAGTTTCTACAAAAATGCTAATTATTGAAGGTATTTGTTCAATCGCTACCGGATATCCGCCACGTCAGATTCAAGAAAATCTTTTATCTTATCTTAAAACCGTTTAGTTATAATTTTAACTAGATAGGTATCTGCTCTTGAGAGGGGAAATTACCCAATGGAAAAAAAAACAAAACCCAAAAAGCATGAAGAGCATATGGGCGAGGCTTGGTTGCTGCCATATGCCGATGTATTGACATTACTTCTGGCACTATTTATTGTTTTATATGCCTCAAGTAACATAGATAAAGAAAAATTACAAGAAATAGCCTCTGGTTTCAGAGCAGGTTTGACCTCAGGTTTTGGTGGTTATAACGGAAGTAAGATGCTGGGTGAAGAAGAACCGCCTGATGAAATGACTGGGGCAGAATTTGGTTTGGATTTACAGCTTGAAACTCTTTATAATGATATACAGATATATTTGCAACAAAATAATCTTGAGGAAAGTATAGAGCTTTCAGTAACCTCCGAAAGTGTAATGATTACACTTGCTAATGATATATGGTTTGATTCTGGTTCAGCATATGTCAGTGATAAGATGACAGATTCAGCTAAAGCATTAGCTGGACTTCTTTCAAAAAGCCAAGTTGAAAACAATAATATATTATACGTTGCTATCATCGGACATACTGACAATATTCCTATTAACAATGATGAATTTACTTCAAACTGGCATTTGAGCGTAATGAGAGCTGTTAATTTTATGCATGATATGATTGAATATTCCAATCTTAATCCAAAATATTTCAATGCACGAGGTTATGGTGAATATGAACCAATTGACACTAATGATACAGCAGAAGGACGTCGGCATAACCGACGTGTAGAGGTTATGATTTCGCTTGCTCCTGAAGTTGAGAGTGATGCTGATGAAGTAAATGATGAAGTTATTGACTCATATGGACTTCCAATAAAAGAAAAGCCAAATATGTAATATACATAAACATGATTATTAATTAATATCTGCACATTAAAAATAACCATTTGACTGCATAAAAAAATGCAAATCAAATGGTTATTTTTTTCATATATTACTCAGCAGGTGCATAAGTAAATGTAACTTCAAGAGTTGATATTTTCTTGTTATCTGCAAGCTTTAAATTTTGTGCGGATGCCTTTGACAAATCACCGTTTGACCTTGCTTCATCAGGAAGAGCATTAACCCATCCATTATAAAGATTTACTCTTGTTGTAATTCCGTCATCAGTGCAAGTATAATACTCATTTTCAGCAGTGAAAACCTCGTCACCGATTTTTATTTCATCAATTGTAACCATGTAATTAGGATATAAAACCTCACCGTTTGCGATAGCCAAAGCACAGAATGATGTACCCTTTGCCTTTAGCACTTTCCTTAAATCAAGGCTTACAGTGTATGTTCCTGCACCGTTAATAATAGCGTCATTTGCCTCAAGTCCTGTTGTTTTTGAACCTGGGTTATAAACATCTCCAACGCTGTATGTTACTGTATAATCGGCACTCTGATACATTATCCATGCAACAGCAGTGTTAGAGTCAAGCTCAATTATATCACCCTCAAATGATGCAGGAGCATTAGCAGCAACCTCATCCATGCGAGCCTTTGCATTTGCCTTTTCGTCATCTATGCTTAAAGCTGACTGTGAAGATAAACTTCTGTCCTTGAAAATCTGAGCCATAGTTTCATCCTTGATTTTGCCGTCAAGGCGTTTATATAAGCCATTACAGTCCCAAAGTACAGGAACATAGTTATAATAATCGCAGTTATCAAGGAAGTTTGAAGTAAATCTGTCAGTACCCTCCTTAACCTTACTGTTTGTCGGAAGAGCGCCATATTCACCGATAATAACGCCATATCCTTGGTTTGTGAACTTTGTCATCATCTCAAGGAAAGCGTTCATTTCTTGATAATCACGCTTTGTACCCCAGTTTGAAATGCCCTCCTCAAGAGTATAATTTGATGGAGTATAATAATGAACTGACACCAAAAGCTTGTTTTTTGCAGTGTCCTCAGGCATTTTAAATTTATCGCTGCAAGTTAGTTTAATGTCAGTGTTATAGCCAGCAATCAGCAAGAAACGGTTTTTATTATTTCCCCCTGCTGCTCTGATAGTCTTGACAAATGCACTGTTAATTTCGTTAGTCTTTTCGTAGCATTCATCCTTTGTCAATGCACCAGTATCCTTGCAAATAGCTGTTTCATTAAGACGGTCACCCAGCTCCTCATTTGCACTCTCGAAAACCAGTTTGTCATCATATTTCTCATAACGCTTAGCAATCTGTGTCCACATTGATGTGTACATATCCATAGCTTTTGTACGTGTTTCCTCGCTTGCAGAGCCGAACATTCCCCACCAGCCACCGTCCCAGTGGTCATTAACGATAACATACATATCATTGTTCATAGCATACCCGATAATCTCATCAACACGGTTTAAAAGTGCCTCACTGATTGTATAATCACCTGATTCATATGCCATACCGTTTGTCCATGCCACAGGGACACGCAATGTATCAAAACCCGCTTCTTTCATGCCGTCGATGATAGCCTGTGTCGTTGACGGCTGTCCCCAAAGACCTTCAAAGCTTGATGCAGGCAAGGTATTGCTTGTCACAGTATGACCATATGCCTCCATTGTATTTCCGAGGTTAATGCCATTTCCCATAAGTCTTGAAACTTCTATCGCAGTCAATTCCGAGCCGCTTGTCTTTTTTTCACACCCTGTGAAAAGCATTGTAAATGACATTACAGCCGCTAATGTAATCGATGCCATTTTTAACGCTTTAAATTTTTTCATCAATAAATCATCCTTTACATATAATATTTTTATTGCAACTACATTATAATATATTTTCTTCAAAGTGTCAACATTTATATATCAGCTATCAACGTAAAACATACGATAGGTTATTTTTCATAACTATAATTATATATTTGTAGAGTTGGAGATCTACTCCAACCCTTTTAGTCTACCCTACATTATTTGTGTGATTTGTATATTAATGCGTTTGTCATAATCAGCAATACCAGTTAACCTTTGCAGGATTCGGCTCATTCTCCACCGCAATTTTATGCAGTCTTTCCTCATAATCTAAGCATACCTCACCAGCAATGCTGTCATAAACCTCATCACTTTGGTCAAATCCAACACGGTCATATGCTATTGCGGCGGATGCATAAAATGCAAGTCCAAGCGAATGGGTAGGGGTATAAATCACAGCTGTGGCTTGTCCGATTACCCTTGCGGCAGCTTGTGCAACTGGGTTGTTTTCGAGTTCCTTTGCAGATATATTACAATCAGCAACTGCCTTTTTTAATTCGGGTAATTTTATCGCTTTTGCAGCAAAATCATGTGCCGCCTGCAAAGCCATTTCAGGTCGCATATCATTTTCGCAATGCTTCTTAAAAAGCGGAACTATAACATCCTCTGCATATGCAATGCTCCATTTCGAAAGGGTTTCCTTGCTTTGTGTTTCAATTACTTTCATAAGCGACAGGATATATGGTGAATCAGCACTCCCTAGCATTTTTCGTAGTTTCGGCATACTATATTACCTCATTTGCAATAAATTATTATGACACATTATATCATAGTTTTATATGAATTACAATGGATATAGAATAAATATCACGACAAACCCATGAATATATGAAATGTACAAATGGTGTAGAGCAGTGGTTCTGAGCCTGCCGTTGTTATTTCAAAAAGTAAATCTAAACTGGTTGTAGTTCCAATCCTAATTTTACAAATTCGTGTATTGGTTGTAATATAGTTGTGAGAAGTATCGATAAATTCTGAAAAGGTTAATGTGAAATATAATATCTGCTGTAAACTAAATTGCTCAGTACACATTATTTGTTTTTATTAAATTTATATGGGAATGAAAAGAGTGGTGATAGAGATTTTTGAATAATAGAAGATGAAAGTAATAAAACAATAAAAACTGAAAATATTACAGAAAACAAAATACTTAAAAATCGATTTTTTGCAAAACTCAAATCAATATATTTTGTATATATAATAATAAAAACACCATGTAATAAATAAACTGACATACTTCTTTGACCGATTTTGGATATGATTATTTTCTTATTAGGTATGAATGATATAATGAGCAATGACGTTATGATAGCTAAAAAATACAAGTAAATCCTAGTGTAGATATTGTAGCCTAGAATTGCTGAATATGAACTTGAACCATATAACCAACGTAAATTAATACTGTATTGTTCTATATAAATGCCTATAAGAACTACAAAATTAACAGTGATTAACAATATTCTTACCCTTGTTTTTGATACTTCAGATTTTAGTTTTTCTAACCAATCCATTTTTTTTATTATAACTCCTACTATAAAAAATGGCAGGAAATATATAATTCTTGAAAAGCTTAAAAACGCACCAATCGATGTAGCATAACCAGCTAATAAACTTATAACGATTGACAAACCTAAGGCAATCATCATACTTGACTTTTTACATAAAAACATTTCAATTATTGGCAAAATCAAGTTCCATACAACCATTGCCATAAGATACCACATAAACCAGTATGGTTTAACGAATTGTAAAGGCATATCGGCACTTTTAATCAGATTATTTAATATTATATATACAAATTGAAATATAACATATGGATATACCATGTTTGTTAATAATTTTAGCGGATTGCTTTTTGCAAGATACCCAGAACAAAAAACAAACAGTGGCATATGGAACAAATATATATATATATAAATTACTTTATTAATATTGACTGCAATTGGTTCAATTACATGACCGAAAACGACTAGAAAAATTAAAACTGCTTTTAAATTATCAAAAAAATAAATACGAGATTTTTCATTATCTATATTTATAATCTTATCATCTTTAACAACATTCAAATTGCTAACCTCTTCTCAATATCTAAAATGCACATCAAAATAAAATTTTAATGTGCATTTTTACTTTATTTTTCGAAAGCATTTTTAAGTTTCTCAAAGAACGACTTACGCTTGTTATAATTATCCTCATTAACAGATTCATCAAAAGCCTTAAGCAGCTCTTTCTGCTTTTTATTCAAGCCCTTTGGAACTTCAATAAATACATGAACATACTGGTCTCCCCTGTCACTGCGGCGAAGTTTTTTGATACCCTTGCCTTTGAAACGGAAAACTGCACCATTCTGTGTGCCCTCAGGAATGGTATATTTAACCTTTCCATCGATAGTTGGAACAGTGATTTCATCGCCAAGAACTGCCTGCATATATGTGATTGGACATTCAGTATGAACATCAAAGCCATCACGCTCAAAAATTGGGTCAGGACGAACTGACACATTCAAATGCAAATCACCTGATGGACCTCCGTTAAGACCTGAATGACCCTGTCCTGAAACCTGCATAGTCTGACCATCATCAATACCAGCAGGAATTTCCACGGAAATAGTCTTAGAATTCTGAACACGTCCGCCGCCATGACACTTTGAACATGGGTTGGAAATAGTTTTGCCCTTACCATTACACTTCGGACAAGTTTTCTGTGATGAAATGTTGCCGAATGGAGTTCGCTGTGTAGTTCTAACCATACCAGAGCCGTGACAATCGGAACAAGTATCAGCAGATGAGCCGTTAGCCGCACCACTTCCGTGGCACTCCGAACAGCTTTCCATACGGTTGACGGTTACATCAACTTTCTTGCCAAAGCAAGCATCCATAAAGCTTATGTTAACATTTGACTGAATATCCTGACCACGTCTAGGTGCATTAGGATTAGAAGAGCGTCCACCGCTAAAACCGCCGCCGAAAAAGCTAGAGAATATATCACCGATGTCACCCATATCTCCGAACCCGCCGAATCCTCCATATCCTCCGGCTCCTCCGCCATAGGATGGGTCAACTCCTGCGTGTCCAAACTGGTCATATCTGCCCTTCTTTTCAGAGTCTGACAAAACCTCATAAGCTTCATTCGCCTCCTTGAACTTTGCCTCTGCCTCTTTATTATCTGGATTGAGGTCTGGATGATATTTCTTCGCAAGACCTCGGTATGCTTTTTTTATTTCATCATCCGTAGCACCCTTTTGAACGCCAAGGACTTCATAATAATCACGTTTGTCTGCCATATATATCTTCCTATCTCATATAAAAAATTCAATAATCTATGTATCCTTTGAAACTATATATTGTATGGGATTTTTTGTAGGGACTGGCGTCCTCGACAATCCGTCGCATACTGATTATTTGTGGGACAATGTGGGCATAGTCCCCACAATAAACCAATAACAAGGGGCAAAGGAATTGTCCTGCCCCTTTTATTGTTAATTTTTATTAATTATTCAGCCTCAGTGAAATCAGCCTCAACGAAATCATTTCCGTTATCAGCTTGTGCTTCAGAACCTTGCGCACCCATGCCGCCCATGTCAGCACCCATGCCCTCTGCACCACCTGCAGCCTGATAAATCTTAGAGGAAATCTCATAGAAAGTCTTTTGCAATTCCTCTGTCTTTGCCTTTATATCATCAACATTGTCAGCGCTGATAGCATTCTTTAGGTTATCAATCTTAGTCTGAACAGATGCCTTTTCTTCTTCGGAAACCTTATCACCAAAGTCAGCAAGGGATTTTTCACACTGCATAACAAGATTATCAGCAGCATTCTTAGCCTCAACTGCTTCCCTACGCTTCTTATCTTCCTCAGCATACTTAGCAGCGTCATCAACAGCCTTCTGAATATCTTCCTTAGACATATTAGTTGAGGATGTGATGGAAATGTGCTGTTCCTTGCCAGTACCTAAATCCTTAGCAGTTACATTAACAATACCGTTAGCATCTATGTCAAATGTAACTTCAATCTGTGGGATACCACGAGGAGCTGGAGCAATACCGTCAAGACGGAACATACCAAGCTGCTTGTTATCCTTAGCAAAATCACGCTCACCCTGCAATACGTTGATATCAACAGCAGTCTGATTGTCAGCATAAGTTGAGAATACCTGTGATTTCTTTGTTGGAATAGTTGTATTTCTTTCAATCATTTTTGTGCAAACGCCGCCCGCAGTTTCAATACCTAAGGAAAGCGGAGCAACGTCAAGAAGAAGAAGTCCTGTTACATCGCCGCCCAATACACCTGCCTGAAGTGCAGCACCTAATGCAACACATTCATCAGGGTTGATACCCTTAAATGGCTCTTTGCCGATAAAGTTCTTAACAGCATCCTGTACAGCAGGAATTCTTGAAGAACCACCAACCATCAATACCTTATCAAGCTCGGATGCCTTTAAGCCACTGTCATTAAGTGCCTGCTTAACAGGTTCCATTGTTGCTTTTACAAGGTCAGAAGTAAGGTCATTGAACTTAGCCTGTGAAAGAGTAAGCTCAAGATGCTTAGGACCTGTCGCATCAGCAGTTACGTATGGCAGGTTAATATTTGTAGTGGCAGTTGATGAAAGCTCAATCTTAGCCTTTTCAGCAGCTTCCTTTAATCTCTGCATAGCCATTTTATCATTCTTAAGGTCAACACCCTCAGTTTTCTTGAATTCCTCAACCATCCAGTTCATAACTCTCTCGTCGAAGTCATCACCGCCAAGCTTGTTATTACCAGCTGTTGCAAGTACTTGCTGAACGCCATCACCCATTTCAATGATTGAAACGTCGAATGTACCGCCGCCAAGGTCATAAACCATAATTTTCTGGTCGTTTTCCTTGTCAATACCATAGGAAAGTGCAGCAGCAGTAGGCTCGTTGATAATTCTCTTTACTGTTAAGCCTGCAATCTGTCCTGCATCCTTTGTAGCCTGTCTTTGAGCATCTGTGAAGTAAGCTGGAACTGTGATAACAGCCTCAGTTACAGTATCACCAAGGTACGCTTCAGCATCAGCCTTCAGCTTCTGCAAAATCATAGCAGAAATTTCCTGTGGTGTATGATTTTTTTCATCAATAGCAACCTTGTAATCACTGCCCATATGTCTTTTAATAGATGCAACAGTTCTGTCAGCATTTGTAACAGCCTGACGCTTTGCAACAGCACCTACAAGACGTTCACCAGTCTTTGTGAAACCTACAACAGATGCAGTTGTTCTAGCACCCTCTGTATTTGGGATAACAACAGCGTTTCCGCCCTCCATAACTGCAACACATGAGTTAGTAGTACCCAAGTCAATACCAATAATTTTTGCCATAATAAATCATCCTTTCAAAAATAAAAAATCAAATTAAATTGTTAAGTCATTACTGACTTTCGAGGAATAGTCCTCAATATCTATATAAAATCTTATGGATTTGCAACAACAACCATTGCACATCTGATAACCTTATCTCCGAGCATATAACCCTTCTGGAAAACCTGACATACAGTATTTTCGCCGAAATTTTCATCCTCAATCTGATTAACAGCATTATGGAAATTTGGGTCAAACGGTTTGTTTAGAGCTTCAATTTCCTTGACATCAAGCTTACCCAAAACTTCAACATACTGGTTGAAAATCATCTCGACACCTTTTTTATAATTAGCATCAGTGCATTCAGCAGCTAATGCTCTTTCAAAGTTATCAATAACTGAAAGTATCTCGACAATAGTCTTTGCAGATGCATCAGCGGCGGCATTAAGCCTGTCATTTAAAGACCGCTTTCGGAAGTTGTCATATTCAGCAACAACACGCAAATACTTATCCTTTTCATCAGCCAAAGCTTTTTCAAGCTCAATCATTTTTTTAGCAACTGCGCTACGTTCTTCCTTTGTATAAGGTGTATCGTCACTTGTTTCCTCTGTTTCAGCCACATCCTCAATAACCTCAGTAGTTTCCTCCACAGGAGCTTCCGCAGGATTTTCCTGCTTTTTCATTTTGTCTTTATCTAATTTATCTTTCATTGTAAAATCCTTAGTCCTCTCAATATATTATGTTGAAAAATATTATTCTTCATTATCATCATCCTCGGAAATTATATCAGTGATACGTCCCGTCAGATACTCAACATATGGTATTATCTTTGCATAATCAATTCTCATTGGTCCGACAACACCAAGTGTACCCGCAGTTTTGTCACCCTTTTTAATCTTCGAAACTATCATACTGGAGTTCTTCATGATGAAATCTCCGCCCTCACCAAACATTACCTGCAAATCGCTGAAGCTGTCGTCAAGCATTTTTACCACTTCACTGCGATGCTCAATAAACTGTACAATTTGGTTATGGTCAAGCTCTGGTCTTGCTAGAAGATTTTTCTCACCCTCAATATGAATATGAGAGTCCTTAAACCCTTCCGCAAGCTCACACACACCCTTAATAAGAGGTGTTAGTGTTACCATGTATGCACCCATTGCAGCAACAAGCTTTTCTACCATTTCCTCTGACAGGCTTTCAATCGATACACCCTGCAAATTCTCTGCAAGATAGTTAGTAAAGAAATCAAGCTGCTCATTAGTAAGGTCAAATTCAAGCCTGCATACCTTATTCTTAATGTTTCCCGATGAAGTTATCATAAGCAATACATACATACGCTTTCCTGTCGGAATTACTTCCACCTTTGTTATAACTGAAAATTGCGGTGACACATTCTGTGCAACTGATACACATTGTGTCAATTCAGCCAAAGCCTTGGTGGCATTCTCGATTAAAGCATCAGCTGTCGGTATATCCGTTTCAAGAAAATCATCAAGAATTTTCTTTTCATCATCGCTTATCGAATAAATTGGCATCAGCTTATCAATATACAGCTTGTAGCCCTCATAAGTAGGAATTCGTCCTGCCGATGTGTGCGGCTGTTCTAAATACCCTAACTGCTCAAGCAAAGCCATATCATTTCTGATTGTCGCCGCTGAAACATTAATCTCGGGGAGTTTTGATATTGCCTTTGAACCAACTGGAACGCCTGTCAGAATATATTCGTCAACTATCGCTGCAAGTATCCTCAGCTTTCGTTCATCCAACAACATTACCATCCCCCATTCTGTGTTATGTATCGTATTGATACTTGAGTGCTAGCACTTGATTAAGCACTGTGTTAGCACTCCTTATCTTTGAGTGCTAAGTATATTATACACCAATCGGAAAATTTGTCAAGTACTTTTTTCACTTTTTTTTATTTTTTTATTTTTTTCATATGATTTTCACTTTAATATATGTATATGTAACTTTTATATTAGTAATTTATATGGAAGTGATACCAATGCTTCGGTACGATGGTGCAGCAGCATTGATATCGCACCTTATATTTACCCTCCATACATTATTCATACATCAATACTTTTTTATTAATTTATTATAGAAACCCATTAATTTAATTCATAATTTGATTGCAATATATGAATTTTAATGATATTATGAAATATTTTCCATTGTGTTACTTATATTTGTTCATGACATATTATAGTTATTTATAAAATTTGTTGCAACTTTCAAAACATTATGATATAATTATTCTGCATATAATGAACGGATATTAAATAAATTAGAAAGGGACCATAAAATGAAACAAGTAGCAAAATTCGAGAAAGTAACACTTGAACAATTTATAAATGACTGGCAAAATCAATGGGATGATGAGATTGTCACCATAAAGGAAATTCATGATTACATAAAGCTCCCAAGGCGTGCTACATCAGGCTCTGCGGGTTATGATTTTTTTCTTCCGATGGATATTGTTGTTAACCCTAACGAATCAATTCTCATTCCGACTGGTATTCGTGTACGTATTGACAGGGGTTGGGTGCTGAAGCTTTATCCTAGGAGCAGTCTAGGATTTAAGTATCGCATTCAGCTTAACAATACCGTTGGAATTATCGACAGCGATTATTTTTATGCCGAAAACGAGGGGCATATTATGATTAAAATTACAAACGACACTAACGAGGAACTGGTTTGCGAACTTGACGAAGGCAAGGCTTTTGCGCAGGGTGTTTTCGTAGAATATGGCATTACCTATGATGATGATGCTATTGACCAAAGAATTGGTGGTTTTGGAAGTACGGATATTTCTTAAAACATTTTGAGTAGGAGTATTGAACCCTAACTTTTCAATTTTAAGTAGTATTCGTCCGTAAACTTCGAATATACAGGTTTTACTCGTTATTCATATTACTTAGTTTAAGTAATGTGAATAACGAGTATTTTAAACTGCAAACGCTTATAAAATCAGCATTTTTAGTATATAGTATTGCTTAATTCGGTAAAGTTAAGATTAATTATGTAACTGCTTATTTTTATATTTAAGTCTGAATTGCTTTGGGGTTATACCCATCACCTTTTTAAACGAATTAATAAGGTGACTGCAATCGGAAAATCCAATTTCCTGACTGATATAAGTCAGATCAAAATCGGTGAAAATCAAAAATTCCTCAGCCTTATAAATACGCATTTCTTCGATATATTCCTTGCATGATTTACCGTATACAAGCGGGAACTTTTTTGCAAAATAAGAATAACTCATACCACAGACATCGGCAATTTCAGAAACCTTTAAATTAGTATTCATATGATTATCAATATACTCGGTTATACTATAAATATCATAAATGCTATCCTGAGCATAAACATCATTGCCGATAACAAAGCCTTTTGACAGCCAAGTGCGTAATATTCCAATTAAAAGCTTGTATATATCAGAGCGTATAACAAGATCAAAACCATATCGCTGGGCATTTTTTTCGAGTATGCAGTTTCGGAAAATTTCTTCTGCATGAAACATCTTTGTTAATGATGACGGAAATACAATATCAGCATTTTCTTTTTGGGCATAACGAAAAATACTTCTTAGCTTAGGTGAATAATTCGCAGTAATATTCATGCGGTTAATGTCAAGCTTAAAGACCGCATAATTAATATAGCTTGAATTAGCCTTATAAATCGAATGTACCGACTGTGGATAAAACAAAATCATATCACCCTCTGTGATAGTATAAATGTCATTACCAGAATGCATTTCAGCATCCCCCTCAAGCATATAAATAATCTCCATATAATAATGCCAGTGTGGTTTTACAGGAAAAACTTCTTTATCTGTATTAAAATAAAAACACTCAACTGGTACATTAATCAAGTCGCTTTCTTCAAATAGCAAATGCATATTAAATACCCCCATAAGATAGAAATTTACAACTTTTGTGTATGATTATTATATCATATTATAGTAAGGTATGCTATAATAAATTTATGAATTTTGGCAGATAATATATTTTATTGATTTTGAAAGGATAACATAGAAAATGAACAATTTTACTTTTTATAGCCCAACGGAATTTATTTTCGGCAAGGATACTGAATTGGAATGTGGCAAATATATAAAAAAATACGGCGACAGTAAGGTGCTTATTCATTACGGTGGTGGTTCTGTTATAAAATCGGGTCTTCTTGACAGAGTTAAAAAGTCACTTGATGCTATGAATATACAATATTGCGAGTTAGGCGGAGTTCAGCCAAACCCTCGTGATACAAAGGTTTATGAGGGTATTGAGCTTTGTAAAAAGGAGAATGTCGATTTTATTCTTTCCGTTGGCGGCGGCTCATGCATAGACAGCTCAAAAGCAATTGCGGCAGGTGTATGCTATGACGGCGACTTTTGGAATTTTTATGAGGGCGCAGCATCAATTGAAAAGGCACTTCCAGTTGCAACCGTTCTTACAATTGCGGCGGCAGGGAGCGAGGGTTCAAACAGCACTGTTATAACCAAAGAGGATGGAATGTTAAAGCGTGGAGCAGGGTCAGATTTATTAAGACCTAAATTTTCTGTGCTTAATCCAGAATTAACTTTTACATTGCCTGCATATCAGACTGCTTGCGGTGCAACAGATATCATGGCGCACGTTTTTGAGAGATATTTTACAAATACAAAGGATGTCGAGATTACTGACAGGCTTTGTGAGGCAGTGCTTTTAACAATGATTAAGGAAACCCCAAGAGCAATCGAAAAGCCAGATGATTATGGCGCAAGAGCAAATATTATGTGGGCAGGAACAGTTGCACATAATGATATAGTTGGTGTCGGAAGAAGTCAGGACTGGAATAGCCATGGCATTGAGCATGAGCTTTCTGGGCTTTATGATGTTGCGCATGGTGCAGGACTTGCGGTTGTAATGCCTGCATGGATGGAGTTTGTTTGCAGCCATGATGTCATGAGATTTGCTGAAATGGCAGTGCGTGTCTTTGGATGTGAAATGAATTTTAGTAATCCCGAAGAAACTGCAAGAAAGGGCATAAAAGCATTCAGACGTTTCCTTTCCGATATCGGTATGCCTATTAACTTTGAGCAGATTGGTGCTAAGGCTGAAGATATACCTTTGATGGTTGAGAAGATGGGTATAAAAGGTGAACGCTGGGGCTTTGTGAAGCTTACAAATGCGGATGTAACAACGATTTTGAACATTGCGGCTAACGCAAAAATATAATTTGAACACACCATTTAATGAGAGGATGGTTAATGTGATACAGAATAGAAAAGCACTGTTTATCGGCGGAACAGGTACAATAAGCACAGCGATATCAAGACAGCTTGCAGAAAAAAGCGGATGGGATTTATACCTTTTAAACAGAGGTACACGAAATGAAGAATTACCGTCAGGAATTAATTTTATAACCGCAGATATTAATAATGAAGATGATGTTGCAGAAAAAATCAAGGACATGGAATTTGATGTTGTATGTGATTTTATCGGATTTGTACCATCACAGCTTGAACGAGATTATCGCCTTTTTAATGACAAGACAAAGCAGTTTATGTATATCAGCTCAGCGTCGGCATACAGTAAGCCAGTGAGAGATTATATTATTACAGAGGGCACAGCACTTGCAAATCCATACTGGGAATACTCACGAAACAAGATAGCCTGCGAAGATTACCTCATGAAAATGTATCGTGAAAATGGTTTCCCTGTGACGATAATTCGTCCTAGCCACACTTATGATGAACGCTCCATTCCAGTTGGTATTCATGGTTCTTGCGGAAGCTATCAGGTTATAAAGCGCATGATTGAGGGAAAACCTATTATTATTCATGGTGATGGTACAACGCTTTGGACAATGACTTATAACACTGACTTTGCTGTCGGATTTATTGGATTGATGGGAAATCCTCATGCAATCGGTGAGAGCTTTCATATCACCTCCGATGAGTCAATAACATGGAATCAGATTTATAAAACAATTGCTGATTGTCTTGGCGTGGAGTTTAAGCCATACTATGTTTCATCTGAATATTTAGCACAGGTTTGTCCTGCGAAATATGATTACCGTGGCGGACTTCTCGGTGATAAAGCCAATACAGTTGTGTTTGATAATTCAAAGCTTAAAAGAGCAGTTCCAGAGTTTAACTGCACTGTTCATTTTGAAATGGGTATAAGAAAAACACTTGAATATGTACTATTGCATAAAGAGTGTCAGGTTGAGGATATTGAGTTTGATAATTGGTGTGATAAGGTTATAAATGCACTTGAAAATGCTAAACAGTTTACGCATTAAAATTGTAGTTATACCGACCGAACAGTTCTTGAGAGAACGAGTGTTGAGGGAAAGCAGTACTACGAATTTTAAGCGTTAAAGAGTTTGAAGAAGGAGATTATATAATTATGGTTAATGTTAAAGGTAAATGGGCGTTTATTACAGGTGCTTCTCGTGGAATAGGATATCTAACAGCAAAATTTATGGCAGAACAGGGATGCAACCTTATTCTTCAAAGCCGCAAGCTTGAGAACACTGCAACTGTTATGGAAGAAGTTAAGGCAATGGGTGTCGAAGCTTATGCTGTTAGTGCTGAGCTTTCTGACCTTGATAGTGTTGAAAAAATGCTTGATGACATTGATTCATTGGGTGTGAATGTTGAAATTGTAATGAACAATGCAGGCTTGCAGATTGCATATAGAAATGAGTATTTTAAAACTCCTGTGTCTGATTATACCGAGAGCTTTAAGATTAATACAATTGCTCCTGCAATGATTTGCTATCACTTCATGCCCAAAATGATTGCTAATGGCTTTGGCAGAATACTTAACACAACAAGCGGAATAGCACTAGAGCCACAGCAGGCGGGATATTCCGCAAGTAAAGCGGCACTCGACAAAATTACAATTGACCTAGGTTCAACGGTTGAGGGTACTGATGTTATGATAAATTTAACTGACCCAGGATGGTGCAGAACAGACCTAGGCGGACAATTTGCACCAAACTCACCTGAAAGTGCAATCCCAGGAATTGTTGTAGGTGCATTTATTGATGATAAGAAGTCGGGACGTAATTTAGGTGCGCAGAATTTCGCTGGAATGACACTTGAAGATGCTGTTAAAAAAGCAGAGAGTGAATTTGACAGTCCATATCAAAAATAATGCTTCTCCATAATTTTATAAATATTGATTTAGCTGCAAAATGGCTGTCGTACAAGTAAAAATGTACGACAGCCATTTTGTATAAAAAATCTTTGACAAATTAACACAAATGTGCTATTATTAATGTATAAAAAAGATTTGGAGAAATTATTTATGGCAGCAAAATCAAAAACTGTTTATATATGCAGCCAATGCGGATATGAAAGTCCAAAATGGAATGGCAAATGTCAGAACTGTGGCGAATGGAACACATTTGAGGAGCAAGAAATTGCACCAGTAACAGCTAATAAAAGCGGCATATCAAGAGGAAATGCAGCAGTTTCATCTGCACGTTCAGGACTAGATTTATCATCAAAAATATCGGTTTTATCAGAGATTGATACCGAGGATGATGTTAGATATTCAACTGGTGTCGGAGAGCTTGACAGAGTTCTTGGCGGTGGACTTGTAAAAGGCTCGCTGGTACTTTTAGGCGGTGAGCCAGGTATCGGTAAATCCACAATGCTATTACAGATTTGCGGTCATTTGGGTGAGCAGTACAGCATTTTATATATATCGGGTGAGGAAAGTATACGACAAATAAAACTTCGTGCGGAGCGTCTTGGTGTTGATACAGAAAATTTGTATCTGCTCGCAAGCAATGATGCGCAGTCAATAGCTGATACAATTTCGATAAAAAAGCCTGATATAGCGATTATTGATTCGATACAGACTATGGCACTTGCGGATGTTAATTCATCAGCAGGAAGTGTTTCACAGGTGCGTGAATGCACAAATCTTTTTATGCGCACTGCAAAATCAGAGGAGATACCAATTTTCATTGTAGGTCATGTTAATAAAGACGGTGCAATCGCAGGTCCAAAGGTAATGGAGCATATTGTTGATGCAGTGCTGTATTTCGAGGGTGAACGTCATTTGTCATACAGAATTTTAAGAGCTGTTAAAAATCGTTATGGATCAACAAACGAGATAGGCGTTTTTGAAATGTGTGACAATGGGCTTGAAGAAGTTGAAAATCCATCGGAAATGCTGCTGTCGGGGCGACCAAAGAATGTTTCAGGCAGCTGTGTAGCGTGTATAATGGAGGGAAGCCGACCAATTTTGACAGAGGTGCAAGCTTTAGTAACTAAGAGTGGCATAGCAAATCCAAGGCGCACTGCAACAGGCTTTGACTATAACAGGCTTGCAATGATTTTAGCAGTTTTGGAAAAACGTGCAGGACTTTTCGTCGGTACTCTTGATGTATATTTGAATATAGTTGGAGGTATCAGGCTTGATGAGCCAGCAGGAGATTTAGCCGTGGCGACAGCAGTTTTCAGTGCATTTTATGACATTCCGCTGGACGAGCATTTAATCGCATTCGGTGAAATAGGTCTTGGCGGTGAGGTTAGGAATACATCGAATATTATACAACGCATCACAGAAGCGGAGCGACTTGGATTTACTCATTGTATCATTCCAAAGCAGTCTTTCAGAAGTATCGACGTGACAAAGTTTAACATAAGACTGACAGGTGTATCCTCAATCAGACAAGCGTTTAATGTTATTCGTCCGCAACAAAACGAGGGATAAATATGACAAGACAAGAATACATAGACTTTTGCAACACACTGATAGGTGTAACGATGGATTACCCATTTGAATCAAGTCCTACGGCTTTAGCAGTGCGTCATAAAGATACAAAAAAGTGGTTTGCACTTATGATGGAGCATAATGGCAAGGATATAGTTAATCTAAAAAGTGACCCAATGCAGTCAGATTTTTTGCGTAGTGTTTATGAAGGTGTCACTGAAGCATATCACATGAACAAGGTGCATTGGAACACGGTTTATCTTGATTCGGATGTACCGTCAGAAGAAATAGAACGCATGACAATGGAAAGCTATCATATAACTGAAAAAAAGAAAAAAAGAAACTGCACATCGTAAAAATGTGCAGTATTTTTGTGTAAAAATTACTTGATAAGTCCTCTGATAATTTCGTCAGCACGAGCATTATTCTCGCAGGCAATCAAATAAACATAACGGCCATCGGCCTTTAAAACAGCATTATCAAGCTTGTACATTTCATCAGGAGTATAGTCTTTAAAAAGCGAAATTTGATAATCAAGACGCTTTTTCATAGCAGCCAAAACATCATCTGAAAAGGAATTGTCAGACAATACAAAAACGGTAATTTCATCAGGAAAAGCACCGGATGCACAAATATACATTGACATATCGGAAACCATGGTTTCATCAACATCATAGTAAAGAGCCAGACTTTTCATATCCTTGGCAACAGCAGACGGTATAGCAATTTCATTCAAAACTTCACCAGTGATATATTCAGCAGCAAGAACTGGCTGTTCAGTTTTGGAATTACCATTGCAAGCGGACAGCATAAAAATCATGATAATAAAAGGGAGCATAAAATTTTTTTTAAATTTCATAGTTACATACCATTTTTCATAATTATTTTTGTGATTCACGAATTGTCATTTCGACCTCGTGAAGTATAATAGGATAAGCATTTGCATGGCAATGAACACCATCAGCATCAACAAGCTTGTCATTATAATAACCGCTTTTATCGCATAAAAGCGAATAAACATCAACTAAAAGGCAGTCATTCTGCACAGCAAAATCCTTTAAAAGCTCATTATATTTCAAGATGTGGTCAAGCTTGATATTATCAGGCTCGGCAATTTCATATTCATAGCTAACCGGTGGAATTGTCATCAAAACAAGTTTGGAATTTGGTGCTTCGGTTTTAAGTTCATCAATCAAAAGCTGCATTTTATCAATCATATATTCAGGCTCGAGGTAACTCATACCGTTTGTGCCGAGCATAATACAAAGGTAATCAGCCTGAAACTCGACAGCCTTTTGGGCAACAGTCTTTTCAGACTTGTTTTTATCATTGACATCAAGGATTTTATCAGTTAAAGCAGAGCTTGGATTAAGTCCGATTTTTGAAAAAACATTCTCAGGTTTAAGATATTCAAACCCCGAAAAACCACCCGAAATGGAGTCGCCGATAAAAAGAATATTATCGAAAAAATCCTCGGTATATTCATTATAAGCAAGTGAAATTTCTTCGGTTTCCTGCATACCTGCAGGAATTGAGCCATCGGAAATACTTGCTGTTTCAGGTGTAAATTCTGGGGTTGTAACAGCACTTTCGGCAACCCGTTCAGTCGTAATGACAGCACTTTCGGTATATTGAGTTATCGTTCCATGAGCAGTTGCAGGAGCATTACCAAACTGTTTGAACATAAAAAAGCATATGAATAAAACCGCTAAAGTTGGTGAGCCGATTGAAATTATTTTCATCGCACGGTCTGATTTAGCCTGAATAGCTTTTTTACTTAATTTATCAGGCTTTGCTTTTTTATTTGATTGAACAGTGGTGCTTTTTTGACTTTGCTCACTTGTTTTATCCGACTTAAAAAAAACGGATAATTCATTTATTTTATCCAATTTATTAGTTTTTTTATTTTTCTTAGCCTTACTATATTTATTTAATTTTTTAGATTTATGTTTCATATATTAACATCACTCCTCAAATGGAATACCATATTATTATACTACATATCATACAAATATACAAGTACATTTTGTGACATAATGTCGATATAAGTCGAATTATCTCATAATAGTGTATATCAGAACTTGTCTTCACAAGTTTATATGCACGTCTTTTCCGTTAGAACTCCTTATCTTACGTCAGTATAGTTGGTTAAATTAAAAATCAAGTGTTTTAAATTTGCACATAGTGCATAAAGTAAAGCATTTAACCAACTATACAAGTAGTTTTCAAACCTTTGATGAGAAAGGGAGCGTAGCTCCGTTAAAAACCCCAAAGAGTTTTAAACTTAACGATATTACTATTATATTATGATTAATTCGTGATATACAAAAGAAAAAAAGCAAAACCTTTTTCCGAAATTTAAGCGGAAAAAGGTTTTCTCATAGTATAATTTATAAGTATCTGTCCAAATCTCAGAACTTTATTTTCATGATGAACAATATATCCCATTTTAGTGAAAAATGGCTTTGCTGTAATGGATACATCTGCCGTGATTTCATTTATTCCAATTGTTTTAGCATATACCAAAATTTTTTCATGCAAAGCCTTAGCGACACCAGTTCGCTGATATAAATGATGAACATAAAAGCAGTCAAGATAACCATTTTCATATATATTGGCAAACCCTATAATCGTGTTGTTTTCCTCTGCAACAAGAGTATAGCTTTCACCAAAACGCTCACACCATTTGCTTATATCAGTATCAGAAACTGCCCAAGCATCAAGCTGCATAGCAGTATAATCATTCCTGCAAACTTTGTGAACAGTATCATAAAACATCGTAAAAATCTCATGATTATCAGTGCTTTCGTACATCCGTAATATCATATAA
This sequence comes from Oscillospiraceae bacterium, assembly GCA_031550725.1. GTDB lineage: Bacteria > Bacillota > Clostridia > Oscillospirales > Ruminococcaceae > UBA946. The sequence continues at coordinate 76,018 of JAVBOH010000004.1, forward strand.
ACTACTCCAAATCAAAAGCAGTAAGTTCCGACCAAGCAGGATAATATCCACATTTTCTTGCAACATTCTGCGATGCAATATTCCCGCCCCAAGTGCCATAATAAGGAATAGCGCCATGGCGAAAAACCTCTTTTGTGAGTGCGGAAACAAGCTCGACAGCAAGTCCTTTTCCACGATAATCGGGCAGAACATCAATGCCAATCTGCCAGAAACGTTCACTGTCATTGCTAGCGCCAGCCATGCCAATAATGTTACGTCCATTCACAGCGCAAACAGCAACCATGTCATGACGCTCACGTTTTGCGTTATAAAGCAGGGCGTTTGAAAAGCCTTTATATTGGTACAAAATTGTCTGTATTTCGTCCTCCTCAAAAGCCCTCAAATCATACCCAGTTTTAGGAATATAGCTGTAAGGAGTTTCAGGGAGATAATAAATCTTGCTTTGCGCCGCAGTTTTGTTAAAGCATTCAAGCTTGCGGTTGATAACATACATCTGCATACCATCAAAAAGCACAGATGAATCACTTTTATTAAATTTTGCGAACAAATCCGTCATAAAAGGGAGCATTTCATCGGACACAGATGCAATGACACCTCTGCCCATAGTCGCCATCTTAAAGAAATGCGGCTCATCCAGAAAAGAGCGATACCCTTCAGTTAAACGTGATTTTGTCACACGGTTTATATCACCGAAAAAATCCTCGGCATTGCAAGAATAATCAGCTGCAAGCTGAATAGCCGCCAAATCAATCAATTCATTACGAAACATAAAAACCTAGTCCTTTATTTTACAATCTTAAATCTGCGAATTTATAAATTCTTCAAGTAAATTTCTGCCGATACTATCAAATCTTAGCATTTCAACAGCTTTATTCAAATCAAACCAGCAAGCACTGTCAACCTCGCATGACACAACTAAATCATACCTTTTAACAAAGCAAACAAATCCAAGCATAAGATTATCACTTTTCTCGTGATAATAACTTCTTATGTAACGCAAATCGGTAACTTCAAGATCTATTTCCTCTTGCACTTCTCGCACAGCAGTAGTTTCAGAAGTTTCACCACGCTTGATATATCCAGCAACATTGATATAATTAGGGGAAACATAGCTTTGTTTAATGAGTGCGATTTCCGAGGTTTCTTTTGACACGCAAAGACAAATTACACATGGATAGGAAAACGGAAAAAACGGACGGTTGCATGCATTACAAAATGGAACTTCACCCTCATCTCCACATTTTCTTAAATGCAATTTTTCACTGCAAAGAGGACAATAATCAAATATCATGACCCAAAGCCACCATTCATATAGTATTAATCTGGAAGAATACCTTTTTCATTACATTCCTTCAATAAGCCTAGTATATGCTCCCAAAGTTCGTTTGACCCATCAGCAACATATTTATTTCGCTCGGTTACCTGACCATAACGAATGCCATGCTCTTTCCAACCCATGCCGTCACGCTTAATGTTAAGCAAAAGCGGTTGAATTCTATCCATAGCATTTGCAAACTTTGATTCAGGAGTTGCACGTTCCTCAAACTCATCCCAAAGCGCACGATATTCCTCATGCTGATCTTTCGGTAAAATTGCAAATAATCTATCAGCAGCCTTAAGCTCACGTTCAAGCTTAGACTTGTTTGCATCGGTATCATAACAAAACGTGTCACCAGCATCAATTTCAACGATATCATGAATAAGTACCATCTTGACAGTCCTTAAAATATCGATTTTTTCATTGGCATATTCCGACAGAATGACAGTAAAAAGAGCAAGTGAAAACGAATGCTCAGCATCATTTTCCTTTCGAGGATATGTCTTTTTTTCGCCCGTATAATCTGGTGAAAAGGATGGAACATCATCCATAGAAACATAAGTCTGACGGTATAAATTTTTTAATTTATCAGCCTCAAGCAAAAACTCAAGCTGATCTTTTAATCTTTGGGTATTCATAGTATATTTTCCTTTTAATTATCTATAAATATATAACATACTGTTTGGAAATTGGGTTATCGTAGGGGTCGTCGAAGTCGCCTGCCCTATAATTGATTATATAATAAAAATGTGAGAAATTAGATTTTACAATATATCAGACACTTTTCTTGCTCTGAAAATAAGACACAAATTTAAGCATAATACCATCAGGAACAAGCCCCGAGCCATAAACAGCAAGCTTCATATGCAGTGTCGGAATGATAATCATTTTACGTTTAAACATATGATAAATAGCATACTTAGCAGCATAATCCGCACTAATTCCCTTTGTGGATGATGATTTGACGCCTGCACGGCTGTTAAAATCTGTATAAACAGGGCCAGGACAAAAAGCTCCAATATAAACATTACTGCCAGAAACGCTAAGCTCCTCATGAATGGCCTCGGTGAGAGTGACAGCGTAATTTTTCGTGGCATAATATGTTGACATCATAGGACCAGGCATAAACCCTGCGGATGATGCAACATTAAGAATATATCCCTTGTCCTTGGCAGTGAAATCACGAAGAAAAAGCTTAGTTAAAATATGCAGAGCAGAGCAGTTAACATTAATCATTTCGAGTTCTTTGTTAAGGTCAGTATCGGAAAAACATCCAAAAAGACCAAACCCCGCATTGTTTATAAGAATATCAATATCATACTTTTTAACCTTCTCATAAAGCGCAAAGCACTCATTCTTATTAGCTAAATCTGCAGTAAAAACCTTGCATTTTTTAGCACCAATTTCATCACGCAAAATGTTAAGCTGTTCAGTATTACGCCCAGTTATTATAACTTTTATACCACAGCCAGCTAGCAATCTTGCTATCTCCATACCAATTCCAGAGCTTGCACCAGTTATTAAAGCTGTCATAAATATCAACCTTTCATGTTAATCATCAACGCATAATTTTCATGCACATGATTTTTCCTGTCGGACTTTTTACGTTTCTTCAAAAGCTTATATTGATTAACATAGCACTTATAAGCGTCTTTTTTTTCGTCCGTTGAAATATCCGAATTACTGTAACAAGCCTTAGAAAAAGCATAGTTAAATTCATCGTCATTATAAGATGTCAAAATATCTGTGAGCATAGAAATCTGTGACACAGTCATTGAAGTAGTGTCAATATCAAATAAACGCTTGATGTTAAAGCAATGCTTGTTATAAAGCGTAATAACAGCCTTTTTATTCTTCATTAAACGTACACTTAAACGGAATAAACACTCAATAAAAGCAGGCATAAGCAAAATCAGAATTACAACAAATATAATTATAATCGTAACAGTAATAATAGTAACGATATTTGTAAGCCTGTCATTAGCAGCAACATTTGCAGCATTCTGACTTGAAACACTTGATAAATCAGCAACAGTAGGCTCATAAACAGTCCATCCTGCACCAGAAATAAACACTTCTGGATAAGCATGAGCATTTTCTGTGTTAATCTCATAAACGCCGTTATTACCGTTGATTAGATTAGGGACAAATCCCTCAACATAACGTATTGTAAGCCCTGCGGCTCTCGCTAAAAGGCAATATGCAGTTGCAAAATCGGAGCAAGTACCCCTCTTGCTTTCGAAAATAAAAAATTCAGGGGTATCATTATTTTTGGGAGCTCTGTATGCTAAATCATAAATGAAATTTTCATTTATAAAATAGTTTTCGATAGCCTTAGCCTTTTCCCAGTCATAAGTCAAGCCGTCGGTAATCTCATTTGCAAGCATGATAATTTCATCTGAAATAAAGGTATCATTGTTAATTGTGTAATAGTTCATAACCTCTATATATTCATGAACAAAAGTCTTAACACAATCATAATCATCAATATTATTTTCACTTAAAACAGTTGAAATATCAGACAATAGATTTCCATACTGCTCAAAGGTCAGGTCACATCCGCCCGCATCAATCCAACCACTATTTTGAATAAAGCTGTTCTGGTAGTAATAAACATCATAGGTTTCAGTACTGCTAAGAATATCAACATCAGGGAAAATCTCGCCATTAACAGAACGATATATCCTTTTTACCCTACTTTCTTCAGGAAAAACAATTTGTCCAGTGCGAACAGTTGAAATTATATATTCAGAATTATAATTTATCGAGCGAACATTAGATTTCCGTAACTGTTCTGTGGCATCAAGGCTAAGAAGCTTGGTAAGATTATACTTTTCTTCAATCTCAGGAGATAGCTCCACAGCCTTTTTATATGCATCAAGCAATTTGCTATAATCTAAATTTTGCTGGTCAGTTTCCCAAGAAGCATTACCCTGAACACTGTCATTATTAATAGTCCAGTAATGATTTACACTGTCATAATTCTCAAAAACCTGAACTTTAAAATACTCAGGAAAATTAGTATTAACAATATATAAAAGAATATTTTCCATGTTCAGAAAATCATCGGCATTACCTGAAGTTTTGGTATATTTACCGGAATTTTTATTATAAATTCCACCGATAGTAAATCTGTTAGCAAAATCCTCAAACTTCTCATAATATGGAGTTTCCGAAGGCTTTGGTAAAATAAAAGCAAGCAAAACAGCGGCAACAGCGAAATCGGAATAGTTGCCAATAATAGAATATCCACCGACAACCTTAGCCTTTTGAGCAATCTCTTTACGAGAATTTTTTAGGTAAAGAAAAATATTCAATGCAGCAATTAAAAATGCAAATGCAGTTGGAGGAGCAGCAGAAACTTTAACATATAAAGCAAATGGAATAAGGCATATAACCATAATCATCAGAACACGGTAGCTGACATTTATGAAATAATATACAACCGAGCTGAAGAAAAAAGCAAAACCCAGCACAATAGTCTGCATATGATAGGTTTCCGTTTTAACAGCCTGTGCACCCGAGAAAAACCATTCAACAAATGACACCATAGCAGTTGTTCTGTCAACACTTTGATTAGTCAGAATAAGATAAACAAGATACAAAACAAGACCTGTCGCAACCATATAAACGATACTTCCAATATGCTTATGTTTAGCTACAAAATCATATAAAAGAAAGAAAACGGCAACAAGAAAAACCGATATAGCCGAGTATGAATTTAAGTAGCTAAGCTCAAAAACATATATCACGGAAATAACCAGCACTGCCGCAAGAATAAACGACAATAATTTATCTTTAATATTTTCGAATGAAATTATTTTGATATCTTTCATGTTACCTCCTTGCTAAAACTTTATATAGTGCATTAAGTTTAAAATGCTACGCATTTAAAAAGGAGCTTCGCTCCTTTTTGCACCAAACGTGCAAAAAACTACCTGTATAGTTGTTTTAAAGTTAAACAACTATATCACGATATCTTTTCAGCAGAAAAATCATTATTAAGCTTCCATACATTATCAAGATGAACAGCCGATATACTATCCGATGTAACTATGGAAGTATGTAAACCGCTGTTATTAAATGCAGAAACCGCTGCTCTGAAACTACCGTCAGCAAGAGCAGTATAAATAAGTACGCTTAAGGGTTTGCTTGTCAAATCAGATATATCAGGCAAGCGTGAGGAATTTGACATGATATTTTCAAAACTGTAATCAGCAAAGGATGTCTGCAAAGCGACAACATCAGTCTGCGACTCAATAATTCTGTTAACAAAGTGACCATCCTGTTTATACCACACAACAGTTTCAAACCCAAGTCTAACAAGTGAAAAGCATATTGCAAGTACACCCTCAACAGCCTTTTCGTTATCATAAACATTATCACCCGCAGCACCGTCAAGAATGATATTCTGCTGCATGGAATCAATTTCATCATCAAGCCTTACCATAAGGCTGTCACGCTTTGAGGAAAGCTTCCAGTTAATGCGTTTAATAGGGTCACCCTCAACATAATCACGGTGAGTATATCCAGGGTTTCCGGCGAAAATCGAAAGTCCATCCGATTCCTTAGTTTCCTCACTGTCGTCATAAAACTGAACATCTTCAGCAACAGTGTGAACAAGCGGAGAGTCAGACGGAACATCAGGAATATCAGGAAAAATCTTAACGGTTTCGGTGTATTTATCGGATGTGTTTTCGTTTAAAATATTAAACATACCAAACCTCATAAAATCCTGAAGCTTAATGCTTTTTATGCCGACAACACATTTTCCCCAGTAATTCGCCTTGTATTTGACTTCAAATGTCACTTCACTTCTCGGTGGTACAGTAACAGCATAAAGCCCCTTTTCGTTTTCAAGACATTTTAAAACAGCAGGTGAGTATATTTGGATAAGCAAAACAGGAATTGGCAGTATACTCTTGTTTTTAACCTTAACTTTTAGAATAAGAGTTTCCCTTTTATATATCATGCTGTTGCTTAAATCCGCCGAAAAGATTATGCAGTTAAGTTTTTTTATAATTGCTGTAATGACAATCGAAAATACTGGTGCAATCGCCATCACAAATACAAATACCCATCCCATTTTCGCAGAAAGATAAAGCGAAAATATAACAGCCACAGCAATAGCAAGTAAATACCATACAATACTCATAATCGTATTAAGAATAGCGGAAGATTTTTTATTTTTCAAGGATTTTACCCCTCACTATATATTCATATTTTTGGAACAATAACAGTTTCCAAAACATTTTTAATAACATTTTCCTGCGTTTCAAAAGCAGATTTACCCTTTGGAGAAAGAATAATTCTGTGTGATAGAACACTGGCAGCGCAAGCTTTAATGTCCTCAGGGATGATATAATCCCTGCCATCCATAAAAGCATAAACCTTTGACGCCTTAAACAAAGAGATACTTCCTCTCGGACTAACTCCAAGCCTTAAATTATCGTTATTTCGAGTAGCATTTACAATTGAAACGATATAATTTTTAACAGAATCACAAGCGGTAACTTTTTTTATCTCGGCTTGTAAATCTAAGATATCATCAATGCTTAAAACAGCATCAATAGTGTTGATTGGATTTTGATATTCATTTCGTTCAAGAATATCCATTTCCTCTGTTAAGCTAGGATAACCCATGCTGATTTTCATAGCAAATCTATCCATCTGCGCCTCAGGGAGATGAAATGTACCGTAGGTTTCAACAGGATTTTGTGTAGCCAAAACCATAAAAGGAGCAGGTGTTTTATATGTCTTGCCGTCAATACTTATCTGACGTTCCTCCATAGCCTCAAGCAAGGAGGACTGTGCCTTTGGTGATGCACGGTTAATCTCGTCAGCAAGCAAAAAGTTGCAGAAAGCTGCACCCTTTCGGAACTCAAACTCGGATGTATCACGATTTATCATAGTAAATCCTGTGATATCGGATGGCATGATATCAGGTGTCAGCTGAATGCGGTTAAAAGAGCCGTTCACAGAGCGTGACAAAGCAGCAGCAAGCTGAGTTTTACCAACCCCCGGAACATCTTCAACAAGCACATGACCTTCCATGAGAAGTGCACAAATTGCCTGCATAATAACATCACGCTTACCGATAATAACCTTTTCAATATTGTCTGCAAGAAGTTTAATTTTTTCGTCCATAATAACCTCCGAAATGTAAATATGTGAAACAAAGACGGAATTTTATCCGCAATATTGCTGACAAAATATCCGTCCTTTCGTAAAATTTATATTATTAAATATGCATTGATTATAAGCTTTTCTTCTTTGAAAATTTAAGTACAGCAAATGCGCCACCAGCACAAATGACAACACAAATAATTGCAATAAAAACAACCTGGACAGGTGAAAAACCTGTTTTTACAGGTGTATCAACAGAAACAGAAGTAGGTTCAATTTCTGTATTGGATGGTTTATCGTCGTTTTCAGTTATAGTTGTTATCAAAGTGGTTTCGGTATAATGCTCCTCATTATAAGACGGAACAATAGCCATCAAAACATATTCGCCAGTAAGGTTACCCTGTACCTTGAGATTATTGTATTCCCATGATTTGTATGTATCTTCACTGTCCTCATAAACATGAATTGTCGCACTGACATTCTGAAAAACACCCTGACCAGAAAGTGACGGAGCGTTTTCGCCATAAACATAAATATCGGTAAGATTATTGCAGTCAGAGAAAGCGCCATCACCGATTGAAGTAACATTTGGACCAATATAAATTTCGCTAAAACCGCACTTACTGAATGTATAGCTAAAAATTTCAGTAACAGCGGATGGAATAATAAATGAAGTAATAGCCTTGCAGTCACGGAAAGCACTTTCCCCTATATATGTAATATTTTCTGAAATTGGAATATCACTCATAGCCTCGCAAGCTTCGAAAGCATAATCTTCAATTCTGTTTACACTGCTTGGCATACTAACCTTTTCAAGCTTTTTATTATTTGAAAACGCCCTAACACCAATAACTTCGGTGTTTTTAGGCAAGCTTATATATTTAAGCTGATTTCTGCTAGGAAGTGCATTTTCAGGGATAATACCATTTTCAGTTTCGCAGGCTGCAAGCTCGAGAAATACAATATTCGGAATTGAAGTTAATGCGTTATAGTCGCTAATATTAAGAATGCCGTCCAAGACGGCAACATTGTTGATATAATTAAAGTCGATACCATCAGCGGCATCACGCAAAGCTTCATCTAGCTTACCTGTTTCAAAAGTTTCGACAACAATCGAGATTTCATCATCAGCCCAAGCCTTAATCGGAATGATAATAATACCAACTAGCATGGCAACAGCCATAAAAATGATAAAAACTCGCATAGCCATGCTCTTTTTTCTAGTATATTTCTGTTTATTCTTACCCATTTATATAACTCCTTTAAAATTAATCAGCCGAAAAGCGTCCGACAACCTGAATATCATTAGGTGTATATAGAAAAACGTTTGTGGAAAGCGGATGCTTAGCCTTTTTATATTCATTAACAATGACATTTCCAAGACCCTCAAGAATGTTGTTTGTGATATTCTCAAGCACAAGCAAAATCTCTCTTGATGGTGCTAAAACCAAAAACTTAGCACCAATACGAGAATAAACAACCTTGCGGAACTCGTTGCACATCATCATGGAAACGCACAATTCCTTACTAGGCAAATTAAACTCAATTGCCTTAACATTGTCACTCAAATCAGCCTCTTTAATTTCAGCTTTATCAAGCAGTCTGCACATATTTCTGTCAGCAACTGAGAAAAGAACCTCTTTAGGCATCCCCCATTTTTTCATGTAATTCACATTCAGCATATTAAGTGCAAAATCATCAGCAGTGTAAACAAGCACCTTTTTAAGCCCGTTCACAAAATCGGTATATATGTAATCCTGCTTAATCTCATCCTCACGCATGACAATAAAGCGCAAAAGCGACTGTCCATTAGTAAAAGAAATCATCTTGCTTTCGGTAACACATTGCAGTTCAATTATTCTGATGACCTTTTCAAGCTGTTCGTCATTTTTATTAATATCATACTGACGTTTAGCGTCATAAATATCGACATGGAAAGATGCAGTGCCGGAGGATAATTCATAAAGAGTGTCACTAATTTTATTTATAACGGAGAAATTATGACGTTTCAATGCATTTTTAAACTCTGCATCAAACTTATCCTTATTAATAAGACTTTCAAATCTTTCTTTTAACCCTGCCAAGCGAACACCTCCTCAAGCAAATAACCATTAATATGTATATCTGATTTTCACGTAACAAACAGAATAATCAATACAAAATATATTATATCACATTATAAATAAAAAGTACAGATATTTCACAAATTTTTTAATGTATTTAATATATGTATGTCTAAAATGAAAAAATATGGGATAGATTTGGCGGCTATTACATAAATGGTTACAAACCATATATTAGAAATCAAACCATATCCTTCAAAAATTAAACTTAATTAAGCAGTTTTGTATATATCATAAAATAATTAATTCATATATTTCATATATAGTATATAATTGGTATTAAATACTGTAAGCATTTATACAAAAGGATAACCACAACATACCTCTTGCAAAATTGTAACCGCTTTGTTATAATATAGTTAATCCGATGACATTGTGTGTAACCAATTCAAATGTATTAGTGTACATAACAAAATATCGGAAAATAAAAAAACAGGAGGTCTAGCTTATCATGTGTTTTAGTAGTTTACTATCATATTTCCTAAAGTGCTTTGGCGGACGCTGCTAATTAGCAGTATAACATCATGATATAGACTTTACAGAAATTTTATTAAGTATGCGATATAAAATCCGAGCAATCATCGAATTTTTTACCACTTGACAAAAACAAAATTGAAAGGAGATTTATTATAATATGTGTAACCTAAGCTCACTTCTCAGCTTTTTCCTAAATTGCTTTACTAAGAGCTGTAAATAATTAAATAAGTACATTAAAAACTGCCTTGCGAAATTTCTCGCAGGGCAGTTTTGTTATCTTTAAACTATTATAATTATACCACACAACAACAGTAACATACAATAACATCACAAAAGATTATTGGAAACATTAATAAAATCCTGCATGGAAAGCTGTTCTGGACGGATATTTTCAGCTAGCTGTGAATTAGAAATAGCTGAAATAATACGAGATTTTTCCATGCCCATTGACGATGAAAGTGAGTTAGCAAGTGTCTTACGGCGCTGTGAAAAAGCACCCCTGACAACCTTAAAAAAGTGTTTTTCATCTAAAACATTTTCATAAGCATTATCATGAATATCAAGACGAATAACGCAGGAATCAACGTTAGGAGCGGGCATAAAGCTGCCACGGGAAACGTTAAAAAGCAGTTTAGGCTCGGAATAATAGCGTACCGCAACAGTGACAGCACCAACATCCCTAGTACCAAGCTCAGCGCAAAGACGAGTCCCTGCCTCTTTTTGCACCATAACGGTAACAGACTTAATGTTGATACGGCTTTCAAGCAGCATCATAATAATCGGTGATGTGATATAATATGGCAAATTTGCACATACGGCAACGTCCATACCCTCAAAATACGTGGCAATAACTTCAGCCAAATCAATCTTCATAACATCAGCATTAATGACTGTAACATTTTTATGTTCGGCAAGAGTTTCTTCTAAAACAGGGATAAGCCTGTCATCAATTTCAATGGCAACAACCTTATCAGCACGCAAAGCAAGCTCATGAGTAAGCACGCCAATACCTGTACCAATTTCAATAATCCCAAAGCCCTTTTTTGCATTACCCATCTCAGCAATTTTAGGGCAAATGCTAGGATTTATAAGGAAATTCTGACCCAAAGCTTTTGAGAAAGAAAAACCATGACGTTCAAAAATATCCTTTATAACATTTATATTTGTTAAGTTTTCCAAAGTGCCCTCCAAATTTTGTGATATAGTTGGTTAAATTTAAAACCCTAAAGGATTTTTAATTTAACGCACTATATACAATTCAATCATCATGTAATGTACATCAAAATCATAAACAACGGCTGATGAATGAGATAAATCAGCAATGAATGTCTGCCGATAAACCTAATCACAGGTGTCTTAATATTATAAAACCAATCCGGCAGCTTATGCTCTTTAACAGGCTTTGATAAAGCTGTACCTGCTAAAAACATAAAAAAGTGCGGAATTAAAGGGAAGTAATCGGATGAAAAAAAGTCATATGACGGAATGCCAAGCGGATAAAGATATTCACGGTCACGAGGCAAATTAAAATAAACCTTAGCGGCAAACAGATTAATTTCACCACGACTAAAATTGTAAAACATTATGTAAAGCAGAATGCAAACAAAAAATGTGATATACCAAGGAAGTTTATTAAGTAAAGGCTTTATAAACTCATATAAAATCATGCTTACACCAAAAAAAGTCAGCACCCCAAAAACAATAATATCATCAGGTGCAAAAATTGAAAAGCCAATGGTAATAAGCTCGCCTATCAGAAAGAGCATGACACCTCTTTTAAGCGAGTTGGATGAAAAAGCTGTGCAAATTCCCGAAACGCTGAACAGAATTATTAGAAAGGAAACATGGATAATTTCCATTGTATCAGAGAAGAAAAAGGGGATATGAAACCCCTTGAAATAAATCAAGTCAAATAAAAGATGATAAATAACAACAAAAATTGTAGCCGCACCACGCAAAGCATCAAGTATATCGATACGGTTTTTTCTGCTGAATGCAGGCTGTGAGGATATATTATCCATAAAAATGCGACCACTCTTTCTAAAACTTCCATACATAATACTCTTTAAGGTTTAAAATTCATAGTTTTTCCCGCTCTTGCTATTCGTTCTCTAAAGAACTGTTAGGTCGGAATAACTACAATTTTAATACATTAAATTGTATAAATATATTGTACCATAAAATAGCAAGCAATACAAGAGTTCGATGTTTTTTTACATGATAACTCATGAATGTATAAATTTATTTTACTTTAAAATATAAATGTGTAAGTATCAGTGTAAAATTCCGTAAAAATGTGTAAATAATCCCAAACAAAAAACAAGCCGAAATAAAATGACGGCTTGTTTTGTTTTTTATATATAAAAATTAAGAAATCTTATCAAGAATAACCTTAGCGCAGTCAATCTGATTAGGAATATTTCCGTTTTCATCACGAACTCTCCAGATGTCAGGAGTGATTTCATCAGCAACATAAATCTTACCGTTTTCGTCATAACCAACTTCGATTTTAAGGTCGATAAGAGTAAGATTCATGCTCTTAAGCTCAGTTCTAAGAACATCGCCAACCTTAACAAGAATATCCAAAGCCTCGTTATACTGACCTTCAACAAGCAGTCCCTTCATCTGACAAAGTCTGTCAGTGATAAGCGGATCGCCCATAGCGTCATCCTTAAGAGTAACCTCTAAATATGGAGGATCGAAAACGATGCCTTCTTCAAGAGAAAATCTTCTGCACATACTGCCTGCAGTGAAGTAACGAAGAACAAATTCAAGCTTAGGAACAGTTAGCTGTCTAACTTCCATAAGACCATTTTCAACATCAGAACTCAAATAGTGAGTAGGAATACCGTTCTTTTCAAGTAATTCGAAGAAATAGCTAGTAACCTTAAGTCCAACCTTACCCTTACCTGCAACGCTTCCGCCAACTGTGTTAGAGCCTGGGTCAAAAACACCATTTTCACCAGTAGCGTCATCTTTAAACAATAGATAAACAGCACCAGTATCTTCGTTTGTAAGTACGTCCTTTGTTTTTCCGTTATACAACTTTTTCATCAGAAATCCTCCTTAAGATTTTGCTTTACCCAAAAGGGATAAGCATCGAATAAACTGCAAAAAACATTATATCATATTTTGTCATATAAGTCAATTACACACAAAATATTTTTAATATATTGCATAAATTATTTAACAAAATCCAATTAAAAATATATTACATAAACTATGAGAAATTGCAAACACCAAGGTGAACATTTCAAGAAAAAAAGGTAATCACCCACACTTTCCACAGTTAGCGATTACTTTTCATTTAACATATTAGGATAAACCGTTTATCATGTAACAAAAGTTACAAGGCAGGCATTATTTATGAAATTTTATATTGGAAGTATAACCCTAATAAAATAAGCAATAATAAGGATATAAAATTAACCTGAATAATGAAAGGGCGTTATAAATATGAAACAGATAAACAACAGCAACAGAAAAACATATATCGGTATATTACTTATCGTGCTTATTATAGTTGCAGTGATAGTATCAATACCAAACATGGTGGTAAAATCCATGCCGACAGCACAGAATGTGACAGTAAAAAAGCTGACACATAACGAAACAATTGATGTTTCAGGCAGTATAATCAAAGATGCAAAAACTGGTGAAATGTGGATACAAACCTTTGTGAATGAAAAGGATATAAGTACGGTAAAAACAGGACAGACAGCAGAAATCACAGGAGATGCATTCCCTGACTGCGTGTATACGGGTGAAGTGAAAACGATAGCAGATACAGCAACAAAAATTCAGGTTGGAAATACTATGAAAACAATGGTGCAGGTTGATATTGAAATCACCGATGCCGATGACACATTAAAAGCAGGCTTTACAGCGAATGCAAAGGTGAAAACCTCCGAACCAAAGGAAATGACAGTAATTCCATATGACGTGATAAATCAGGATGAAATCGGCGAGTATGTTTATATACTTCGTGACGGCAAGGCTATGAAAAAATATATCAGCACAGGTGCGGAGCTAAGTCAGGGAGTTGAAGTATTAAACGGTATTTTGGAAAGCGACACTATTATAAGTGTTAGCAAGGACATCGAGGATGGCAAGGCTGTTATTTTGGAAGAATAATTGTATGGTATTAAAACTGCAATTTTAATAGGTGAAAGGGGATGTATAAATGCTTGATTCATTAAAAAAAGGACTTGTATGCATATTTCGCAACAAGCTACGTGCAGTGCTGACGATAACAGGAATTGCAGTCGGTGTAATGTCCGTCGTTATAGTATCATCAATAGGGGAACTTGGAAAAAGTGCAATTGGTACAGAGCTTTCTGGTATGGGTTTAGACAGCCTTGTTGTATCGGCACAAACAAGTGGAGTAAGTATTCTTGATAAATCGGATTTGGAGATGATACGTACAGTCAAAAACGTCAGTAATGCAATGCCTTTAATGAGCGTTATATCCGAGGGTACAATAAAAAATGACCATGTTGCCTGCATGGTATGGGGAATAAATGAGGATGCAGACAAGGTTATCGACCTTAATGTTTTGCATGGCAGACTTATAAATAAAGGTGATATCGCCGAAGAAAGCCTTGTGTGCGTTATTGACGAGGCTATTGCTGAAACTGCATATATGAGGAGCAATATAATAGGCAAGCATATTAATATCACGCTTAATGGGCAGGATTTGGACTTTGAGATAGTAGGTGTTGTAAAAAATGGTGTCAACACATTGCAGAATATGCTTGGCGGATTTATCCCTGATTTTGTATATATTCCATATTCTGTCATGCAGACAAGCTATAATGTATCAAGGTTTGACCAAATAACAGTGCGCCTTGAGGATAATACAGAAAGTGACACAGTTGCGGCATCAATAAAAAATATCCTTTCAGTCGAGAAAAAAGACTCCGCAGTTTCTGTGGAAAATCTTCTTAAGCAAAAGGATAAAATGAATAATATCATGGGTATTGCGACAATTGCACTATCGGCTGTTGCTGGAATAAGCCTTGTTGTATCAGGTATTTCCATCATGACGGTTATGCTCGTGTCCGTCAGTGAGCGTACTCGTGAGATTGGAATAAAAAAGTCAATTGGTGCATCGACATACAGTATAATGTTTGAATTTATGCTTGAATCCGTGCTTATAACCGTCACGGGAGCGTTGCTAGGGTTTGTGACTGGTGCGGGAATATCGGCATTAATCTGCATTCTGATTGGCTATCCTGTTAAAATCAACCTTGGATTATGCGCTGTGGTAATGCTGATTTCTATTTTTATAGGAGTGCTGTTCGGCGTATATCCTGCATATAAGGCATCAAAACTAAAGCCTGTTGAGGCTTTAAGGCATGATTGAATAATATTGGCTGCTGTAAAAAAATTACAGCAGCCTTAGTCTGTAGAAAAACCCCTAATATCGCAAGTAAATTTTGTAGTTTAGCGCAAGAGAAATATGGTTAATAAAAGCCCAAGTTTCAAGGCTATATTCATTTTATGCGGCAGTTTAAATCGAGAATTAAGCTAACTCCAACTGAGTTCAGATACAGAAATATACAGCAAAACAGCCATCAAAATTGACAGCTGTTTTTTATTTTTTATTCGTTCGCAAACACTTCTATACTCTTTTTTAGTATACCTTTTATATGCGCAATTGCTGTGCCATAATTTGTATATGGAATACCCATTTCGGTTGTGAGTTTCATTCGGTATTTCACCTCACGCTCATTTAGCATACATCCGCCGCAGTGTATTACTAAATTATATCCATGCAAGTCGTCTGGAAATTCTGTACCTGATGTGTATTCAAATGATACGTCTTTTTTGCTGTATTCTTTCACCCAATTTGGCAGTTTAACTGTGCCTATATCATTGCATTGGCGATGATGTGTACACCCCTCGGATATAAGAATTTTATCTCCGTCTTTGAGGTTATCCAAAGCTTTTGCTCCATCAACAACCGTTCTCAAGTCACCTTTATAACGAGCAAAAAGTATCGAAAATGATGTAAGCATTACATCGTTTGGTGTCGCTTTTGAAACCATTTCAAAGGCTTGGCTGTCTGTGATAACAAGCTTCGGAGGAGGTTTAAGTTCTGTAATAGTTTCGGCATATTCAGTGTCACGGCAAACTATTGCAATCGCACCAGTTTCAAGTATATCACGAATGACTTGCTGCTGTGGAAGTATAAGCCGTCCTTTTGGTGCAGATTCATCAATTGGAATGACTAAAACTATCCTGTCATTTGGTTTTATAATGTCTGATACAAGATGCTTTTTTGTAGCATTATAAGAAATTTGCTTTGCGATTAATTCACGAAGTTCGTTTATATTTGTACCGTTTTTAGCACTCACAAATATTTCATTATCTGCTAATTTACTCGTATCAAATGTATACATATCAGATTTGTTATATGCAATTACATATGGAATTCCTTTTGTTTTTATGCGTTCGATAAGTTCAAAATCCTCCGTAGATTTTCCAAAACCGTCAATTACGACAATCGCAATATCCGTTTTGTTTAACACCTGATATGCTTTTTTTACACGTATTTCCCCAAGCTCGCCAGTGTCATCAATTCCTGCGGTATCGATTATCATTACAGCGCCAATCGGGAGAATTTCCATAGCTTTATATACTGGGTCGGTGGTTGTTCCTAAGTTATCTGAAACTATTGCAAGATTTTGATTTGTTATTGCATTTATAAGGCTTGATTTACCTGAATTTCGTCTGCCGAAAATGCCTATATGAACTCGTTCGGAGGATGGAGTATTGTTCATGCTCATTAAAATTGCTCCTTTCAGTAATCTACAATTTTGCAAATTCTCTTAAAACCTGAAATCCCTGCTGCCGTTTGCAATTGCGATAAGATTATCATATGCAATCTGCTTTGTTTTAGGGTTAGTCACGTTCTCTATCTCACGCATGATAAGTTCCTCACCTACCTTTTTGGTTTCCTCAGTTGCATAGTCACAAATATACTCTTTAAGTGTCATCAGCGCATTTGGATGACAGCAATTCGCTATCTGACCGCTCTTGCAAAGCTCCATAAATCTATCACCTGTACGCCCCTCACGATAACACGCTGTACACAAGCTTGGGATATATCCTAAGTCCATAAGCCACTTTATAACTTCATCAAAAGTCCTGTTATCGATAACATCAAACTGCTCGGATTTATCATCCTCTG
Source organism: Oscillospiraceae bacterium (assembly GCA_031550725.1). Classification (GTDB taxonomy): domain Bacteria; phylum Bacillota; class Clostridia; order Oscillospirales; family Ruminococcaceae; genus UBA946. The sequence goes on from JAVBOH010000004.1 coordinate 93,257, forward strand.
GCTCTGGCTCACAGTATCCGCCAACGCTAGTTCGTGAGCCGCCGCTAACCTGTGAAACACCCAGTTCAAGTACTTTCTCACGGCACTTCTGACTTTCACGGGTAGAAACTATCATACCAGTGTATGGCACAGCAATTCTTATACACGCAACAATTTTTGCAAAAATATCATCACTGATTCCATTTTCAAAGGCTGACGAATCGATATCATCGGCATTTCGTATTCTTGGTACGCTGATTGTATGCGGTCCAACTCCATGAACTGCTTCTAAATGCTCGGCGTGCATTAAAAGTCCTGCAAAGTCATAACGATACATTTCAAGTCCGAAAAGCACGCCAATTCCAACATCATCAATACCGCCATCCATTGCTCTGTCCATTGCCTCGGTATGATATGCATAATCTTTTTTAGGACCTGTCGGATGAAGTTTTTCATAACTTTCCTTATGGTAAGTTTCCTGAAATAATATATATGTACCGATTCCTGCATCGGCAAGTTTACGGTAATTTTCTACGGTTGTTGCAGCAATATTTACATTAACACGTCTTATTGCTCCATTTTTATGCTTGATACTATAAATGGTTTTTATACTTTCGAGGATATACTCAATTGGGTTATTCTGTGGGTCCTCTCCTGCTTCAATTGCAAGACGTTTATGCCCCATATCCTGTAAAGCGATAACCTCACGTCTGATATCATCCTGCGATAATTTTTTTCTTGCGATATGTTTATTTTTCATGTGATATGGGCAGTATACACAGCCATTCACGCAATAATTCGAAAGATACAAAGGTGCAAACATTACGATACGTTTGCCATAAAATTCTTCCTTTATAGCCTTTGCAAGTGTAAATATTTCATCATTTTTTTCACTTATATCGCAATCCAAAAGTACCATTGCATCACGATATGATAAACCTTTTTTCAGTCTTGCTTTTTCTAAGATTTTATTGATAAGTTGAAGATTAGATTTATTTTGTTTGGCATATTCAAGTGCTGATAAAATTTCATCATGGCTAATAAATTCTTCTGCTTTTAAAGATTTTGGATTGTAATTGTTCATATTCATTTTCCTTTCTTAATGTGTCAGGATTTTATTCCTTTCACGTCAGATGGTTTAATTTTTTTATATGGATTTATTGTTTATTTATAAAATATAATCCCCCCTTGTCATACTGATTTGATAACCTAATTTTTTTAACATATCGTCAAGATGTGAAAGGTATTCTTCTTCGCTTGTGTTTTGTGTAAATTTATTGTCATACAAGGAATATTTACCCCTTTCACTAGGTGGTGAAATATTCATCATGATAACGTTTGCTCCAGCTAAAATACCTTTTTCACGACCACCTTTTGATACTGTTTCAAGTGCTGTTGTTGCAGGAATTAATGCGTTGGGGAGCATTAATCTTGTAAGGGCTGTCATGAAAAGTGTAAGTTCTTCTGTACCACTTTTTTCATCTTTGAACGGTGTATCTTTATGCGGTAAAAACGGTCCTATGCCTATCATTTGAGGATTTAATTCTTTCATAAAAATCATATCATCTGCAAGATTTTCGGCAGTCTGAAAAGGTGAGCCAACCATAAATCCACAACCAACCTGATACCCAATTTTCTTTAAATCATACAAGCATTTATATCGATTTTCTGCTGACATTTTATCAGGGTGCAGTTTGCTATAATGTGTGCTGTCGGCGGTTTCATGACGAAGTAAAAATCTGTCTGCACCTGCATTATAGTATGACAAATAGCTTTCATGTGGCTTTTCACCGATTGATAATGTTACTGCACAGTCATTATGTCTTGACTTTATTTCATGCACAATATCAATTATAATTTCATCAGTATAAAAGTTATCCTCACCGCCTTGCAAAACAAAGGAACGAAAGCCTAAATCATATCCTTTTTGGGCAGTATCAAGAATTTGTTCTTTAGATAAACGGTATCGCTCACAGTTTTTATTACCTGCTCTTATACCGCAATAATAGCAGTCATTTTTGCAGAAATTTGTAAATTCAATCAGCCCACGCATAAATATTTTATTGCCATATACACGCTTGCTTACTTGTGAAGATTTTTCAAAAAGATATGTGGATATTTCATCACTGCGGTTATTTATCAGCGTGACAAATTCTGATTTTGTGAGGGTATGTGTATCGTGTAATTTATCAACTAAATGTTTTAATTTATCCAAATGTGTCACCTCTGTTTATTTAATATGGGCGATTATTCCGGCATTTTTGAATAAACCGTTTTTGTGCTAACCCCGTCAAGCATACCGAGTTTGCCTGAAACCGAACTGATAACATCCTGCGGCGCATCCATAGCTATACTCATGATTGACACATCACGCTTTTGATATGGTATACCCATTCTTCCAATGATATACTGCGCATTTTCATGCAGAATTTCATTAAGCTTGTCAACTGAATTCATGTTGCTGACAACAATTCCGATTAGTGCCACTCTAGTTTCCATTAATTTGACCTCCATTAATAATTGATATGCAACGGGCGATTAAAACGTTGCGACGCATCGCCCCTACAAATAAAAATCCCGTACCTTAAATAAGATACGGGAGATAATTTTAAATATAGATATACTTATGGTGCAAGAAAATACACGCATAAATATAGGTATCTTTAATTTTATCACCTTTGACAAAAGGATTTTAACAACCTCGTATCTTAGATATAAAACCAATATACTTTAATTTGATTTGTATACAGAACTAATCTGAAATACTCATCAATATTATTATAACATATTCACATAGATAATGCAAGTGAATATTTTTATTCAAACCCTTTTTCAACAGGCATGAATTTAACAACAAATAAATAGGATAAAACCATTAATATCGGATTAGCAATTATTGTTACTGTTCCAATTGTCTTTGATATTTTTTCGATACATTCCGTAACTTTTTCAGCAGTCAATTCAACTAAAAATGTTAAATCTCCGAATAAAATATAACCTAATCCACTGTAAGTAATCAACATTACAATTACAAGTATTATAGTTGTACCTTTCGATTCACCAAATACCATTATAAATCCAAGTGAAATCCACAACAATGCAAATGCACCGCTTATTAATGAAAAAAACATCTTAATTTCAATATGCTGACCTGATGACAATGCTATCAGGAAAGCAAATAAACACCCAACTGTAAGCACTATAAAAGCATATAGATATTTACTCAGTACATACCCTTTTTTGCATTGTGGAAACGCTATCCAGTATGCTTTTATTCTTGGTTTTGTCACTGAAAGTGACATTGCTGAAACACTTACCCAGCACATTAAAATAAATATCACAATAAATAACATAAAAAAATATCTGGTTTCATCTGTTTCAACATCATCAAATCGCATTCCAAAAATAACAATACCGTAGCCAAATGACATTAATGCTGCAATTATTAATGATGCTTTGCTGTTAATAAAGTCGCAATAAAGACTGCCTTTCATGCCTTTACCCCCTTACCTATACGATATGCTTTCAATGATAAAAAGTATGATAATGCAAACAATCCTACAAGAATGAAAAATCCAATCAGCGTTGCTAAAGGCAGATGATTATTTATAAAATTAATCACTTTTACAGCAAAACCATTCAAGTCAAATCCACCCACTGATATAATTATTCCTAAAACTGCGCTTAACATAATTACCATACCATTCATTAACATTCGTACTTTTTTCTGCTCAAGTCCAAGCAAATTGACAGGTATTGCAAAGAAATTAAGCATTAATGCAAAACCCATAGCTATAATAAAATAAAAAAACATTTCAGTTTTAATATTTTGCTTTGCTAATAAACAGCATGAAATCGGAACAATTAAATATATCACCAAACTGGCGCTATTAATCACTGACATTATATATATTGACAGAACTTTTTTCTTGTCACTTATAGGGAATGAAACTTCAAACTCGTCATATTTGCATAACCTATCCATACCAATTGATGTTATTGGTATATATGAAAGAATTGCAGGATAAAAGCAGGTAATATAAAGCATATTATCGAATTTCAAAAATCCTGCAAAGTTACCATATACAGTTGAAACTGCAAGCATGACAAAAGCAACCGACAGCATTGCTATTGTAACAAACCCTGATTTTATCTGCGATTTCATTGAATAAAAATCCTTTAGCAATAATCCTTTCATAGAATTATTCCCCCTTGCCTGATTTATCAGCACACCCAACTTTTTTGGCAGATGCATAAAACAGCATTATATCCTCAAGCGTAGGCTTTTCAACTGTAAGTTTACCATACTTTTCAAAGCCGCTCTTAATTAGCACCTCACAATAATAATTATATTGCTTTGTAAAAACAATATCTTCATTATCAATAAAAGCCAAATCACCCTCACTGCATTTAATAAGTCTGTGGCTTTCAAGAAGGTTATCCTTGCTGTCTGTTAAAAACACCTCGCCGCCGTCAATAAATGTTAAGTAATCAGCAACTTTTTCAAGGTCACTTAAGATATGTGAAGATAGCAAAATACTGTTTTCTTCATCCTGCACATACTCCATAAAGCAGTCGAGAATTTCATTTCGCACAATAGGGTCAAGACCGCTTGTTGGCTCATCTAACAAGAGTAGCTTTGCATTATGTGAAAGTGCAATCGCTATTGATAATTTCATTCGCATACCACGAGAAAAATCCTTGACCTTCTTCTTTAAAGGCAGTGAAAAACGCTCCATATACTTAAAGAAAAGCTCCTCGTTCCATGTTTTATATACACCATTCATAATCTTGTTAATCTGCTTAATGTTAAGTGTATCATGAAAGCATAAGTCATCAAAAACAACACCAAGCTGCTCTTTAACTGCAACTTCATCCGCCAAATTATCAAGTCCGTTTATTTTTATCTCGCCGCTTTTTCTGTTTGTGATATTAAGTATAGTCTTTATTGTAGTGGTTTTTCCTGCGCCATTTTGTCCGATAAACCCCATTATTGTGCCCTTTGGCAGTGAAAATGACACATCCTTTAAACTAAAATCCGCATAATTTTTACATAGGTTTTTTACCTCAAGAATATTTTCCATGTTAATGTCCAACCTTTCCTATTTGAATGTTTGTAGATTAGTTATCGGACACGATGTATCGTGTCCCTACTCCTCCATTAATACTCGTAAAATTTTACATAAATCTTCATAAGATACCTTTGATTGAATAGCTTTTTCTGCTGCCATACTAAGATGATTTTCAATCTCCTTGAGATTTTCTTCACGAATAAGCTCAAGATTTTGCCCTTTGACATAACAACCCTTGCCAATTCGTGTTTCGATAAACCCATCACGTTCCAAATCTTCGTATGCACGCTTTGTGGTGATAACGCTTATCCTCAAATCGTTCGCCAAAAGCCTTATAGACGGCAACGCCTCACCCTCTTTCAGCTCACCAGTCATAATAGCAGATTTTATATGCGCTGTTATCTGCTCATAAATAGGGCGTTTATCGCTGTTGCTTATTATTATATTCATTTGTATTCCAGTCCTCCAATTAAACACGATATATACTGTGTATATTCATTATACACAGTATACCCACTATTGTCAATAGTTTTTCAAAAATTTCATATACAGATTTTCATTTTTATGCTATAATATATATTACTTTGATTTTATAGGAGCATTTAAGATATGATAAAAGAAATTTGTACAGACCCTATTATACTTCGTCAGAAGTCCACTCTAGCAACAAAGGACGATATGCAAACCGTCAAGGACTTGCTTGACACTGTGAATGCGAACTCCGACCGCTGTGTTGGTATGGCTGCTAACATGATTGGTATATATAAGCGTATACTTTGCACACTTTCTGGGAAAACTTATATTGCAATGATAAACCCTGTCATTACTGACCGTTCAAAACAGACTTATGAAATCGAAGAAGGCTGTCTTTCACTGATTGGTGAGCGCAGCACTGTTCGTCATAATGCTATTACGGTTGAATATTTTGATAAGAATTTTAAGAAGAAAAAACAGACTTTTACAGGGCATACAGCTCAGATTATCCAGCATGAAATGGATCATTTTGAGGGTATATTAATTTAATCGGAGGGATAGTTTTATATGAACATTTTAGTCGTATATGCACATCCAAGCCAAAACAGCTTTACACATATGGTTAAGGAAAAATTTGTGTCGACACTTACTAACGCAGGACATAATGTTGTCGTTTCTGACCTGTATCAAATGAATTTCAACGAAACATTTACTGAAGAAGAATATAACCGTGAGGCGTTTTACAACGCCCATAGACCTGTTTCGGAGGATGTTCGTCTAGAGCAGGAAAAGGTTAATAATGCTGATGTGATCGCATTTATTTATCCTATTTTCTGGACTGAAGCTCCTGCAAAGCTTGTTGGATGGTTTCAGCGTGTATGGACATTCGGCTTTGCATATGGCGAGCCTATGTCGATGAAAACGTTTGATAAGGCATTATTTTTTGTTACTATGGGTGGTAAGCTTACTGATGAAGTGCGTCAGCATCAGGTTGAAGCTATGAAACAGGTTATGATTGGTGACAGAATTGCAAATCGTGCAAAGGAAACTGAATTTATCGTTTTCGATGAAATGACAAGAGGTTATGGTAACGAAGGAAACAGAGAAAGTAATATAAAGCAATTTCTTGAACAGGTTGTTTATACCGCTGAAAAATTATAAATTATAAGTATACCGGTAAAAATTTCAATCGGTATACTTTACATATAGGTACTTATTTGAAAGGTTAAATTTACATATGAAAAAATTAATTGATGATTATAACGAACTAATAAACAACGATGTATACAAGATAATTTTCAGCAATCCTGATAAGAAATCAGTGGAGTTTAAAAAAATTGTGATAAACAAAATCGGTGAAATTTATCAGGTTGAAAAATACACCATGACACAAGTTTTTCACGAAAATATCAAGGATGTTATTTCATTTTTCATGAGTGATATTTCACTTAATTTCAAGCAGGTAAACATATGGGACGGTTCTGCCGAATACACGCTTAAACGCAGTGATGGCAATCTTTATATGATATCAAAGGTCGCATCTGTTAACGCTCCTGCAAAACAGGAAACACATAATCGTGAGAAGAATTATATCCTGCCGAAAGATACAGTTATACCACCACTTGTTGACATCGGCGTTATCACAAAGGATGGCAAAATTATCACTTCGATGTATGATAAATACAAGCAGATTAATCGTTTTCTTGAACTGCTTAACGACAGCTTTTCATCTATACCAAAGGGCGAGAAAATTCATATAATTGATTTTGGATGTGGAAAGTCATATCTAACATTTATCACTTACTATTATCTCACAGAAATTTTGGAGCTTGATGCAAATGTAACAGGACTTGATTTAAAGGAAAAGGTTATTGATGATTGCAATAAAATTGCGCAGAAATATGGTTATACAGGACTGCATTTCGAAGTTGGTGACATTGCAAAATACTCTCCTCCTGCAAAAACCGATGCAGTAATTACACTTCATGCGTGTGACACTGCAACCGATTATGCGTTGTTTAATGCGGTGTCATGGGGTGCAAAATATATATTTTCAGTACCATGCTGTCAACATGAAATCAACAATACTGCAAAGTCTGATAACCTTTCAATACTGATGAAATATGGCATTGTCAAGGAGCGTATTTCTGCTTTAATGACTGATGCTGTACGTGGAAATATGCTAACTTACATGGGATATTCCGTACAGCTTTTAGAGTTCGTTGATATGTCACATACGCCGAAAAATATTATGATACGTGCTGTTAAATCGAATATTTCACCAAAAGTACGCAAGTCGGCACTTAATGAAGTTATCTCATTGAACAATGAGTTTGGAATAAATCCAACATTATATAAACTATTTACAGAATAAAATAACGGTTCTCGAATTAAAAACGAGAACCGTTATTTTTTGGTGATATATTCAAATAAAATCTAACAATCAATACATTTTGGCATCCCTAAAAACAATCTGCCTTGTGAACGGATAGTAAATCAAATCATCGGCATCTTTACTATAAACAAAATATTCATTACCATAAAAAAGCGGAACAAATGCCATATCATTAATTACAAGACTTTCCATATCCTCAATTAAATCGGCGGCATCACTAAGCTTTTTGCAAGTATTTAGCTGTGTATATTTACCCTCAAGCGTTGGATTTATATAGCCATTAAAATTTTTCTTCGAACCATTTTTAAAATAATTTATAAACTCAGAGGGCTCGTTATAATCGGCATTAAGCTCAACCAAAGCAATTTCATAGTTTCCCTCTGCAAGCTTTGACTTGTATTCTTTCTCCGAAACAACTTCAATACCACAGAAAAAATCAAGATTTGTCTGCCATTGCTCAGTTAAATCACTGATCACATTTTTACTGCTAAAGCTGTCCGGAACGGTTATTTTTATTCCGTCAATCGTTACTAAATCCCTACTGGCAAGCTCTTTTTTCCATGCACTTACTGCTTTATCAAGATTATAAACAGATAACGCTGTGTCAGCAGAAATATTTCTGAAATGCTTTCCGCAAATCGAAACTGACGGCGGCACTATTCCATATGCAATGCTTAAATCTTCAGTTAAATTAACCTTTAATTGCTCACGGTCAACTGATGCCGCAAGAGCATATCTTAATTCTGCCGAGTTGATATTTTCAGATTTCGGATTAAAAACAAGACCATATGTATTTGACTGATATGTCTGATATTTATTATTCTCAATCAGCTTTTTATTGTAGCTAGAAGTTACCACACAGTCGGTTTTGTCAGCGTTATAGCTGTCAATATCACCGCTGCTGTCCCCTGTTATAAAAAAATTCACGCTGTATGGATAGACCATATTCTGTTCATGATTAAGAGTATTTCGCCTTAAAATTATGTAATTATTATCCCAGTATGGATCGAAATTCCATTCCTTAATATAAAATGCACTGTTTGAAATTGACGTTTCAGCAGACAAGCCATATCTGCCCTTTGTACTTACAAAAAACTCTTTATTACATGGCATTGCGGCGGTATGCGTTAGCATTTCAAGGAAGTTGTAATAAGGGTATTCTAGCTCAATTTCGAGTGTAAGCTCATCCTTTGCTTTAATTCCAAGTATACTAATATCAGCAGCACCATTTTTAATTGCATTTGCATTTTTTATGCAGGTAAATTCCTTTGAATATGGGGATGTTGAATTTTTTGAAAGTATTCTTTCAAAGGCATAAACAAAATCATCAGCAGTTAGTTTGGCTGTGAAATCACCCAAACCCTCCCAGAAAATATTATCCTTAAGCTTGAATGTATATGTTAGTCCATTATCGGACAGTGAATAGCTTTCACAAGCTGCATTTTCAATTGTGCCGTCAGGTGTCATTCGAACAAGTCCGTCATATGTATTCATGATAATCATTTTTGACGCTTCATCCGATGCCATCTGCGGATCAAGATTTTGCGGATTGCTCTCTATATTCGTGCGGAAAATATATCCTGAACCATCATCCTTGCTGCATGACGAAAATAATGTCGTCATAATAAGAATGACAAGAATAAACGCTATATTTTTTATATGTAATTTCTTCAATTGCAGTTTCCTTTCAATTATTTTGTGTACACTATTAATATAACATTATTCCACACAATATGCAAGTTACAATATGGTTTCAATTGGTGTATTTTCGGTTACAGATTTTTTCACATCTATAATACGCTGGTTTGAACTCCCTTTAAACTTAAGCTCATAGCTTTTTTTATCCTGCTCAAATTTACCATCAATAAGATAATCGGTAATGCTTAAAAGTTTTGTATACCCGTTTTCATCGGTTGCATTTTCCATTAAATACTCGTATGTATATCCTGTGAATGTGATAATATCCATATTTAGCTTATGTATCGCCACACCTAGTTCATACAAAGCATTCGCCTGACAAAACGGCTCACCACCGCTGAATGTTACACCATCAAGCAGCTTATTATACTTTATTTTTTCAAGTATATCCATTATATTTTCATCATGTCCTCCACTAAAATCATGTGTATGCGGATTATGACAACCCACACATTTATGCGGACATCCTTGCGTAAAAACCGTAAAACGCAGCCCCGGTCCATCGACAATTGAGTCGTTTGCAATTCCTGCAATTCGTAATTTTATATCTGACATTTTATGCCCATGCCTCCTTGTCACAAAGCCCTATGAAAATTTCCAGCATGGGCTCGTGGGTTATTTTATTAGTATTTTAAATTTGTTTCAAACTTCACCACTTTATCTAAAAATGGTTGTTGCAAAAACAAATATTGCAACAACCATTATTTCAAAATACTATATTTAACTATTTATACCATGCTTAACTCTGTCATGCTCCTCGGCACGCTTAGCATTATTAAATCTGTCAACAGTACCAACCAAATAACCTGTGATACGTCTAATTCTGTCAAACTTTCTGCCATTAGAGCCATCTTCTCTGCCGCACTTAGGACAAGTATCGCCGATAACACCAGTGTAGCCGCAAATTGGGTCACGGTCAACAGGGTGGTTAATTGAGCCATAACCAATGCCAGATTCCTTCATGCATCTTACTACCTTTTCAAATGCAGAAAGGTTATTCATTGGGTCACCATCAAGCTCAACATAGCTGATATGTCCTGCATTTGTAAGCTCATGATATGGTGCTTCAATCTTGATTTTATCGAAAGCATTGATGTTATAATAAACAGGGACATGGAAAGAGTTGGTATAATAATCTCTGTCTGTAACTCCCTTGATTTTACCAAATTTCTTAGCATCCATGCGGACAAATCTGCCTGAAAGTCCTTCAGCAGGAGTTGCTAGAAGTGTATAGTTCATGCCTGTGCGTTTTGTTTCTTCATCCATACGATCACGCATACGAGTAACGATTTCTATACCTAAGGCTCTTGCTTCTTCATCCTCACCATGATGATTACCTGTCAAAGCCTTTAAGCATTCAGCGATACCGATAAAGCCCATTGAAAGTGTACCATGCTTTAAAACCTCTGCAACGCTGTCATCAGGACCTAGCTTTTCGGAATCAATCCATATACCCTGTCCCATTAGGAACGGATAGTTTCTGACGTGCTTTTGACACTGTATCTGAAATCTGTGGTTAAGCTGCTCGATAACAAGCTCCATTGTATCATCCAAAGCTTCAAAAAAAGCACCAACATTATGGTCAGCCTTTATAGCAAGCCTTGGCAGGTTAATTGATGTAAAGCTTAAGTTGCCACGACCGGAAACAATTTCACGCTCTGGATCATAAGCATTACCGATAACACGGGTACGGCAGCCCATGTAAGCAACTTCGGAATTATAGTCACCCTCTTTATAATACTTAAGATTGTAAGGAGCATCAATAAATGAGAAGTTAGGGAACAATCTCTTTGCAGAAACACGACATGCAAGTTTAAATAAATCATAGTTAGGGTCCTCAGGATTATAGTTAATTCCCTCTTTAATCTTAAAGATATGAATTGGAAAAATAGGTGTTTCACCGTTTCCAAGACCAGCTTCATTAGCAAGCAGGATATTTTTTATAACCATTCTGCCTTCAATTGAAGTATCAAGACCATAGTTAATAGAGCTGAACGGTACCTGTGCGCCTGCACGGCTGTTCATTGTGTTTAGGTTATGTATCAAAGCCTCCATAGCCTGATAAGTTGCACGGTCAGTTTCTTTCATTGTATTCTTAGCTGTATAATCCTGAACACGCTTAGCTGTATCAGCATCAATATATCCGCAAAGGAGTTCATACTCAAATTCCTTATAGCCATTGTTATTATCAAGAATTGGATATAAATTTCTCTTTTCATAAATTTCATCGGCAATTGTATCAGCAATTTCCTGTCCGTCATCAATGCGAGCAATCATCTCTAAAGCTCTTGCAATGTTATAAACATACTTCTTACGGTATGTTTTCTTAACGCCGTCTGACATTGCATACTCAAAATTAGGTACACTCTGTCCGCCATGCTGGTCGTTCTGATTAGACTGAATAGCAATACAAGCCAAAGCAGAATAGCTGTATATGTCATTTGGCTCACGCAGGAAACCATGTCCTGTTGAAAAACCATCCTTAAAAAGTTTAACCAAATCAATCTGACAGCAAGTTGTTGTCAAAGTAAGGTAATCCAAATCATGAATATGAATATCGCCATTATTATGAGCATTTGCGTGCTTTGGGTCAAGCACATACATCTCATAGAATTGCTTTGCACCCTCTGAGCCATACTTTAGCATTGTACCCATAGCAGTGTCACCATTTATATTAGCGTTCTCACGCTTGATATCACTTTCACTTGCAGGCTTGAATGTCAAGTCCTCATACACCTTCATAAGACGAGTGTTCATCTCACGGGAACGAGTTCTGTCCGAACGGTAAAGGATATAGGACTTAGCTGTTTTAGCATGACCCTCCTCAACCAAAACCTTTTCAACAAGGTCCTGCACCTGCTCAACAGTAGGTATAGACTTGCCGTAAATATCCTCTATCTTATTGCACACATCAGCAGCAATAGCGAGTGCTTCATCATAGTTTGTGCCACCGACTGCCTGCGCAGCCTTAAATATAGCCTGTGCAATCTTTTCAATATTAAACGGTGCAGTTCTTCCATCTCTCTTTTTAATCTGTGTAATCATCTGCTGTAACATCCTTTCAAAAGTGTCTAAAACAGCATTAATACAGCTTTAAAAGCTGTATTAATGCTTAAATTGAATATCAACATCTAGGTATACACGTTTTTGTTAACCACAACATCTAGTGTTTTACCCTGTATTAAATTATATACTATTTACTTTTATAAGTCAACGATTATTATGTACAAAAAAATATTTATTTTTGTGCATTTTGGTGTACAGACCAAAGCTTTACAACAAAAAATACCATATGAAATTCACATTCATATGGTATATAAATTATTATTCACCCATAAATAAAATAGTAAAAAGACTCTTTTTATACATTGATTCTTAATTACCCCTTGTACTTAAAAATATTGATAATTTATTTTCATTCGGTATTATTTTAATGTTTGGTATTCCATCAATGTCATAAGTTATTATTTCTTGATCCTCATAACTTTCATAATTGCTACCTAATAATTTTTTAGCTTTTTCAATTGAATCAACTAATGTCAGACCATTTATGAATATATAATTTTCACAATCTTGATTTGGTTTATAAAGTCCAATAGTAAACCATAATGTTATGATTTCACAATCATTCTCTAATTCATTATAAACAATAGTAGCTATAAAATCATCCTTATAATATAATGACCCAGCTGCTAAATTAGAATTTTCTTCTTGATAAACTGTATCTCTAATTTCATAACCATCACATAGTTTACTGAAATAAAGGGGTATTTCAATTTTTTGTCCGTTCATATAAATAACTTCATTAAGTTCACCCCATGTCCACTCATTTTCAGGTGGTTCAATTGTTTTCATTTGAACTGTTTCAATTGATAAACTTTCTGATTGTTTTGATAAATCATCTTTTTCACAACCAGTTAATATCAATAGAAATAATATTAACGTTATGCAATATTGTTTTATATGCAACTTACCCAAATTCTGTTTTTTCATCATGTCAAATCCTTTCGAGTACAAAAATCGCTGCACATTTATGTGTGCAGCGAGATATTAGTGTAAATATAAATTACTTGTAATTATTACTTATTTCCAGTCATGCTAGCAACTTCAGCAGCAAAGTCATCTGACTTCTTTTCAATACCTTCGCCCTTTTCAAATCTGATGAAACCAGTAACCTTGATAGAACCGCCAAGCTCCTTAGCAACACTGTCAACATACTTCTGAACAGTCATATCGCCGTCTTTAACGAATTCCTGATCAACTAGGCAGTTCTCAGTGTAGAACTTACTGATTTTACCATCAACAATCTTAGCACGAACCTGCTCTGGCTTAGATGCCATCTTAGGATCTTCAGCCATCTGTGACATCATAATTCTCTTCTCTTCTTCGATAGTTTCAGCAGAAACTTCATCTCTGTTCAAGAAACGAGCATTCATAGCAGCAACCTGAAGTGCAACGTCCTTACCACAAGCAAGAAGCTTGTCGTTATCAGCAGCAATATCAGATTCAAGCTTAACAAGAACACCGATTGTTCCGCCGCCGTGAACGTAAGGAACAACAATACCTTCCATTCTAGCAAAACGACGAACCTTCATGTTCTCACGAATTTTAAGGAATAGCTCCTGCAATGTTTCTTCAACAGTAGCAGTACCGCCAGCGATTGTAGCAGCATTAAGTGCATCCAAATCAGCTGGGTTAGCAGCGATAACAGTCTTAGCAGCATCACTAACGAAATCCTTGAACATCTGATTCTGAGCAACGAAGTCAGTTTCAGAGTTAACTTCAACAATAGCACCTACGCCATTTTCAACAATAGCAGCAACAAGACCCTCAGCGGCAATTCTGCCAGCCTTGCTAGCCTGTGTAGCAAGTCCCTTTTCACGCAAGATTACTGTTGCCTTTTCCATATCACCATCAGCTTCAACTAAAGCCTTTTTACAATCCATCATACCAACGCCAGTCTTCTCTCTTAGAGCAGCAACGTCCTTAGCAGTTATAGCAGCCATTTGAATTTCCTCCTAATAAATATATAATTTATTTTTTTATTCAAAATATGCCCGAGCAATTAAATTGTCGGGCATACTGATTCATTAATTAAATACAGATAATGCCTAATGCCGAAATTATTCAGCAGCAGCTTCTGTTTCTGCAGCAGCCTCAGCAGCCTGCTGTTCGCCCTGTCTGCCCTCGATGATAGCGTCAGCCATTGCACCAGCAATAAGCTTAACAGCTCTGATAGCATCGTCATTACCAGGAATAACGTAATCAACATCATCAGGATCACAGTTTGTATCTACGATTGCAACTATTGGAATACCAAGTTTCTTAGCTTCAGCAACTGCAATCTTCTCTTTACGTGGATCAACGATGAATAGTGCACCAGGCAGCTTCTTCATATCCTTGATACCACCAAGGTATTTTTCAAGCTTCTCAATTTCAAGCTGAAGCTTAATAACTTCCTTCTTAGGTAAAAGATTAAAAGTACCGTCAGTTTCCATAGTGTGTAACTGCTCTAATCTCTTAATTCTTCTCTGAATAGTCTTGAAGTTAGTCATCATGCCGCCAAGCCATCTAGCGTTTACATAGTGAACGCCTGCACGGATAGCTTCTTCCTTAACGGAATCGCCAGCCTGCTTTTTTGTACCTACGAAAAGTACAGTGTCGCCGTTTGCAGCAACAGACTTGATGAAAGCATAAGCTTCGTCAAGCTTCTTTACAGTTTTCTGAAGATCGATAATGTAGATACCGTTTCTTTCAGTGAAAATGTAAGGTGCCATTTTTGGATTCCATCTTCTTGTCTGGTGACCGAAGTGTACGCCAGCTTCGAGAAGGTGTTTCATTGATACTACGCCCATTTGTAGTTCCTCCTAATTGGTTTTTAAATTTTTTCCTCCACACGACTTAGCTTATCGTCAACTCTTGATAACAAAAGCACCAAACGATAAAAATACATGTGTGTGAATTTGCATTGCAAACGCTATAAAAACAAGCTCTTTGCAATTGCTTTAATATTATACCATATTTCCCACGAAATTACAAGGACATTTTTTACGTGATTTTAGACAATTTTTTCGGAATTACAATATGTCTTTTTGCCAATTCTGTTTCATCAAGTGAAATAAGTATGGTATCTTCGCCAACAACCTCAATATCCCTGCACCTAATAACAAGGTCATCATCACGTCCAAGAAGTCCAAAAAAACGACTTCTGCCATAGACAACAAATGCTTTAACACTGGCATCAGCAGTATCAAATTCGAGGTCATCAACATATCCAAGACGTGCACCATTTTTGATATTTATAATTTCTTTTGTGCGGATTTCTGATAACGTACATTTCATAAAAAACAAGCCCCTTTCAGCGAATAACCATTTATTTCAGCATATTCGAAAGCAGGCTTGTATTATACTAATTGTCCCAGAATATTTAAAAGGTGCATTTCACTCGCTAAATCATTAAAAAAACATGTCCCCTGCTTTGTTGTTATTAGAATGCTTATTAGAAAGTACAGGACGTCTTCCCACAGGCTCTAATGAATTTTGCATAGTCTTTACTCTTTCAAGCCATATTTCACTGAAATTATCTTTCGATGTAAACTTTCTTGGCTCATCAAAAACAATCCTTGTCGGATGATATATTGAAACCTGTTCAATAAACATATTTACAATCGGAACATCAGCCTTTACTGAAATTTTTTGCAAAGCTGATGAAATTCTTTCAGGACTGTTATTGTTAAAATCAGAAATAGTGCCTTGGCTAAATAACAGGTAATGCTTATTTTCATCATCACTTTTGAAATAATTCACAGCATCATTAAGCATACCCTTTATACTTGACATCGATGTGCGTTCCAGTCCATAAAGATTATAATGTGCATTTAAAAAATCTTTAAGCTTTTCATTATTTGTCCAGTCTGTTTTCGCAACTATTCGCACGTTAGGTATCAAAAGACCCAAAACAATCGCATCAAAATCACTTACATGGTTAGGTGCAAAAATATAGCGGTTATTAACCATATCAGGAGCATTAATAACTTCAATGTTAAACAAGGAAACTAATCCCCTTTTAAATTCGTCTGTTATCATAGGATTTAATCCCATGTCCTTTACAATATCAAACAGCTTTGCACTAACCTTAACAGCAGCATCACCGCTATATGCATAAGTATTACCCGATTCTTTAATATAGCTCTCAAAAATTTTATAATTCTCTGTATTTAATTCACCCATAATTTTATAATCCACCCTTTGTGTTATACTAATCCTACTTTAAAATGCTTGCATTTAAAGATTCTTTGCAAAGCAATGAAATCGCCGAATTAAATGCAATTGTTTTAATTTAGAAATAGTAATTAGAATAAACAATGTTTTGAAATACTACTTGATTTTTTTCAAAAAAGTAGGTCTGAACCATTTAATATAAACGGAAATGACCATGTTAAGCATTGCCTCATACATAATAAAAACGATATTTCCGAAACCCAGCATACCGAAGGCAAGGTATTCATTAAAGAAACCAAATTCCTCAAAGAAATCAACCGAGCCTAAAATACTAACCATAATATGATAAATGCAAACGATAGCGATATTAAAAGCAACAATTTTTAATATCCATTGAAACGCCTTGGATTTAAGTCGTTCAATAAGCATTTTGAGCACCGGATAATATCCAAAAAACAATATAAACATCACAGCTGCATCTTTATCTGGAGTGACAAAAAGCGAAAGCACCGCAACAGCAGCATATGTTACAAACGCCCATGGTATATCAATTTCGATAGCAACAACCGCAATAAAAAGTCCTGAAAACACAGGAAGTGTCATCGACAGCACCGGAAACACAGCAGTAAGGAACATCATAAGCAGACATAATGACGCAACAACACCGCCCAAAGCTACTTTATAGCTAACCTTTTTCATCTGCTTACACCCTCTTTACAATCTAAATAAAATCAACAGCATGGAATACAATCAGCACCCATACATTCGCAGCAGCAATCGGCACAGATAAGTCCCTGACACACAGTGCAAACACCACACTGTGACCCTTGACTGCCTGACGAATTATTATCCTCACCGCTACCGTTCATATAACCATTTTTTCTGTCATTCATATGCTTGAAAGCCTTTGAATACTCAGCATTTGACGGGTCAAGTTCTTTCGCTTTGTTGAAATACATATAAGCATCATTAAGCCAGCCTTTGCTGTAATAAACAGTACCCATCAAAAAGTTCCATTCAGCAGTAGAGCTGTCAAGCCCTGTTAAAAGCTTGTCCGCTTCATCATATCTATTCTGCTTGATTAGACTTCGAACCTCTATATAACCGTTATTAGTGGTATTACCTCTGCGTTTGTTCATGATGGCATCATAAGCAGAATTAAGCTCTGCAAGTTTGCGTTCGCTGTTCATATAACGCTGCACTTGTGTGCGGTATGCGAGTTTTACTTCATCCTCCGAAGAATTTTCGGGAATACCTAGAATTTTATATGGATCATTTGGCATTTTTTTATATCTTCCTTTAAATTATATTCCCCTAAATACATATTAATTTAATCCTCAGCTAATTTTTCCTTTTTTCTTTCTATTATATCATAAAAACAGCGTTTAAGCCCCATATAAATAACATTGTCAAGAATTGGCTTGAAGCGTTCAAATTCAAGCTCAACATATGCATCTGCCAAAGCACCCAAAGTGAAATTTACGCTGTCCTCGGCTTTTTTCTGCACAGCAGCAAAGTCAAGGTCATTTATGTAAGGACTGCCAATAATAAGCGGATTATAGCCATTTTTAGAGAAATCATCAAGCACATCATCAAATGCGTCAACAATATAAATGTATCGTCCTAAAAGATAGCCAGTCCTGTTTAAGATAGTTTTCCTGCTTTCATCCTCCGAAAGATATGACATAATCTTTCCTAAGATATTTGCGGTCGGCTCAGATGCTCTGTCAACAGATTTACAATTTTGTGCCTCAAGTGCCGCCTGATGCTTCATCTGCTCTGAAATATATTCAGCCAGCTCGGGATATAGTTTTTCAGCTTTCTTATACCCTTTTTTTGTAAATGACAGCATAAACTTAGAGCCGATTTTCTTGAAAAACTTTTTATCAGAAACATCATCCAATAGCTTATGGTGAACAAGAATTGTTGCAGCAGCCGATGTAAAATCAAGTCCGTCCAAGCTTTTCAGACAAGGCTTTTTCTTGAATGGATGAGCAGCACATTTCTGTGGTAAAATCTCAAATTCTTTATCATTCATGGCATATTCAAAAAGTGCCAAAAAGGCAAAATCATAGCTAAGCGTCATGCTTGCCATAGAGCCGTAATTCTTTTTTAGTGCCTTGCAAAGACCGCAATAAACAGCTTGATAAATGTCATATTCGCATATTTTTAGCTGCGGTTTAAACGGCTTGACATATCCGAACATTTTTTACCCTCCGTTAAATTTAATTTTCGACATGAAAATATATAATATTAGTATACCATATTTTTTGATTTAAGTAAATAGTTTTTGTTTAATCAAAACTATAAAACTACTTATAAATTATATTAACAACAAATAACTTACCAATAAATTATACCAAATAATACATCTATAACTCCACGTTATATCAAATATTTAAAACAGATATGCGTAAAAACGCTATAATTACTTGACAAAACCAGTTAACTGTGGTAGGATATTAGTAATTTATATTGAACAAACGCTATGACGAAGAGCAAAACGGTATACGAATTTTCACAGAGAGCTGTTATAATGGTGCAAGACAGCAAAATTCAACCGATAATAAATCACTTCCGAGCGGTTAAGCCGAACATATTTATATTAGTAGGTGAGAACGGTTTCTCCCGTTAAAAAGATGCACATTGTCAGATGTGTGAGTGCGGATTTTATCCGAATAAGAGTGGTAC
This sequence comes from Oscillospiraceae bacterium, assembly GCA_031550725.1. GTDB lineage: Bacteria > Bacillota > Clostridia > Oscillospirales > Ruminococcaceae > UBA946. The sequence continues at coordinate 112,787 of JAVBOH010000004.1, forward strand.
CGTGAAAGTATTTAATACCTTCACCTCTTGCATAAAAATGCTGAGGTGGAGGTTTTTGTTTTAAAAAGGAGATTATATTATGATTTTGAATGGCTCACAAATAATTCTTGAATGTCTGCTGGAGCAAGGCGTTGATACGGTTTTTGGCTATCCTGGCGGTGCTGTGCTTAATATTTATGATGCACTTTATGATTACAGCGACAAAATTTCACATATACTTACTTCACATGAACAGGGTGCATCTCATGCAGCAGATGCATATTCACGCACAACAAACAAAACAGGTGTTGTTATTGCAACATCAGGCCCAGGTGCTACAAACCTTGTTACAGGAATTGCAACAGCTTATATGGACAGCATTCCTATGGTCGCTATTACAGGAAATGTTGCAACAGGACTGCTAGGACTTGACAGCTTTCAGGAGGTTGACATCACTGGTATAACTATGCCAATAACAAAGCATAATTATATTGTCAAGGATGTCACAAAGCTTGCAGATATTATCAGAGAGGCGTTTTTTATTGCAAATGATGGTCGTAAAGGTCCTGTTTTAATTGATATTCCAAAGGATATTACCGCAAAGACCTGTGAATTCGAAAACGCTGTGCTTGATACACATTCCTATGCTGTTGATGATGATGAAATTGCTAACGCACTTGAAATGATACAAAACGCTAAGCGTCCATTTATTTATGCAGGAGGCGGTGTCGTTTCATCCGATGCATATAACGAGTTAGCTAAATTTGCAGAACTAATTGATGCTCCTGTTTCACTCACCTTGATGGGACAATGTGCATTTGACAACACTAACGAGCGTTATATCGGCATGATGGGAATGCATGGCACAAAAGCATCTTCACTTGCACTCACTAACTGTGATTTGATGGTGGTTTTAGGCTCACGCTTTTCTGATAGAGTTACTTGCAGCAAAACTGATTTTATGACTATTTCACAGGATGCAAAAATTTTGCAGATTGAAATTGACCCTGCCGAACATAATAAAAATGTTAATGCAACATCACAGGTTGCAGGCGATATTAAAACTACACTAACAAAGCTGAATGAACAGCTCACAAAGAAAAATAACGCAGAATGGATGTCACAGGTTTTGACATGGAAAAAGGAATTTCCGCTATGTCAGAAATCTAATGATGCAGAGGCAGTACTTCCGCAGTATGTTCTTGAAACACTTGCAGAGCTTACTGATAACAGTGCGATAATTACAACTGAGGTTGGTCAAAATCAGATGTGGACGGCTGAATTTTATGACTTCAAGCAGCCAAAAAGCTTTGCATCATCAGGCGGACTTGGCACAATGGGATATGGTCTTGGTGCTGCGATTGGCTCAAAGGTTGGCAATCCTCATCGAGTTGTTGTTAATGTTGCTGGTGACGGTAGTTTTTATATGAATATGAATGAGCTTACAACACTTGCTAAATATAATCTGCCTGTTATTGAACTTGTTTTAAACAACGGTGTTTTGGGTATGGTTAGACAGTGGCAAAAACTTTTCTATAATAACCATTTCTCACAGACAACACTTGAAAAACTTACTGATTTCGAGCTTTTGGGTAAAGCAATAGGCATTGAGGCTTTCACTATTACAAAAAAATCAGAGGTTCGTGATACCTTGAAAAAAGCTATTGAGCTTAACAGACCAGTACTTATAAATTGTATTATCGATAAGGATATTAATGTTTTGCCTATGGTTCCTGCCGATGCATCAATTGCTGAACCAATTCTTGATTTAAACTAATCCCAAATTAAAAACATTGTATGCTTTTAATTTTTATCAGGGAATAGTATTATAAATTAAAAAACGTGGTATACCACAGCATTTAAACAACAACACAAAATATTGTTAGGAGATGAGTTATATGAATAATGTAAAAGCGGTTAAAATATTTGATTCGACACTTCGTGACGGTGCGCAAGGTGAAAATGTAAATTTCTCTGTTGATGACAAATTCAACTTAATGAAAGCTTTGGACGATTTAGGTGTAGCTTTCATTGAAGCTGGAAACCCTGCCTCAAATCCTAAGGATATGGATTTTTTTAAAAAAGCCGAAGGGTATCCGCTGAAAAATTCTAAGCTTGTTGCATTTGGCTCAACAAGACGTAAAAATACAACCTGCGAAGAGGATTCTCTCCTTAATGCACTTGCTGATACAAATGTTGAATATGTATCAGTTTTTGGAAAAAGCTGGGATATGCACGTTACTGATATTATACATTCAACCTTGGAAGAAAATCTTGCAATGATATCCGATACTATTAAATATCTCACTGGAAAAGGTAAAAAGGTTTTCTTTGATGCTGAGCATTTTTTTGATGGCTATAAAGCTAATTCTAAATATGCTATTCAAACAATTGTAACTGCTCAAAATGCAGGTGCTGAAGCTGTTGTTTTATGCGACACAAACGGTGGCTGCTATCCACATGAAATTCAGAAAATTACCGAGGATGCTGCCAAAAATGTATCAGTTGAAGTCGGCATACATTGTCATAACGATACTGGATGTGCCGTTGCGAACTCCATTGCTGCTGTTAATGGTGGTGCGACACAAATTCAAGGTACTATAATAGGTATTGGTGAACGCTGCGGAAATGCTAACCTTACAACGATTATAGGTGGCTTGCAGGCTAAGCTTCAAATAAACTGTATACCTGATGAAAACCTATGCAAGCTTACTCAAATTGCACGTCAGTCTGCTGAAATTTGTAATATGAAGCTTTTGAATTCAATGCCTTTTGTTGGTAAAAGTGCGTTCTCACACAAGGGTGGTATGCATTCAGACGGTGTTAAGAAAAACCCTGTAAGCTTTGAGCATATTCCTCCTGATATGGTCGGAAATCAGCGTAATATCCTGCTTTCTGAGGTTGCAGGACGTTCTGCAATTCTTCATCGTATTAATCAAATTGCTCCGCATTTAACCAAGGATAGTCCTGAAACTAAGGCTATTATCGACTTGCTAAAGGATAAGGAATATAACGGCTATCAATATGAGGCTGCTGATGCATCCTTTGAGATACTTGTAAAAAAATATCTTGGTCAGCTTGACAGTTTGTTTGATATCATCTATTTTAAAATTATCGGTGAGCGTGCTGGATTAAATTCTAACCCATCCACTGCTATTATAAAGGTATCTGTTAACGGAAATACCGAGCTTTCCTGCGACGAGGGTGATGGTCCTGTTAATGCTATCGACAAGGCACTTCGCCATGCCCTTACGGTCTTTTATCCGTCTGTTGCTGATATGCATCTTATCGATTACAAGGTGCGTGTTGTTGACGGAAGTGCCGCTACTGCTGCAAATGTTCGTGTTCTGATTGAAAGCACGGACGGCATAAACACATGGACGACTGTTGGTGCGTCAACGGATATTATCAATGCATCACTGACTGCACTTGTTGATTCAATTGAATATAAGCTTATGATGGATATGGCATAAAATTTGGGACTGCTACTTTGAGTGGCAGTCCCAAATTTTATAAACATATGAATTTCACTAGAATTATTTCGTACATCTTGACACATTATAAACATTATGGTAATATTAATTCAACATTTGTGAAAGTTGGTTTATTATACATGAAAAAATTTAAAGTAAAGAGATTGCTAGGATATATCCTTATACAAATACTAATAATATCCTTGACTGCTTGTTCTTTTATAAATAAACTCACTGATGAGATCAAAGATGAAATAAATGATTATCTTAATCAACCTGTTATTTATACATTCACTATTGATGGTGTCACATATAAAAACGGTTTTGCATCAAATATAATGGATAAAAATCATCGTTTGCAGTCTATAGGTGAACCATTTGAAGTTGAGGAAGTTTTTTATAAAGGTGAACTGTCACAGCCGAAAAAATATATACGTATTGACTGCGATCACTTCGATTTGATTCGTGAATATGGGGTTAGCTCATATTATTGTCCTTTGGACCAATGGGATGAAGCGCATGAATATTATGCAAATGACGATAATTATGTGTATTATTACGATATTGGTTCTGGTCACAATTCAAGCACTCATGAATTTGCTATCCCTGAAATAGATTATGATAAATATAACGAGCTTATGGAATGGTCTGAAAATCAGCATAAATATGTTATTACTGTTACTGCTGATTCTCCTAGTCCACACGTTAAATATCGAAAAGTTCCATACCCTGATCAAGATCCCAAAACGATAATACGCTTTCGCAGGGATAGTAAAGATGGCTATTTTACAGCGATAACAACAAAGTATGAATTTTTGATAATAGACGAAAAGCTTGTATATAATTTTTTCTATACTAACAATGCAATAGCAGTTGTTGACCTTCCGGATGACCTTGAAGAATATTTTTCATCATTATTGGATGAACAGTTTCTCGTTGACAACAGACTGTAATGCAGAATATGTTTATACGATTTTGTCCTTGACATAGAATAAAAAATGTGATAATATGATTAATGCGAGTAAGCTATGCGGTTGAATGCTTGAAAAACAGTATTAGGAAAGTCCGGGCATCATAGAGCAGGGTAGCTGTTAACAGCAGCCGAGGGCGACCTTAGGGCTAGTGCAACAGAGATATACCGCCACATATTTTTATTTTTACAAATACGAATATGCTCGGCATTTCTGAAAGGAAATGCCGTAAGCGAAAAAATTCATTTTTTCGCTTTGGTAAGGATGGAAAGGCGAGGTAAGAGCTCACCAGAGTGTTAGAGATAACACTGCTATGTAAACCCTATCCGATGCAACGTCTTTTTGGAACAATACGTTATTGTCTGCTCGGCAGGCGTATTGCAACGACGGCTTGAGCATATCGGCGACGATATGCCTAGATAGATTTCCGCACACGACAAAACCCGGCTTATCGGCTTAGTCGCATTTTTAAAAATATCCGTTAATACGGTTTGTTTTTATGCGGGCGTACGATGTGCGCCCCTACATTTTTTTATATAATGTACATCAAAAAGATAGCATGGCATTATCAAAAATTGTGTAAAAATATTTTTTAGAACGCTTGACAAATCGGTATATATGGTGTATAATCATTTATGTTGGTTATTCCAACAGTTAAAACAAAGCAGAACTTTCCGTTCTCACCTTGCCGTTTTTATGAGCATAGGTCAATATTCTAGCTTTTTTATGCAAATTATACTTGTGTAATGATGTTAATGTTTATTGTAGGGTGGAAATTTTTGTTTCCGCTCATTTTTATTTGGGGGTGTTTAGTATAAGCAGCAACAGCAACAGCAAAAAAACCTTAATTAATGAAGAAATCAACGCAAAGGAAATTCGTGTTATTGATGATGACGGCGCACAGCTGGGTATTATCACATCGGATGCAGCACAAGAAATTGCCGATAAAAAGGAACTTGACCTTGTTATGATTTCCCCAACCGCAACTCCGCCTGTCTGCAAAATCATGGACTATAAGAAGTATCTTTTTGAGCAGAGCAAGCGTGAAAAAGAGGCTAAGAAAAATCAGAAGGTTGTTGAAATTAAGGAAATCAGAATGTTTTCAACTATTGATACTAACGATTTTAACACAAAGGTTAATCAGGCAGTAAAATTCCTGAAGGCTGGCGATAAATTAAAGGTATCTGTTCGTTTCCGTAAGCGTGCAATTGCACATCCACATCTCGGAGAGGAACTTTTGGAGAAATTCAAGGCTGCTTGTTCTGAAGATGGTATTGTTGAAAAGCCATCCAAAATGGAGGGACGTTCACTTATCATGTTCGTTTCACCAAAGGCTTCAAAATAATCTTGTTTGTCATCTTTTATACTATTGTATATGGTGTCATTCAAAAAAAGAAAGTATGGCGGTCTTGAAAGCCTATTCGACTTCAATTCGGTCTATAAATAAGGAGGATATATTATGCCAAAGCAGAAAACACATTCAGGCGCTAAAAAGCGTTTCAAAGTCACTGGAAGCGGTTTAGTTAAGTACCAGAAGACTAACAAAAGACACAGACTTACTCAGAAGGCTCATAAGCGTAAGAGATTAGCTAGAGTTATGGGTATCGCTACTCCAGCAAATGCACCAACTATCAAGCAGCTTATCCCTTATAAATAATAGGTTATCGGCTGTATTTCAATTTATAATCACTAATATAACGGAGGTAAAATATTATGGCTCGTGTTAAGGGAGCAATGGCTACTCGTAAGAGAAGAAATAAAACATTAAAGCTCGCAAAGGGTTACTGGGGTGCTAAGAGCAAACACTTCAAGATGGCTAAAGAAGCTGTTATGAAGTCCGGCAACTATGCTTACATTGGCAGACGTCTTAAGAAGCGTGATTTCAGAAAGCTTTGGATCACTAGAATTTCTGCTGCTTGCAAGATGAATAACATGAATTATTCAACATTCATGAACGGTCTTAAGAAGGCTGGCATTACACTTAACAGAAAGATGCTTTCAGAAATCGCTATCAATGATGCTGCTGGTTTCACTGCTCTTACTGAAAAGGCAAAGGCTGCTCTTTAATCTTATAAAGATAAACAGGTCAGAAGTAATAAAATTTACTTCTGACTTTTGCAGTTTATTAATATATTTTAAAATTTGTCATTTTCATTAAAAAATAATGCTTGGGGGCTTTTTGATGCTTGAGATTTCATCTAAGGATAATCCTAAAATTAAGCTTTATCAAAAGCTTTCAGAAAATAAAAAATATCGTCGGGAAACAGGGTTATTTACACTTGAGGGGCTGCGTCTTATTAAAGATGCTGTCTTAGAAAATGCGGTGCTTCACTGTGCTTTCATAACCGAAGAATGCTATGCAAAACACGGTGAAACACTCTATTTTCTTCCTGAATATTTATCCGATAAAACATATATTATTTCCGATGAAATAGGCAAAAAGATGTCCGATACCGAAAGCTCACAAGGGATGTTTGCTATATGCAATATCCCATCTGATTTGAATTTTTCTGATAAAATTAAAAGCAGATGCAAGCTTTTACTGCTTGATAATTTGCAAGACCCTGGTAATATCGGCACTATTATACGTACCGCCGATGCTGTTGGTGTTGATGCGATTATTACCGTTAACTGCTGCGATATCTATAACCCAAAGGTTATCAGGTCAACGATGGGAAGTCTTTTCCGCATGCCTGTTTTCAACTTTACTCGTGATATGGTTTTTGATTTGTTTCTTGAAAATGATATCACTTCTTATGCTGCTGTGATTGACAGCGACAGCATTTCTCTTACTGACTGCAAGTTTCCTGATAAATGTGCTGTTGTTATAGGCAATGAAGGAAATGGGTTGTCGAGTGAAACCGTTGATATGTGTACACATAAGCTTACCATTGAAATGCATGGAAATGTTAATTCGCTTAATGCTGCTATGGCGGCTGGAATTATTATGTGGGAGCTTGTAAAATAACTTACCTTTTCTGACTTTGAAAGGCGGCGTTCATATGGATAAAAATTTGGATTTGTTCAAATGGCTTTGGCTTTCCTCCTGTTTTGGTATCGGCAATAAACGCTTGTGGGATTATCTTAGCGGTGATACTGCTTTTGATGATTTATTCAACATGATTTATGATAAAAATAAGCGTACTGATGCGCCATTAACTGCAAAGGAAAAGCAATCTGCCAATTCCGTTACGGACAAGCAGATCAATGAGCTTATTACATATTGCAATGAGCATAATATCGGTATACTTTGCTATTCCGATGATGAATATCCTGAACGCTTGAAAAACATATATAATCCGCCTGCTGTTTTGTTTTATAAGGGTAATCTTGACTGCTTAAACAGCGAACTTATTTTGTCTGTTGTAGGGGCTCGAAAGCCATCTGAATACAGCACAAAAATTACTCGTGCCTTAGTTCGTCAGCTTTGCGAATTTGATTTAACTATTGTCAGCGGATTTGCTATGGGTATTGATATTGAGTCGCATTTGGCTGCTGTTCGAAATGGCGGTAAAACTATTGCTTGTATCGGATGCGGCATTGAATATGACTATCCTGCCGAAAATGTTAAGTACCGTGATGAAATTCTCAAAAATGGTCTGATTATTTCGGAATATTATCCTAAAACAAAACCTGCAAGCTATATGTTCCCTGCAAGAAACCGTATTTTAGCTGGACTTTCAGTTGGTACAATTGTAGTTGAGGCAAGTTCAAAAAGCGGCTCGTTAATCACTGCGAACTTAGCTTTGCAGCAGGGTCATGATATCTTCACGATACCGCCGCATAATCTTTTTGACAGCTGCTATTATGGGAATATAAAGCTTTTACGTGACGGTGCAATCCCAATTTACGGTATTCAGGATATTATCTATGAATATTATGAAAACTACTCACATAAACTAACTCAAGTCAAAAATTCAGCCAAGACTGTAAATATTGATAATTATGACACGCAAAAAAAGAAGCCGTCACCTGTGGCTGTGAATACCGCCGCAGAGGATATAGCTTATGATGAAATTGCAGAAATTCATGATATTGATTTATCATCACTTGATGACAGTGAGAAAATTATTTTGGATATTCTGATTAAGCATAATGAGCCTATGCACGCTGATGAAATTTCATTGCTGTCAGGGATTAATATTGATGAACTCTTAGGAATTCTTACAAGTCTTGAGCTTGATGAATATATTGTATCTCATGCAGGCAATACGTTTGCCGTTAAGTACATCATATAATTGCAAAATAACTTTTTAAGGAGTAAATATAAATGTCTAAGCTTGTTATAGTGGAATCACCTGCTAAAGCAAAAACTATAAAAAAATACCTCGGCGGTGATTTTGATGTTATCGCATCTATGGGTCATGTCCGTGACTTACCTAAATCAAAGCTCGGTGTCGATGTTGACAACAATTATGAGCCTGTTTATCTTGATATCAAGGGTAAAGAGGAGTTAATCGAAACAATAAAGAAAAAGGCTAAGAAGTCTGATTATGTTTACCTTGCAACCGACCCCGACCGTGAGGGTGAGGCTATTTCATGGCATTTAGCACAGATGCTTGATTTGCCTGTTAACGAAAAAAACCGTGTTACCTTTAACGAAATTACTAAGTCAGGTGTTGAGGGTGGTATGGCTGCACCTCGCTCCATTGACATCGACCTTGTTAATGCGCAACAGGCACGCCGTATTCTTGACAGAATTGTTGGATATAAGCTATCTCCATTCCTTTGGAGAAAGGTTAGGCGTGGTCTTTCCGCTGGACGTGTTCAGTCTGTTGCTGTTTCATTAATCGTTGACAGGGAAAAGAAAATCAATGATTTTAAACCTGAGGAATACTGGTCGATTGATGCAAAAATGACAGCACCATCATCTAAAAAACAGTTTGATGCTGCTTTTGTTTCCTTGGATGGCGTTAAAACAGAACTCCATACAAAAGAAGAAACTGACAATGTTTTAGCTCGTCTGGAAAATGCCGAATATAAAACTGTTAACGTTAAAAAATCTGTTAGAAGAAAGTCCCCTGCTCCTCCATTTACTACATCAACTATGCAGCAGGAAGCTTCTAAACGACTTGGATTTGCTGCGGCTAAAACTATGAAGGCTGCTCAAAATCTTTATGAGGGCGTTGAGCTTGAGGGAATGGGTGCTGTCGGTCTTATCACTTATATGCGTACAGACAGCTTACGTATTTCCGATGAAGCTAGGATTGCAGCTTATGATTATATCAACAAGACTTATGGCAAGAACTATGTTCCTGCGACACCTAAGATTTATAAATCAAAATCAAATGCACAGGATGCACATGAAGCTATTCGTCCATCAACTCCTGACATTACACCTGACAGCGTTAAGGACAGCCTTACTTCCGAGCAGTATAAGCTTTATAAGCTGATTTGGGAAAGATTTATCGCAAGTCAGATGTCGGGTGCCGTTCTTGATACAGTTTCCGTTGATATTGATGCTAATGGATGCGGCTTTAAGGCAACAGGATTTTCTGTTAAATTTGACGGTTTTACAGTGCTTTATGAAGAACAGAAAAATGATGAGGAAAGCAAGATTTTGCCTGAAATTGAAATGGGTGATATCTTAAAGCTTAAGGCTATAAACGGCAATCAGCATTTTACTCAGCCTCCTGCACGTTACACTGAAGCTACACTTATCAAGGCTCTTGAAGAAAATGGTATCGGTCGTCCATCGACATATGCACCTACAATTTCAACGATTGTTAATCGTTTTTATGTTGAGCGTGATGGTAAACAACTAAAACCAACAGGTCTTGGAGATGTTACAACAAAGCTAATGAAAGACCAGTTTACTAATATTGTTAATGCAAAGTTTACTGCCGAAATGGAGCAAAACCTTGACGATGTTGAAATCGGCAAGCGTGAATGGATTGAAATTCTTGACGAGTTCTACAAAGAATTTGCACAGACTTTAAGCGATGCAGAAGTTGCAATGGACGGAAAGCGTATTAAAGTTCCTGATGAAGAAACCAATGAAGTATGTGAGGTTTGCGGAAAGCCTATGGTTATCAAAATCGGACGTTTCGGTAAATTCCTTGCTTGTTCAGGTTTCCCTGACTGCACAAATACCAAGCGTATTGTTAAGGATACCGGCGGTGTTTGTCCAAAGTGCGGCAAAAAGGTTTTACAGAAAAAATCCAAAAAGGGTAAGAAATATTTTGGCTGTGAAGATAACCCAAACTGCGAATTTATGACTTGGGATACTCCTGTTTCCGATAAATGCCCTAAGTGTAATGACGGCTCAACTTTATTCAAGAAAAGTGGTAAGCTGTTCTGCTTAAAGGATGGCTGTGGTTATGAGGCTGCTGTGCGTAAATTGCAGTAAATATAATTTATTACAATAATTTTATAAGGATGTATAATATAAATGACACCTGTTGTTAAGGTTATCGGTGCAGGACTTGCAGGCTGTGAAGCCGCATGGCAGTTAGCTGAAAATGGTATAAAAGTCGAGCTTTATGAAATGAAACCGATTAAATATACCCCTGCTCATAAATACAATGGATTTGCTGAACTCGTATGCTCAAATTCCTTAAAAGCCTCCCGTGTTAATTCTGCGGCAGGTCTTTTAAAGGATGAAATGCGTCGTCTTGGCTCACTTACCATACCATGTGCAGAAAAAACTGCTGTACCAGCAGGCGGTGCTTTGGCTGTTGACAGAAACCTTTTTTCTGACCTTGTTACAAAGAAGATTAGCAGCCATGAAAACATTACTGTTATCAGCGAAGAAATCACCCAAATTCCTGATGGCAAGGTGATTATAGCAACTGGTCCGCTTACTTCCGATGCACTTGCTGAAAGTATATCCGAAATATGCGGTGGTTACCTTAGCTTTCATGATGCTGCTGCACCAATTGTAACCTTTGAGTCGCTTGATAAGGACAAGGTTTTCTTTGCGGCACGATATGGCCGTGGCGATGATGATTATATAAACTGTCCTTTCACAAAAGAGGAATACCTCACTTTTTATAACGAGATTATAAATGCTCAATCTGCACCTTTGCATGAGTTTGATACAAAGGCTGTTAAAGGCAAGGACGATTTCGATGTTTATGAGGGATGTATGCCGATTGAGGTGCTTGCAAAGCGTGGCGAGGAAACCATGCGTTATGGTGCTATGAAGCCTGTCGGACTTTATGACCCTGTTACAAACAAGCGTCCATATGCTGTTGTTCAGCTTAGAAAAGAAAATAGCGACGGTACTCTTTATAACATTGTTGGCTTTCAGACTAACCTTAAATTTGGTGAGCAAAAGCGTGTATTTTCACTTATCCCTGGTCTTGAAAACGCCGAATTCGTTAGATACGGTGTTATGCACAGAAATTCATTTATCAATTCACCTAAGCTATTAAATGGTGACTTCTCAATGAGAAATAACCCTGACATTTATTTTGCAGGACAGATAACAGGTGTTGAGGGGTATATGGAGTCAGCAGCAAGCGGTATTATGGCAGGTCTTAACATGGTTCGCACAATTATGGGTAAAGAAAAAATTATTCTGCCAAAGGAAACTATGATTGGTGCATTGTCACGATATATTTCCGATGAAACTGTTGCAAATTTTCAGCCGATGGGTGCTAATATGGGTATTCTGCCTGAAAATCCTGTTCGCATAAAAGACAAGCAGGCACGTTATCAGATGGTTGCCGACAGAGCTATTGAAGCTTTTAATACGGTAGCATTTTAAAGGGGTATTTTTTATGGCCGATAAAAATAAAACGCAGGCAAATGATATAATGATTGCAAAGGTTTTTTCAGGAAATGTTGCAAAGGATAATATCAACTCCACTGTGTTTTTTATGAAACCTAAAATCATTTTTTTCTTTATATTTGTTACAGTTTTTACAGTGTTAATGATAGCCTTTAAAATATTTTATGAGCTTAATCTATACACATGGATTGCTTTTGCTGTCCTTGCAGCACTTGCTTTTTATAACATATCTGCATACATATATGCTGTTTTGACGATTCATAAAAACTCAAAATACCCTGTTAACACAAATAATCAAGGACAGTTTTTCTTTTATCGTGACAGATTTATTTTCAGTGACAAAACTTGTACCACAGTTATAAAATATAAGTATGTTGATAAGGCTTTTGAAACAAAATTTTACTTCTTTATTTATGTTTCGAATGATAAGATTTATGCCGTTCCAAAGTCAGGATTTATGTTCCCAGACGAGAGAGCTGTTTTAAGCAAATTTCTATCCGTTAAGCTTGAAAAGAAGTATAAAAAGAGATAGTATACATTCAGAAAGGATGTTATATAAATGAAAATTGTCGTTGACGCATTCGGCGGAGATAATGCTCCTCTTGAGGTTATCAAAGGTTCTGCTATGGCTGTTTCTAACCTTGGCGTTGAGATTATTCTGACCGGTAATGAAGATGTAATAAAATCAAATGCTTTGGAGCATAATATATCTTTAGAGGGTATTTCTATTATTCATACAACATCTGTTTTCGATATACATGAAGAACCAACTAAGATAATTAAAGAAAAAGCTGACTGCTCAATGGCACTTGGTCTGAAAGCTGTCGCTGACGGCGATGGTGATGCTTTTGTATGTGCTGGCTCAACTGGAGCTTTGGTTGTCGGTTCGACCTTTATAGCAAAGCGTTTGAAAGGCATTAAGCGTCCTGCACTTGCTCCTGTTCTCCCTGTTGATAACGGCTATTCAATGCTTATTGACGGCGGTGCTAATGTTGACTGCCGACCTGAAATGCTTGTTCAGTTTGGTATTATGGGAAGCTGTTATATGAACAAGGTAATGGGATTTGACAAGCCAAAAGTTGGGCTTTTAAATGTCGGCTCTGAGGACACAAAGGGACGTGACCTTGAAATTGCTGCATATAAGCAGTTTAAAACTGCTCCTGTAAATTTCTATGGCAATCTTGAGGCTCGTGATATTCCTTATGGTGCTTGTCAGGTGGTTGTTTCAGACGGCTTTACAGGAAACATTGCTTTAAAGCTTTATGAGGGTATGGGCTCATATTTTTCACACACTTTAAAGGGGATGTTTAAAGGTTTTGGCGGCACTCTTGCAGCACTTTTAATCATGCCTAAGATAAAAGCATTTAAAAAGAAAATGGACTATAAAGAGGTTGGCGGCGCTATACTTTTAGGTGTATCAAAGCCAGTTGTTAAGGCGCATGGCAGCTCTGATGCCATAGCTTTTTATAATGCTATTCGCCAAGCAAAGCTTTGCGTTGAGGGTGATTTTATCTCTGAAATTGAAAAATCACTCAAGGAACTTAAAGATTAATATATATCTATAATAAAGGACGATAAATATGGATTTTTCCAGTTTTGAAAAAAAAATAAATTATACTTTTAAAAATAAAGAACTGCTGCACGAAGCACTTTCTCACTCATCATATGCCAATGAAAACAAGCGTGGCAAGAACTCTAATGAACGTCTTGAATTTCTTGGTGACAGTGTGCTTTCAATTGTAGTTTCCGAACATATTTTCACTCATTTCAAGCATCTTCCCGAGGGTGAATTGACTAAAATGCGTGCATCGCTTGTATGCGAAAAAGCACTCCATGAATTCTCGTATAAAATTGACCTTGGGGAACATATTCTTCTTGGCAAGGGTGAGGAGAACAGTGGTGGGCGTGAACGTCCGTCTATTGTTTCCGATGCTTTTGAGGCTGTTATTGCAGCTATTTATCTTGATGGCGGACTTGAAAAAGCAAGAGAATATATCCTTAGCTTTATCCCTGATAATCTTGACCGCAATCGTGCAAAGGCTTTGAATGACTATAAAACCGTTTTGCAGGAAATCATTCAGCGAAATCCTGAGGAGCATGTTGAATATGCTTTAAAAGACCAGATTGGTCCTGACCATGACAGGAAATTTATCGTTCAGGTACTCCTTAATTCAAACCCAATTGGTATAGGTGAGGGACACAGCAAAAAGCAGGCTGAACAGATGGCTGCTAAAGAGGCACTCTTATTAATGGGTTATAAAATTTAACATTAAGAACTCGTCTTCACAAGTCTATATGGACGTCTTTTCGGCAAATTTTTTCACAGACTTAGTTAAAAATTATTGTCTTACGCCAGTAAAACTTCGGATTTTTGCCTTGCCTGTAAAAAAATCATGCTCGAAAATACGCACCCATTCCTTATCAAGACAAGTTCTAAGTCATTAATTTATTGACACAATTTTTTATTTAAAGGTGATGTAATGCCGCATAGTAATATTTCTATATTTATTCCCCATATGGGTTGCAAAAATAACTGCTCATTCTGCAATCAAAACGTAATCAGCAGCACGGAAATTCCTCCGACTGCACAGGATGTCACAGACATTTTGCATAGTGCCTGTGAAAACTTATCAGACCCCCAAAATACCGAAATTGCTTTTTTCGGCGGCACTTTTACAGCACTTGAATTGTCATATATGACAGAACTGCTTGAAGCTGCACAGCCGTTTATTACAAAGTATAAGCTGTTAGGGATACGCATTTCAACACGCCCTGACTGCATTCATGAAGATATACTTTTATATTTGAAAATGTACAATGTCACTGCAATTGAAATTGGCGCACAGTCAATGTGCGACCATGTTCTTTTTGCAAACAAACGTGGACATTTGCCTATCGATGTAAAGAATTCAGCTGAGCTTATTAAAGAACATGGTTTTGAGCTTGGTATACAAATGATGACAGGACTTTACCAGTCCGAGCTTGAGGATGAAATTGATACAGCTAACAGAATTATTGCACTTGCTCCCGATACAGTGCGGATTTATCCGATTGTTGTACTTAAGGGAACTCGCCTTGAACAACTGTATTTAAGTGGGTTATATAAGCTGCCAAAGTTTGATGAGATGGTATCTCTTTGTGCTGATTTACTTGAACTTTTCAAATTTTATGACATTAAAGTGATAAGACTTGGTCTTCATGCATCGACTGATATGGAGTCACAAATTGTTGCAGGATATTATCATCCTGCTTTCCGTGAAATCTGTGAAAGTATTCTTTTCAGACGCAGGATTGAACAGGAAATTATCGGTGATAATTCATATGTTGTTTATGTAAATCCTCGTGATTTGAGCAAGGCCTTAGGGCAAAAAAAATCTAACATAGCCTATTTTAATGAAATGGGTAAGAATATAAAAATTATTTCGGATAATTTTATTTCCGAAAATGAAATCTTGATAAAGAAAACGGTGGACAAATGTATTTAGAATCACTTGAAATTCAGGGTTTTAAGTCCTTTCCAGATAAAATAAAGCTGGAATTCGGCAAGGGTATGACCGCTGTTGTAGGACCAAACGGAAGTGGTAAATCCAATATTGGTGATGCTGTGCGATGGGTGCTTGGTGAGCAATCAACAAAAACCTTGCGTGGCGATAAGATGGAGGATGTTATCTTTTCCGGAACAATCGACAGAAAGCCTGTTGGTTATGCTGCGGTTACTCTTAACATTATCAACAGCAATAATACGTTTAATATTTCAACCGAAAAAGTTTCTGTTACCCGTAAACTATATCGCAACGGTGACAGTGAATACCTTATAAACGGCGCTCCTGTAAGGCTTAAACAAATTTATGAGCTTTTTATGGATACAGGTCTTGGACGTGACGGCTATGCTATTATCGGACAAGGACGTGCACATGAAATTGTTTCTGCTAAGTCTAAGGACAGGCGTGAAATTTTTGATGAGGCGGCTGGTATCTCAAAGTTTCGCTATCAAAAGGCTAATGCTGAACGTGAGCTTGCTCGTGCGGAGGACAATCTTTTACGTTTAAGAGATATTCTTGCAGAACTTGAAAATCGTATTGGACCGCTTAAAACACAGTCTGAAAAGGCTGCAAAATTCTTGGAATATGCCGAAACAAGAAAAATTCTTGAGATAACCGTATGGGTTAATCAGCTTGAAAATTTTAAAGCACAGCTTGAGAAATTATCAGAGGATATTCTCATTAATGCCAATGAATATAATGGTATTGAGGCTGATATAGAAAGGCTTGAAGATAGTGTTGAACAGCTTTCCGTTGAAATCGAAAAGCGTAATCTCTTGATTGAAACTATAAATCAGGAAATTCTTGATGCTACTAAGGCTGATACCACACTTCATTCCGATATCGCAGTTTATGAAAACGAAATTTCTCACTCGAATGACACCATTGAGGATATACATAAACAGCAGGAACTATCTAAAAATTCTGGTGAAGAAAACAAGAATATTATCGAGAAAAAACTCGCTGATATTAAAGATATTGAAAATGAAATTACCAATACCAGTACGCTATATTCCGAAACTGAAAGCCGTCTTGGAAATCTTCTTGATGAGCAAAGTAATTTTGACAGCGGTTATACTGATATCAATAACGCACTCAACAAGCTTTACATAAAGCGTTCCGAGCTTGGCAGCATAATTTCGTCTGCCGAGAGCAATATTTCCGATGTTACTGAGCAGATTAATCATGCAAAGGAACAAGAAGAACTTTTGCGTACATCGCTTGAGGATTTACGTCATGAAAAGATCGAAGTTACTGATGGTATCAATGATATTGAGGAAAAAACTAGTGAACTTAATAATCGTTTATCAGGACTCCATAAACTGCATTCAGGTCGTGCCGAAAAGCTAACTGCTGCTGAAAAAGAGCTTACTGACACTAGCTTTTCCATTCGTGATAAAGAGCAGCGTATTCGTATGCTTGAAGATATGGAAAAGAGTATGCAGGGTGTTTCCGATGCTGCTAAATATATCATAAACGCAAGTAAGTCAGGACGCATAAGCGGAGTTTTTGGCTCAGTTGCACAGCTTATTTCTGTTGACTCAAAATTCAGTACTGCTATTGAAACTGCACTTGGTGCTGCTATGAATAATGTCGTTGTTGCTGACGATAATACTGCTAAACGCTGTATTGGTATGCTAAAAGAGGCAAAAGCCGGCACTGCAACTTTTCTTCCTGTTACAAATATTAAGGGGAAAAATTTATCCGAAACAGGACTTGAGGATTGCGATGGATTTATTGCAAATGCACTTGATTTAGTTTCATACGACCCTAAATTCAAAGAGATTTTTTCGTCCTACTTAGGCAGAATTATCATTGCTGAGGATTTAAACTCCGCTAATATTATTGCTAAAAAATATGGTTTCCGCTTTAAAATTTGTACTCTTGATGGTCAGGTTATCAATGCAGGCGGTTCGTTCACTGGTGGTTATAACAGAAAATCTACTGGTATTCTTACACGCCGTAATGACATTGAAAAACTCATATCAGAGCAGCAGAATTTACAAGATACACTTAAGGAAATCACACTTAAACGTGATAAGCTTAAGGCTGAAGCTGACAAGCTTTATTTCGATATCGATGGTACAAAAGACGAGCTTAATACAGTTAATTCCGATAAGATAAAATTTGAGGCTGAGATAAAACGTATTGACACAATGATTGAACAATCGGAACGTCAGCTTGTGTCATCTGATGGTGTTTTCGCAAGGCTTAATGCAAAGCTTGATGACATTAAATCTAATGCCGAAACTGCTGAAAAAGAGCTTTTGTCATGCGAAAATGAGATAACTCAAAAAGAAGATGCGTTGTCCGAAACAGAGGGTAAACGTAATACCTTGCATCATGAACGTGAGGCACTTTCAGAAAAATTATCATCCCTTAAAATGCGTGAAATGGAGCTTCTTAAAAATAAGGAAGTATTAAGTACCGAGATTAAAAATCTCGAAGAACAATCCGCTGCTTTGGGCGATAATTCCGCACGTTTAGTGCGTATGCTTGATGAACAAAAGCTTATTATTGAAAAAAATATGCAGCTTATTGAAGAACGCAAGCAGTCACTTTTAGGTTCAGGCGAAAAGGTAAATTTATTGCGTGAAAAAATTGTTGCTGAGCAGACACAGAACCGTCTTGACGAACAAAAAATGAACGAGGGACGTGTTCAAATTCGTGATTTTAATAACGCAAAAGAGAAATTTTCTAAGGAAATGACACGTCTTGAGGGCAGACAGGAGTCCATTCAGAAGTCCTATGACAGCATTATTTCTGACATGACAGAGCGTTATAATATCTATCTTTCCGAGGCAGTTACTATTGCACAGCCTGTGGATAATTTGCTTGCTGTTCAGGGTGAATTAAGTGATATCAAGCAAAAAATCCATAACTTAGGGCATATTAATCTTGAGGCTATTGAGGAATACAAGGAAGTTTCCGAACGCTATGAGCTTATGTTCACAGACTTCAAGGATGCCGAGAATTCGAAGGAACGTCTTGAGGGGATTATTGCTGATTATACCGAAAAAATGCTCGTTATGTTTTCGGACAGCTTTAACCGTATTAACGAAAATTTCAAGAGTATCTTTACAGAACTTTTCGGCGGTGGCTTTGCAGAACTAACACTCACAGAGCCTGATAATCTTCTTGAATCGGGCATTGAAATTCATGTTGCACCTCCTGGTAAAGTAGTTAAAAATCTATCACTTTTATCTGGTGGTGAACAGGCGTTTGTTGCAGTTGCAATTTACTTTGCAATCTTGAAAATCAAGCCGTCACCATTCTGTATTCTTGATGAACTTGACGCTCCTCTTGATGATGTTAACGTTTCAAAATATGCAAAGTATCTGCGTAATTTCACAGATACAACTCAGTTTATTGTTGTTACTCACCGTCGTGGTACTATGGATGAGGCTGACGTTTTGTATGGCGTTACCATGCAGGACAAGGGTATTTCACGTATCCTGCGTCTTGACCAGCCACCTCAGGATATGGAATAAATTTATGACTTATTGTTTTTACTTGAAAGGAGAATTTTGTGGGATTTTTCAGTAAAATTGCAGAGGGTATTAAGAAAACTAAAGACTCTATGATGGGTAAATTTGAGCTGCTCGTTAACTCGTTTACAAAGATTGATGAGGACTTTTTTGAGGAGCTTGAAGAACTGCTTATCACCTGTGATATCGGTGTTGAAACTTCACTCGATATCTGCTCGGCACTTCGTGCTAAGGTTAAGGAAAAAGGCCTTACTAACCCTTTGGAAATCAAGGATAGCTTGAAAGAAATTATCGCAGAAATGCTTGGCGAGGATAAACCGCTTGACTTATCTACAACTCCATCTGTTGTGCTTATTATCGGCGTAAATGGTGCAGGCAAAACTACCACTATCGGCAAGCTTGCAGCTAAATATAAAAATCAGGGAAAGAAAGTTTTGGTTGCTGCGGCTGACACATTCCGTGCTGCTGCTATTGAGCAGCTTGAGGTATGGACAGAGCGTGCAGGTGTTGATATCGTTAAGCATTCAGAAGGGTCTGATCCTGCCGCTGTTGTTTTTGATGCTGTAACAGCTGCTAAGGCAAGAGGTACTGACATCCTAATTTGTGACACTGCTGGCAGACTTCATAACAAGAAAAATCTTATGGAGGAGCTTCGTAAAATCAGCCGTATTATCCGTGAACAAGGTAACGGATGTAGCCTTGAAACATTGCTTGTTCTTGATGCTACAACTGGGCAAAATGCTGTTAATCAGGCTAAGCTTTTCAGTGAAGTTGCTGACATTACAGGTATAGTTCTGACTAAGCTTGACGGCACTGCGAAAGGTGGTATAATAATCTCTATCCACAAGGAGCTCCAGATCCCTGTTAAGCTGGTTGGTGTTGGTGAAAAGCTTGATGATTTGCAAGAGTTTAATGCTCATGATTTTGTTGAGGCGTTGTTTGAAACTACCACTGATTTTGAGTATAATTATGAACGTCTTTCCGATGAAGATGACACATCTGATGTGGATGATATTTCAGAAGAAATCGTTGCTGATGATGTAGATATCAAGGATGAGATTTCATTAGCAAATGATGATGAAATAGCTAATGAAACTGACATCTCCGAGGATGAAAATATCACCGCAGATGATGATATATCTGATGAAAATTCCGATACAAATTCTACCGAAAATGCTCCTGCAGAAAAAGGCGGCAAATTTAGTTGGCTCTTTAAGGAAATCAAGTTCGGTAAGGACAAAAATAAAGACAAATCTAATGATGATAATGGTGATACAGAATGAAGAAAATAATTCTTGCTACCAACAATAAAAATAAGCTGCGTGAAGTTCGTGAAATGCTTGAGCCAATAGGCTTTGAAGTTTTTTCACAGATGGAAGTTGGTGCTGATATCGAAGTTGATGAAACAGGGACTACCTTTGAAGAAAATGCATTCTTAAAAGCAAAAGCCGTATTTGATTTGACTGGACTTCCCTGTATTGCCGATGATAGCGGACTTGAAGTTGACTTTTTAAACGGTGAGCCTGGGGTTTATTCCGCAAGATATGCTCCTGAGGAAGAACGCTGCAGCAAGATTTTATCAAAGCTTGACGGCGTACCCGACGAAAAGCGTACGGCAAGATTTGTTTCATCAATTTGCTTTATTGATGCTGATGGAAATTCGCATACTGTCCGTGGAACTGTCGAGGGTAAAATTGGTTATGAAGAGCTTGGTACAAATGGATTTGGCTATGACCCAATTTTTATGTATAGCTGTAAGTCATTTGCTGAACTTTCAGCTGATGAAAAAAATGCTGTAAGTCATAGAAGCGTGGCTTTGAAAAAGCTGACAGAACTTTTAAATACGTTATAAATAGACATAGTGACACCATGCAAAAATTAACAAAATACTAACTCCATAATATGAAATGAGGAAATTTAATGTTAAATAGTAAACAGCGTGCACAGCTTAGAGGACTTGCATCCACAGAAGATACCATTCTTCATGTTGGAAAAAACGGCATTATTGATACACTTATCAAGCAGGTTAGTGATGCTTTGATTGCTCGTGAGCTTATAAAAATGAAGGTGCAGGATGGCTGTATGCTCTCCCCTGCTGAAGCTGCAAACGAACTCGCAGAGGCTACAAAATCAGAGGTTGTTCAGGTTATTGGCAACAAGTTTGTGCTCTATAAGAAAAATCCAAAAGAACCAAAAATAATTCTTATTACTGAAAAAACTAAGAGGAACAGAATACAAGTTTGAAACAAACTAAAAAAATACTAATATCTAACCCACGAGCCCATGCATGAAATTTTCATAGGACTTCGTGACAAGGAGGCATGGGCATAATCATGAATATCGCAATTTTCGGCGGCAGCTTTAACCCTGTCCATAATGGGCATATTAATATTGTTCGTGAAGTGATGAAATCGGTATCGCTTGATAAGGTTTTTATCATGCCGACATTCATTTCTCCATTCAAAAAAGATGATACAACCTTTGTTGCAAGCGGAAAAGACCGTACCCAAATGTGCAGACTTGCTTTTGAAAATGTACCAAATGTAACTGTTTCTGATTATGAAATTTCAAAGCAGGATATTAGTTACACGATTAATACGCTTGAGCATTTTCATGAAAAATATCCTGACGATAAACTTCATTTTATAATGGGCAGTGATATGCTTTCATCGCTAGACAAATGGTATCGTTTCGAGGATATCATGAAGCTATGCACAATAGTGGCTTGCTCGAGAATTACACTCCAATCGGATTTTGATATACTTGAACATCATGCCGAAAAGTTACGTCAATATGGCGAGATTTTGCTTGTAAACACATCGGTTTTTGAGATGTCATCAACAGTAATTCGTGAAAAGATTATTAAAAATGAAGATATATCTTGCTATATGAACCAAAATGTAGTAAAATATATAGAGGATAATGGGTTATACTCTTAAATAAACGGATGTGATTTATATTTGTTCTGCAAATGAAATTAAAGGTATTCTTGAAATAAGACTTTCAAAAAAACGTTTTGCACATAGCATGAATGTGGCAGATGAAGCAAAAAAACTAGCCTTGCATTATAACACTTCACTTGACGAAAAAGCTTATTTAGCAGGACTTCTGCATGATATTTGCAAGGAAATACCTGCTGATGAACAGCTTTCATACTTGAAGAAATTTGCTAAAGATGTTTCCGATGTTGAACTTTTAGCACCTCCTTTATACCATGCTCCTGCTGGTGCTTTCTATATTCAGAATGTGCTTAACATTAATGATGAGGATATTCTGAATGCAGTGAGATACCACACAATCGGCAGAGGTTTTATGTCGCCGCTTGAGGAAATTATTTATCTGGCTGACCTTATTTCTGCTGACAGAACGTATAAAGATGTTAACCGTATGAGAAAAATTGCTTATCAAAGCATTGATAAGGCTATGCTCGAGGCTTTGAAATTTTCTATATCGGATAATATAAACAAAGGCTCACAGTTTCCGCACCAGACCATTGAATGCTATAATTATTATATAACTAAAAAGAAACAGTCATAAAAAGACTGACCCCTATACAGAAAGGAAAATAAAAATGACACAGAATGAACTTTTAAAAGAAGCCGTTAAAATTCTTGACAGCAAAAAAGCAGAGGATATACGTGTTATCGGTATCAAGGATTTGACTATCGTTGCTGATTATTTTATAATTGCAAACGGTACTTCAAACACTCACACAAAATCTCTTGCTGATGAGCTCGAATTTCAGCTAAAACAAATCGGTGTTGAGCCAAGACAGGTACAGGGCAACAACGGCTCAAACTGGATAATTCTTGACTACTCTGATATCGTTGTTCATGTTTTCTATAAGGAAACTCGTGAGTTCTATAACCTCGAGAGGCTTTGGCAGGATGGCGAAGATGTTGATATTTCCGAGTGGATTAAATAAATGGCTGTCCCATTTTATATACTTGTTATAAACACTTATAATGAGTATTCTCCACCACCTCAAATACCTGACATCACAAAAGAACATCAGGATGATTATGCTGTTAAGCTGGCAAAGAAAGCTATTCAAGGCAGAATATTTATAACAATTATTGCTGTATTAAATATAATTATTGGGATTTTAAGCTTGATTTTTTGTCATAACATTATATTATCCGTTTTATCCATTACATTTGCTACGCAAATTGTCAAAGGACATCCTGTTTGTCGGTGGATATACTGTGCATTTGGATTTTTCGGTGCTTTATTAATGTTCGCATTATCTATCGAAAACGGTAATGGAATTATGTTATTTTTTAGTATTTTTTATTTATTAACTGCATTATTAATTGTAGTTAATAAAAATATTGATGCTTATTATGAATATCTGCGACCAAAGACAAGAAGATAATAAATTGAAAAAGGATTGATTAAAATGGCTGAACGCTATGATTACACCGCCATTGAAAAAAAATGGCAGAAATATTGGGATGACCACAAAACATTCCATGCAGATAACGACTACACAAAACCAAAGTTTTATGCTTTGGTTGAATTTCCTTATCCATCAGGACAAGGACTTCATATAGGACACCCACGTCCATACACTGCTATGGATATTGTGTCAAGAAAAAGACGTCTTGAGGGGTACAATGTTTTGTTCCCAATGGGCTGGGATGCTTTCGGACTTCCAACTGAAAACTTTGCAATTAAAAATAAAATCCACCCTGCTATTGTTACTGAAAAGAATGTTGCTCGTTTTAAAGAACAGCTAAAAGCTATCGGTCTTTCTTTTGACTGGGACAGAGAGGTTAACACAACTGACCCTGAATACTTCAAGTGGACACAATGGATTTTCATTCAGATGTTCAAGGCTGGTCTTGCTTATAAAAAGGAAATGTCTGTTAACTGGTGTACTGACTGTAAGGTTGTACTTGCCAATGAAGAGGTTGTAAATGGATGCTGTGAACGTTGTAATGGTGAGGTTGTTCACAAGGTTAAGTCACAGTGGATGCTTAAGATTACTGAGTATGCACAGCGTCTTATTGATGACCTTTCTGAAGTTAACTATCTTGACAGAATTAAGGCAACACAGACTAACTGGATTGGCCATTCAACTGGTGCAGAGGTTGATTTTATAACTTCCACTGGTGATAAGCTGACTGTTTATACAACTCGTCCTGATACACTTTTCGGCGCTACTTATATGGTTATTTCCCCTGAGCATCCATACCTTGAAAAGTGGAAGGATACACTAAAAAATAACGATGCTATCCATGAATATCAGGAAGTATCAACAAGAAAATCTGACTTTGAACGTACTGAAATGGTTAAGGATAAAACAGGTGTCAAGCTTGATGGCGTAACTGCTATAAATCCTGTTAATAACAAGGAAATCCCTATCTTTATTTCTGACTATGTTCTTATGACTTATGGTACAGGCGCTATCATGGCTGTTCCTGCTCATGATACTCGTGACTATGATTTCGCTAAGGCATTTGACCTGCCTATTATCGAAGTTGTTAAGGGTGGAGACGTTGCCGTAGAAGCTTTCACTGACTGTGCTACTGGCGTTATGGTAAACTCTGGTTTCCTTGACGGACTGTCCGTTGAGGATGCTAAGGTTAAAATTAAGAACTGGCTTGAAGAAACTGGTAAGGGTACTCCAAAGGTGAACTATAAGCTTCGTGACTGGGTATTCTCAAGACAGAGATACTGGGGCGAACCTATTCCTATAGTTCATTGTGAAAAGTGCGGATATGTTGCACTTCCTGAAAGTGAACTTCCTCTTACTTTGCCTGATGTAGAAAGCTATATGCCAACTGACAACGGTGAAAGTCCACTTGCAAACCTTGAAAGCTTTATCAATACAACTTGTCCATGCTGTCAGGGGGTAGCAAAACGTGAAACTGATACAATGCCGCAGTGGGCAGGCTCATCATGGTACTTCTTACGTTACTGTGACCCTGATAATATGGATATGTTAGCTTGTAAGGAAGCTATTGAATATTGGATGCCTGTTGACTGGTATAACGGTGGTATGGAGCATACAACACTTCATCTGCTTTACTCTCGTTTCTGGCACAAGTTCCTTTATGATATCAAGGCAGTTAATACAAAAGAGCCTTATATGCGCCGTACTTCACATGGTATGATTTTAGGCGAGGACGGACAGAAGATGTCTAAGTCCCGTGGAAATGTTATCAACCCTGATGATGTAATTAAGAATTATGGTGCTGATACACTTCGTTTGTATGAAATGTTCATCGGCGATTTTGAAAAGACTGCACCATGGTCACCATCCTCAATCAAGGGCTGTAAGAGATTTCTTGACAGAGTTTGGGGATTGCAGGATATTCTTGTGGATGGTGACACATATCGCAGTGAAATGATGTCTAATATGCACAAGACTATCAAAAAGGTTTCAGAGGATATCGAAAGTTTGAAGTTCAACACTGCTATTGCTGCAATGATGGCACTTCTTAACGATATTTATGTAACTGGTAAATGTACAAAGGCTGAATTTGAAAGCGTTCTTATCATGCTTGACCCATTTGCACCGCACCTTGCTGAAGAAATGTATGAAATTAACTTCGGTAAGATACTGAATGAGCAAAAATGGGTAACTTATGATGATGCACTTTGTATCGACAGCACTATTGAGATTGCAGTTCAGGTTAACGGAAAGGTTAAGGCTAGAATTAACATTGCTGCTGATGCGGAACAGGATGCTGCTTTAGCTGCTGCTAAGGCTGATAAATCTGTTGCTGCTGCAATTGATGGCAAAACTGTTGTAAAAGAGCTTTATGTTAAAGGCAGACTAGTAAATATTGTTGTAAAATAATATTTTGAATAACTTATACTGATTGTTCACCAAATATACTTAATATTTTTTGTGCATTATTTTTTAATAAAGGCTTGACAAATATATGGGGTTTGTTGTATAATTAAGAAGTTATATCTTAAATATAAACCTCTGCCTCGGTGGCAAAGGGAGGGAATCAAATGGCTGAAATTCGTGTTGGTAAAAACGAATCTTTAGATACTGCTCTTAAGCGTTTTAAGAGAAGCTGTGCTAAGGACGGCGTTATTGCCGAAGTTCGTAAAAGAGAACACTATGAGAAGCCTTCGGTAAAGCGTAAGAAGAAATCCGAAGCTGCTCGTAAGCGTAAGTATTAATACTTTATTTAGCGTATTAAAATTACACTTATTCCGACCAAGCAGTTCTCGATTAGTCGAGAACGGACAGTGAGGGAAAGAATAAGTGTAAATTTTTAACGGTAAATAAAATGATAACGCTTAAATGCAAGTAAAAGCGGACAGGGTTTCTCTGTCCGCTTTTGTATTTATTCTTTTGGGGTGATTGTTATGAAAAAAATTCCTGTAATAATGATACTCGTTGTGATATTAATGACTATCGCTGTTTATGCTATAAAAACTATTAGTTATAACAACTTTATGAAAAAGGCTGAAAGCACAGTTGCAGTTGTAACGAAAATAACTGAGTGGGAAGATAGAGATGATGATGTGACAAGCTCTTATTATGTTATTGAAGTGAATTATAATATAGATGGAACTGAATATGATTCAAAAATTCAAAAGAGTAACACTAGACTTAAAGTTAATGATATCATCACTATTTATTA
The DNA here is from genome assembly GCA_031550725.1 of Oscillospiraceae bacterium. Taxonomy (GTDB): domain Bacteria; phylum Bacillota; class Clostridia; order Oscillospirales; family Ruminococcaceae; genus UBA946. Next base: position 139,585 of record JAVBOH010000004.1, read on the forward strand.
TATAGCCGGAGATGAAAGAAATATCCGACTTGAAAAGGAAAATAATAGTACTTCAACAACATCAATGACATTTATGTTTATTGTTGGATTTATGCTGCTTTCTACATTTACTATAATATTTAGAAAAAAGAAATAATAATTTCTCTGTTAGCTTTTGTATTTATACTTTGGGGTGATTTTATGAAAAAAATTCCTGAAATGATAATGCTTGCTGTGATATTGATATTTTTTACTGCTCATATTGTTAAAACTGTTAGCTATTATAGTTTCATGAAAAATGCTGACAGCACTGATGCTGTTGTCACAAAGGTTAACGAATATGAAGATATATCAAATGACCCTGATGAAATTTCAAGAACATATTATGTTGTTGAAGTGAATTATAGCGTTAACGGTACAGAGTATATTTCGGAAATTAAAAGGGATAATGTACGTCTTGGTGTTAATGATATTGTCACAGTTTATTATTTAACTGGAGATGAAAGCAACATCCGCCTTGAAAAAGATAATAAAGGTACTTTTAAAACAACAATGACGTTTGTGTTTTTAATTGGATTTATGATATTTTATACATTTATTTTCACACGAAGAAAAAAGAAATAGGAGTTTTTCTTTATGATTTTCACACCTACTATTGCTTTTAAAACAATACTCGATGTCACGCCTGAACTCCTTGCGAAGATGGATGTTAAAGGGCTTGTGCTTGATTTGGATAATACTCTTACAACGCATGATAATCCTAAAGCTGCTGACGGTGTTCTTGATTGGATATACATGATGAAAAAAAACAACATCTCACTAATGATTTTGTCTAACAACACTGCCGAAAGAGTTACGCCATTTGCCGAAATGCTGGGGCTTGATTTTGTTCCAGATGGCGCAAAGCCACTTACCAAAGGATATAAGCAGGCAATAAGAAAATTAGGATTACCTAAACAAAATGTATGCGGTGTCGGTGACCAGCTTTTCACTGATATTTTAGGCACTAGCCTGACGGGGATAAAATCAATTTTTGTTTATCCGATTGAATTTGAACATACCAAGTTTTTCAAAATTAAACGTGCTATTGAAAAACCTATGCTGCCTAGAAAATATGGTGTTATTTTAAAAGGGAGGATAAAACTTTGAATATAAAATTCGGTCCTGCTGGGAGTGCATTAAGTTTCGCTGAAATGGGTTATAAAAAATCCGTTCAGATGGGTGAATACCTTAGTAAATTTGGTCTTAATCATCTTGAATATCAATGTGGTCAGGGCGTCAGGGTCAGCGATAAATCTGCTGCTGAAATCGGTAATGCATTAAAAGAAAAAGGAATTTCCGTTTCACTTCATGCTCCTTACTTTATCTCGCTTTCAAGTGTCGAGGAAGAAAAGCGTCTTAACTCGATCAATTATATTTTGCAGTCTGCTCGTGCTGTTGATTCAATGGGCGGCGACAGAATTGTTATACATAGCGGCTCGTGTGCTAAGATGTCACGTTCCGATGCGCTTTCGCTTGCGATTGATTCAATGAAGCTTGCTCGTAATGCTCTTATAGAAAACGGTCTGGGACATATCCACTGTTGTCCTGAAACTATGGGTAAAATCAATCAGCTTGGTGATTTGCATGAGGTTATGGAGTTATGCAAAATAGATGATTCGTTTATACCATGCATTGATTTTGGACATTTGAATGCTCGTACATTCGGTACAATAAAAACTATTTCCGACTATGAAAATATACTTGATACAATCGAAAATGAATTAGGTGATGACAGACTTAAGATTTTTCATTCGCATTTTTCAAAGATTGAATATACCGAAAAAGGCGGAGAAAAAAAGCACCTTACTTTTGAGGATACTATATATGGTCCTGATTTCGAACCGCTAATGGAGCTTGTATACAAGAAAAATCTAACCCCTGTTTTTGTTTGTGAAAGTGACGGTACTCAAACTGAGGATGCTAAGGCAATGATGGATTATTTTATGGCACAGAAATGATTTTTAATAAATTGAACTATTACATAAACGGGCGAACAATATTCGCCGCTACATTGATTTTTGGGAGGATAAATGTGTTATGAAAAATGTACTTATTATCAATGGTCCAAATCTAAATCTTCTTGGTGAACGTGAACCTGGTATTTATGGCGATGACACTCTTGAATCGCTTAATCAGGAGGTGCTTAATGCATCAAGAAAACTAGGCTTTGATGACTGTGAATTTTTCCAGTCCAATCATGAGGGTGAAATTATCGATCAGATACATTCAGCAAGAATAGATAAATGCGGAATAATTATAAATGCAGGCGCTTATACTCATTATAGCTATGCAATTCGTGATGCTATTTCAGCAGTTAATATCCCTGTTATTGAAGTACATATCTCAAATATTTACGGTCGTGAAGAATTCAGACACAAATCAGTAATAGCACCTGTTTGTGCAGGACATTTAAGCGGTTTCGGCTCACTTGGATATATACTTGCACTTCAAGGCTTGAATGATATGATTAGCTAAGGATAATGTTATGAATAATTTAGAAAAACTATATGCAAAAATTCCGCAAAATGCTGATTGTCTGCTAATCACATCGGATATAAACAGACATTATTTCACAGGTTTTAAATCATCAGCAGGAGCGCTGCTTGTTTTTAAGGATACAGCATACTTAATCGTTGATTTTCGTTATTATGAAAAGGCATCAAACACTGTTGACGTTTGCAATGTTGTGAAAATGGACGGCTATTACAAGCAGATTAATGAGTATCTTTTAAAGCATAATGCAAAAAATATTTATATTGAATCTGATACAATGACCGTTTCAGAGCTGAATACTCTTTCTGAAAAGCTTGATGACAATATGCTGGTTGTGTCCACATCTGAATTAAGTGATGCTATAAATAAAATCCGTTCCTTAAAAGCTGATATTGAAGTGCAGAAAATTATTAAAGCCCAACAAATTGCTGAGGATGCGTTAACATACGCACTTGAGAATTTCCATGATGGAATGACAGAAAAACAGCTTGCATACACGCTGAATGATTATATGCTTAGAAACGGTGCTGATGATATTTCATTCGACACTATCGCTTTAAGTGGCAAGAACACATCACTTCCGCATGGTGTTCCAACCAATAAAATTATCGAAAAGGGTGATTTTATTTTGATGGATTTCGGTGCTGTTTATGAAGGGTATCATTCTGATATGACCAGAACTGTTTGTTATGGAAATCCATCAGATAAAATGCGTGAGGTTTATGATATTGTGCTAAATGCGCAGGAATTGGCTTTATCTGCATTTAAATGCGGTGTTTCCTGCAAGGATATTGACACAATTTCGAGGAACTATATTAAAGATAATGGCTATGGTGAATTCTTCGGTCATGGTCTTGGACATAGTGTTGGTATGGAAATTCATGAAAATCCTGCTTGCAATACTCGTGATGAAACTCTGCTTGAAAGCGGTATAATTATGACCTGTGAGCCTGGTATTTATCTTCCGAATGAATTCGGTGTTCGTATTGAGGATATGGTTGTTATCACTGAGAACGGATATGAAAATCTTACAAAGGCAACTAAAAATCTAGTCGTTTTGTAAATTTTTATCTGAATATGTACTATTTAGGCAGATTTTTTTCTTAAATTTAGTTAAGTTATAAAAAAATGTGAAAAACACTTGCAATATATATCAAAATGTAGTAAAATATAATAAAGCTAGCTATGTCTAACATGGTTTGCATAGCTTTATATGCATTTATTGCATATGTATAAAATTAAAAATTCCGGAGGTTAATTTATGATATCAGCAGGCGATTTTAGAAATGGTGTTACTTTCGAAGAAGACGGCAACGTATTGCAGATTGTTGAATTCCAGCACGTTAAACCAGGTAAGGGTGCTGCTTTCGTAAGAACAAAGATTAAGAATGTTATCACTGGCTCTGTAATTGAAAAGAGCTATAATCCATCCGCTAAGTTCCCATCAGCTTTCGTTGAAAGAAAGGATATGGAATATTCCTATTCTGATGGCGATTTGTACTACTTCATGGATCAGGAATCCTACGAGCAGGTTCCAATCAGTGCATCTGAGATGTCTGACAACTTCAAGTTCGTTAAGGAGCAGATGATTTGTAAGGTTTGCTCTTATAAGGGTAAGGTATTTGCAGTTGAACCTCCAAACTTTGTTGATTTGCAGGTTACACAGACTGACCCTGGTTTCAAGGGTGATACTGCTACAAACGCAACTAAGCCTGCTACACTTGAAACTGGTGCAGAAATTAAAGTTCCTTTATTTATTGACATCGGAAACAGAATAAGAATCGATACCAGAACCGGCGATTATATGGAACGTGCATAAAATATTTTTTTTAATATAATATTTCTAAAGCTGTATATAAATACTTAAAATTAGGAATAATAAAATTGAATTAAAATTGGAAGTTAGTGATTAATTCACTTGACGTGAAAGGATAATAAAATGACAATTACAGAAAAAATTGCTTATATTCAAGGACTTGCCGAGGGTTTAGGAGTTAATGACAGTACAAAAGAAGGTAAAGTTATCATAGCTATGCTTGATGTTCTTAAAGATATCGGACTTACTGTTGAAGAAACAGACGAAGAGCTTGATGATATTGCTGATATCATGTCTGATATGGAAGAAAGCATTTCAGATCTTGAGGATGAAGTTTACGGTG
>JAVBOH010000015.1:0-69976 GCA_031550725.1 Oscillospiraceae bacterium
CATAATTGAACTTGTGACTTTTTTCGACGTTATCTTCTCAGTAACGTCTTTTTGTCATGTGATTTTTTATTTTCATCCATTTCCTTTATTTTCTTTGATTTTTTTCTTAAATCACTTGACTTCATATAGTAAGTCTCCTTATTTTATTTCAGCTAGTCTGTCAAGTCCTGCAAGACGCATAACTTTTTTTATTTGTGTTGAAGTATTTTCAACAACAATACGTCCACCATATTCGTTTGTAATTTTATATCTTCCCATCACAAGACCAATTCCTGAGCTGTCCATGAATGTCACATCATTGAAGTCAAGCACAACATTTTCTGGATGATATTTATCTATCGCTAAATCAATATCACTGCGCAAATCCTTTGCATTATGATGGTCGATTTCTCCTTTTAAGTGAGCAACAATTAAATTTTCTTCTGTATCAATTATTACAGGCATTTTTATAAATTCCTTTCTTTTAAAATCAAAATAGCTTGTCTTTTAGTAATATAATACACCATTATGGCTGTAAATATTTGTCATTATGTGGCAATTCAGAATATTTATTGACTAACTAAAAGCATGCCAAATAATTCTTCTGCAAACGAGAATTATTTGGCATGCTTTTTGACATTTTACTTGACAATATTTATGTATCGTATTATACTTATCAATAATTAATTAATGTCTGCTGAACAATTCAAAAGTGTCGCAAAGGCTTGCTTTGAAGGCATTTTTGAATTATTCTAATGCAAGGATTTTGAGCATTTTATGCGAAAAGCCTTGCACTTACAAAATGATTTTCACAGAAAATCATTTTGTAAGCAGACATCAATCAAGAAGTAACACGAAAATACGTTGTATTTTCGTGTATAAAACCAAGCATAGCTTGGTTTTATGAATAATTCCGTTAAAAACGGAATTATTCAGTACGCATTAATTAAGGGAAACGAGGTAAGATTATGGGATTATTTGATATTTTTAAGAAAAAAGATGATAATATTGCAAACGAATACACACCATCAGTTATTGCAAAGAAAATCGCTGAAATAATTGACTGTCCGCACGAATTTTATGCACCTACATCGGATATTCAAACATTAATGGATATATACGAATATGAATACAAAAAAGGCAAGGATAATGGTTATATACCTGTTTGGATTGTTCCGAGCGATACCTTACTTGAAACGCTGGAAATGAATATCGAGGATGGGCAAACGGTTGATGATACAAATATAGACGGTAAACGCTTTCTTAATTTGAGAACGTCAGAATATGGTCATGATGGAGATTTCCCTGTTGACAGAAGTGTTTATGACGATTGGGGCGGTGATTATAAAACCCTTGTTTTTTCAGGATGGGATGACTTTGATAAAAAGGGGATGACTGTTGAATTAATTCTTGTTAAAATACCAGTTTCAAATCCATGGGAGGTTATAAAAAAAGTTCAAATTGGCGGTTGGAATGACTGTCCTGTTTCTGAGGAGATTATGGCTGTGCTTAGATACTGGTATAATGAGCATGGTGCTGTGCCTGCACTTATCAGCAGTGATGTGCTTGAAATGTATCTCCCAAGACCTGTTAACGATAGAGAAAAAGCAATCATTTTAGCAGAGGAGCATTTTGGTTTTTGTTCAGATATTATTTTTCAGGGTGTTGAAGAACTTAACATTCTTGCGCAGTATATAAATAACTCAAACATTTGGTATTTTTGGTGGGACTAATTTAAGATGAAAGGTAGTTATACATATGGGTATTTTTGATATTTTCAAAAAGAAAAGCAATACAGAGAGTTTGAATTTACATCAGGATGGTCAGCCAATAGCTATACAAAATTCTTCAGTAAAAGCAGAGGATTTTAAAAAGATTTATGATGAAATTGAGGCTGAAACAGCGGTTAAAACAATAGAATTATCACTTGATGATAAACTTCCAGAGCTTACAGAAAGTAAAATTGGTGGTATACCTTATCTACCGCATACAATGGAAATTCCACTTGACAGCAATGGTATTCAGATGAAGCTGTTAGCTCAAATTGACTGTAAAGAGCTTACCGCATTAGAGGACTTTCCGCATATGGGGTTATTGCAGTTTTTTTGCAGTGATGACGATGTATCAGGGCTCAATTTTGATGATTTTACTAAGCAGACAGGGTTTAGAATTTTGTATCATGAAAGCATTGATACAAGCGTAACAAGGGATGATGTCCTGAAAAAAATCATACCAAGCACAGATGAGTCATATTTCCCTGTTAAGAGTGAGCATAGCGTTAAATTTACTGTGGAAACTCAAACTATGCCGAATACAGATTATAGATATGATCAATTGTTTATTAAAAAGTATAATGAAAATCATTCTGAAAAAATTGTTGACAGATATCGTGAGTTGTATTGTGATGAATATGACAATTTGTTTGATGATGAATCTAACGGTGGCAATAAAATCGGCGGATATCCATTCTTTACACAGGAAGACCCTCGTGATGAAACTGGTAAGTATACAAACTATGACGTTTTGCTTTTACAGCTTGACAGCGATTTTGAGGATATTGAGTGGGGTGATGCTGGTGTCTGCAACTTCTTTATAAACCGTGAAAAGCTCAAAAATAAGGATTTTAGCGATGTACTTTACAATTGGGACTGCTTATAATTAAGAGGTAATAAATGAATACTAATAATGCAAAAAACACAGTGCCAGCACACCAGTTAATCTTGCAAAAATCATACTTTTAGGTTTTTATTAGGATTTTTTCTAAAAATGATTTTTGGTCTACTGCATATTGACATCTTTAATCTGTTTGAATAACTTATAACTGATTGCACAGCTTTTTTGTAACCGTGGATAATTATTTACTCTCTTTTGGGCATGATTATTATGCTTGTCATAACACATATACAATGTCCTGAAAAGCTTATTTTCAAAAACAAACATTAACAATCAAAAAGCGTACCAAACAATTCAAATTTGCTGAATTTGTTCGGTACGCTAATATATTTTAATACAAATTATGCAGACAAAACTGCACCGATTGCACAGCAGTAAACTGCATTTTCCGGAACGATAAAGTTCACGTTATGCAAACTGTCAAGCTCTTTAAAAACCGTATTTCCCTGCGCAAGAGTTGTCATTGTTCCCGTAAGAATGATGTCATTTATTTCTGTACCGCTGCAAGCAAAAACAGCAAGCATACCGATTGTCTGGTATATCATATTAAGCAACCCTGCTATGCTGTCCGACTTATTTGCATCAGACATGATTTTACCGAAGTTTGCGGCAGTTGCGTGCATAGGCAGATTAGGTATTTCTGCATCGCAGATATCTTTCATCTGCAAATCTACCTTTGATAAATCGCCACCTTGTGCAATTTCTAGTATTTTTATAATATCACTTTCGTCTGCAAGCAGCTTAGACATACCGATAAGCGTGCCTCCGCCAACACCACTGCCACCGATATGACGAGCCTTGCCATTAGCAAGGCGTACAAACGCAGTACCTGTTCCCATGCTAACAATAAGTGCATTTGTCTTGCCTGAAAGCATAGCAGCACCTGCACCCAAAGCTATAAATTCATCAACCTTACAAGTTTTTATACCGCATACATCATTATCAATATATGAACTGCCAACACCTGTCAGCACGATTTTTTCTATATCATTGATGGTAAATTCACACGCATTAATCATTTCCATAACTATTATGTCAATATCCTTGACACGTCCGCCATATGAAAACTGATTACAGTACAAAATTTTGCCATCATCAATAATAACCATTTTTGTTGTTGAGCCGCCGATATCTATTCCTAAAATTTTCATTTATCCTAACCTTTCCATATCAAATATATCCTACCAGTTAAATTATATTATAACATATCAAAGCTATAATTTCAACCATTAAAAGAAAACATTAATGTAGGGAACAGCGTCCTCGACGATCCACCGTAAACAATATAGTTTACGTGACGCCGAGGACGCCGTCCCCTACAATTCAATAAATATATTTTTTTACCATTCCCAGTCGGATAAAATACCGGATGATTTTTTGTCAAGTTCTTCACCCTCGGATAAATTCTGCAATGCATTACGTCGGTTAATTTCTGCTCTGACACCAACAACAATCAGCAGTGTACCTGTAATCATCAGATATCCCCACCATAGTATTGATGCCCAGAAGTCACCGCTCATGGCAAGTGTCATAACCATTGTGGTCGAAATTGAAAGTATAAACCACTTTTTGCGCTTGTATTTCAGCGACAGCAAAAGCATTACGAGCACACCTGTGAGAATTATAATTGTATCAAGTAAATATCTCGATGAAAATGCATCTAAAGCAAGCACAAATAATGATATAACAACCGCAATAAATGTCATAATATCAATGGCCTTTGGATTATTTTTCCATATAAACTTAAGTCCTAGGAAGAATAACAGTATACCTGCAACATAATACTCTCTTTCAATTATATCAGGAAGTGTGAAGAATGGCTGTGTACACCATGCAATAACCCCAACTGCTGATGTAATTGTCAGGAATACACGAATTGTTGTTTTCTTGCCTGCACGTCCAATGAAGTTAATGCAGTATGCAATTAATGAAATCAGCATTACCCAGTTGAAAATTTCCGTTTCCATTATATTTTCATTATAACCAATAAGTAACGCTGGAAATGCCATAATTGAAAATACATCGATATTTAGCTTTTCGAAAATTCTTTTATGCTTAATTCGACCCCATGCAACCATGAAAATAAATATTGCAATAGCAGACATAAACATAATCAATTCTCTTGTGTCAAATGGTATGCTATCGTTATGAGAAATTTCATAAACAAAATCAATTATAAACCCAGATATTAATAGTAAAGGCAAAGTAAGATGAACTGTGAATTTTTCTCTGTATGCCATGAATACAGCCAGTGCAAAAAGCAAGGTACTAACTACAAAAATAATTATACTGCCATCACAATCAAAGCTGACTAAAATTGCTAAGCATATTGAAAGCAAGATATTTCCTGTAATTAGAGTAACCTTTTCAAATCTTATATTCTTTTTGATAAGATGAATACAACAAAATACGAAACTGCATACCACAGGGAACAAAATTTCTATATAATCTGAGTAAGTAACAGCATTGTAGACGGCAATTTTATTAATAATACAAGTTCCGACCATGGTAGATGTTATAACACTTAGCACCATGCCAACTATATACATAACATTCGCAGTATCAAATTCGTTTAAATATGCTCCCGCAAGCATGAATACCGAATAGCACAAGAACACAAACGGAATCATATATACATTTGTGCTGCCTAAAACCATGAATAAAACGCCTATAAAACCGACATTAACCCAAACAGGCAGCTTCCATTTTGCTGCAGTGGTAGATACATTTGTCTTACTGAAAATGACAAGTCCAAGAACAGTTATCAAAGTCATGAAAAACAATGCAGAAATGAAATATACATTGCTTCTAGTGAAATATCTGAACAGTATTACTTGAATTTTGGGTATTATCATAAAAAGCGCTGTAAATACAGAAAATCTGCCAAAGTAAGCTAAAATTTCATTTGTAACACTATCAAACGCTGTATACAACAATAAACCAGTCAATAGAACAAGTGCCACTATTGCAAAAATGTGATACTCAATTCCATCTGATGAAATATATACAACCAATGTCGATATTATAACACCTGCGAGAAGCAAGGCTTCGGATAAGGTATTTCTGAACAAATGCTCACCAAGCAGTTTTATTATGCAGGAAATGAGGAATATACCGATACAAGTCATAAGTGCTGTCAGACATACATTTGTACTAACCAAACGCACAGAAATATTCACAAGCAGCATTAGCTGGATGCTGAAAAAACCTGTTATCAAATAGTTTTTACCGTGTCTTAAAATTGTATAAGCAGTATTTGCAGCAAGCAATGCAAATGCTAAAAGAGTTATCAGCGAAACTGGTCTGCTGAATGCAGATGTTACTCCTCCAAAAGCAACTGCAATAATAAGCAATATTGTTGTAAGTGTTTTGAATGCATTCTGAAGCTTTTCACCTATTATTCCCATCAATGAGAATACAAGCATAAGCACTGATATTGACGTTATAATTAAAAAATATCCACCCATAGTATCAGGTGAAACGATACGCATTAATCCTATTGCAAAGAAGGCTGTGAATGGTATTGCGCCAGCATAGCCATTCTTTTTTGTAAAGCTGTTTAATAAATATGTGCTTGAAAAAATCAGCATTGCAATAAAAGTACATATATTAAAACGGAAAGAGAACAGTGCTGTAAAACTGAACAGTACTGCATTTATTGATGAAAATCCAACCAGTATTGACTGTATAACACGAAACCTTCTTGTTTCAAACAAAGCAAACTTTTCCGCAAGGAAAACGAACGCAAACGAATAAGCAGCAAGCATTAATGATGCATACTCCATTTTGTCTGTAATGGAAAGTGTCAGCATGAAAACTGCTGCACTTAAGCTAAATAAACTGCACCATGCAAATTTTTTATCGTCATAATCAGATGAGCCTTTAAAGCATACAAATGCTGTTATAGCAAAAATTGTGGAAATAAGAAGATATTTTCCATCACCTGAAAGTGAAAACCATTTGCCGAAAAGCTCAAAATATCCAACAGCAAGCATAGTAATAGGAACTGAAAAGCTGCCAATTGTATAGAACATCTTGCCTGTTTTTTTAAGATCTAATTTTCTTTCTGCTATGGATGAAAATGCAAAAAGTATAGCTGAGAGCGACAAAATTATAATTGCTCTTGCAAACCCCGGTAAGAAATCCCATGATGTCGATGCGAAAATCAATTCTGCAAGTATAATAAACGCAGCACCAATAATCAATACAATATTTATTGTGCTGATTTTTTTCTTTTCCTTTACAGGATATGATAATGATTGAGCAGCTTTAAACTCTGCACCCATACTAGTATTTTCATTAGGTTGCGATATAACATCACCCAAATCAGCCGCATTATATACAATTTTACTTTCCTCATCCTTGAAAATTGACTTTGTGATAAGAGGTCTGTTTTTAGGCATTGGAAGTTTTCCTGTATATGACATATCATATGGGGAAGATTTGACATTTTCCGATGAAGCTGACATTGGTTTTGATGTTTCTATTGGTGCAGAAACATCAATAGCTGCTGCGTCAGGAATATTTGTATCCACAGCACTATCCACAATATTTTCCTGCAGATTATCTTCCGATAAATTCTGTGCAATATTCTGTGGTTTTTCTTTATCCGCTACATTATTTTCGTACTTCATATATAAAATACGATGCTCAAGCTCAGTAACTTTTTTGTTAAGCTTACCTTTTTGAACGCCGAAAACTATAACCAGCGGAATTAATGCAAGCGGACTTATAATCCATAATAAAATAAAAATCACTATACAACCCTCATTTACTGTAAATGTCGATTAAATTAAATATCTTTTTTTATTGTAACATTTTTATCTAAAAAAAGCAATGGTTTATACCAAATTTACGCAAAAAAAGCCGATGATATAAAAACCATCGGCTTTGATGCAAAAACATCCAAACAAAATAAATTATGCGTACTGAACAATTCCGTTTTTCACAGAATTGTTCGTCAAAGCAGATTTTATCTGCTTTGACTGTTGAAAAAACGATGTTTTTTCAACGTACTACTTGATTAACGTCTATTTACAAAATAATTTTCTACGAGAATCATTTTGTAAATATTAAATAAGGTAAAGTAAAGAATAAAAGGAAGTCACACCACAAAATTGCAGTATAAATGAAAACACAAATTAAAGGTCGCCTGCAAGCTCTCTGTATAAACCAAGATAAAGCTCTGCAGATGCAGCCCAGCTATAATCACACTTCATTGCAGCAGTCATAAGGTTCTTCCAAGCCTTTGGCTCGTCATAAAGCTCCTTAGCACGACGTACAGCATCAAGCATATCATAAGCGTTATATGTCTTAAAAGTAAATCCGTTGCCATTTTCACCGCCAGCATCTCTGATACTGTCACGCAAGCCGCCTGTTTCACGAACTATCGGAATAGTTCCGTATCTTAGCGAAATCATCTGTGCAAGACCACATGGCTCACTCTGTGATGGCATGAGGAACATATCACATGATGAATAAATTCTTCTGGCTAGGTCTGGAATAAATCCAATAGTTGTGCTAACCTTATCAGGATATCTGTAAGCCATTTCCTTGAAGAAATCCTCGTAAATCTTTTCACCAGAGCCTAAGATTGCAAACTTGTAACCCATTCTAACCATGTCATCAAAAACATACTTAATCAGGTCGATACCCTTATGGGAAACAAAGCGTGTAATAACACCGATAATAGGTTCATTACCCTCTTGCAACTGAAGTTCATTAAGAAGTGCAGCCTTACATTCAGCCTTACCCTTCATGTTCTTAACAGTAAAATTCTTTGTAAGAAGTGGGTCCTTAGCAGAGTCAAAAGTATCAACATCAATACCATTCAAGAAACCGCAAAGCTTATACTGCTTGTTATTAAGTGCTCTGTCAAGACCATGTGAATACCATGGGTCAAGAATTTCCCAAGCATAACTAGGAGAAACAGTTGTAATCTTATCCGCAGTTTCAAAAGCACCCTTCATAAGATTAACGCATCCATCATACTCAAGAAGTCTTGTGTGGTACATAGGAATACCCAAAACCTCGTTGATTACTTCAAGACCATACTTGCCCTGATATTGAATGTTATGGATAGTGAAAACAGTCTTGATGTTGTCATAACCATACTGATACTTATAAAATACATTGTAGTAAATTGGAACAAGAGCTGTCTGCCAATCATTAGCATTAATAACGTTTGGTGTCCAGCCGATGTATTTAATCATCTCCATGATAGCACGTGACAAGAATACAAAACGCTCACAGTCATCATAGAACCCATAAAGACCATCTCTGCCGAAATAGTATTCATTATCAAGCAAATAATACTTCACTCCGTTGATATCACCAACGAAAACGCCGCAGTACTGCTTTCTCCAACCAACATCAACAGTGAAGTTAGCGATAAACTCAAGGTTATCTCTAAGTTCCTTTTTTACACTTTTATATAGTGGCAATACAACACGGCAGTCATGTCCGGCATCGCAAAGTGCAGCAGGCAATGAGCCTGCAACATCAGCAAGTCCGCCGGATGCAGCGTAAGGTACAGCCTCAGAAGCAGCATATAAAATTTTCATAGTAAATGTCCTTTCATAAACATAGACAATAGCAAAGTAAGATTAAATTACAGCATTTTTACCGATAAACAATGGATATGTTTCAGAACCTGTAAGCATTCTGTGGTCGCTGATTTTAACATTCTTATCAGTGATAACATAGTTAATGTCGCACTTAGCGCCAATAATAGCATCCTGCATAATGATGGAATTCTTTACAACAGCACCCTTAGCAATTCTAGCACCTCTGAAAAGAATACAATTCTCAACAGTACCCTCGATAACGCAACCATCACCGATAAGTGAGTTCTTAACATTTGAACCGATAGCAAATTTTACAGGTGGGTTATCACGAACCTTAGTGTAAATTGGACGGTCAATTGGGAACAATGCATTGATATTTTCAGCATTCAAAAGGTCCATGTTAGCCTTGTAATAGGTATCCATAGAAGTAATTCTTCTGAAGTATCCATTATGATTATAACCCATTATCTTATATTCATGAGTTCTAGCCTGCAAAATATTCATTTCAAAGCTGAAAAGACTCTTTGATGCAGCTTCAAGAACGATATTTTTCAAAAATTCCTTGTTAATGATAAATGTGTTAAGTGAAACATTGCAAGCACCGCTGATATGTGGGCTTAAAAGAACATCAACAACACGACCCTCATCATTGATACCAAATATAGTTGAACGCTGTGCTTGTTCAGTTGAAAGAACATCATTAGCATACACACAAGTGATATCAGCACCAGTTGATACATGATAATCAACAGCCTTGTTGTAATCCATATTTGTTACAACATCGCAGTCAGACATTACAACATAGTCAGCATCGGAGGATTTAATGAAATCCCAAACACCATACAAAGCCTCAAGTCTGCCACGATACATACCAGATGCAACATGGCTGAAAGGTGGAAGTAAATGCAAACCCCCGTTTTTACGAGACAAATCCCATTCACGTCCGCTGCCAAGATGGTCAAGCAAAGACTGATAGTTAGATTTGGTGATAACTCCAACTTCATCAATACCACTGTTTACCATGCTTGATAGAGGGAAGTCAATAAGTCTGTAACGTCCGCCGAACAAAACAGAACCCATGGTTCTTTCTTTAGTTAAGTCAGAAATAACAGCGTCATGCATATTTGAGAAAATTAATCCCAAAACATTTCTATTTATACTCATTATATTAATGCTCCTTTATCTTAGATGTTTTCCGAAATAATCTGCTTAGGAAGAACCTTAGCATTTGGTGAAACAGTGATATTGTGTCCAACAACAGCAATACCCCAGTCATCTCTGTTTTCAATAGCCTCAGGTCGAACACCAATATGTGCATTTTCGCCTACAACGCAGTTTTCACCAACGATAGCATATTCAACAACAGCACCTGACTTAATTACAGACCCGGGCATAATGATGGAATCAGTAACAACAGCACCAGCCTCAATAGTAACACCCTCATAAAGAATAGAAAAGTCAATAGTACCATGAACGACACAGCCGTCAGTAACCATTGAGTTTTCGATAACAGCATCAGCACCAATGTACTGAGGCGGCATAATTGGGTTTCTTGAATACATTTTCCAGTCTGGGTCATAAAGGTCGATTGGAATGTTAGGACTTAGCAAGTCCATATTAGCTTCCCAAAGTGAATCAAGAGTACCAACATCTTTCCAGTAACCCTCAAATGGGTAAGCAACCATAACCTCATTATTATTAAGCATATCAGGAATTATATTTTTTCCAAAATCCTTAGATGCATTTTCGTCATTTTCATTGTCAATAAGGTATTTTCTTAGCTTGCTCCATGTGAAAATATAAATACCCATGGATGCAAGAGTAGATTTAGGCTCCTTTGGTTTTTCTTCAAATGCAACAACCATGCCTTTATCGTCAGCAGTCATGATACCAAAACGTGATGCTTCCTCTAGTGGAACGTCTAAAACAGCGATAGTACAGTCAGCATTCTTTTTCTTATGAAATTCGAGCATTTCATTATAGTCCATCTTGTAAATGTGGTCACCGGAAAGGATAACAACATATTCAGGATTGTAACGATCAACGAAAGAAATGTTCTGATATATAGCATTAGCAGTACCCTTATACCATTGTGCACCAAGAGCAGTCTGGAAAGGAGGAAGTGCATGAACACCGCCATGCAGCTTATCTAAATCCCAAGGCTGACCGTTGCCGATATAATCGTGAAGTACAAGTGGCTGGTACTGAGTAAGTACGCCGACAGTATCGATACCTGAGTTTACACAGTTCGATAATGGAAAGTCAATAATTCTGTATTTGCCGCCGTATGGAACAGCAGGCTTAGCCATGTCCTGTGTGAGTGCATATAAACGACTTCCCTGACCACCTGCGAGCAGCATTGCAACGCATTCTTTTTTTGTATACATTCTTAAAATCCTCCTAAGTGGGTTTATTTATCTAATACTTTATAACGCTTAAAACTTAAATGGGTTATACAGTATTTCTTGTCAAGCAATTTTCTAGCCGACTAGACATGAAATCTCATTAACATTATATAGTTGGTTAAATTTAAAACACTCAAGTGTTTTAAATAAGCATGGAGTGCGTTACGTCGAAGACGTTAACCAACTATACAGGTAGTTTTTTCGCACAAGAGGTGCAAAATTGGAGCGTAGCTCCGTTAAAAATCCTTTAGGATTTTTAACTTAACGCACTATATCATCTTATTGTGTAATCTTTTTGGACTTCGCAGAAGATTTCGCAGCAGCCTTTGCAGGATTTTTCTTTGCAGCGGCTTTCTCATTTTTCGTTACAGTTTTTTTGGTATCATCCCCTTTTACAGTATCAGCTTTAGCCTTACGTTTTCTAGGTGGAGTATACTTGAAATACATAACTGAGAGTGCAGGAATATCAAGCGTGATGGAATTTTCATAACCATGCATCGCATAATCCTCTGATTTACATTTTTGATTTTTAGCAAAATCGGTACCGCCGAATTTAGCATCATCGGTTGATAGGAATTGTTCGTAAGTACCCTCATAAGGTACTCCAATTCTATAATCCTTGCGGTCAACAGGCACAAAATTACAAACAACTATAATTTCATTGCCGCTGTCATCAATACGACGAAAAGCAATAATACTCTGCATAAAGTCATCACTGCAAATCCATGAGAACCCACCCCATGAATCATCATTTTGCCAAAGCGGTGACTTTTCCACATAAATCTTATTAAGCTCTTTACTTAGCTCAAAAATATGATTATTATCTTCGTTTGTCAAGTCGCCCCACTCAAGACCCTCCATGAATTTCCATTCAAGTCTTTGACCAAATTCGTTACCCATGAAATTGAGTTTCTTACCAGGGTGAGCTATCATATATGCCATAAAAGCACGCATTGTAGCAAATTTATTTTCAAGATTAGTACCACTCATTTTATTCCAAAGCGATGCCTTTCCATGAACAACCTCGTCATGAGAAATAGGCAAAATATAGTTCTCACTAAAGCAATAGAAGAATGAGAAAGTAACCTTGCCATGATTATTAGCACGATAGATAGGATCAAGACGCATATAATCAAGCATATCATTCATCCAGCCCATGTTCCACTTGAAGTTGAAACCAAGTCCGCCAACATCAGTAGGCTTAGTAACTAAAGGCCATGAGGTAGATTCTTCAGCAACCATCAAAACGTCAGGATTTCTGCCGAAAACAGCAGAATTAAGCTTACGCAGAAATTCGATTGCCTCGTAGTTTTCATGTCCGCCATCCTTGTTAGGACGCCATTCACGCCTGTCATAATCAAGATAAAGCATGGACGCAACAGCATCAACACGAAGACCATCAATATGGAACTTTTCAATCCAGTAAACAGCATTTGAGATAAGGAAAGACTGAACCTCAGGCTTGCCAAAATCAAACACACGAGTACCCCATGAAAGATGTTCTTTTTTCAAAGGGTCACTGTATTCATAACAGCAGTCACCGTCAAATTCAAACAATCCAGCAGCATCCTTAGGAAAATGTGCAGGCACCCAGTCAAGAATAATTCCAATTTCAGCATTATGGAACATTTCCACCATCTTCATGAAATCTTCAGGTGTGCCATAGCGTGAAGTAGGAGCATAATAACCAATAACTTGATATCCCCATGAACCGTCAAAAGGATATTCAGCAAGCGGCATAAGCTCAATATGAGTATAACTAAGTTCTTTTAAATAAGGAATTATTTCCTCGGCAAACTTAACATAGCTGAAAGGCTCACCATTCTCATAAGTCCTCCATGAGCCAAGATGAACTTCATAAATATTCATCGGACTCTTATAAACATTAACCTTTGATTTTTTAGTGTACCAAGCGTTGTCTTTCCACTTATAGCCGTCAATATCGAAATACTTTGTAGCAGTATTAGGACGTGTTTCCATATGAGTACCATATGGGTCGGATTTTAAAACAATACTCTTATAAGGAGTTTCAATACTATACTTATAAAGGAAAAACTGCTTTACATCAGTCAAAAATATTTCCCAGACAGTACCGTCAGCAAGCTTTTTCATAGGATTTTTAGAGCGGTCCCACTCATTAAAATCACCTACAACTGACACTGATTTTGCATTAGGAGCCCAAAGCCTGAAGAAAACGCCTTCCTTGCCATCCTTAGTACCCTTATGAGCACCAAAGAATTCATATGCAGTATAGTTACTTCCATCATGAAAAAGATGCAGCGGAAAATCATATTCCGATTTTAATTCCACATCATTATTTTTTTTTCTCATAAATCTAAAAAGCTCCTTAATTCATACTTAAACAATCGCAAAAACATTCATACAGATAAAGAAAATATATCAAATCAAAAAATTTCCTTTTCATCTTGTTTATATTTTAACAGATTATGTATCAAATTTCAAGTGGTTTTGTATCACTTTTACAAACCTCACTTATTCCAACACCATAGATTGTATATTTTGTACAAAAAAATCAACATAAAAAAGATAATCAACATCCTTTATGTACCATTTAATGTTCAATTGACAACTTTTTAACTCGAATTTTATATATTTGTCTAAAACTCAGGTAGATAAACTTACTTAAATTTTGTGAAGTTTTACAACAAAAACAGTCTTATCATCAAAATAAGCCGACTTCCTCATTGATGAATAATCAATAATTTCTTCGGCAACCCTTTGTGATGTCATACCAGTGCTAAGCATGAGTTCCCTGACCCTTGGATAGCAGTCCTCATCAATACCATCAGTAATCATAACAAAGCCGTCATCATCGGAAAGCTTGGCAGAACGTTTTTCAAATTCAACAGAACTAACAATCCCGACAGGCATACTATAACTTTCAACATTTTTTACAGTTCCACCTGTTTTTACAAAAGTCTGAGCTGCTCCTAGTTTTATTATATCCACTTTTCCCGAAAAAAGATTTAAACATAATAAATCAATAGTGGCAAATATTTCGTCTGATGATTTTGTTAATAAAAGTAAATTTATAAGCTTAACAGCAGCAGAAAGTCCGATACCTGATTTTAGCATTCTTGTAAGCAGTGAAACAGCCATACAGCTTTCAACAGCAGCACGTCCGCCGCTGCCCATGCCGTCTGACATAATAAAATACATCTTGCCAAAACCGTCCGAAAAAATATTATCAGCATCACCGCTGATATCCTCCGAGCCATTCTTTTTGCATTTTCCAACCTCAGCTAAAAACTGAACTGATTCATGCAAACAAATTCTGGTCGTATTGCCAATAGTAAAAATTTCAGGATTATCTAAATCCCTGTCTGTAATATCAGAAAGCTTGCCAACAATTTTTTCAATGGGAATGCTTAGCAAACCCTCATAATAGCACTCAATATATATATGATTATCATCATCAAAAAAAACAGCCGAGCTAACATTTTTCACACTAAGACTATCAATATATTTCTTGACAGCGTCTGAAAGAAACTCATCATAATAAGGCATTAATTCGATATTATCACTGAATGTTTTAAACATTTCCTCTGACGCTGCAAGTTCTTCAAGCGTGACATCACGCATTTTATTCGATGTACCATCATGTCGTTTTTCAAGCTTAAAGCTTCTATATGCGGAATTGAATTCCGCTGCGAGCAAAGCTTTTTTTGTACAGTTATCAAGTATCGGCGGCATATCATTTTCTGTGACAAAACCCTTAACCTCGATAATTTTCTGTAAAGGCAAAAAATAATTCTCCGCTCTGTGTTTATCATCATTACCGCAAAATGCACTATTTCTGCATTCCGAACAAACCTTTGAGCAAACCTTTTTTGAAATATCACTTTTTTCTGCATCCCCTCCCCTGTTCAAAGCCTCTGACGCCTTTAATACCGTATTTCGCACATCACTAAGACCTAGCGATGCAAACATCATTCTGTCTGAAAAAAGCTTCAGACTTCCTGACATTTTCTTGGTACAATTCCCAATATATTTCAGGTAAAGGTTTTCAGGGATAAGCACAAAAACAAGGGATGCCAAAATAACATCACACATTAAATTCAAAGACCCCGACGGTATTCCTGTAACAACAGCGCCGAGCATATTTGAAGCAATAAAAACAGCCGCAGACTTAAGCTTGCCATGACATGAAAAAGCCCCTGCAAGTAAACCTGTGCAGACGAGCAAAACAGTACTTTTACTAAGGTCATAAGACGAGAGCAAAATACCAAATGACGTGAGTGCTCCGACAGCAGCGCCATAAGCTGCGCCATACTTCGAGCAGATTGCAAGAATAATGAAAATTCCAGCAGCACGTCCAAAATTAAAGTAACCAAAATGTACAGTGCATAAAGCACAAATAAGCAATATGTAGATAACAGCTGTTTTCATGCTGTCTGTTCCAGTAATAACAATTCTGCCGTTTTGTTTAAATTCACTGATAACCATAATCAGAAAATAAGAAACAATTCCGCATAATACAGACCTGAACAAAATAGCAAATAACAGCGATAAAGAAAAATCAGTAACCAAAGAAACAGTTATACCGCATGCTAAATAAACAAATGCACTAAGTACTGCATTACCGCCGTATGATTGTTTTTTTATTATGCCCGATGCAAGTCCTTTTATCAGAAAAAGCATAGCCATAGCAACAATTTCCGTTATAGAAGCATTAATTTTGCCATTCAAAAAAAATGAAACCATACATCCTGCAAAAGCTGCAACACTTTGAATAGGGCTCAGCACCGACATAAATGAAACGCATAACGGAGCACTGCTGCCTCCGACTCTTGCTGAGCCTATCAAAAAGGCTATCAGCATTGTGGTAAAAATACCGCCGTCAAAGCTTTCCGATACATCTTTCGTGACTATATCGTCAGTCCTAACCATCATTTTGGGAATTTGCTTTTCTTTTAACTTCATAATTAGTCACAATCCTTTTGATTTAAATAATATATATTATTATATCAAAAGCAAATGGTAATTTATGTCATTTAAAGTAATGAAAAGCAAAAAATCAGATTAAATCAAAATTTTTCATAACCTCACAGAATTCATCATAATGTTCAACTATATATTTGCAGTCATCTTCAAGATTATCATAAACATTATTTCTCAAGTCATTCACAATGGATGTAAACTTCTCATACAAAGGTGTTATTCCTAAATTTCCTGTAACACCCTTTAAAGTATGTGCAGTAGATGCCGCCGTTTCATAGTCTTTATTTTCAATTTGTGTCAGCATAAGATTAATGTTATTGTCATTTGGAAATTTCAGAAGAAACTTTTTATATAAAGTTTCGTTATGCATAAATCTTTCCATAGTGCTGTCAACATCAACACCGATATTTTTTAATGCATTTAAAAAATTATCCATAATTTACTCCATTCTGCCAAATACATGGCTAAAAATAATTTTCTGAGTTAAAAATTACGTTAAACAATTAACGAAATTTATAACATACTTAATACATAAATTATTATAACCTCCCTACATATTAAAGTCAATCAATGTTTAGAAATCTTAGCAAGTTCTGTTAAACGAATAATTTGAGGGTTGCCACACCTACCGCTTTTCGGTGTGACACCCCTCATTTTTATAACCCTTTTATTCCGTTTTAAATCACATTCTTATGCTCTAAGTTCAGCACCAATCTTAGCAAGTTCTTTAAGCACCTTATTTACAGCACCATCAGCTTGTTCGTCAGTCAAAGTACCATCGTGTGAACGCATTGTAATCTTGTAAGCAACAGACTTTTTACCCTGTGCAACCTGCTTGCCCTGATAAACGTCAAACAAAGCAACTGATTCAAGTATCTTGCCAACTGCAGATTTAATAGCCTTTTCAAGAGCAGCAACAGGAAGTGTTTCATCACAAACAATTGCAAGGTCACGAGTAGTCGCAGGGAACTTTGGCAGCGGCTTATAAGTTTTTTCTAGGTCAGCATTAGCCATCATTTCAGGAACTAAAAGCTTTGCAGCATATGCTTTTACACCAATATCATAATTATCAAGAACATCAGGATGAAGCTCACCGAAAATACCAATCTCCTCGCCATTTACGCTGACAACAGCAACACGCCCCTGATGGAAAGCAACATATTCATCAAACCTGCATTCAGAAGTTGCAGCCATGATTTCATAATCCTTAACACCACTCTTGTTAAGTACACCCTCAACAATACCCTTAAGGTTATAAAAATCAATGTTTCCAGTAGTATCGTACATACCAATGCCAAGGCGAAGCGGCTCATTTGGAAGCTCTTCATTTTCTACTGGGATATACTCATTTCCAAGCTCAAATACCGAGCATTCAGTGTTTCTGAAATTATAGTTACGAGCAAGCACCTCACAAATTGATGGTAAAATAGTAGTTCTCATAACGCTTGTGTCTTCGCCAAGTGGGTTTGTGATTGTAACAGTATTGCGAAGCTTTGAATTTTCAGGAAGATTAATTTTATCAAAATACTTAGGTGAGATGAAAGAAAAAGTAGCAATTTCATTAACACCCATAGCAAACATAGCATTCTTGATATTTCTTTCAAACAACTGCTTTGGAGTGCGCTTTGCTTTAGCAACACCACGGATAATTGTACCCTCGATATTGTTGTAGCCATATATTCTTGCAACTTCTTCTGCAACATCAGCCTGACACTCAATATCAATTCTGTAATATGGAGAAACAACTTTTTGGTCCTTGATTTCGAAACCAAGGCTAGTTAAATATTTTACCATATCACTTTCAGAAATATTTGTACCAAGGAAAGTATTTATCCATGCAGGATTAAATTCAACTGTACGTGGAGTTTTATCAGAATAATCGCAGTCAATTATATTGTGTACAACCTCGCCACAACCTAATTCTTCAACAAGCTCAAACGCTCTGATTATAGCAGGATAGCAATTCTGTGCATCAAGACCCTTTTCAAATCTTGCAGATGCATCTGTTCTCATGCCTAGTTTTTTTGCTGTGGTACGTACGGATGCACCATCAAAGCAGGCAGCCTCGAAAACAACAGTTGTAGTATCATCCATGATACCGCTGTACTCTCCGCCCATAACACCAGCAACAGCAACAGGCTTATTAGCATCAGCAATAACAAGCATTTCACTAGAAAGCTCACGGTCAATACCATCAAGAGTAGTAATTTTTTCACCAGAAATTGCATTGCGCACAATGATTGATGATCCATCAACATAACGCAAGTCAAACGCATGCATAGGATGACCATATTCAAGCATAACAAAGTTAGTTATATCAACAAAATTATTGATAGGACGAACGCCGCTAGCACGAAGTCTTTCTCTCATCCAGCGTGGTGACTCACCGATTTTAACATTCTTAACAACACCAGCAATATAACGTGAGCAAAGCTTGCTGTTCTCAATTTTAACAGACATAATATCATTTATATCGACTGGAACACCCTTGAAAGATGGCTCTTTAACATTAAGAGGTGAGCCAAATGTTGCAGATGCCTCACGAGCAAGACCTATAACTGAGAAACAGTCAGGACGGTTAGATGTAATCTCAAATTCAACAGTAGTATCGTTAAGACCAATAGCCTGCTTGATGTCAAGTCCAAGAGTTCTGTCGCAGTCCTCACCTAAAAGGAAGATACCCTCCTCAATTGCATATGGGAAATCATGCTTAGTAAGACCTAGTTCACCCAAGGAACAAAGCATACCATTTGACTCGACACCACGCAGCTTACCCTTTTTGATGTTAATTCCGTTAGGTAAAGTCGAGCCATGAAGTGCGCAAGGTACATAATCACCAGCAGACACATTTGGAGCACCAGTAACAATCTGAACAGGAGCATCTGTACCAACATCAACCTGACAAATAACAAGATGGTCGGAATCAGGATGAGGAACAACCTCCAAAAGCTTTCCAACAACAACATTTGAAATCTCGCTGCCCTCTGCTTCATAACGTTCAACCTTTGAACCAGACATAGTCATATCAGCAACAAACTTCTTTATATCACACTTGCAGTCAGTATAATCAGCAAGCCATTTCATTGACAAATCCATTTAATTTCAATCCTTTCAGTATAATACATTTATATATTTAACACTTTTGTAGGGAGCGACGCCCTCGTCGCTCCGTTAAATGTCATATTAATCAGAACTGACCCAAAAATCTCATATCATTCTCATAAAGCAAACGCATATCATTGATACTGTATCTGCCCATAGTAATTCTTTCAAGCCCGATACCGAATGCAAAACCACTATAAACATTAGGGTCTATTCCACAGCCCTCAAGCACCTTTGGATGCACCATACCAGCACCGAGAAGTTCAATATACCCCTCCTGCTTACACATTGAACACCCTTGTCCATGACAGTTAAAGCACATAATATCAACCTCAGCGGATGGCTCTGTGTATGGGAAGTGGTGAGGGCGAAGTCTTATTTTGCACTCATCACCATAAAGACGCTGCATCAAAAGCTCAAGTGTACCCTTTAAATCACCCATAGTAATCCCCTTGTCAATAACAAGCCCCTCAATCTGATGGAAAAGAGGTGAATGTGTAGCATCAACAGCATCGGAACGATACACCCTACCTGGTGAAATGATTCTTATAGGAGGTGTAGTTTTCTCCATTGTACGAATTTGTACTGATGAAGTCTGTGTTCGCAAAACAACATTGTCATTAATATAAAATGTATCCTGTGTATCTCTTGCAGGATGGTGAGGCGGCATATTCAAAGCCTCAAAGCAATAGTGGTCTGTTTCAACCTCAGGACCCTCAACAATATCAAATCCCATGCCAAGAAAAACATCCTCAACCTCAGCTAGAACTGCATTAAGCGGATGTGGTCTGCCTATCTTAACAGACTTGCTAGGAAGTGTAACATCAATAGTTTCAGCCGCCATTTTCTTTGCTGCAAGTGCAGACTTTAGTGCCGATGTTTTTTCGGAAATTTCAGTTTCAATCTTTTCTCTGACAGTATTTGCAAGATGTCCAATAACAGGACGTTCCTCCGCTGTAAGCTTACCCATCTGCTTTAGAATAGATGTCAGCTCTCCTTTTTTACCTAAAAACTTAACTCGCAAGCTCTCCAGTACCTCAATATTGTCGCAAACTTCAAGCTCACTCATTGCAAGCTTTCCAATCTGTTCAAGCTGCTCTTTCATTTAAAACCCAACCTTTCATTTTTTATATTTTTCATTTAATGTATTTATCTGCTTTATATAGTCCTGCTCCGAGATGTTACCCATCTCAAAAAGTCTGTCGAACTCGTCTTTCTCATTAACAAATGTTATAAATTCTTCATTAAGATACCCTGCAGTTATATTGTCATTATAATCCTTTTCGTTTTGGTTATCCGCTTTAATGTCAGAAACATACATCATCAGATTTTTTTGCAGGTTGTTTAATATACCTCTTAACAACAGCAATATAACATTAAGCACAATAGCTATAATGCCTATTATCCATGCATACTCAACAAGCATAGTAAAACTTATATCTAAATCTGTAAACGCTTCTAATCCATAAGATACAGGTATTATCAGAAACATTGCGATAAATGTTAATTCCAAAAATCCCAAAGCAGATTTTGAAATCAATCCAAGTATGGTGACAATTCCAAGCAATATAAACGCAGGTATCTTTAATATTTTTCTGATAAACACCACCCCAATAAAAAAAGTCCTGTCCCAAAACGGAACAAGACACAATAAATCCTGTTTATACCACCATTCATAAAGGACAAACATCCCTCTCGCTTTAACGCAGCATACGTTTCAGCCTACAAATATTTTTGCATAAAAAATATCTTCAGCCAAACCACTCGTGAGTGAATTTCACAAATCTCTAGCATAAGGATGCTCACAGCAAATACATCCATCTCTGAATATGCATAATTCAATATTTCGTAAGAAATACCTAATTTTAAGGTTTGCTACTGTACTCAGTCAATATGTTTAACGGTTATTTTAATATTACTATATGAGTTTTAAAACACCATATAAATAATACCTATACATATATTATATACAATAAAATATAATTTTGCAAGCATTTTTTCCTTGAAAGTTCAAAAAAAATGTGTTATAATGATTATACACAAATTTTCAGTGCAAAAAGGAGTTAAAAATGGATATATTTGTTGAACAAATTGTTAAAAAGCCATCTGGCAGAAAGGAAATGCTTTTAAAAGCACTTATTGGTATAGGAGCAGGTTTGATTTCAGCAGTTGGTGTATTGCTGCTTGGATCATATGCTTTAGTTGTGATTGTGGGTGTTTTTTATGGTGCATACTGGTTAATGACAGGTCTTGACTGTGAGTACGAATATATCGTTACAAACGGAGAGATTGATATTGATAAAATTGTTGCCAAAAGAAAAAGAAAGCGCCTTATTACAATTAAAGCCTCAACATTCGAAAGCTATGGTGAGTATAAAGATGCTCCAAAACTTGAAAGCAATGTAACAGTTGTAAAGGCTGACGGCAATGGGGATAATCCTTTATATTATGCTGATTTCAAACATAATTCAATCGGAAATGCAAGGCTTGTATTTTCACCAAACGAACGTGTTTTAGAGGCTTTAAAGCCATTTTTGCCACGTTCCATACGTACATCAATGAAAAATAATTAAATCTGCTTTTTTTGCGGTTATGCTGTTCTAATTTATTTTGTTTTATTTTTAAGGAGTATATATTTTTATGATTCAAGGTTTATATTTTGTTGATATGCCGCATATGAAAAAGCTTGCGATGATGCCAAGATTTCGTTCGAGAATTTTTTCTCCTCAGGAAATTAAGTACCTAATGGGTAAGGACTTTTCACCTTACATTATAGCTGAAATGTACTGTGGAAAAATAGCTTTTAAAAAAGCAATGGGTGCTGCTTTTAACGGATGCAATTTAAATGAAGTTTCTGTTATGGCTGATTACAGCGGGCAGTATTATTTAAGTCTGCAAGGCAGAGCAAAAATGCAGTTTACTTTCAAAAAAGTAAAAGCGACAGTTGCCTGCTCGCACTCAAATAAAATCGCTATGGCTAGTGTTATCTTTTTTGATGCTCAGTAACATCTTAGTTTTATTATAGTATACCCTATAATAAACTCACATTAGGAAAGGGTGATTTTTATGATTTTTGCAACCCCTGAACAAATGCATTTCATAGAGTCTGTATCGGATAAAACTGCATTGAAATACAGTCAGCTGATGGATAATGCCGCATCTGAGGTTACTCAGCTTATTGCAATGATAATGAATGAAGTTGACGTTACCGATGGTATTGTCATACTTTGCGGTCACGGAAACAATGCAGCTGATGGTTTTACCATTGCAAAAAATCTTGCTGATTACGGTGTTTCTATTACTGTTGTTCTTGCTGATGGTGACCCTGATTCAATTTTAGCTATTAATAGATATTGTGAGATGGGTAATGAAAAAAATATTGAAGTTTTAAATTTAAACGACAATATCGACAGGGCTTTTGCTTGTTTTTCATCAGCCGCTATAATTGTTGATGCGGTTTTCGGTATTGGATTCAGAGGTAATTCTCTGCCTCCGGCTGTGAAAGCTTGTTTCTCGTTTGTAAAAAGATGCTCTGCCATAAAAATAGCTGTTGATGTTCCTTCAGGCGGTAACTGCCTTAATGGCGAGGCTGATGAAAGTACTCTTAAATGTGATTATACTGTTACATTCGGCTTTAAAAAGGTTGGAATGCTTTTAGAGCCATTAAAATCACTTTGCGGTGAAATTATCGTGAGTGAAATCGGTCTTTCGGAAAATCTTTTTGATGGTGTTGAATTTGTTGCCACAGAAGCTGTGGAAAATGATGTAAGCCCGCTATTCCCTGAAAGAAAGTCCGATTCACATAAGGGTGATTTCGGACGCATCTTAAATATTGCTGGAAATAACTGCATGAGTGGTGCTGCTGCATTATCAACACTGTCAGCACTTCGTTCAGGTGCAGGGCTTGTTCGTCTTGCCTCAACTGAAACTGTCATAAACAGGCTTGCATCATCTATTTTTGAAGCAACCTACCTTCCTCTTTCCGAAAATAAAGATGGTCTTATTTCAGACGAAAATCTACCAGAAATTTTATCGGCTGCGCAAACTATGTCTGCTGTTTCAATCGGAAGCGGACTTGGAGTTTCCGAATCTACAAAGAAAATTGTGTATGAACTCATATCAAATGCAGATTGTCCGATTATTTTGGACGCAGACGGAATAAACTGCCTTGTGGACAACATAGATATTATTAAGAACACAAAAAACAAGCTCATTATTACTCCTCATGCAGCTGAGCTTGCACGTATTCATAAGGCATCCGGTATTAATTGTGATAAAGACAGGCTTTCCATCGCCATTGCATTATCAAAAGTATTCAAAATTGTTGTCGTTGCAAAGGGTTCGCCTACATTTATTGTTGGTGACGGCAAGGTTTTTGTATGCCAGTCTGGTAATCCTGGACTTAGCAAGGGCGGCAGCGGCGATGTGCTTACTGGTATCATCACAGGATTTACCGCACAAGGTTTATCACCGATTGATGCTGCCGTTGCAGGCGTTTATGTGCATGGACTTGCTGCTGATATGGTTGCATCAAAGTCATCACAAATTGGTATGTTGCCTTATGATGTAATCAATGAATTGCCTTTTGTGTTCAATAAATGGAACAGATAAGGTATCGTTACTAAAACTTTTACCCTCTGTTCGATTATTTTGAACGGAGGGTTTTCTCATGAAAAAAAGATTTTTTACACTAATTTTACTTCTCGCAGTACTTATGCTTTTTACAGCCTGCAAAAGCATACAGGATGTTGTAAAATCCAAATCACCTGACCTCAACAAAGCTTTCACCAGCAATGTAACAATCACATATAATGACAACGAAGTCAAGGCTGTTGTCACAAGATATGGCACAGGTATCTGGGATATGGAGATTGTTTCTCCTGATTCACTGGCTGGCATGACTATTAATTATAGTCCGAACGGTGTAAATGTTATGCTTGGTGAGATGTCATTTGATGTTCCACTTGAAAACATTAACAGCGGCTCTGTTTTCAACGCTGTTTTTAATGTTATTGATAATGCTGCTGCAATGCCTGAAATGGATTTCTCGCAAACTGCCGAAGGTCCGACTTTCTTTGGAACATCGTCTGTCGGCAGTTATGCACTCACTTTCGATCCAAATACTAATATGCTCACCAATGTTTCAATCCCTGACTTAGACATTAATGTGAAAGTTGATGATGTAAGAGAACTTTCATCAAATATTCATGATGTTACAGAAACCACAACAACTGAAACTACAACTGCGGTTTCGTAATGTTTTCGTTAAGTTATCGCTAAAGTTTTGATTTTACGTACTTTTTCGATAAATGTTCTACATATCTTCACATTTCTATCACAATTATAAGCTATACTATACGTAATGAGAAATGCAAAAGTTACCAATTAATCAAGATTGTTCTTAGCATTATCTTGACGAAATACAAACCGCTTAGCTTTGTATATTTCGTAACATTGACTTATACCTCGGTCTTAAGAGGTAAAAAAGGCAGCCTGAAAAAATAATGGATGTGCCTATAAATTTTACATATGCGGTCCTGTGATGTGAAAATTCACTTTATAGGGCGGCAGTCCAAAAACATCTGCTATTTGTTAATTGCAGTTAATATATTTAAGCTGTTGCACGATTATTTGTGTAACAGCTTTTTTTGTTAAAATCAAGTTAAGTTGTATTGGATAATTTAACGCAATGATGCTTGACTTTATTAATGTTAAATTATATAATTGTTGTATGATGCATATAATTAAAAGACGTAAAACTATAATTCAAAAGGGATGACTTTATTTAATGAAAAACTATTATGACAACCGTGAATTATCATGGCTGAAATTTAATATGCGAGTTCTCGAGGAGGCAGAGGATGTAACTGTTCCGCTGCTTGAACGCTTGCAGTTCGCCTCAATATTCCAATCAAACCTTGATGAATTTTTTATGGTGCGTGTTGGGTCGATGTATGACCAGACACTTGTTGGAAACAATGAAAAGGATAATAAAACAGGTATGTCCTGTGAAACACAGCTTAATGAAATTTTTAAGGCTGTTTCTTCGTTATGTCCTGTTCGTGACAAAGCATATTATAATATTATGGATAAACTTGAGGAGCATTACAATATAAAGCAGGTAAATTTCCGTGCGCTTTCTGCTGATGAGGAAACATATTTGCAGGTGTATTTCCGCACAGAAATTCTTCCGCTTATTTCGCCGCAGGTTATAGACAAACGTAATCCGTTTCCATTCCTTAAGAATAAGGAAATTTATGCAGCTGCACAGCTTGATACAAAGTCTGGTACAGGAGTTAAAATAGGTCTTGTTCCTGCAAGCGGCGCATTTCAGCGAGTTATCTTCTTGCCTGCTAATAACGAGCAGCTCAGATTTATGCTTGTTGAGGAGTTAATTCTTCATTACATACCACTAATTTTCAACAACTATAAAATTCTTGATAAATCGCTTGTTCGTATCACAAGAAATGCCGATATTAACATGGAGGAGGCTTTATACGATCAGGATGTTGACTTGCGTGAAGTCATGTCCGATTTGCTTAAAAAGCGCAAAAAGCTATCCCCTATCCGACTTGAATTATCAAGAAAGTTAGGTGAAAATGCAGTTAATTATCTCTGCTCAATACTTGAATTATCTCCAAACCAGATTTTTCGATTGAAGTCCCCTCTTGATTTATCATTTGTTTCAACCCTTAAAAATAAGCTTGAATCAAAAGAGCCGACACTTTGCTTTGCTCGTTTTAACCCACAGCTTTCATGTAACATCATTAAAAATGAGCCTATGATAAATCAGATTATGAAAAAGGATATACTTTTACATTATCCGTATGAAACAATAAAGCCATTTCTTACATTGCTTAATGAAGCTGCATCTGATCCATCTGTTGTTTCTATAAAGATTACTCTTTACCGTGTTGCATCAAACTCAAAGGTTGTTGAAGCTCTTATTGCCGCTGCTGAAAATGGCAAGGATGTATTTGTTTTAGTTGAACTTCGTGCTAGGTTTGATGAAGAAAACAACATAGGCTGGGCTGAACGTCTTGAACAGGCAGGATGTAACGTTATATATGGTCCTGAAAACCTGAAAGTGCATTCAAAGCTTTTGTTGATTACAAGAAAAACAAGTGGAAAAGTTCAGTACATAACTCAGATTGGTACTGGTAACTATAACGAAAAGACTTCGGGGCTTTATACCGACCTCTCGCTATTGACAGCTAACAATGACATTGGTGTTGAGGCTGGAACTGTGTTTAACGCACTTGCTATGGGTAATCTTGTTGAAAATTCAGCTCATCTTCTTGTTGCACCACTTTCATTACAAAACAAGATTATTGCAATGATTGATTATGAAATTGCCATGGCTGAAAGCGGTAAAGAAGCTTATATCGGACTTAAGCTTAATTCACTTACTGATAAAACTCTTATTGACAAGCTTGTTGAGGCATCTCAAAAGGGTGTAAAAATCCAAATGGTTGTTCGTGGAATATGCTGTCTTATTGCAGGAGTTCCAAAGCATACTGAAAATATTGAGGTTATCAGTATTGTTGGGCGTTTGCTTGAGCATTCACGAATTTATATTTTCGGCAAGGGGGAACGTGTGAAAATTTACATTGCATCTGCTGATTTCATGACACGAAATACCCTAAGACGTGTTGAGGTAGCAGCTCCGATTTATGCACCTCACATTCGTGAAAGGATTTTATCGATATTTAACACAATGCTAGCTGATAATGTTAAGGCAAGAAAAATGCAGTCCGACAGCACATATATCCGAAAGGAATGTCTTGGAGAGCGATTAAATTCACAGGAATTTTTCATTCGTGAGGCTTATGAAAACGCCGAAAAGATTGTTCTTGCACCTGAAACTAAGAAGAAAATTTCGTTGATTGATAAGGTTAAAAGCATTTTAAAGAAATTTCAAAAGGTATAAAAGCACATAAAAATATCCCGCTATAATTAAATAGCAGGATATTTTTTATTTTCATATTAAAATCAGATTGATTTATCTCTTTAACTTAAAGTTTGCAACAAGGTCTTGTAATGCAGAGGATTGACCGCTCATTTCTTCTGATGCAGCAGCACTTTCTTCAGCAGTAGCACTATTTTGCTGAACAACCTGAGCAACAGAATTAATACCGATAGTAATTTGCTGTATACCCTTTGCCTGCTGTTCAGATGAATCAGCAATCTTAGAGATAATATCTGTACTTTCAACAATGCCCTTAACAATATCATCTAAAGAAGTTGAAGTTTCCTGAGCAATTTTTGCACCTAGCTCTGCCTTTTCAATAGAATCAGCGATAAGTGTAGTTGTATTTTTAGCAGCTTCAGCAGATTTTGATGCAAGGTTACGAACTTCATCAGCAACAACAGCAAAACCCTTTCCTGCTGCACCTGCACGAGCAGCTTCAACAGCAGCATTAAGTGCAAGAATATTGGTCTGGAATGCAATATCATCAATAACCTTGATAACCTTATTAATGTTCTGGCTTGCAGCAGTAATTTCAGTAACAGCCTGCATCATGCTCTGCATCTGAACAGTACCATTCTCTGCATTTGAACGAACAGAAGTAGTAAGACTTGCAGCATTATTAGCCATCTTAGCATTTGCTTCAGTCATATCGGAAATTTCTGAAATTGAAC
This sequence comes from Oscillospiraceae bacterium, assembly GCA_031550725.1. GTDB lineage: Bacteria > Bacillota > Clostridia > Oscillospirales > Ruminococcaceae > UBA946. The sequence goes on from JAVBOH010000015.1 coordinate 28,331, forward strand.
TGGAAAGCTCATCAACAGCAGTAGCCTGCTGTGTAGAACCCTCTGAAAGAAGCTGTGCACCGTCTGCAACCTGAGAAGCACCTGTGTTAACCTGTGATGATGCAATGTTAATCTCATAAAACATATTGTTAAGATTGTCAGACATTTTATATAGAGCATCAGCAATAACGTCTTCATCGGAAAGCTTCTTAATATCTGAAGTAAGGTCACCCTGCGCAATTAAATCCATTTCTGCGCTTAAATATGCAAGATGCTCAACCATGCTGTTCATAGCGAGAATAGTTTCACCAATTTCATCCTTAGACTTGCCATATTCATCAAGTAAATCTTTCTGTGATTTACTAAAAGTAAGCTTACCCTTAAGACCAATCTGATTAACCATATCCTTTATAAGTACCATAGGCTTTGCAATAAGACCTGAAATTCTAATGGTTAGGAAAACTGCAATAATTACAGCAGCAACAAGTGCTATTGCAGCAATAATAATGATTAGTGTATATGCACTTGCATTATTTTTATTTGAAGAATCAGCAGCCTCAAGGTTCATTGCAACAAGCTCGTCAAGTCTGTTGTCAGCAGTAGTGACAAGATTTGCATTAGCAGCCATAACAGCATTAGCCTGTTCATTTTCACCCTTATCAGCCAAATCACGTACAGGAACTATTATTGTATTATAGACAGCATTATAATCATCAACAAACTTATTATACAAATCCATTTCATCTTTTTCTACGATAACTGCCTTGTAATTCGCTAAATCCTCATTAGTTTCCTTAATAGCATTTTCTAAACTGCTCTTGCTTGCAGCATATTCATTACTTGTATTGTCATATAAAAGCATATCACGAATGTTGATATTCTCACGTTGATAATCAAAAGCAATAGCTTGTATGTATGCAACTGAATATAAGTTATCATCATGCATACTAACTGCATTTCTGTTTACAATGTTAACTCCAACGATGCCTATCACACCAATAATAAGTGAAAAAGCCAAAAGAATAATAAAACTGACGGCTAACTTACTGCTAATTTTTAAATTTTTCATAGTACACTCCCCTAAATTTTATTAAATATTAAACACAAATAATATCAATTACCTATGCTATTATTAAGTATAGACCAAATAACAGTAAAAATCAATGGTTGTAATATTAACAAATCGTTCGGTTACTGCTAAATTATCGATACGATTTCGCTAAGAAATTACATATATTCCTATAATAATTAGTAATTTTGCACAAAATCATATTTTAAGTATATATAATGCTGTTAGTAGATTTAAATCTTCTTGACACACCTCTTATATAGTGATATAATACTAAAGATAAGACAGTTCATTTGTACCATCCTGTCTATAAACAAAACTAGGGCATCATATAGCACTTCAACTTTGGAATTGCTATAATGTAAAATTAATTTTTTACGGGTGTGGTGCTTTGCCATGCCCGTTTTTATTTGGGGGACATACATATTATGTATACATTAAAAGCAACTGCATCATTTGATTCTGCACATTTTTTGTCAGGGTATAAAGGCAAATGTGCAAATATCCACGGTCACAGATGGACTATAACAGCTGAAATTTATAGTGATAACCTTGAATCAGAGGGTCAATGCAGAGGTATGGTTGTTGACTTCGGACAGATTAAAGGGGACTTGAAACAGATTGCAGACAGCTATGACCATGCACTTATTTTCGAGATGGGTACACTAAAATATAACACAGTTGAGGCTTTGTCGGACGAGGGTTTTAAGCTAATTCCTGTTAAATTTCGTCCTACTGCCGAAAATTTTGCAAAGAGTTTTTATGACAGCTTACGAATGAGCGGATATAATGTAAAAAGCGTCGCCGTTTATGAAACACCTGATAACTGTGCAGTATATTCAGAATAAGAGAGGTAAAAATGTATAACGTTGTAGAAATTTTTACAAGTATTAACGGAGAGGGCAGAAGTGCCGGACAGCTTGCTGTTTTCGTGCGTTTCAAAGGATGTAATCTTGACTGTTCCTATTGCGACACGAGGTGGGCAAACTGTGAAAATACCGTTTCGACACCAATGACTGCTAATGAAATATATAATATTATTAAATCAGAAAGCATTAATCGTGTTACAATAACTGGCGGTGAGCCGCTTATTCAGGATGGCATTATTGATTTTCTGACACTGCTTTCTAAGGATGAAAGCTTATCTGTGGAGATTGAAACAAATGGCGCTGTTGATGTTCGTGATGTTATAAATATAGGTAAAAACAGACCATCTTTGACAATGGATTATAAACTGCCGTCAAGCTTAATGGAAAAGCATATGATACACGAAAATCTTAACTTAATTGAAAGTACTGATACGGTTAAGTTCGTTTGTGGCTCGGAGGATGATTTAAACCGTGCATATGAGATTATAACTAAATATAAGCTTGCTAAAAAGTGTGCCGTTTATTTAAGCCCTGTATTCAATAACATTCATCCATGCGATATGGTTGAGTTTATGAAAGACAAGAACATGAATGGTGTTAATTTGCAATTACAACTACACAAGTTTATTTGGGACCCAAACGAAAAAGGTGTTTAGATAAGTTTACGAAAGGATATAAAATGAGCAAGGAAATAGATTTTAAGGCAATTGAAGAACATATTAAGGGTATACTCGTAGCTTTGGGTGATGACCCAGAGCGTGAGGGACTTCATGAAACACCTGAGCGTGTTGCCAAAATGTATGGCGAAGTTTTTGAGGGAATGCAGTATACAAACGAAGAAATTGCCAATATGTTTGATAAGTCCTTTGAGGATGGCTTTTCCGAAAATAACAGCAATGATATCGTCGTTGTTAAGGATATCGAGGTATTTTCTCATTGTGAGCATCATATGGCGTTGATGTATGACATGAAAATATCTGTCGCATATATTCCTAAAAATAAAGTTTTAGGGTTATCAAAAATCGCACGTATTGCTGATATGGCGGCAAAGCGATTGCAATTGCAGGAACGTATCGGAACTGATATCGCAGAAATAATGACTATTGCATCTGAATCCAACGATGTAGCAGTTTTTATTGAGGCTAACCATAGCTGTATGACTGCAAGAGGTATAAAAAAACCGTCTGCAAAGACAGTTTCATCATGCTTAAGGGGACGTTTTTTGACAGATACGGTTTTGCAGAACAGGCTTTATATGCAATTGAGATAAGGAGTTTATTTTTATGAAAGCACTTGTACTCTTCAGCGGTGGTCTTGACAGCACAACCTGTCTTGCTCTTGCTTGCGATAAATATGGCAGTGAAAATGTCATGGCTTTATCTATTTCGTATGGACAAAAGCATATTAAAGAAACCCTAGCGGCGGATAAAACAGCAAAATATTATGGCGTGGAGCTAATACGCCTTGATTTATCAGAAATGTTTAAATTTTCCGACTGTTCATTGCTATCTCATTCTAATAAGGACATACCGCTTGAAAGTTATGCTGAACAGCTTGAGGAAACAGACGGAAAGCCTGTTTCAACATATGTACCATTTCGTAACGGCTTGTTTTTATCATCTGCTGCGAGTGTTGCGCTGTCAAGGGACTGCTCTGTAATTTATTATGGTGCTCATTCTGATGATGCCGCTGGAAGTGCATATCCAGACTGCTCCGAGGTTTTTAACAATGCTATAAACACTGCTATTTACGAAGGCAGCGGACGTCAGCTTAGTGTTATTGCACCATTTGTAAGTATGAATAAGGCTGATGTTGTTAAAATTGGTCTTGAACTTAATGTACCATATGAGTTAACATGGAGCTGTTATGAAGGTAATGATACTGCCTGCGGAAAGTGCGGAACTTGCATTGACCGTATAAAAGCGTTTGAAATGAACAATACGCATGACCCTATTAAATATACAGATTGAGAGGAATTTTATATAATGAGTGGAAGAACAAATGATGAAACAAACGGTATTACCTTGCTTGGCAATCAAAATACAAAATATCATGACGATTATGCGCCACAGGTGCTGGAAACATTTGTAAACAAGCATCAGAATAACGATTATTTCGTAAAATTCAACTGCCCTGAATTTACAAGTCTTTGTCCGATTACAGGTCAGCCTGACTTTGCGACAATTTACATTTCCTATATACCGAACGTGAATATGGTTGAAAGCAAGTCACTAAAGCTGTATTTATTCAGCTTTCGCAACCATGGCGATTTCCATGAGGACTGCATGAATATTATTATGAAAGACTTAATTAAGCTTATGGATCCGAAATATATTGAGGTATGGGGTAAATTTACGCCACGTGGCGGTATTTCAATTGACCCATATTGCAATTATGGCATGAAAGATACCAAATGGGAAAAGATGGCATGGGATAGAATGGCTAACCACGATATGTATCCTGAAAAAATTGATAACAGATAAAAATAATGCGTACCGAAATTCAACGGTACGCATTTTTATTATTATTCAACCGATTTCAAAGACTCAATCATATCAATTTTTTGGAGCTTAAAATATGTTACAAACTGCATTATTATTGAAAATACGATTGTCAAAACGCATGATAAACCATAGCTGAAAAGACTAATTTTTCTAAAAAGCACAGTAACATCACTTTCAATAACATCAACAACAAAGCCATGCAAAACTGTTCCAAGTACTGCTCCGATAATGATACTAACAAATGTTAAAATTATCGCCTCACGATAAATATAGGCATTTGTTTCGCCATCGTTAAACCCAAGAACCTTTAATGTTGCAATCTCACGAATGCGCTCACTAATGTTAATTGCAGTCAGGTTATAAAGCACTATTATAGCAAGCAATGATGCAACAACAACAAGGAAAATAACGATACTGTCAAGACTTGCGTTATTTTCAAGTATCTTGTCAACGGCGTCACTTGTAAGAGAAACTGTTATAATCTGGTCATCCTCAATAAGTCGTTTTGCATCAGGAACACTGTCCGAAACAACTGTATTAAACATTATATCCTCGCAAAACACCTTGTTGTACATAGTTGTGTTCATATAAATATAGTTTGAGATGTAATTTTCTACGATGTCAGAAACTGTCAGTTCAAACACGTTTTTATCGGCATCGGAAATAGAAAATGTACTTCCCTCTTTTAGAGAAAATGTTGCCGCAAATTTTTCTGTAATGATAACAGTATCATCATTTAGCGGTATATCAATTCCATCACTTTTGCCTGTCAGGTTATAGTAATTTTCAAAAACTTCATTATCCTGCGGAACAATCATATAAACATCAACTGACTTGCTTGGGGTCTCACATTTATATGGACTTTGCTTTATAAGAAGTGGATTTGTAACCTTTTCTTTTTCAATCAGGGTCAATAAATCACCGTCAATATGCTTTGTTTCTTCATCGAGAATAATCATGCTCTTGTATGTTTGAATTTCGCCATACTGCTTTTCTGCAACACCATCCATACTATCTCTTAGTCCAAAACCAACAACCAAAAGTGCTGTACATCCTGCAACACCAACAATTGTCATCATTGCACGCTTTTTGTAACGGAACATATTTCGCATAGTAACTTTCCATGTGAACGAAAGTCTATTCCAAATAAATCCAATACGTTCAAGCAAAATCTTTTTACCCTTTTTGGGCGGTAAAGGACGCATTAACGTAGCAGGAGTATGTTTAAGCTCCTTGTTGCATGAAGTGTATGTAACAAAAATCATTAATACAAACGCCACAACCATGATAATAGCAAATGTAACCATGTTATATTGCATAACAAGTGGTGGAAGCACATATACAAAGTTGCTGAATACAAGCGGTGGAATTAATCTGCATCCGATGAAAAAACCAGCAACTGCACCAATTCCTGATGCTGACAAAACATATAAAAGATATGTTCGAACAATACTGTTATCATCAAAGCCAAGTGAAGCAAGCGTGCCAAGTTCCCCACGCTCCTCAGCAATCATACGTGACATCGAGTTTGACGACATCAGCATTACAATAAGGATAAAGAAAATTGGAAATACAGCCGCAATTGACACAATAACTTCGATACTGCTGCCAAGCTCATCATGTCCAACCGATGCATTTCTGTCATAAATATACCATGTAGTCGGCTTTAAATCGGCAACTTCCTGTTTCGCATCACTGATTTTCTTTTCCGCATCAGCCATTTCTGAATTAAATTCTTCAAGCCCCTCGTAATATTCTTTATAGCCATCTTCAAGCTTTTGCTCATTTTCAGCCAACTCTTTATCAATTTTTGCAAGGCTTTCCTCATATTCAATATAGCCATCTGCAATTTTCTTTTCATTTTCCGCAATTTCCGTTTTCGCATCAGTAATTTGCTTTCTTGCATTTTCTATTTCCACATTAAAAGTTGCAATTCCATCATTCAATTGTTTTTCGCTAGCTGTCAAAGTATCAATCGAAGTTTTTAGCTGATTTAAACCATCAAGCTGTTTTTGATATTCAGAAATTGTTCCAGCAAGCACCATATATTCCTGACTTCCCTCTGGAATTTGCAACAACTGCATATTCATTCCATCAATTCCAGCCGAAAGCTCAGTTATCGTTGCGCCGATTGTATCTCTTGTGATACCTGTTCCCTCAAGTCCTGCATCAATTTGTTTCCAGCCGTCAGAAATCTGTTTTTTCGCATCTTCAAACTCGGCATTTTGGGAAATAACGGTTTCATTTAATTCTTTTTCGTTTTTAAGGAGTTCAGCTTTACCATCAGCAAGCTCTTTTGAGCCATCATCAAGTTCTTTTTTTGCGTCAGCAAATTCTTTACGTGCAGTTTCCTTGCCATCAAGCAGTTCTTTAGCACCGTCATCGAGTTCTTTTTTTGCATCGTCCAACTCTTTTTGTGCTTTAACACGTTCATCATTAAGCTTAGTTTCATTTTCGGAAATTTCTTCATAAGCTTCAGATGATATATCATTATCACGAGCAAGTTCCCTTACTGGTTTTATTTTTACAAGCTCATCATTAATCCGAGTAGATATTGCATCATATTTATCCGAATAAGCATCCGCATTCTCTGTATCAGCATCAATATAAATCTCGGTATAAACATCCATTTTGAACACGTCTTTATCCACAAAAATAAACGATGAAAGCTTGCCGTTTCCAATGGTTGTACTGCCATAATCTTCTGCCAAATATAAAACCGACTCAGCAACTCCAACAACCTTAAACTCTGTGATATCAAGCTTGTCCTCGACATCGCTTGTAACCTTTATTTTATCGCCGACACGATAATTTCGGTTGTCAGCAACACATTCATTAACCTTTTCAGGTAGTCTGCCATCAAAAAGCTTAACCTTATTAACACTATCCTCTAGCGCATGAATACGTAATGTCATTTCACCGCTTAAAACATCGGCAGAATAGCTAGGAATAACAGCAGTAATACCGTCAATAGCTTTAATTGCTGCAACATCGTCATCAGTAAGACCCATAGTACTTACAATTTTAAAGTCAAGCAAATTATATTCTTTATAATATGTATCAGCAAGATATTCAATGTCAGGTGCACTTGCATCAAGTCCCGCATAAAATCCTGAACCAATCATAACAATCATCAAAAGCGAAATATATCTTCCGATTGATTTTTTTATTTTAGTTAACGTATTTTTATAAAGCAATCAGAAGTCACCACGCAATCTCGTCGGCTTTTTTAGGGTTTTCATTAACCTTAACACTTTTTACCGTACCATTTTTTATTTTAATAACCTTATCCGCAATTTCGGCAATAACAGCATTATGAGTGATTAGCACTGTTGTCATCCCCATTTCCTTGCAGTTTTTCTGCAATAAAGTAATGATTTTTTGCCCTGTAACGCTGTCTAACGCACCTGTTGGCTCATCGCAAAGCAGTAGCTTTGGATTTTTTGCAATTGCTCTTGCAATAGCAACTCTTTGCTGCTCACCGCCTGAAAGCTGTGAGGGAAAATTATCCATACGTTCCGATAAACCAACCTGTTCTAAAACAGCCTTAGGATCAAGCGCATTAGGACAAATCTGACAAGCAAGCTCAACATTTTCAAGTGCAGTCAGGTTTCCAACGAGATTATAGAACTGAAAAACAAAGCCTATATCGTTTCTGCGATAATCAATAAGCTGTTTTTTACGATATTTATGCACCTTGCTGCCATCAACATAAATTTTGCCGTCGCTTGGTGAATCCATACCTCCAAGCAAGTTCAAAACGGTAGTTTTACCTGCACCGCTAGGCCCTAAAATAACAACAAGCTCACCTTTATCAATAGTAAATGAGCAGTTTTCAACAGCGGTAATGTTAACATCACCAACATGATATTCTTTTTTTATGTTCTTAAACTCAATAAGCGACAAAATAAATGACTTCCTTTCTTATGCCCATGCCTACTTGTCACAAAGCTAAATGAAATACATTTGCATGAACCGTGGGTTATATTATTATTATTTTTTTAGTTTGTTTCAAACTTGACATATCCTTACAATATATAGTATAATGACACTGTGTTGATTTTGCAACCGTCAATTGCTTTTAATATGTATTTATGTCAACACATTTATTAGAAATGTATATTTCCGAACATTTCCATAAAATCTGTATCTTTAAAAGAGGGTATGTATAATGAAAGAAATGAAACAAAACCGAAAAACTAAGTATACACAAACAGCATTAAAGAACAGCTTAATTGAACTTATGCAGGAAAAATCTATATCAAAAATCACAATAAAAGAGCTGTGTGAAAATGCTGATATTAACCGCACAACCTTTTATGCACATTATTCTGACCAGTATGAACTTTTACGCTGCATTGAGGAAGAAACATTTACATGGGGAAAGGAAATAATAGCAAAATTTACAGAGAAAACGGATAAAACAGAAATGATAAAGAATATTGAAAAAGCATTCGAATACTTTGCTGATAATAAAAGCCATATACAAACACTAATGAGTGAAAAAGGTGATATTGATTTCCAAAAAAAGCTAATGACAATTATTTATGAGCAATGTGGAATGTCACTTGCTGATTTTGTTGACTCAACAAAAATAAATACCGAGCTTTATTTCGTTTTCATTGTAAATGGCAGTATCGGGCTTATTCAGCACTGGCTGAAAAACGGATTGAAGGAATCCCCTGCCGAAATGGCTGAAATTATTTACAATATGGCAGCTAATATAAATAATCTATAAATATATAATTTAGTGTATATATCTCCATAACGAAAGAAACGTGAAAGCTTGATATAATTTATGTTTGTTATTTTGATTTATCGTTACAAAATATTATTTCTCATGATATTATGTATGAATATCTGTTGACAATGAGCTATATATAATGTATAATATATCTATATTTTTTTACTTTATTTGAAACAGGAGATAAAATATGCAAACAGAAAGAAGAAAAAATAATACTCTTACTTTTTTAGATATAAAAACAAATGATGGAAAATATGACAGAGATAAAATAATACAGTTATTTTGCAAAGTAATAATTTTCGCTGTTTCGTTATCTTTTTTGCTTTATGCATTTGGCGAGAAATGGCGATACTTTGAAGTAGATAGTTTTACACTGCCGACAATATCATTGCAATACAGGCAAACACTTATAATTACTCAAGCAGATATCGACCAAGCAAAAATTGATTATCCCGACCTATACAGAAAAGTTGATGATTATAGTTCACTTCGTGGTTCACGTTTAGTAAAAATCACAGATGATGAATGGCTATCATTTTATTTTCCAATATATCCGATAATTTGTCTGCCAATTAAATTGATTTTGCAATTTTTAGGATTAGACCAGTTGCGTGCTTTTACAATAACAAATGCAATTTTTATAATTTTTGCATTATTTTATATATATAAGAATTTAAAACTACCTATACTAGAAAAATTCATCATATTGATTTTATTAATATTATCCCCGATATACCGATACATACCATATTTAAGTGCAGAATCTATGATATTTTCTCTTGTTGCCATTTCAATGGTATTATACCATAATAAAAAGTATAAATCAGCTGCATTTTTTATTGCTGTCGCAAGTATACCGCAGCCAACAGTTATGGCAATTGGAATTGTAATGTTTATTGATTATTTTATAAAAATGTTTCAGAACAGAAAAGAAATGAAAATAATTAGCTTAAAAAATTTTTTTAAAACAGTTAAATATGGCTGTTGTTATATTCCATGCCTTATTCCGTTCATTTTTAATTTTTTAATGCTGAAAACAGGAAACCCTACTGCTGTTGGAGCAACACTTGATAATTATATGGGAAGGTTTTTATCATATTTATTTGATATTAACTTTGGTTTTATGTCCTTTGCACCATTAATATTGATTTTGTTTTTTGTATTGTCTGCAATTTCAATAATAAAGAAAAAAAAAAGATGCAATTATATATACCGCATTCTTTTTCGCACCAATCTTAGCATATTCATTAATGGTATTTATGAATTGTGCTGCAATTTTTTGTGCTCGTTATGTAATGTGGACATATCCAGTGTTGGTTTTTGCAATTGTTATTTTATCAGGATATTTTAATATAAAAACATGGTTAAAGTACTTGGTTTCGTTGCTTTTGATAATTTCAACATCATGTTTTTTGGTTATAAACAATGTTAGAAATGATTGTTTCAGATTTAATAATACATCAATATTTCTCCTTGATAATTTTCCTGCTCTGTATAGTCCTTTTTATGGAACCTTTTATAACAGAAATGATGAATTGATTTTATCTTATTTAGTAGAAGAACCGTCATATTACTTTTCATCAAATAAAAATTATCTTACAAAAATTCTTTTCAAATCAACAGATGAATATAAAAAACAAATCCTTTCAACACTTTATGGTGATGATGATGACATATCTTATCTGAAAGAAAAGATTAATAAAATACCATCGGACAATAAGTATCATTACATAAATATTTCACCCCTGAAAAATATTAAGCTTGATAAATATAATATCGAACAGCTTGGATTTGTTTCGGAAAATGAAGTGATATTTAGAACCGATGAAAAAATTGAAATTCCTGCATCAAAGAAAATTGAAACCAAAAAAATATTAACTTTTAATTCAAAACCATACACACTTTATAAAATTGATATTGAATTTGATGAATCAACATTACCATTAAAAAAAGATTGTTTGGAATTTAGCATAAACGACATTGACAATTATTACTATAATCAAATTTTTGCACGCAAAAATCAATATTCATTATTTCTGCATACAGAAAACAATGATATATCAGAATTGATTATAGAAAGCAGCAATCCCGAGAGTTTTGTTATTAATAATATAACTATTACTTCAATGACAAATGAAGTCACTGTGTTAAATCAAAACAGCCCAATAGAAATTTCAGGTGATATGAAAGAAGATGAAGTAGTATTTAAATTGGATGCACAATCTTTTGAATATTATAAGGTTATGATTGAATTAGAAAATCCCCAAGATATTTCAAATGATGATAAATTTTATTTGGCAACACGAAGAAACTCATTTTATTATGTACATGAACCTGAATTTGAAATTTTTGAGAAATCAAATACATTCATTATAAATTCTCACGATATGACATTAACAGAATCATCGCTTGAAATTGTTATTGTCGGTGAAACCCAAAAACCGATTATAATAAATTCAATAAAAATTGAACGTACTGGTTAAGCTATAAATTCCAAAAAAATCCTTGCCATATTTGTTTATGACAAGGATTTTTTTGCTTATAGCTGGTTTATATCATCGTATAGAGTGTAAATCTTACATTTTAAATTGTGTTTATCCAAAAAAGTCTTTATTGGTATCTGAGCTGTATATGTGCTTATCAAAATACTGTCAATTGAATGTTCCTCTATATCCTTTTCATCAAATGACGATATTTCTTTCCCCATAAGCGTTAACGAATGCTTTTTGATATCTGAATCATAAAACCTAATGATATTTTTTTTACTCAAACTTGTATTGGCAAGAAGCATTGATAAATGATTTCCCACTCCCCATACCGCAAGCCTTTCATTATCATCAATACTATTCATTATATTTTTAACATTTTCCAAAGCAGTCATATTTCCGTTAATATAGTTTTTCAATGCATCTTCAGCATGCTGAGATATAATTTTACGAATAATTTGCTTGTTTGTTTTTTGCCATATGGTTGATATGCATGGGTTTGCAGACGAAATATTTGACTCTCCATCATAGATAATGTTTGACGAAACAAGCTGAAATCCGAGAGAGTTCATCATATAGTTTAAACTTTCCAATGTGAAACAATTTACATGCTCATCATTGAACATACCAAATGGCTCATCTATGAATTTACAATCCATTGTTGGTACTTCAATAAACATATATTTATCGCTTATTTCACTGCATTGTTTAATCAATTCATATGGATTAACAATATGCTCAAGCGTATGAGATAAAAAAACAAGGTCAAATCTGCTGTCTGGATTTTTATCGACATATTCTGAAAATAATCCGTTATACATATCTACGTTATAATTTTTCTTTGCCGACTTGCAATTTAATGCAGACGGCTCTATTCCAAGTACATTTTTATGGTGATATAAACTTAGGTTATACCCCGATGCAGCACCAATTTCAAGCATACTGCCAAAACTATCACCTATCAGATTATCAATAAAAAATTTTTGTCTGATACACCGGTCAGTGTATGCTTTATCAAGTTCTGAACTATAATTATCAGAATCAAATTCGTATTTTGACTGGTTTTTATACCTATTCTCAAGCTGTTCCAGTGTAAATGGATTTTTTGTATATATAAAACCACACTTCTTGCACAAGGCTATTTGCTGAACAAGAATACCATCAGATATATCATCTGTATATACAAATGGCAATCTAAAATATATTTCGGTTTCTTCCTTGCAAATGCAGCAGCTATTAATCATTTTATAATAAAGTCCCTTCATGTTTTTAAAAATTATATCATATTTTATAAACAATGTCAATGAAGCAAGAATTGCAAATTACACATTGATATGAATTTACTATGTGATATTTTTGCTGCTTATTTGGATGCATTTTTCGTAACATATATGATATAAAGCGTTGACATAATTTTAAAAGTATGGTAGAATTAAATAAAATAAACAGGGGGTGTTTTGGTGAAAGTTGTAATTCTTGCAGGCGGTTTAGGAACACGTATTATCGAGGAAAGCTATACTCGCCCCAAGCCTATGATTGAAATAGGCAGAATGCCTATTTTATGGCATATTATGAAAGAATATTCACATTATGGATTTAATGAGTTTATTATTTGTGCTGGTTATAAACAGCATGTAATAAAGGAATTTTTTTCTGATTATTATCTCCACAGAAGTGATGTTACATTCGATTTTAGTCAGGAAAACAAGATGATTATTCATAACAATATTGCTGAGCCATGGAAAGTCAGCATTATTGATACAGGGCTTAATACGATGACTGGCGGCAGAGTCAAGCGTGTTAAGGAATATATAGGTAATGAAACCTTCATGCTCACATATGGTGACGGCGTATGTGATATTGATATATCTAAGCTAGTTGAATTTCATAAAAATCATGGTAAAATGGCAACCCTGACAGCTATAAATGTCAGTCAGCGTTTTGGTGTGTTGGATATTGATGATGACGGATGTCTAAAGTCACTCCGTGAGAAAAGTGATGTTGACAGCAGTGTTGTTAATGGCGGATATATGGTGCTTGAGCCTGAAATTTTTAACTATATTGAAAATGATGATACAGTTTTTGAAAAAACACCGCTTGAAACTCTTGCAAAAATGAATGAGCTTATGGCGTACAGGCATAATGGTTTCTGGCAGTGCATGGATACTCAGCGTGATATGATGCAGCTTGAGGCTCTCTGGGATAGTGGGAATGCACCTTGGAAGATTTGGGAGGGGTAATATGATTATTCGTGCAAAAACAAAGGAGTTATTTGAAGGGAAAGCACTTACTGATATTCAGATGGTTAACACATCAATGAATATTCAAGAGCTAGAATCTGGTGAAGTGATACTACACTCAAAACCACGGCGAATTGTTCTTGAACTGACAAATGCATGTAATCTGAATTGTATTATGTGCGGTCGTAACGCAGTTGAGTTTAAACATACACAGTTTGAAATGGAATGGTTTTATTCACTTGAACCTTTATTTGATACTGTTGAAGAAGTTACTTTAATGGGTTGGGGTGAGCCTACTGTTCATCCGCATTTTGATGAAATGCTTCAGGTTTTGGCAAAACATTCAGCACGAATATATTTTTGTACAAACGGTATGCGTTTAAATAAATTACATAATCAGATATTTGAAAATGGCGTTGATGTTTTTGCAGTAAGTGTAGATGGTGCTTCTCATGAAACAAACAGTAAAATACGCAGGGGTTCAGATTTGAATGAAATTAATGCAAGCTTAAAAAGAATTGTTGCTGAAAAAAAAGACAAACACCTTAAATATCCATATATTAATTATGTTTTCTGTGCTATGAAAAGTAACATCCATGAACTACCTGATCTTGTTAAAATGGCTGCTGATATCGGTCTTAATGAGGTCAAAGTTGTTTTTCTCACAGTATTTGATCAGAATTTAATACATGAAACCTTGTTTGGCGACGAAGTTAATGTAAAGCAAGTTTTTGACGAAGCTGAAAAATGTGCTGAAGAATTGAATATAAACTTAAAATTACCATATATTTATGGTGTTGATCCAGCTGGAACATCATATCATAGAGATTGTTATGTTGCTTACAGAGATTTTTATTTAGGTTCTGATGGATATGTCCGCCCTTGTATGTCAACATCTGAAAAATTTTTCAAGTATGATACAAAACGTGATTTTATGGATATGTGGAACTCGTTAGAATACCAAAATCTGCGTAATAATGTAAATAACGAGAATATGTCTGTTAATTGTAAAAACTGTTATCAGTCATCACATTGTAATTGGAATAATAGAAAATCATATATTCAGCTTGGTGAGAAATTTGCACCTAGTTGGGAGGAAAATTAAATGAAAACCCAATCAGAATTAAGAAACGAAATTTTAAATCTTGTTAAGGAATATGCAGATAATTTTCACAGCCATAAACCATATTCAGAAGGTGACAGAATACCATATGCCTCGAGAGTATATGACTCAAAGGAAATGGTTAATCTTGTGGATAGTTCACTTGAATTTTGGCTGACATCAGGAAGATATACCGATGAATTTGAAAAAAAGCTTGCAGAATATTTAGGTGTAAAATATTGTTCTGTTGTAAACTCAGGTTCATCCGCTAACCTTGCTGCGTTTATGGCACTAACATCACCTCTGCTTAACGAAAGAGCAGTCAAACGAGGTGATGAGGTTATCACTGTTGCTGCAGGTTTTCCAACAACTGTTACACCTATAATCCAGTTTGGTGCCGTTCCAGTTTTTGTTGATGTGGACATACCCCAGTATAATATTGATATTAATCTGCTTGAAGGGGCTTATTCATCAAAAACTAAAGCAGTTATGCTTGCTCATACACTTGGAAATCCGTTCGATATTTCGAAGGTTAAAGCATTTTGTGATAAATATAATCTTTGGCTGATTGAGGATAACTGTGATGCTCTTGGCTCTAAGTACATACTAGACGGTAAAGAATTTTTTACAGGAACAATCGGTGATATCGGAACATCAAGCTTTTATCCGCCTCATCACATGACAATGGGTGAAGGCGGAGCTGTTTATACAAACAATCCGTTATTATCTAAAATTGTACGTTCATTTCGTGACTGGGGACGTGACTGCATATGCAATTCAGGCTGTGACAATATATGTGGTCATCGCTTTGAAAAGCAATATGGTGAGCTTCCGCTAGGATATGACCATAAATTTGTGTATTCGCACTTTGGTTATAATCTTAAAGCAACTGATATGCAGGCTGCGATAGGCTGTGCACAGCTTGAAAAGCTGCCTGAGTTTGTTATGAAAAGAAAATCTAATTTTGCACATCTTAAAGAAATACTTATAAATGTGCAGGACAAACTTATTTTACCTGAACCATGTGAAAATTCAGACCCAAGCTGGTTTGGTTTTCTTATCACATGCAAGGATGGAACAAACAGAAATAAGCTCGTGCAATATATAGAAAATAAGGGCATTCAAACAAGAATGCTTTTTGCAGGCAATCTAATAAAGCATCCATGCTTTGATGATATGAGAAAAAGCGGAGAAGGTTTCAGGATATCAGGAACTTTGGAAAATACCGACCGCATAATGAATAACTCATTTTGGGTAGGAGTTTATCCTGGAATGACAGATGAAATAATAGAAGTAATCGGTAATACAATAATCGAGGCACTTGATGAATGCTCTGAATAAGTTGTGGAATTTATTTGATTGTGCTGTTAGGGCAGTTCTTGGGTTCTTTTTAAAAATAATCGGCAAGGAATTGTCCGAAAAGCAATGGCAAAGTTTTATGCAATTTATTAAGTTTTGCTTGGTTGGTGTTTCTAACACTGCTATTTCACTTGGTATTTACTATATATTCGTTGCTGTCAACCGTGATTTTTATATAGTTGGAAATATAGTAGGATTTGTTGTAAGCGTATTAAATTCGTATTTTTGGAACAGCAGGTTTGTATTTAAAAAGCGTGATGAGAAGGGTAAAACTATTATCAAAACCTTTGTTGCATATAGTACTAATCTGATAATTGGAACGCTGATGCTTTATCTTTTAGTTGATGTACTTAACATATCTGCGTTTATTGCTCCACTTATAAATCTGCTTATCACTATTCCGCTGAATTACTTTTTAAATAAAAAATGGGTTATGAAATAAAGACATAACATATCGAAAGGGATTTTAGACATTATGAAGAAAATATCCGTTCTCATTCCATGCTATAACGAGGAGGAAAATGTAATCCCGCTTAGCGAGGAAATTGTTTCGCAGTTTGATAATTACCTTAGTGAGTATGATTATGAGATTATTTTTATCGATAACCATTCAATTGACAGCACACGTGAAAAGCTCACTGAAATTTGCAATAAAAACCCAAAAATCAAAGCTATATTAAACGCCAGAAATTTCGGTCAGAGCAATTCTCCATATTACGGTATGCTCCAGACAACAGGTGACTGCACGATTTCCATGTGCGCTGATTTTCAAGACCCTGTTGACCTTATCCCAAAGCTAGTTCATGAATGGGAGCAAGGATTTAAAATTGTTTCCGCTATAAAAACAAAAAGTAAAGAAAATTTTATAATGCGTTTCCTTAGATCATGCTATTATAAGCTTGTTAAAAAAATGTCTGATGTTGACCAGATTGAACATTTTACTGGAACTGGTCTATATGATAAAGATTTTATTGATGTCTTGCGCAATCTTGATGACCCAACACCATATTTACGTGGCATTGTTGCAGAGCTTGGATTTAAACGCAAGGATATTGATTATGAACAGCAAAAACGTCGTGCTGGAAAGACTAACAATAACTGGTATAGTTTATATGACTTTGCTATGCTTAGTCTGACTTCATATACAAAAGTCGGCATGAGAATTTGTACCATTGCAGGTTTTATTATTGCAATGATAAGTGTGCTTATAGCATTTATTTATCTCATACTCAAGCTTGTATACTGGTACAGCTTTGCTATGGGTGATGCACCAATACTCATAGGTATTTTTCTTTTAGGCGGTATTCAGCTTTTCTTTATAGGCTTTTTAGGTGAATATATGATGAGTATAAATCAGCGTGTTATGAAAAGACCACTTGTTATTGAAGAAAGAAGAATAAATTTTAATGAAAATGACGATGAAAAATAATAAAAATGCCGTCGTAACAGGTGCAACTGGTATGCTCGCACTTGCATTAATGCGTAAACTAATAAAAGAGGGGTATCATATTTTTGCTGTTGCTAGACCCAATTCAAAACGAATTATTAACATTCCAAAGTCAGATATGATAACAATTATTGAATGTGATATATGCGATTTTAAAAATCTTTGCAGTATGATTTCATCTGAATGTGATATTTTTTTTCATTTTGCATGGGATGGCACTTATGGCAGTTCACGAAATGATATGGAGCTTCAGATTAAGAATATACAAGCATCTGTTGATGCTGTTTATGTGGCACATGAACTAGGATGCTCAGTGTTTCTTGGAGCAGGCTCACAAGCTGAATATGGAAGAAAAGACACTGCTATAACTCCTGATATGCCGACACACCCCGAAAATGGTTATGGCATTTCAAAGCTTTGTGCCGGACAGATGACACGCTTACTATGTAAAGATAAAGGCATTAAGCATATATGGTGCAGAATTTTCAGTACATATGGTCCTTATGATGGAAATCATACTATGGTAATGTCGGGAATTAATCAGCTTTTAAAAGGTGAAAAGCCTAGCTATACTGCTGGTGAACAGATGTGGGATTATCTTTACTGTGATGATGCGGCGAATGCTTTTTATCTTGCTGCACAAAAAGGCAAGGATGGAAGTGCTTATTGCGTTGGCAGCGGAAAACAGCGAAAAATGAGTGACTTTATTAATGATATTAAAAACACAATAAATCCAAATGCAGATATCGGACTAGGTGATTTACCATACTTTGAAAATCAGGTTATGTATCTTTGCGCTGATATAACGGCACTTCATGATGATACAGGTTTTGAACCTGAATATAGTTTTATACGTGGGATTGAAGAAACTGTTAAATGGGCAAAACAATATTACAGAACTTAATTACATGGCGCTTGATCATTAAAATGGGTATAAAAACAAAGTGAAATTCATTTTATGCCTTTTATATATGGAGGATTAATGTGAAGAAAATAATGCTTTTGGACTGCACACTTCGTGACGGTGGATATATTAATGACTGGAATTTCGGACATAATAATCTTATCAGCATTTTTGAGCGTCTTGCAGAGGCAAATGTTGATATGATTGAAGTTGGATTTCTTGATGAACGCAGAAATTTTGACATTAACCGCAGCATAGTGCCTGATACTGATTCTATGAATAGAATTTATGGTCATCTTGACAGAAAAAATTCCATTATAGTCGGTATGATTGATTATGGTACTTGCAGTCTAAAAAATATAAAGCCATGCAGCGAAAGCTTTCTTGATGGAATAAGAGTGATTTTCAAAAAAAATCTAAGAAAACAGGCATTTGAATTTTGTAATGAACTAAAAAAACTTGGTTATAAGGTTTTTGCCCAGCTTGTCAGTGTCACAAGCTATACCGATGATGAAATGCTTGATTTGATAAAGCTTGCTAACGAGGTTAATCCATACGCTGTTTCAATGGTTGATACTTACGGACTAATGCATCAGAATAATCTAATGCATTTTTTTAATTTACTTAATGATAACCTTAATCCTGAAATTAACCTTGGATATCATGCACACAATAATTTCCAAATGGGTTATGCAAACTGTATTACAATGCTGTCTACTCAAACAGAGCGTACAATCATTGTTGACGGTTCACTTCACGGTATGGGAAAAAGTGCAGGAAATGCACCGCTTGAACTCCTAGCTATGCATATAAATCACTCATATGGGACTAGATATAATATCAGTCAGATACTTGAAGCGATTGATTCAAATATTTTTCAGTTTTACAAATGTGCAAGCTGGGGTTATAATATGTTTTATTACCTTGCTGCATCAAATGACTGCCACCCTGAATATGTTGCTTTCCTTTCAAGCAAAAGAACGCTGTCCGTTAAGTCTATAAATGAAATTCTCGGTAAGCTTGAGGGTGAACGAAAGCTGCTTTTTTCCAAAGAATATATTGAACAACTTTATACACATTATCAGGACAGAGAAATTAATGATTCAGAGGACGTTTCAAAGCTTAAAGCATTGCTATCTGACAAGCAATTACTTATTGTCGGTCCTGGAAGCTCTATGCAAAGTGAAAATGACGCTGTTCAAAAATATATTTCCGAAAAGTCACCTGTTCTTATTTCTATAAATTATATACCAAAGAAAATTAAACTGGATTATGTTTTTTTAAGCAATTCAAAAAGATATGTTCAGATGGCTACTGACTTATATCATTCTGATTTTAAAATTATTGCGACATCAAATGTAACATGTTCAAAAGGCAGCTTTGACTATACAATTAATGTTAGTCCACTGCTTGATTTAAATGCCGAAATAATCGATAATTCTTTTGTTATGATGATTAAGCTGCTTATACGAGCAGGCATAAAAAATGTGGCTCTTGCAGGATTTGACGGTTATTCCAAGAATATTGACAATTATGCTAATCCTATTATGGAGTATTCATTTGCAAAGGAAAAAGCAGATTTTTTAAATACATATACCATTGATTTTATAAAGGATGTTTCGGATAAAATATCACTTGACTTTATTACAAAATCAAAATATATTAGCGATTAAAAAGAGGTGTCGGTGCTAATGAGTAAATATAAACTGGCAGTTTTTGATCTTGACGGGACTTTGCTTGATACAACAGAAGGAGTGCTTTCTTCCATTAAATATACTATAAATCACTTTGGATTTAAAATGCTTGGCGATGATGATTTAAAGAAGTTTATTGGTCCGCCAATTCAAAAATCATTTGCTGATACATACAATTTAAGTGGTGATATACTTCAGGA
The DNA here is from genome assembly GCA_031550725.1 of Oscillospiraceae bacterium. Taxonomy (GTDB): domain Bacteria; phylum Bacillota; class Clostridia; order Oscillospirales; family Ruminococcaceae; genus UBA946. Next base: position 48,931 of record JAVBOH010000015.1, read on the forward strand.
AATTGCAACTGTTTTTCGTGACAGATATAAGGGTGACGATTTGTTTAAAGCAAAGCCATATGACGAAATATTTGATATGTTAAAAAACCTTACTGATGCAGGAGTAGTTTGTGCTGCTGCAACATATAAAAGAGAAGATTACGCTATAAAGCTGCTGAAGCATTTTGGATTTGATAAATATATGAATATAATGTTTGGTTCTGACCATGAAAACAAGCTTAAAAAAAGTGACATTATAGAGAAGTGTTTATATGCAGCAAAGATTAAAGACAAAGCTTTGGCTGTTATGATTGGTGACACTATAAATGATGCTGTTGGTGCTGAACAGATTGGTATTGATTTTATTGCAGTTACATATGGATTTGGTTTTAAAAGCGTTAATGAATTAAACGAAATAAAAATGACTGGCTGTGCTGATAATACTAAGAATATACAAAAATTTATTCTATAACGAAAGGAGGTCATATTTCCTCAGGAAATATGGTCGACGAAATGAAAATAAAGGTATCAGATTATATTGCTGATTTTTTAGTGAGTAAAGGAATAACAGATTGTTTCATGATAACAGGCGGCGGCGCAATGCACCTTGATGATTCAATTGGTCATAAGCAAGGATTAAACTGTATCTTCAATCACCACGAACAAGGCTGTTCAATTGCAGCAGAAAGCTATGCAAGGATTGCTAATAAAATGGCTGCTGTATGCGTAACAAGCGGTCCTGGCGGCACAAATGCAATTACTGGAGTTGTATGCGGATGGCAGGATTCGATCCCAATGTTTATCATATCTGGTCAGGTTAAACGTGAAACTACAATGTGGTCATGTGCTGAGTTAGGTTTGCGTCAGCTTGGTGATCAGGAGCTTGATATTGTTAATTCCGTTTCTAATATGACTAAATATGCTGTTATGGTTACTGAGCCAAATGAAATCGCATTTCATCTGGAAAAAGCATATTATCTTGCACTGGAAGGGCGAAAAGGACCTGTATGGCTTGATATTCCGCTTGATGTACAATCAGCAAGAATTGAAACCGATGAACTTATTCATTTTAATGAATTAGAAGAGAACATCGATACATATAATTTTTCTGAATCAGATTCCATGAAAATTCTTGAAAAAATAAAGTCTGCCAAAGCACCGCTTATTCTTGCAGGAACAGGAATAAGACATGGCAGAGCAGAAGAAAAATTTCTTGAACTTGTTAAAAAATTTAATATTCCTGTTGTAACAGCATGGAATGCTAACGATACACTCGAATATGATAACCCATGCTTTGCTGGTATGCCTGGAACAGTCGGAACACGTTCAGGTAATTTTGCTGTGCAGAACTGCGATGTATTATTAAGTCTTGGCTGTCGTCTTAACATAAGAATGATTGGATATAATCATTTTGACTTTGCCAAAAACGCATATAAAATTATTGTAGATATAGATTCAAAAGAACTTAAAAAGCCTACAATAAAACCTGATATGCCTGTTAATGCAGATGTTAATGAAGTTATCTCCATGCTGCTTAAATGTGATTATTCACGTCCTACTCACCATGACAAATGGCTTAACTGGTGCAGGGGGCTTGTATATAGATATCCTGCTGCAAAGCCTGAATATTCAGGTGGGAACATTTTAAATCCATATACATTTATGGATATTTTATCTGATAAGCTTTCGGATAATGACAAAATAATATGTGGAAACGGAAGTGCTTGTGTAATAACATTTCAAGCATTAAAAATCAAGCAAGGTCAGCGTATGTTTACAAATTCAGGCTGTGCGACAATGGGTTACGGACTTCCGGCAGCACTTGGCGTTGCTGTTGCTGATAACAGCACTAGAACTATATGTATTGATGGTGACGGCAGCTTTATGATGAATATTCAGGAGCTTGCGACAATTGTTCATAACAAGCTGAATATAAAAATTTTACTCCTTAATAATGACGGTTACCATTCAATTCGTCAAACTCAAAATAATTTGTTCAAACCACCTTTCGTGGGAATTGATAATAAAAGTGGAGTAGGTTTTCCTGATTTTAATTTGATTTCGCAGGCATTCGGTCTAAAGTATTTTTCCATTAACAATGAAGAAAATGCTGATTTAATTTTGAATGAAGTTCTTACTTGCGATGGTGCTTGTTTATGTGAGGTTTTGGTTGATAAAACACAGGATTTTGCACCGAAATCATCATCCAGAACTCTCCCTGATGGCAGAATTGTTTCATCTTCACTTGATGATATGGCACCATTTCTTGAGCGTGAGGAATTTGAAAAAATACATTTTCTGACACAATAACCTTAATAAAATTGTCTGTATAAAATGGAGGGTTGTATCCATGCAGATGCATGGTGATATTTATGAAAATAACTTATAATAAACTAAGAATGGCTGTTGTTATTTATTCAGTTATACCAATAATAATTTTTTTCCTCGGATGGCTTTCACTTCTATTTGCTTTAATATTTATAGTATTAATAGCAGTTGGTATAATGTTTATGGTTAAAAGCTCAAATGAAAATGATGGAGAAGTTTCATTTGCGATTATACCGCCAAAAATCATTATTGCAATAGCTTTTATAGCTTTTTTATGGTGTCTGCTTGCAGGTCAAGGAGGATTTATTCATCAGTCAAGCGACCATGTTATAAGGAATGCCATTTTCAGAGATTTGATAAAAATGGACTGGCCTGTTGTTTATGATGACAATCAAATGCTTTCTTACTATATTGCTCAATGGATGGTTCCTGCTATATTTGGTAAAATAATATATGCTATTACCGGATCTATTTTTGCTGGTTATCTTGCTGGTGATATTTTTTTGCTGATATGGAGCAGCATAGGTTGTTTTATCGCATTAATGCTAATTGCAGTGATTACGCATTCAAAGGAAAAATCACAATTTATTTTAGCTGTGATTATGTTCATTTTGTTCAGCGGACTTGATATTGTTGGTTCATTTATTTTTAATTACAACAACAGCGGACACCTAGAATGGTGGTTTAAGTATGCGCAGTTCAGTTCTGTTACCACCTGTTTGTTCTGGGTATTTAATCAAGCAATTGTATGCTGGCTCGTAACACTTTGTATTATAAATGAAACTAAAATAAAGAACTTTGCAATGCTTGGCATATTAATTCTGCCATTTGGCCCATTTCCCTTTGTTGGCATTATAATTATATGTTTTATAAAAGCATGTGTCATTTTGTTTGATAAAAGCAACAGAAATAAAATTAAAAGTGTAATAAAGAGTGTTTTTTCAATACAAAATGTAACTTTGATATTAGGTGTTGGTATACCATATTGCCTTTATTACTTGACAAATGCCATTGCCTCAAATGAAGCAGTTTATTATGGTGAGCAAATTAATGTTGGATTTCGCTTTCATTTATTCATAACACAAGCAATCAGCGAGGGGAATATAAGTACAATTATTTTATTTATATTAAAATTCATGATTTTTCTTTTCCTTGAAGCAGGAGTTTTTGTACTTTTGATAGCTTTGTACAGAAAAAAGAAGATACTTAGTAATATGACATTTATAATTTCATCTGCAACGCTTATACTCATTCCACTTTTTCAGATAGGTAGTTCATATGACTTTTCAATGCGAGTATCTATACCAATATTGATTTATATTTTAGTGGAATTTATTAAAATGATTTTAGAAAGCCTACCGAAAAAGGATGAATGCAAAAACTTCGAAAGTTTTATAAAAACAAAGCCACTGCTTTTAATTTCCATACTTGTTCTTGCTGTCGGTGCGATGACACCAGTTACAGAGTTTAATCGTGAGATATGCAATACATTTGTCTTTGGATATAATCCTCAGGTGGATTATTTTGAATTTGAATCATTAAATGGTCTTGAGGAAAAAAACAATTTTACATCATCAGATTATAATGGTTCTATATTCTATAAATATCTTAGCAAAAAATAAAACATTCGATAAATTGATTAATTCTGCTAATATTACTTTATCTATTGGATACACATATATTTGAATATAAACAAAAATACGCTCTTTTTCAATACACATTAAGCATGTATGAAAAGGAGCGTAATTTTATTATATGCAGTAGCTATCAAGAACTGCGCCTGAATTATTATCAATAATATCCTGTAATGTGATACCGTCAAGATATTCATTTACAACCTTGTAAAGACCCTTCCAAAGTCCAAGTGTCATGCACTGGTCAGCTCGAGGACAATCATTCACTTCAAATTCAAGACAGGCAACAGGTGCAAGATTACCCTCAGCAATGCGCAGAATTTCTCCGACAGTATATTCATTTGCTTCCTTAGCAAGCATATATCCGCCCTGATAACCACGGTTTGTTTTCAAAAGTCCCGATTTATTTAATAGTGGTACAATTTGTTCAAGATATTTTTTTGAAATGCTTTGACGTTCAGCTATATCCTTTAATGCAATATACCCATCATTTTTATGTAAAGCTAGGTCAAGCATCATTCGAAGCATATAGCGTCCTTTAGTAGAAATTTTCATAGGATTTTTCCTTTCGTAATATATAAATACTTATCATTTTTAATTATACCATAGGTTTAGTAGGAATTCAAGAGCTTGTCTATTTTTTAGGGATTTCATACATATTTATGACCAGCTTGTCTTAAATTAGTTTGGATGTTTTGTATGAAAATACTAAACTCCTAATACCCCACCAATACTAAAAGACTGGATAAAGACGTTTAAGCTTAATTCTCGCATCATCAGTAGAAAAATGCCAGTCGAGAAATACTTCAAACCAACCCTATATATGTTTATAATTTAATAAGTGCAGGTTTCTACCTGCGTTAAAACTCGTCTCTAATAAAATTCAATACGAAAGTTTGTTGACCTTTTTTAGAAGATAATGAGAATATGGATTTAATAAACCCCAACGATATTAAGTCAATTTCAGCATAAAAATGCCCACGTAATAAAATTTACGTGGGCAAAACGCTCTAAATTGTATTTAATTGGCATATTCGCCATTTTAAACAAAGACTATCAAACCTTGATAAAACCTTACTTCATAGCCTCTTCAACAGCAACAGCACAAGCAACAGTAGCACCAACCATAGGGTTGTTACCCATTCCCATGAATCCCATCATTTCAACGTGAGCAGGAACGGAAGATGAACCAGCGAACTGAGCATCACCGTGCATACGTCCCATTGTATCAGTCATACCATAAGATGCAGGACCTGCAGCCATGTTATCAGGGTGAAGTGTACGTCCAGTACCACCACCAGAAGCAACGGAGAAATACTTCTTGCCGTTTTCAATAGCCCACTTCTTGTAAGTACCAGCAGTTGGGTGCTGGAAACGAGTTGGGTTAGTGGAGTTACCAGTGATAGAAACGTCAACCTTCTCAAACTTCATAACAGCAACGCCTTCAAGAACGTCGTTACAGCCGTAGCAACGAACCTTAGCCTTATCACCAGTTGAGTAAGCAGTTTCATTAACAATCTTTAGCTCACTTGTAGCAAAATCATAATCAGTCTCAACGTAAGTAAATCCGTTGATTCTTGAAATAATCATTGCAGCATCTTTGCCAAGACCGTTAAGAATAACTCTTAGTGGAGCTTTTCTAGCCTTGTTAGCAGTCTTAGCGATACCGATAGCACCCTCAGCAGCAGCAAAGGATTCGTGTCCTGCTAGGAAGCAGAAACAATCAGTTTCTTCACGAAGCAGCATTGCGCCAAGGTTACCGTGTCCAAGACCAACATCACGAGTTTCAGCAACAGAACCAGGGATACAGAAAGCCTGTAAACCTATACCGATAGCTTCAGCAGCCTCAGCAGCCTTAGTGATACCTTTTTTGATTGCGATAGCAGTACCCAAAGTGTATGCCCAGCAAGCATTCTCAAATGCGATAGGCTGTACACCCTTAACGATAGCCTCTACATCAATACCCTTGGATTTGCAGAATTCTGCAGTTTCGTCAATAGTTTTGAAGCCGTATTCAGCAAGGCAAGCCTCGATTTTAGGCATTCTTCTTTCCTGACCTTCAAATTTAGCCATAATTAATCAACCTGCCTTTCTTATTCTTCTCTAGGATCAATGTACTTAACAGCGCCATCTTCAGCAGAGAAACGACCGTAAGTACCAACATTAGCATTATAAGCATCAGTTGGGTTCATGCCATGACGGATGTCCTCAAGCATTTTACCCATCTTAACGAACTGATAGCCACATGGCTGATCATTTTCGTCGATAGCTACCTTAAGGATATAACCTTCAGCCATTTCTAAGTAACGAACACCCTTAGAATTAGTGGAGAAGATTGTACCAACCTGTGAACGAAGACCCTTACCCAAGTCCTCAAGGCCTGCACCGATTGGAAGACCATCTTCGGAGAAAGCAGTCTGAGTTCTGCCGTAAACGATTTGTAGGAACAATTCTCTCATTGCAACGTTAATAGCGTCACAAACGAGGTCAGTATTAAGAGCTTCAAGAATAGTCTTGCCAGTAAGGATTTCACCAGCCATAGCAGCAGAGTGAGTCATACCGGAACAACCAAGAGTTTCTACAAGAGCCTCCTCGATTATACCATTCTTAACATTCAAAGTAAGTTTACAGCAACCCTGCTGTGGAGCACACCAGCCGATACCGTGTGTAAGACCGGAAATGTCCTTAATTTCATATGCTTTTACCCAAGCACCCTCTTCAGGGATTGGAGCAGGACCGTGGTTAGGACCCTTTTTGAGAGTGCACATTCTCTCAACTTCATGAGAATACATCATTTTGTACATAACTCCTTTCAGAATTTAAGTAAACAGACAAACAGATATTATAACGCTTGTCCATCAACATACAATAATATTATATAACATTTCCCTCAATAAATCAAGTTAATTTTTTATGTTTGATATATTCTTATCATTCATATATGGGTATTTTTACTTTTTTGTAATATATCACATAATTACATATATTTTTGAAAATAGCTATTGTCAAAACAGAACTAACGTGCTATAATAATGCTCAAGATAAAAATGAGGATGTGATAATATGACAGCATATGAGCTTATGATAAAAACTAACTACTATTTAATCAAAGGTGGAGAATTATCTGATGAGCACAAGAATTACATTGTGAGCAATTTCATTTTAACAAAAGTGATGAGTATATTGTGAAAAAGTTTAAAAGGGGAGTTAATGCTCCAGAATATTTATTGTCAACAAAACAATCCAAGGATAAGCGCATTATGTATCCGTTGTTTTATATACCTCCTTATAATGACGGAAAGAAGTATAAAACGATTTTTAATCAGATGCCAAAAACTCAAATTCTATCGGCAAATATGTATGAGCTTGAAATATTACGGTTACTTTATATACTTGCGCCTGAAAATGAGCAGGTGAAAAGTATGGTTTTGCTAACACTGGAACGTTTGAAAACAACATGCTTTGGGTTTAATGATGATGGGCTTGGTGAGTGTTTTGATGCGTCGCTTGTTGTGCTGCGTTTTATATCGACCGTTTCACCACATGATACTAAATGGATTTTAAGCAGGATTGATAATTATAATAACCACGCAGATGAAAAGAAACGACCATGGTTTTCTAAGTGGTATTTTTGGTTGTGTTTATCAGAAATGCCATTTGAAATTGCACATCCATTTATAGAAAATTATAAGGATGAAATGTTAAACTGGCTATACAATAAAAGCTGTGTGATGAATAGTGATACAGACAAAATTATTCATCCAGTTCTTTTGTGTGTGATACGCAATGTTTTGTGTAAATATCCCGAGTATGAGTATATAAAAAATCGCCAGCCTTATGTTAATGATAAAGACGGACGATTGTATTTTGATATGAGAAGGAGTATTGAAAATGAAGTCTATTAAATAATCTAATACTATTTTAACATATTATATAATAATATTCAAGTTTTATAAGAAAATGCCGCATGAACAAATCATACGGCAGTATTTTAACTTAATTATTCAGCATATTCCATCATGCCAAGAATAAGATCAGGATATCTCCAAGTTCCAGTTTTTCTGTCATAAACGCCAAAGTTTTCGCCCGTTCCTGAGAATGCATGGTTGTCCCAAAGACAACATATCATACCTCTTGACTTTGCAGCAGCAACATAATATGCTGAGCAGTCAACTCTGTCCTGCAAGTTGTCATTTTTCATACGTGCACCAAATTCACCAATAACAACTGGAATACCATTTGATACATACTTGTCATAAAGCAAGTCCATAAAGCCAGTAATTGCACCAGTTTGTGATGCATCGTCAAGGTCGAATTTGTTGACACTGCCTTTATCTGTGAATGCCTGAAGGCATAAATTATATGGTCTGTAAGCATGAGTGGAAAGGATAAGCTTGTTTTGAGCGCTGTCAGTTGGCATAACAAATAAATCATTGAGTGCGTTTTCTGGTGCAGCAGCATAGGAAGGCACCATAAGGTATCTGTCAGTATTTTTACCGCCTGATGCACGAACTGTATCAACAAAAAGCTGATTTAGCTTGTTTATACATTCAGCAGCATCCTGACATGTCGGATTACTAGCCATAAAATTCCATTCGTAATTTGTGCCAGTAAGACGAGGCTCATTCATACCCTCAAAAACCAAATGTTCATCATAATCAGCAAAATGCTCTGAAAGCTGTTTCCATACACTGCTTATAAATTTTTCAGAGCTTTCAAGCCTTTCAGATGACGGATAAAAATATTCCTCATCGTGATGTATATTGAGAATTACATACATACCGTTGTTTATTGCATAATCAACGACTTCATTAACTCTGTCAAGCCATTGCTTACTGATTGTAAAGTCGTCGTCTACAAGATGATTATGCCACGAAACAGGTAGCCTTAATGTGTTGAATCCAGCATTTTTAACATCAAGAATCATGCCCTCAGTTGTTTCATAACCAACCCATGCTGATTCAATAGCCATTTCATTTTCGGAGTATCCACCTTCAGCAGTTGCATCAAAAGTATTGCCAAGGTTCCATCCGATTTTCATTTCCTTAACAAATTTCATAGCATCACTCTCCGGTATCGATAACTGTTCAATGTTAATTTCAGGGATTTTTGCTTGTCCACCCTTGATTTCTTTAACTTCATATGTTGTCTGACTTTCAGTAAGCTGTCCTGACTGCTCATTATCAGTATTTTTCTGACAGCTTGTTAAAAGCATTAGTGCAGCACAGGCTGCGGATATTAGACGAATATATTTCTTCACGTTTTTAACCATCCTTTTTATTAACATTCAAATATATAGTTGTTTGATTCCAAAACACTATTGCACTTTTAAATTAGTGTACGAAGTACTCTGACGGCAAAGCAGCAAAAACAACTATTCAGGTAATTTTTCACACCTATGATGCGAAATGAGAACACCGCTCTCGTTTATAATACGGTAGCATTTTAAATTTAATGCATTATATTTATACAATTTTATCATTTTTTATATAACATTTCAAGCACTTTTTATGAATTATGTAATGCAAATATTTGTTTGAGATATTAAGTTTGAAATAAATTTCAAACTCCTTCTAGTACAAAAACAATACAAAAAACTTTAAATAATTTTGAAAATATGATTTAATAATACAAAAGGATCGTGCATCATGTTGTTGGTAATTGATAAAGTTTCAACACATCCGAGTGAAACATACTATATTATACAGTTCAAAAAGTTTATAGCAATTAAATATGATAACTTAAAATTTACGATATGATTGATTTGATTGGAAAATAAAAAATACATTGTAAACTTTGATTTGCAATGCGTTTTTCATGTTAATATTGGTTTTTATTTGCAAAACCCTTGCAAAAACGAAACAGATGTGTTATAATATATTTAATTAGAACATTTGTTGTTTTGTGAAGTAAAATTCGAAAGATAAATCTTTCGAATTAGTAGTATTTACTTTTGAAGCTAACATAACAAAAGTAAATATTACAATAGGAGGAATGATTATAATATGCATTTAATGGAAAAAACTATTGAATCTACTGTCATTTTTGAAGGCAGAATTATTACTGTAAAAAATGATAAAGCCGAGCTTGAGGATGGTACAATTGTCGGGCGTGAGCTTGTTTGTCATAGCGGTGGTGTTTGCGTAGTCCCTATTACTGATGATGGTGAAATTATTATGGTTAAGCAGTTTCGTTATCCTTTTGGTGAACCACTTATTGAAATTCCTGCTGGAAAACTGGAAATAGGTGAAGAACATAGACTTGCCGGTATTCGTGAGCTGAAAGAGGAAACTGGTGCAACTTGTGCTGATGAGGATTTTGTTTATCTTGGTGTTACTTATCCGTCTGTTGCTTATCTTTCTGAAAAAATTCATATGTATCTTGCAACAAACCTTAAATTCGAGGAACAAAAACTTGATGACGAGGAATTTCTTGATGTTATAAAGGTAAAAATAGAAGATGCCATTAAGATGGTCGAGAATGGCGAGATTAAAGACGGCAAAACTATGACCGCTGTTTTACTTACTGCAAGACGTTTAGGCAAATAATGCTTTTTATCTGCATATACTATAATATTATGATATATTGCCATAAAAACAAAACATAGGCAGCGTATTTCTACACTGCCTAAGTAACGGTTATCTTTTTAGTTTCAGGTTATATGCCTGCTTCTTCAGCTTCAGCTTCAGCCTGCATCTGCTCAACGTGACGAGTGTAAGCATCTAAAATCTGACTTTCAATTGTCTGTCTAGCCTCAGGTGAAATTGGATGTACGATATCTCTGAAAATTCCATTTTCATCCTTTCTGCTTGGCATTGCAACGAAAAGTCTTTCGTCACCCTGAACTACCTTGATATCATGGATAGCAATCATATTGTCCACTGTGATAGAAATTACTGAACGTAATCTGCCGTCTGGGATAATCTTTCTGATTTTAATATCTGTGATGTTCATAAAAAAACGTCCTCCTTGAAAATTGACTTTTGTAAAATACACTATATTCCTAGTATTATCATAATAATGGTAAAATATACGATGGGAAATTTATTATATTAATTGCTGTGACTAGTGTATATCACTATATATATAATACCATATTATTCTTAAGTAAATCTTAAACTAAAGTATTCGAGGTGTATTTTTTGGATAAACAAATTTTAAACAATAAGCGACATGTGCATTTTATTGGCATTGGCGGCTCTGGAATGTATCCACTTGCGCAAATTTTGCACAGTCAGGGTTATTTTATTACAGGTTCGGATAATAATGAAACCGAAACACTGCAAGCTGTAAGAAAAATGGGAATTGAAGTTTTTTTAGGGCAGCGTGCTGAAAATATTAACGGTGCCGACTTAATTGTCCATACCGCAGCAATTATGGCAGATAATCCTGAACTTATCGCTGCAAAATCAAGTGGTTTACCTGTGCTTGAACGCAGCGAACTACTTGGCATTATCACAGAAATGTACAGTAATGCTGTTTGTGTCAGCGGTACTCATGGCAAGACTACTTCATCTTCTATGATTACACAAATATTAGTTGAACAGGGTATGGATATTTCTGCTGTTATCGGTGGGAAATTACCTATTATCAATGGCAGCGGAATTTCTGGTAAATCTGATATAATGATTTGCGAGGCTTGTGAATTTTGCGACCATTATCTTAATCTTTCACCTGATATCTGCGTGATTTTAAATGTTGATGCTGACCACCTTGATTATTTTGGTACACTTGAAAATATTATCAAATCTTTCAATAAGTTCGCATCAAACGCTACAAAAGCTGTTATTGTCAATGGTGACGATGAAAACTCCATGAAAGCTATTATTGGTATACCTGAAAAGCTTGAAGTTATTACATTTGGACTTACTGAGAAAAACAACTGGTATGCTGAAAATATACGTCATATTGGCGGTCTTGAAACTGTTTTCACACTCATGCACGATGGTAATTTTGTTTGCGATATAACATTAAACGTACCTGGTACTCATAATATTTTGAATGCTGTTGCATCAGCAGCTGCTGCATTTTATGTTGGTTCAACTGTTGATGGTGTTTGTAAGGGACTTGAAGATTTTCGTGGTGCTGGCAGACGCTTTGACAAATATGGTGAGGTTAACGGAGTTACAGTAATTGATGATTATGCTCATCATCCTGCTGAAATTTCTGTTACACTTAAAGCAGCAATGGAGCTTGGATACAATCGTGTCTGGGCTGTTCATCAACCTTTTACTTTTTCTCGTACAGCAGCACTTCTTGATGATTTTGCTGCGGCATTATCTATTGCAGACAATGTTGTCCTTACTGCAATTATGGGTTCACGTGAAAAAAACACCATTGGTATTTACACAAAGGATTTAGCTGCAAAAATTGATGGGTGTGTTTGGTTTGAGGAAGAAGAACATGACAAGAATTTTGAACTTGTTTGCGATTATGTTTGTGAAAATGCAAATTCTAATGATTTAATTATAACACTTGGGTGCGGTGATGTTAATAAAGTTGCTCGAATGATTTTGAAAAAGCTGGAAAATAATTGATACTGAAAGGATGTATGAAATGAACGATAAGGAAAAACGTGTATTTGAGTTTATAAAAGAAAAAACAGAGGATGGCATACCGCCATCTATCCGTGAAATTTGTGCAGCACTTGGTATCAGATCGACATCAACTGCTGCAAGATACGTAAACACACTTGTTGACGAGGGTTATCTTGAGAAGATCGATGGCTGTAACCGTTCAATAAAGATTGTCGGCAAGGGTGCAACAAAAATCCCACTTGTTGGAACTATTACTGCTGGTCAGCCTATTACTGCAGTTGAGGATATTACTGACTATATTAACTTTCACGAGGATAAAAGCTATGGCGGGTCACTTTTTGCTCTTAGAGTACGTGGCGAAAGTATGATTAATGCTGCAATTCTTGACGGCGACTTGGTTGTTATCGAAAAGTGCAGTGTTGTACGCAACGGTGAAATTGCCGCTTGCATGGTAAATGGCGAAGAAGCTACAGTAAAAACTTTTTATAAGGAGAATGGTCATTACAGACTTCAGCCTGAAAATGATACAATGGATCCAATCATTGTTGATGAGTGTGAAATCATTGGTAAGGTTGTTGCGGTATTGAGGTATTTATAAATGAGTAACAATTATTACAATGGCGTTCAATATTCGATTAACACTAATATTCCAGACAGCGAAGAAAAGCGAAAAATCCGTAAAATGTTCAATGGAATTGGTCTTGTTTTGTTAGCCGCTTACTTAATTACAGAAGTTTTAGGTAACTTTGGTTATTATCTGATATATGCAAGCGGGCATGAAAGTACATATAATGATGCAGGATTATGGGTTGTTGGACCAATTGAAATGCTTGTACTTGGCTGCTCCCCTGCTATTTGCTTTCTGATTACTTTTTTCGGATACCACTTATTTACTGGACAAAAGTTTAAAAGTATGCTGACAACAAAAAATGTCACATTGTCATTAATTGTATGCACCTGTATAATTGCTTTATTTTGCCAACAAATTAGTACATTTATAAATATTGGCTTAAATATTTTACTTAGTACATTCAATCTTGAGGTATCATTCTTCGATTTTGAGATTAGTAAAGATGCTGCAACAACTTCTCTTGACTTATTTTCAAGCATTATTCTTGCACCTATTGCCGAGGAATTATTTTTCCGTGGTATTATTTTACGTAAAACAGCAAAAATAAGTCAGAATTTTGCAATTTTCTTCTCTGCATTCGTTTTTGGATTTATGCATGGCAATCCATATCAGTTTTCACTTGGCTTCTTGATTGGTATTGTCTTTGGTTATGTTACAATTAAAACTGGCTCACTTTTACCTGCAATTATCGGTCATATGGTCGTTAACTTTAATGCCTCAATCAATACGATAACAGAAATATTCAATGATGATATTTATAACTATATTTTCTATCCGCTAATGATAATCATACTTATTGTTGGATTTATTGTCTTATGCTCAATTAATTCTCATGGTCAGATTAAATTTCCACAATATACAGATTATCACAATAAACGTACTATGCCTATTTTGATAACATCATGGAGCATAATTCTTATAATGATTTTATATACTATTGATATTATAAAAAGTGTAAGTATTATAACAGCACCAGAAAAACAAGAGGTCGTTATTGAAGGAACTCAAGCTGCATTTAATTTTTTAACAAGTTTACTATAAATTCATATCATAAAAAACAGGCTGCTGTACTTTTTTGTACAGCAGCCGTTTAATTTTATTTTTTATTCCCTTTTGTATTTTTTTCTTTCTTTTCTTTTACTTTTTTCTCTTTGACAACCTTTTCCTTAACAATTTTCTCTTTAACTATTTTTTCCTTGACCTTTTTCTCTTTTGTACCTTTGTTAAAATACTTATTCCAAAAGTCAGAATTTTCTTTTTCACCAGCTTGATTTTCTGTGATTTCAACTTTAGTTTCGACCATAGCTTCATCAGCCGATGCATTTTCTGTTATGGTTTCATTCTCTTTTTCAGCATTCAGATTTTCTAATGAATATGCCAGTTCAGCATCAAGAGAAATAACATAATCGGCTTCTGAAATGATATCTTCAACTGTTATTTCATAACCATCATCAGAAGTCATTTCATCGTCTGCTAAATCAACCTCGAGTGGTAATTCAATTTCACTAACTGAAATTTCATCAGAGCTTGTATTTTCATCGGATGAATTATCAAATGAATAATTATCATCCTCTGAATTATAGTCATTCAAATCAATATTATTTAAGTCAACATCTTGAACATATATACTATTGTCAATTTCTTCATCCGGCTCGAAAAAGCCACCAAAGCTTTCAAGCATTTCACTTGCATAATTAGGATTTATTTCTTCTTTAAACTTCAAGTCATCATCATCTGCCTCACTAAAAACACCAACAAACTTAAACTTATTAATCATAAGCTTGAGGTCCTCTGAACCGCTGTACATCTTTTCAGCAATAGCAGCACTTTCTTCAGCAGTAGCCATGTTATTCTCGATAATTTCGGTAATTTTCTTAACACTTCGTCTGATTTCAGTGATAGAGTCTGCCTGATTTTGTGATGCAGTTGTAATAGACTTAACCTTTTCACTTATTTCCTCGGCACTAATCGAAACTTCATTCAACGCACGAGCAGCAGCTTTTGCAACACTTGTACCATGCTTAACGTTTTTCATGGAATCTTCAATAAGTACATTTGTCTGCTGTGCAGCATCAGCACTCATTTCAGCCAAATTCTTAACTTCGGCAGCAACAACAGCAAATCCCTTACCTGCATCGCCCGCACGAGCAGCTTCAACAGCAGCATTCAATGAAAGAATATTTGTCTGGAATGCGATATCATCAATAACATTAATGATATCAAGGATTTTTGAAGAAGAAACACTAATATCTTCCATTGATTTAAGCATATTGGACATATTAGTATTACATTCAACAATCTGAGAACCAATATTATCAACAAGTGAATCAGTCTTTTCAGATGCCTCAGTATTAGCAACGATACGGTTTTTGATATCCTTAATTTGAATGTAAAGGTCATTGATAGATTCATTCTGTTCAGCAGAGCCATCGCTCAATAGCTGTGAGCCGTCAGCAACCTGTGATGAATAGTCATTAACTTCTAATGCAGAAACATTAATCTTAGAAAAAGTTTTACGTAAATCCTTTAAAATCGAGTTAAATGTATGCTTAACGAATACGAAGTCGCCCTTAAACTCATCACCAACTTCAAAAGCAAGGTCACCCTCAGCAATCTTTCCAAGCAAGCTTGCAATCAAGTCAAGATATTGTTTCAATGTAACAATTGTTTCACTGATTGATGAAGTCAGTACTCCAACCTCATTTTTACGGGTTGAAAGCTCAACCTCACTATGCAAATCACCTTCAGAGAGAAGTCTGATACGATTTGTAATTGAAATAATAGGATTAACTATGTTGTTCATCATAACCAAAGTAATTATCAATGCAACAACTAGCAAAATAATAGCAAACATCAAAATTAACTTAACACTGGAAGAAAGTGCAGACATAAAGTCTGACTGCGGAGCGAGAAGAATAACAGCCCACTCGCTGTTTGCAACAGGAGCATATGCAACCTGATAAGTTGTACCATCAAAATTAATGATATCACTTCCACTTTCTCCAGCAAGTGCCAATTCATGAATACTAGCCAGCTCTTTGTAACTTTTTTTATTAGCAGCTTCTTCAAAAACATTGAGATGATTTAAAACATTTTCCTCCTGTGAGTCCGCAATAGTTCTGCCGTCAACATCAATAAGGTAAACTCGTCCGCTTTCACCAAATTCGATATTTTCAACGATATTATTTAGTATAGAGTAATCAAAGAAAAGTATAAGTACAAAGCTAGTTGTATTAAGCTTACCAGGAACAGCAACAATAAATTCAGCAGTTGTGCCATCGGCACTTACTGTCGGCGAAGTCATAGTCAGCTTTTTCTTCTCACGAACAGTCTGATATATCTCCATATCCTTTACGGAATTAGCAAAATCTTCACCCAAATCGGAAGTATAAGTATACAGTTCACCTGTCTTAAACATTACAAAGCTCGATGCCCCAAGACCAGTATCACGAATTTGGCTCGTCAGCATGGCATTTGTACTCTTTGCAACACCAATACTTGAGCTGCTGAGGGTAGATAGAAGAACTGTTTCCGAACGAGCCTTAATCATCTCAATTTTCGAAGTGATATCGGATGACGAGCTGGCAGAAATAGGAACAATCATTTCATCAACAGTTTCAGAAATACCATTTGATAGTGTAACATAATTTACACACGCAAGTACAATAATAGTAACGAGCAAAAGTGATGTTACAAATAAAATCAATTGCGTTTTTATACTATTGCCTTTAAAACTAAGTATGTTGCTCTCTTTTATTTTAGCAAATAATCCTTTTATATTCAAAATAATTCCATTATAGATAACTGAACCGATTTTTGAAAAAAACTTTTTTATTGCACCGAATATTTTTTTAAATATAGAGGATAGGTTTTTTAGTATAGAAGTTAGTTTGTTTTTCATGAATATAGTCAGTCCTTTCATACCCCCATTGATAATACATATAAATTTATAATGGGTTTTTTGTGCAAAAATACAATTCTGTCTAAAAAGCATAAAATTATATTTCTAATCATCATACATTATATCATACAAAGCAATAAAATAAAACAATATTTTGTGAATTTTGCTTTATTTCACATAACAACTTGCACAATATATAGTTAAATTTGCTATCAATATTTACAATATAATCCATGGAAATATTTACAACCAATGAATGTTTTTTATACATTGACTTATTCGAAATAATTTAGTAAAATAGATTTATACTGTTTTATGAAAAGCCGATTAGAATAAAAAGGTTGGTTGTGAATGTGAAAAATAAGATAAAATTAAAGAAATCAAGTAAAATATTAATAGTACTATTCATTTTTTTGATACTATTGAATGTATTATCATGGAATTCTGTGACTTTCAGCGACTGGCACAGAAAAAATATTTTCCCGATAATTCAATCAATATTCTCAAGGGTGACTAACATTTTCCCGTTTTCAATCGGTGAAATGATGATTTTTACAGGTATTTTAATTTTAGTCACTGGTATTCTTTCTTACATTATACTTATGATATGCGCAAAAAGCAAGCGTAAAAAAATTACATATATTTATTCAAAGACGCTAGTTTTTATAGCAGCTTTTGTTTTTACTGTAGAAACAACCAATTTTTTCATGCTATATCACTGTTCAACCTTTGCATTTAATTATAGTATATCGGAAAACAAGCATACTTCTGAGCAATTATGTAAAGTTGCTGTCTATTTAATTGAAAAAATCAATTTTGTATCTGAAGAAATAACTCGTGATGAAGAAAACCATTTTGTTTTAACAAGCGATATAAATATAGAATCAAAAAAGGCAATGCAAAAACTTGGAGAGGAATATCCATCCATGAAAGGATATTATCCAAACCCCAAGCCCTTGACTTTTTCAGCAGTTGTCACAAAGCTTAATCTTTTGGGTATATACTTCCCTTTTAGTCTTGAGGCAAACTACAATAATTATATGTATAGCTCCGACAGACCGTCAACAATCTGTCATGAACTTGCTCATTTAAAAGGCTGGATTCAGGAGGATGAAGCAAATTTCATTGCATACTTAGCTTGTATAAATTCCGAAAATCCTGAATTCGAATACAGTGGTTATATTAATGCAATTGAATATCTGATGTCAGCAGATAATAATTTATCAATTGATGATACTATAATGTTGCGAACCTTGCTTGATGATAATGCCATTTTGGACAGCAGAGAAAGTCATGTAGTATTTCGTGAAGCGCAAAAAAGCAAGGTCGGCGAGGCTTTATCGGAAGTTTCTGATACCGCAATTGAGGTTAGTCTTAAAATTAACGGTGTTTCAGATGGTGCAAAGTCATACGGACGCTTTGTTGACCTGCTTTTGAATTATTATCTTGATGGTGATGGTAATATTATAGAACATTAAAATGTTTTTCAGATATTTTATGGAAAATATATTTTAAAAAGCTATTGTAATTCTTTTCAAAATAGGTTATACTATTTCTGTAATGTCCGAAAAAATCGCATGGAGGAATTATTTAATGCTTAAAGCTATTGGCTCAAAAAAAGATTTGTCCGACAAAGAAAACAATTATAATTTACTTGTTTCCGACCTCCTTGACAATGAGCTTGTTTTACAGATGAAGGAATATACTCATCATGGCAGAACAACTTGTTTTCAGCATTGTTTGAATGTATCTTATTATAATTATAAGCTTTGCAAGCTTTTTTCATTGAATGAACGTGCAGGAGCAAGAGCTGGACTTTTACATGACTTATTTTTATATGACTGGCATACTTATAAGCCTGAAAAGGGTGAACGTCTGCATGGATTTACTCATGCATCAAGAGCTCTAAGAAATGTTAAGGATAATTTTTATATTACAGAGCTAGAGGCTGACATTATAGGCAAGCATATGTTTCCATTAAATTTACTGGCTATACCAAAATACAGGGAAACACTTATTATTGTTTTGGTTGATAAATACTGTGGTTCAATTGAAGTTTTCGATAACAGCATATATAAGATGGTGATTTTTTTCAAAAAACTTCCTATTATAAGACGGAAATGTGTAATTTCCGAAATAGAATAAATACAGAAATTGGCATTTCCCATTTCAAAATTCCTTTTGAAATGGGTTTTTTATACCCTAAAACAACACATTGACGATGTTGCAACCAATAGTTGCAGAAAAATATATCAAAAAAATATAAAATGCCAACTAGAATTGGTTGTAATGCAATATTATATGTGGTATAATGATAACAGAATAAAACTTAAGCATAAAATAAATCATCGAGGTTAATTTTGCTTGACAGTCAATTTGACGTGGCTCATGATTTATATGTTTTATGAAAAAGAAAAATACCGCAATATTTTTCTTTTTCATAAATCTGCTTATTGTAATTTTAATGTATACTGAATTATTCAATATACATTATAGAAATGATATCATTTCGGAAATGAAAAGATATTTGTGCATAAGACGAAAATCACTGTAAATAATTGGTATGTTGATTTATTGGGAGAGTTAAGCTTTGGGGTTTACCTTTCAAGACAACCAAAACTAAGAAAGGATGGGTATTATTATGAATATTGAAATTGCAAACAGACTTCATCAACTGAGAAAAAAGCATAATCTTTCTCAAGAGGATTTAGCCGCTAAGATAGGTATTTCCAGACAGGCCGTATCAAAATGGGAGCGTGCAGAAGCATCACCCGATACAGATAATATAATTTCTCTTGCAAAGCTATATGGTGTTTCACTTGACGAGCTTTTAATGACAGACAGTTTTCCGCTTAATCAGAACTCACCTGTTTCATTAAAGAAGGATAATTATGCAGCAGCAGGAATAAAAACACCAGCAATGTCTATTTCCCCTGCTGGAGAAATGGCTTTAGATGATGGTGAAATCTATCCTAATCGTGATAATTCATCACAATCAAACAATTCACAAAGGAATGCAGCATTTACTAATAACAGCACAAACGGAAATGACAGTTTATTCGGAAATGGCAGCAATCCATATGCAAATAACAATGGAGAAAATAAATCCTCCGGACCTGATTCTGTTGAGTTTGAAAAGCTTGATGAGTATATGTCAAAATTAGGAAACGGATTGGAAGTCGGACTTGGAAAACTTGGAAACGAACTGGGGAAAGTTGGAAAAGTAGTTGGAGAAAATATTGACAAAGCGGGAAATAAAATAAAAGAGGAAATAAAGAAATCCGAGGAGAAAAGCCGCAATAATTCATACAGCAATCAAACAGAAAGCTATTCTGAAAGCAGCGATAACTCCGAATACAAATATAACTATCAATACAACTATGAATACAAAGACAAAAAACATAAAAAAGAGCGCTCAAAAACTGACCGTGAAAAGATAACATTATCCGACCTAGTGCTTACAATGATTTTTGTAATGCTATTTGGACTAACTGTTGCAACAATTGGCGAATCATCACTTGCATTTATTTTTGCAATTCCAACATTACTAACATATAAAATTGCAAAGCAAAAAAAAAGATTTACTTTGCTTTTGTTACCCAACATTAGTTTGCATGATCTTCTTCGGGCTGGGTATATTTGGCGGATGGACATATGAATACACATGGACATTGTTTGTTACAATACCACTATTTTACACAACGATTCCAGCAATCAGAAAAAGAAATCCATTCATTTTCTGTTATCCTGTACTGGTAGCTTATATTTTCTTACTTTCCGCTGTAATGTTCAATGGCTTTTTTGTAAGATGGACATGGTCGCTATTCTTAACAATTCCATTCTACTATTTCATTTGCATTCACATAATGAACGAGCGAAAGAATAAATCACAATAAAATAAATATCCCCCGGCGTAGCCGGGGGTTTTTCTCTAGCGGGCATAGCCCTGTACTACTGGCCACGCCTAAAGGCGTTTTTTACGGTCTGGCCCGTGCAAAGGCTGTTACTTGCTACCCGTTAACGGGTCAAAGTCCCC
>JAVBOH010000021.1:0-134252 GCA_031550725.1 Oscillospiraceae bacterium
CATAATTGAACTTGTGACTTTTTTCGACGTTATCTTCTCAGTAACGTCTTTTTGTCATGTGATTTTTTATTTTCATCCATTTCCTTTATTTTCTTTGATTTTTTTCTTAAATCACTTGACTTCATATAGTAAGTCTCCTTAAATTAATTTCAATGATTGTGAAATAGGTGTATTAGCTAAATGTGTTTTAACATTACTTCGCAGCAATGTATCAATGGAATTGATTGATACATTGCTGCTGTTTCCAAGTCCATTTACAAACTGCACCCACCAGTCTTGATACTGGGCAAAAACAGAGGTACTGTCAATCTGGTCAACAAGTCCCTTAACAAATCCGCAAACAGCAGAATCGGAACGAGTATCAGTAATATCAGCCTGTGAAATTGTAGTAACGCCAGCACCAACCAAAACAACAGCAAGAGATAAATCAAAGTAAGTACCGTCACGAACAATGCTAGGTATAACAGGATTTTTCGCAGGAATACCATTAATAACAACAAGCTCACAAAGCCTGCTTGCATAATTGCAGCGAATAACAATCCTGTCATAACGGGAGTAAGAGCCATTAGCGTTAGGAATAACGATATCAGCACCATTTTTAACCTTAAACCATCTTCCCTCAATCATAGCCATACCGTCATTGATTGAAAGCGTCATGTTTTGTTTTTTCATAACTTGCAGAGAAGATGCAGAAGAAAGAAAAACGCCGTCAGAGATAAAGGAAGAAAAATATTCAGCAAAATGCTCATCGGAATAAACACGGTCATTGTCATAGGATGCAAAAAAACCATAATCAATCATAAATTTAGGGGATATGCATGAAAAGAAAATTCACATATAATATCCCCAAATCACCTCACTTTCTAAAGAATTATTTTTTAAGCAAATCGGATATAACAGGTAGTGGCGAGCCAAAAACAGGCAAGGTGGAAACACTGCCATTTTCATAAACCTCGGTAATTTCTGTGATGCGAACAGTAAGTGCAATATTCCATTTTTCATGCCATACAGTAACAATATCACCAAGGTTATATTCAGATTTATAACCCTCATTAATAAAAACCTTTCCGGTAAAAGTTTCATTTGGAGCAGCAATATTATTGTCACCCTCATTTTGCAAAACAGAAAGAGTAGCAGTTTTATTAACAGCAGTAACCTTAACTGTTGTAAAAACAGGTGAACTGCCGTTGAAGCCAGTGCAAATCTGGCGGTCAAAAGTATATGTCACAGCAGGGATATTTAATGCCTTTTCAAGACGTTCAAAACCGCATATATCATCTCCTGCAATATAGGACGGAACATCGCCGCTGCATTCGACAGCCGAATCAAAAACAGCCTTAGCATAAACCGTGCTGTAAGAATTGTTTTCAGAGTATTGATACTTAGCGGAAAGCAGATTATCATACTCATACGAAAAAACAATTTGTGGATTAACCTTTTGCAGAATTGAACGGTCAGTACCGTAATAAGCTTCAAGTAAAAGATGCTTTTGATTATCATGAATAAATTTCACACGCAAGCCAAAATTGTAAGCCATACAAATTGCCTCAGAATATACCGCAAGATTGGAACGGTAAAGTTCAGCATAAAATCCTGAATTTATGTTAATATTTTTATTAACATAAAGATTAGGAATAGAGCGTAATGAACTGGCGGATGCAGCAATGTTACAATCAATAAGCGATAAAAAATCATCATGAGGAGTAAGAATAATTCTGTTTGCTAAAAGTCCTGACAAAAAGTTACCAGTAACAGTAATAAATTCACCGCTGTCATCATTTGTCATAACAACAGAAGAAATATAACCGATTTCAACACTGTCGGGTTTTTCGATAATATTATGTTTAACAAGCAAAGCAGCGTTATTTTTGGTAGCAGGAGCAATGAGCTTAAAGTATCCAGATTTAAAAAAACGCCTGTGCCAGATAAGTGAAGAAATTTCATCAACAACACCGCATAAATCAAGCGAGGTGTTATAAACAGACAAATCCATAAATGCTAAATCCCCCCATATTTTTCGGCGAAGTTAACAGTAACCGAAAGTGATTCAATACCATCAGCAGCATTGCAGACAATCTCATTTAACCCTGGAGAAAGCTGTAAAAACTTACTGCCCCAAACCTTGCTGTTAATAATATTCGACTGAGTATTATTTCGAATAAGCGTAACTGATTTTTTACCTTTTACAGTATTAATGATAATTTTATCGTTGCTTTGCATAGTGAAATCAAGTTCAATAAAATCAAAGGTCTTGTTATTTTCCAAACGAGGATTTATAACCTTTGAACGAGCATAAATCTCAAAAATGCAGCCTGAATTCGTAACACCACTGTTTGTAACCTTAGCAATACGGTCGTTAGAAATTGATGCAAATTCAAATCCAGTTTTTGAAATTTTCCAAGGGAACTGCCATAAACCATTAATTCCAAGAATAGAAACTCTGTTACCGTTTGTATTTGAAGAAGCACCAACAGTCCAGTATGGATCAGGACAAACAAGAGAAATCTGTGCAGTAACAGCACGTTCAGCCACAGGCAGAGAAATTTTCTCAACGCAGCAAGAAATATGAAAAGATTCACCACTTGCGTCAGTGTAAGAAAGTGTACCAGTATCTTTAGTTATAAAAGTATCAAAAAGCAGTTTTTTGCATTTATCATAAGCATCACAAAAAGCAAGCAGCATAGTAATACTGCGAGTTTCAGCACGGTCAGAAACAATAACGCCGCCATCGGAATCATAGTTGGGTGAAACAGAAACGCTGGATGCGGGGGAAAGCCCGTCAATATTAACAGCACGAATAGGTGAGCCTTGTTCGGTTATAGAAAGTGAATTACCAAGACTGTTTGTATAAACAAAAGAAATAATAATCACAACCTTTCCGAAAGCGACTGTGCAAGCTCACGAGTGCTTTTTTCAATATCCCAGGCTGAAAGCGATTTAGGACTATAATTATTTTGTGTGACATTGACACTGGGAGAACTATTTTGTAAAGCATCTGATAAGTCAGAAACAACGGATAATAACTCGGAGTTAAGAGAGCCATCAGCAATAGCAGAAAGCGTATTTGCGCCGCCAATGCTTCTGTATAAATCAGCCTCATAGGAAGTAAGCACAGCCTCACCTCGATGTAAAAGAGCTTTATAATCATCTTTAGGAACATAATCAAGTCCCGTGCTGTGTTTAGGGATGGAAGTATCATTTGAGTTATTAGAAGTGCCATATGAAAAAGATGACACAGCATTTTTAAGCAATGATATTAATGAATAAATATCATTACCGGCTTGTTTAATGCGTTCTGATATAGAAGAAACCGACTTATCAGCATAAGAAAAAATGCCATCCCATATGGACTGCCATTCAGGGATAAAATTAGAATTCATAAACTCACTGATATCATTAAATGAACTTTCAAATGATGACGTGATATCACCAATTGTGACATCAGCGGAATTAACAGCTTCGGTAATTTTAAAGAGTGCAGAATTAAGATCATCATCAAGACTTGAATCATCAGCACGAATGGTAAAAACCACTTCACCGTCAGCCAAAAAAATCACCCTTTCATAAGTTTGATTTCAGCCTGCCGCCTAAAATCATCGGCAAGCGATTTAAGAGAAGAAGAAAATTGTAATTTTGAATTTGAGTATGTATCATCAAGTGCATAACAAGCTTTTAGATAACGCAGATTTTGAATATAATCGAGATTATATTTATTAGGAGCAGGAACAGGTGTACTGCGAATTAACATAATCTCATAAAACTTAGTATCTTTAGGGAGTGAAGAAAAAAGCGCAGTAAAGTCAAGCCAGTGCAGTCTGCCATGACAAGAATGCAAATCAATATTATATGCTGACAAAAAAGCCGCATATATTAATGCAGCATCCTTAAAAAAATCAAAGCAAGGAATGTTATCATCAGCACTTTTTTGTGGTGAGTTAATATACTCCTTAAAAATAAATGACAGCAAGGAGGCCTTATCTTTTTTTGCAATTTTATATGAGTTTGGGGTAAGCATAGCAAGAGCTAAGAATATTTTATTATCATCACAAAGAGTATCGTCACGAAGAATTTCCATGCATTTAAGCACCCTGTCAAAATAAAGTGTAAGACGAATTTTCCTACCCTTGAAATATAAAAATTCACAAGGAATATCAATTAAAGAAAAGCCCATATAAAATTCACCCGAGCCTTTGTAAAAGAGAAAAGCGGTACTTTTTCATATAAGCTTTTTTCTGTGTTTTTATATGTTTATTCATATAAGGCAAGATTTCCTTGCTGATAAAAGGAATAACATAAAAAGCTGCTTCAAGATAATTTCCACCGAAAAATCGTATGATTTTTTCAGTACCAATACCATCAAAAATGATGTTGAATATATCATTAATAACGGCTGTAAATTCATTGGTATCAGTAAAATTATTTATATCAGAAAGCTTATTAAAGCAAGTAAAAAATTCATTGGTACATTTGAAAACATCAAAGCTTATATCAACAGTTTCGTTGTTTTTACCATCAGAACTAACAAGCTTTAAAACAGCGTTAAACTTAGGCAGACGAGAAATAAAAAAGCAATTCAAAATGAAAGACCTCCTAAATAAAGATTATGTAATCCCATAACATTTTGCAAATACAACAAACATTATTATGTAAAATAAATATTTTGTAGGGTGAGTGCAGAGCCCCACCCTGCTGTTTATTTTTTTGAAAAAGATGGTTTCCCATTAAAATGAATTTGAACAGAAACTGCATCAGGCGAGTTAGCAGCACCGCCACCCTCAGAAATTTTAGCAAGAGTAACCTTGCCGACAAGAGAAGCACCATCAGGGTAAGTAATCATAAAATCAGTTTTTCTTTGTTCACCGAAATTATTTTTAACCTCATCGGAGAAAATAAAATCCTGAGCAGCATCTCCATAAATACGAACGCCGGAAAGTGTAATAGTTAGCTGACCACCAGTAACTTCGGTTGAAGCATAACCATAATCCCCAAGAAAAGACCCCTGATAAATAGCTTCATTAAGTGACTTGCTTATGTTGTCAAAACCTTCTGAAACAACAGCCCAAGCAGGCGTGTCAGATTTTGGAGAAGTATTGATTTTTAAAGCATAATCATAATTAATACCAAGCATAAAAAGACCTCCTATAAATTATTTTGTGTAATAAAGAACGCTAAGAGTACAGGACCAAATAAACATCCCATTAGGCTCTGTGTCAACAAGCGACGGATATGCTGAAACAGAAATATCAGCAATTTCGAACCCATCATACTTTGTAAATTCATGCATAGATGTCAGTGTTTCACAAAGCTTAGAAAGCGAGTTCATAAGAACAACCTGCGTGTTAGCTTTACCGAAAAAAATAACTGGCAAGCATAGCAAAGCTTTATGGTTAAAAAAACGCTGTGATGATTTAGTAACACCAACAGCAATAGAATAACCGCTGTTAAAAGGGATTTTAGCAGATGGCTCCAGTCCCGATAAATCAGCGATATATTCAAGAATTTGACTTTGAGCAGAACAATAATTATCCATGAAAACTCCTTTCACAATTAAGTCATAAGTTCATCAATAAACTGCTGTGTAAAAAATTCAAGCCATTCATAATAATGAACAGATGCAGCATAATCAGCCCATAAAATATGTGCATCAGGATTTTTTTCGAGTGATGGTGTTCCAAGATAATACTGCCTTTTCGCATAAGGCATATCCCATATTAGAACACCATTATCAATATCAGAAGCAGCATAACTACTGTCAATAAGCTCACCTGAATCAAGCTTGCAGTACATATTGCAGTCATCAAGTGCTTTGCTTGATGTAACAGCCAAAGCATTAGAAACAGCAGAACGAATTTTGTTAGCAGTGACAACAGTATCAAAAGTAATATTGCAAGCCATTAGATAAACCCCACTTCATAATGATGAAGCCTGTTCCCATCATAAAGCGGAGTAACAGACACAACAGTGTATGTATCTGTTCCAAGCGAAATCTGCTGACCAACAGCAAAAACAAATCCACGAGGAGAGCTGTTAACACAGTCATAAATAAGAGTACCATTAAATTTATTTTCCGTGTTAGGATTATTCATAGCGACAGAATGAGAAGTGTCAATACGCACAAATTTGAGCGTAACAATATCAGATAACTCACACTCACCATAAATATTTTCAGCAAGCGGAGTACGAATATCAGCTGTATGAATTAAAAAATTCTTTGGAATAGCTTTAATAAGAAATCACCTCCATGATGAGTTACAGCCCACGATATAAAAGTCCAGCAGCTTCAAGATATGAAACAGCCAAAGGAGAAACAGGAAAAGCCTTACGCTCAACAGTACCTGATGCGTGCATGTAGCTAAATTTACCGAGTGACATTTGAACAGGAGTGGTTGAATCAAGTGAAGTGATACCACCGTTTCTGTCAAGAAAAGCAGTTTCGGCACAAACAGCCATTTTAACTTTTTCAGCGATATGCTCAGGTAAAGAATCAATGCCGCCACAATCTGAAATTTTAGAATTGCAAACAGAATCAATAATATCCGATGAAATCCCGATGAGCAAATCAAGCTCATCGGGAAAAACGACATCGGTGGAGGAACTGCAAAAATTATCAATAAAGAACTTTTTAGTGATAAAAGCCATGGTAAAAGACCTACCTTTCAAAAAGAGAAATTAAGCCTCAATACGCTTAACATAAACAGTCTGCGGCTTAGAAATGAGAACAGAGTAAACCTTGCGTCCCTGAACAGCATTAGCACCAATGTGAACACCATCAGCAAGCTTATTAACAGCAACAGGCACAGCCCATTCCTGAACACGATGGCACCAGTTTGGATGTCCTGCAATAAATTCAGTGGTAACCTTTTTACCGCTAACAAATGTGGTGTTTTCAAACATAAGGTTATTTGACTCAAAAACGGTAAAGCCAGCAATTCTGCCAACAGCACCAGCAGCAACAAGTTCTTCGGAAAGCTCACCCTGCTTGATAAACTTGTCATCAAGCAAAATTTTCTCCATAAACTCAGGAGAAACGATGATAAATCTGTCCTTGTTAGGAACACCAATGCGAGAAAGTGCAGTGCGAGCCTTAGCAACACTTTCATAAGCGTTAGATGAAGTAGTTGCAGTCTTTACTGATGAAACAGTAATACCGTTAGTTTCTTCAAGAGCGGCAATGGATTTTCTGTCAATGGAAAGACCAAGAGTATAGCCAGCGGATGAAAGACGTTCAGCAACAACATTATCAGGCAAAGCGGCTGAATCATAGCCATCAATCATTTCATTGACAGCCTCATCATTATCCATAATCATGGTAATATAATCAGTAGCGCCATGAGAAAGAGAAACGCCGTTTGTCTTGTCATAAGCCTTAACTTCAACTTCTGTGTCACGAACAGGGATTTTAACAGCACCGGCAACAGCAGAACCTTCATAATTAGTGTTAAAAATGTAGTTATCCTGAGTGCAAAGGGTGTTGCGAAGCTTAGCATCAACAAGGTTAGAGTAGCGATTTGATAAAGTATGAGCCATAATAAAAATCTCCTTTAAAATAAAAATAATATGTATAAAAGAACGAAATACGTTCATTTACCCGAATAAAAATTTGATATGCAGTATAAGTGCGTTAAGTTTAAAAAACTACCTGTATAGTTGTTTTGACAGCTGCGCTGAAGTACTGTTTTAAAGTTAAACAACTATATTATAATTTAACCCAAGGGTTACGAGCAGCAAAAGCCTGTTCAACGCCATTTAAAGACGAGTTAAGTGATGGTGCAAACGGCATAGCAGTGCTTAAATTCGGGGTGGAATGAGCCATATTCGAACCAACAAAATGTGGATATTTTTGAATAACAGCAGCAATAGCATTGTCAAGCGAAACATCATCGGAAACATAGAAGCGAGCAAGATTGATGACATCATAAATACAATCAGGACGAGCACCAAGGGATAAAGCTGTAAGCTTAGTTTCAGCAATTTCAGCACGAGCAGTCATATCATTGAGTTGTGCGGATGACGTCAATAAAGCATTCATTTCAGTATCAGACGGGAACTTTAAGCGTTCGGCAAAAACACTGTCAGCAACAGCCTTGTCAATATCAGCCTGTGTGAATTTCACCTCCAAATTAGTATCATCAGAAGCAGCAGGGGTAGTAGAAATAATAGTATCTTTCAAAAAGAAAACCTCCTTAGTATGTTAATAATTGTAATAAAATTGTAGGGTCGTCGAGGACGTCGCCCCTACATGAATTTATCAGATTTTGAACGTTTTACTCGTTCAAAATTCTGTCAAGCTCCATCCTAGCAGTATTTTCATCACATTTAAGAATTTCCATAACAGCAGAAATCTTTGATTTTAGTCCAACAGAAACAAGCCTGATATTATTATCAATAAGCGTGTTATCATCACAGACAATCCCGTCATGCCAGCCTACAATAATTTTGCATGAATTAACGTCAGCATGAGAAATATGTCCTAACATAGCACCAAGCGAAAGCACAGAATGCGAAACAGCCTCAATAGCTTCGCTAAGAATATTCTTGTTATTTTTAGCAGCAGATGCAGTCTTGTTGTCACGATATAAAATCTCAGTGGCAGTGCGGACACCTCTAATTTCGTCAAATGAAAGTGCACCGGCAGAAAGACCGCATTGAAAGCAAAGGATGTTAAGCAGTGCATTGATAGCATTAACATGGTCCTCGACACGAAGCGTAACTGTATTATCAGTTATTTTAAGGTCACGTTCCTCATCACATTTCAGAGCAACATAAGCCTCATCATCAGCATCAAAATACTGACGTTGTTCACCAGTAGAAATATCCACAACAGTCTGAACGCAGGATGACGGCACAATAATACGCTTTTTACCAAGCACGAATTCACGAGTAAAGCTGTCAAAAGCAATATCTAGAGCCTTGATTGTATCACAAGCATTAGCAAAAGCAGAAAGTCCAAGCGGTGAGTCAGGATGAATATTATTTGAAACAGCAGGCTTGAAATAAGAGAAAAGCGGTGCAGAAATTTCTAAGGTGATATTAGGGGAAAGCAAAGGGAAACGCTCCTCCAGCGGCACTTCAGCACCAATAGAATTACGCAGCTTAGACTTAAAAAGCCTGTGTTCAATGGAATAAAACCCATCCAAATTCTGATAATGCCGCTCCATAAGGGTATAAAAAAATCCGTCATGATGAGTGACGGAAAGAAAAGCTCCCGAGTTTATGTTATTGTTATCCCAAGAAAGAGGAATAAACCTATCAGCATGAACAAAATCAATGCAAACCCTATTATTATAAGCATAAGTTTTCAAAGCACCGCCGCCTAAAGCGAAGCAAAAGGAAAGCCACTGAGGCATATGCTTCCAAAACCCCGACTTATTAAAAACATCATCAAGATATTTTTGACAGCAGGGGTTATCAGCAGAAACGGATACTTGTTCAGAAAAGATAAGCTGAGAGAAAAAATCACAAAGCACCTTAGCAGTATTCATCATATGAACACTGCGGTAACCCGAGTGATAAAGCCCAGACTTTTTAGCAGTTTTCCAAGATGGATTACCTGAAAAAATCTGCATATAGTTATCAATATCGTTGTAATCTGCTGATAAATCAGGCAAGTCAGCAAATGGATAAACACTTGAAGCAACCAAATAAACAGACATCAAAAAACTCCTTTCATTATATAATTGAGTTCATAATAAACTCCGTAGAATATTCCTGCGCATCAAGACTATCAATATTAGTTGAGCCATTATCAAGCCGCTTGTCCGAGGTTGCATTTTCCCAAAGCGCATCGGAAAAAGCACTGATAGTATGCTCGCAATGTGATAAAATCTTATACTTATTCATACCAAAAAGGCGGCAGTAAAACCGAATACGGTCATTAACAGCCCCCTTCTTAGCATTATGAATATTAATAGGAATCCCCTTTTTAGCAGCAGCTGATTTAATTCCACGAATAAGTACCTGTTCAGCAGAATCACAGTAAAGGTCGGTGATACGATACTTTTTCATGTTTTTGATAAGAAAATCGCAAACATAATTTTCAAGTTCATTAGGATTAAGCGGCTCAAGCGAATACCACTCATCAAGCGTATAAATCTGTTTTAACCCCTTAGAAAATCCAGTCAGATTAAGAGCATGAGCAGACCCATTGCCGCCGAAATCAAGTCCTGCTGTGCAAAACGAAATATCATCAGGTACAGTATCAATGATAAATACAGACGGATTATCAGCAAATGTGCGGTAAATAATACCTTCAGCAGCACGCCAAAGTCCAAGAATAAACCTGTCATAATAAACAGTCCCATGATATTCTTTTTTTAAAGCAGACACAAATGATTTTTCAAGAAACGGATTATCATCAATAGTAAACGGCATCTGGAAAATATCAGCATCAGAGCAAAGAAACTTGTAAAACCAGTGGTTAGGATTATCAGGATTGCAAGTGCCGTCAAAACAAGCCCCCTTTTTATCAAGGCGTGACTTTAGCATCTGAAAAACATCCTCCGACCAGGTAGTAATCTCATCGCCATAGCAATAGGAAATACCAGCACCCTGAAGCTTTGTGACTTGTGAGGACTTATCAGCACCAAGACAATAGCAATCCCTGCCGAAAAGCTTTATTTTACCAGAGTTTGAAACGTGTCCAACAAGAGTATCGCCCCAAAGCTCACGCATAGGGTCAAGAATATTACGTTCAAGCGTACCAACAGTATTGCCAAGTAAAATGATAATCCCATCAGGAGCGCTGCGAATACGGTAAGGTATTTTGAAATAATCAAGATAAGTTTTACCAGAACGAGTAGCGCCACAGGAAATATTCCACCTATGCGGAGTATCAACGGTATTTTTCCAAACATCCTTTTGTTTGGAGGAAAAAGAAATCAAGAAATTCCCCCTTTCATGTGATAAATGCCATATGTTGCAATATACCGAGGTATATGCGTTAAGTTTAAATGCTGCGTATTTTAAACGGAGTTACGTTCCCTTTTGCACCAAAATCGCAAAACACTAGCTGTATAGTTGTTTTAAAGATAAACAACTATATCATACCCTAAAAACCTCACATCCCCTCCTTCAAAGCCCTAAGAATGCTATCAAGCTTTTCAAGCGTTTCAGAAGTGGTATCAACATCCGATTTTTCATTCCAACCCTTAAAATTATTGATAAGACAAAACTTAGCACCAGTATAACCACCCTTGTCAAAAAGTCTTTCCTCCGTAAAAGTTTCAATCCTAAGCAAAGCACGTTCAAGACAAGTCATAAATGACTTTTTACCATCGAAATTGAGCAAATCAAGCCGTGAACTGAAACCAAGAGCAAGAGCGAGCGCCGAAACAGTAGGCGGATGATTATTAACAATAACAGGAACACCGCTTTTGTCAATAACAGGTTCACCATCAGTACCATATAAATAGTCACCCTCACAGGAAGAAAAGAACTTTTCGATAGCATGGTTAAGTTCGGCAGCAGATTTAAAAGCAGGAACCGACTTAACACCCATAGAAAGTAAACACCCCCAAATAAAAAATATCCCAAACAAAAAGTCGGGATATTTATAATAGAGATAATGTTTCAATCCATAATCTCTATTCTAATAATAACATAGAACAAACGTAACATACAATAACATGATTTTTAGGGTTAGTTTTCCGCATTATGATATAAAATAAAGATCATGAACTGTTTCAAGTCATAATCTCTATTCTAATAATAGCATACATGGATAGTAACATACAATAACATGATTTGGTAATACAGAGCGTAATATAAAGTGTAAAATAAACACGAAAAAGCGAAACGAACACTTGTGTTGTTAAATTTGCATGAAAGGGAGTGTAAAAATTCTTAATAAATTTCAAAGAGTTCTTTAATGTTACTGTTGCGTTTTTTATGAAAATGGTGTATAATATCAACATAGTGGTGAGTTATCCCATGTTTGAGGTGAAAAGTGGTGAAGTTTCCACATAGTTTTCCACACGATGTTGAAAACTTAATGTTGAAAAGTGTTTAAAATGTTGAAAAGCGTTAAAAAATAAAGAAAAATCATATATTTATTATAAAGAAGTTAGTTGAAAGGACGGTGAGAAGTTTGGCGGAAACACATTTGATAGGCACATATGAGCATACGATAGATGCAAAGGGCAGAATGGCGTTCCCGACAAAACTTCGAGAGCGTCTAGGATTAAGTTTTATAGTAACAATAGGCTCAGGCGGATGTCTGTTTGTATATTCCGGAGAGGAATGGGATATATTTGTAGGGAACATCAAAACGCTGACAGGTGATAAAGCGAAAGCAGCAAAGCTGTTTATAACAAACGCCTATGAAGCAGAACCAGACAAGCAGGGCAGAATAATGATACCGCAGAACCTGCGTGACAGAGCATCACTCGACCATGATGTAACGATAGTAGGCGTAGGAAACAGAGCGGAGATATGGTCGTCCGAAAGATATGCAGAGTTTAATGAGTCGATAACAGATGAAATGCTTGATGATGCATTAGCTGACTTAGCGTTCTAATTCAGTAAAATATTAATTATACATTATGAATTAATATTAGGGGATAGGGAAGAAATAAGAATTTTAAGGAGACTTAAAATGTTATTGAATGATGCAATGCGGTTAGGCGTCACGGAGGAAACCTATACAGAAGCAGGAATAAAGAAAGCGTTCAGACAAAAGGCAATGCAGGTGCATCCCGATGTCGGAGGCACAACAGAGCAGTTTATGGCTGCCGAAAAGGCTCAGAATAATTTGTTAGCAGCAATAGCGGAAGGTATAACAGCCGAGGATATATTTGATGATATCGACGAGTGGGAGTATAGCTTTGCAGGGCCAAGACCGACAACGCCACCACCGCAGCCAAAGGATGACGATGAGGATTATGAAATAACATCGCTAGATTTGTGCTTGTTAATATCACATATAAGCATGCTGTATTATGGTGATACATTAGAGCTGACGTCACGAAAAGGCCGACTTTTCAGATACAGCCCAAAGGATTTTAAATCAGGAAAGCCAGTACCGTTTTTAAAGGATTATATCGCATGGAGCTGCGAAACCCAAAGCGGCTTAATAGAAGTTTTGCAGCCGTTTGAATTTTCATACAACCCAAGAATAGTTCTGACAGTAACAGTCGATAATTTAGACATAGGAATGCATCAGTTCATAATGATGTTTGGCGGACGAGCATATCCGTATACATTTGAAAAAGTGACGGATGAAAAGAGCTATATATCAACAGAAATGGAATTTCCGATAAGCTTTCGCTATGTGGGTGGAGTGAAAACGGATATAATGCTTACAATAGATTTAGATTTATTTTTTTAAACGTTTATAAAGAAAGGCGGATACATATTAATATGGAAAAAGAATTTTCACACGTATCCGTACTTTTGAATGAATGTATAGATGGACTTGCAATAAAAAGTGACGGAATATACATAGACGGAACCTGCGGAGGAGCAGGACATTCATCGCAGATAGCAAAACGTTTAAACGGCAAGGGAAGATTAATAGGAATAGACTGTGACCCCGATGCAGTGGAAACGGCAAACGGAAGATTAGCTGAATATAACGCAAAGGTTCTGATGGGGAACTATTCAGAAATGCGTGAACTGTGCAAAGCAGAGGGCATAGAAAAGGTTGATGGAATACTTCTTGATTTGGGAGTTTCGTCACATCAATTAGATACATTGGAGCGTGGATTTTCCTATCATGGCGATGCACCGCTTGATATGAGAATGTCACAGCAGGGACTGTCAGCAAGAGATATTGTGAATGAATATAATGCAGCAGAACTAAGCAGAATAATGTTTGAGTATGGTGAAGAAAAGTTTGCACGAAAAATTGCAGATAATATAGTTAAGTCAAGGGAAGAAAAACCGATTGAAACAACATCGGAGCTTGCAGAGATAATAAAAATGAGTATTCCTGCAAAGTTCAAAAGGGAGAAAAATCCTTGTAAAAAAACGTTTCAGGCAATAAGAATTGCGGTTAACTGTGAATTTGAGCATTTAAATAAAGGTTTAGACGAAGCATTTGAAATGCTAAACATCGGCGGAAGATTATGTGTAATAACATTTCATTCGCTGGAGGACAGAATAGTAAAGCAAAGGTTTGCGACATTTTGCAAGGGCTGTGAATGTCCGCCTGAATTTCCGATATGCATATGCGGAAAAACGCCAAGGGGAAAGCTCGTTAACAGAAAGCCAATTGAGGCATCTGAAGAAGAACTGCTGGTTAACAACAGGAGCAGAAGTGCAAAATTAAGAATTATTGAAAAAGTGTAGGGAAGAGCTAAGGGATGTCATGGCAATATATTTATGTCATGTAAAAGAAAGGCAAGGTAACAAAAATGGGAAAGCACAATCTTGCGTATGACCTGTCAAAGTATGAGAATGCAAATTACAAACAGGATGAAGAAAAGGTTAAAATAAATATGATCAGGCAAAAAAATGCCTCACAGGGTTCAGCACCAAAGGTAATAGCGCTGACCTTGTCAGCAGGACTTTTAATGGGAGCAGTAATATATGCAAAGGTAGAGCAAGCGGCACTTCATACAGACATTTCGAGCCAGACAAAATATGTAGATATTTTGCGCAGTGAGAATGTCCGCATGAAGTCTGAAATAGAGGGCAAATCATCAATAAAAGCGGTAGAGGAGTATGCAGAAAATGTCTTGGGAATGCAGAAAATCGATAAATCGCAGATTGATTATATAACAATCGAAAACGGCAACGTGATAGATATACCTGATAATAATGACAATGTATTTATAAAAGTAAAAAATGCATTCAGTGATTTTTTGGAATATATCAGAGGCTAGTACAATAAAATATAGAATAAGGCTGCAAGAAAAGACAAGGCATAAAAATGATTTTATGCTGATGAAAAAAGAGGGCAGCCTTCGTTCGTCTTTAAAGAACCCCAAATATCTTAGTAAAAACAGTTAAAACATCCAAATAGGAGGATGATTAGAAAATGTCGTATCAACCAACTGCAAGTATGAAAAGGAAGTTAAATTTAGTTGTATTCGGAGCATTGATAGTTTTTGTAGTATGGATAATAATGAACCTATATAAGACCTCAATAACCGAAAACGAAAGATATCAGACACTTGCGAATGACAATCAGTTTGCGAGTACAACAGTAAAAGCAAACAGAGGCAGTATATACGACACAAACGGCAAGACACTAGCACAGTCGGCAACAGTATATTCAGTTAATATAGACCCTCTTAAATGGAAAGAGGCAAATAACGAAACCATAAATGAAACAACAGGAAAAACAGAGCAGCAGCGTCAGCTTGAAGCAGCAGTTGCGATTTTATGTGATGAGCTAAGCGGTGTTGATAAGGACACCATAATAAACAAATATAAGGACGGCACAAGCAACTGGGCGAATGTAGCTCAAAAGGTAGAAAAGCCGATAGTTGATAAAATTCTTGCAAGAGCAAGCGAGGAAAAGCTTGGAGCGATTATTTATGCCGATTTGGATACTAAGAGATATTATCCGCAGAATGAGCTGGCGGCATCAGTAATAGGCTTCACAAATTATGACGGCGACGGAATATATGGAGTTGAAGCGCAGTATAACGATTATCTTAAAGGTGTTGATGGCAAGATAATCTCAGCAGTTGATGCATACGGCGAGGAAATGCCATATAAAAATGATAAGATATATGAGTCACAGGATGGCAATTCACTTTATTTAACGCTTGATATGACACTCCAGTATTATGTTGAAAAGCATCTGGAGGAGGCAATTGTAAATAACAATGTACAAAATCGTGCGTGTGCAATAATGATGAATGCCAAAACAGGAGCAATACTTGCAATGGCGAGTACACCAGGTTACGATTTGAATGACAGAAACTCAATATATTCGAAAAAAGACCAGAATATCCTTTCAGGTCTTGTCGGAACAGACGAATATAACGAAAAATATGCGGCACTGCGTGAGAAGCAGTGGAAAAACAAGACGATAACAGAAACATATTATCCTGGTTCAGTATTTAAGGTAATAACAGGCTCAGCGGCACTTGAGGAAAGAGCAATAAGCCTTAATTCATCATTTTATTGTGAACCGATGAGTATCGCAGGAACACCGCCGATACATTGCTGGACATCATCATCCCACGGCTCACAAAACTTCGTTGATGCAATGACAAATTCATGTAACCCAGCGTTCATTCAGATTGGACAGCTTTTAGGGGCACAGAAATTTTCAGAGTATTTCACAGCATATGGATTTACCGAAACAACAGGCATTGACCTGCCGAGTGAATCAAGCGGTATCTTTATTGATGTCGCAACAAAAGGACCTGTCGAGCTTGCATCAAGTTCGTTCGGTCAGACAAATAAGGTAACACCAATACAAATGATAACAGCATATGCGGCAGTAATAAACGGCGGATATCTTGTGCAGCCATATGTTGTAAGCAAGATTGTCGATACAAACGGAAATGTTATCATGACACAGGAGCGTTCTGTAAAAAGACAGGTAATATCAGAAGAAACATCAAAAACAATGAGAGAAACCCTTGAATCCGTTGTAAATACAAAGGGTGGCTCGAATGCATATATCAAAGGCTATGCAATTGGCGGAAAATCGGGAACATCTGAAAAGCAGGAGGAAAACAACAGATATCATGTTGATAACCTTTATGTATCATCATACTGTGCGTTTGCACCAGCAGAAGACCCTGAAATAATTTTTCTTGTAATGGTTGATGAACCAATGGGAACAGACCACAACGGCGCACATGTTTATTACGGAAGCCTGGTTGCAGTGCCTGTTGTAACAGAAGTTCTTAAGGAAGCTTTGCCATACCTAGGATATTATCCTGAGTATACAGATGAGGAGCTTGCGGCGTTAGGCATTCAGCTGCCATCTGTCGAGGGTGAATCTGCCGAAATAGCAAAGGCGACACTTGAACAGCTAGGGCTGCAGGTAACTGTTTATGGCGAGGGAAATACGGTTTCATCACAGGTGCCGTCAAGAGGAAGTACAGTTCCGAAAAACGGCAAGGTAATACTATATACAGAAAAAGAGCAGGATATAAAAACAACCACAGTTCCGAATGTAATCGGATATTCCGTAAAGGATGTAAATTCGATACTGACAAACGCTGACCTTAATTTCAAGGTTGGTGACGGAGCAGCAAATCATGAGGGTGCGGTATCATATTCACAGAATTATGCACAGGGTGATATAGTGCCTGTCGGAACAATAATTGAAGTAGTATTTGTAATAAAAAATGAGCATTAAAAATCAACTATACAGGTAGTTATTTTACACATTAGTGCAGAATAAGGAGCATAGCTCAGTTTAAAATGCGTAGCATTTTAAACTTAACGTACTATAATAAGCAATAAAATTTTTCATAAGAATGAGGTATGAAAGTACGAAATTCTTTAGGAAGGATGGCACACATGAGATTATCTGAAATGCTGGATGATGCGAAAGCGTCAATGCCAATCATAAGCAATACAGTAGCTAATATAAATGCATCTGTAAAAGGGCTAACTGACGACACAAGAAAAGTGGAGGAGGGTTTTGTATTCGTATGTGTAAAGGGTACAAAATTTGACGGTCACGATGCGGCGGCTGAAATGCTCGATAACGGAGCAGTGTGTGTAGTTACAGAGCATGATTTAGGTTTGAAAAACCAAGTTGTTGTAAAGAACAGCAGAGTGTTTTACGGACTTTTGTGTGCTGCGTGGTTTAACCATCCCGAAAAGAGAATGAAGTTTGTCGGAATAACAGGAACAAACGGAAAAACAACAATAGCAACTCTTGTAAAGGATATTTTAACACAGTATGAGCACAGGG
The DNA here is from genome assembly GCA_031550725.1 of Oscillospiraceae bacterium. Lineage (GTDB taxonomy): Bacteria > Bacillota > Clostridia > Oscillospirales > Ruminococcaceae > UBA946. The sequence goes on from JAVBOH010000021.1 coordinate 17,831, forward strand.
TTGGCTTCATTGGAACAACAGGCGTTCAGATAAAGGGAACACCTGTCGAAACTGATGACAGCACACCAACAACACCTCGTGTGTTTGAACTTTATGACTTGTTTAACAGAATGGCAAAAGAGGCTTGCGATACTGTAATAATGGAAGTATCATCTTTTGCATTGGAGCAGAACAGAATTGGACCTGCAAGGTTTCAGGCGGCTGTGTTTACAAATTTAACACAGGACCATCTTGATTATCATGGTACAATGGAAAATTATTATGATGCAAAGAAAAAGCTTTTTACAGACCATTGTGAAACAGCGTTTATAAACATTGATGATGAGTATGGCTTAAAGCTATATGAGGAAATTTCGTGTAATAAATTTTCATATGGACTTCATGACAATGCAAGTATTTTTGGTGATCAGATTAAGCCGGACGGCACAAAGACAAAATTCTGGATAACAGCCGATAAAAAGAGTTTTCCTGCTCAAATTGGAATGATAGGTAAATATAATGTTTCCAACGCAGTTGCAGCAGCGGCAGTATGCTCACAGCTAGGACTTAATTTCAATAAGGTTTTGCAAGGCTTGGCAAATTGCAAGGGTGTTGCAGGAAGATGTGAAGTTATTGGTACAGACCGAGGCATAACAGTAATGAGAGATTATGCCCACTCACCAGATGCAATTGAAAATCTTCTTAGTGATGTAAGAGCGTATACAAAGGGCAGATTAGTATGCTTGTTTGGATGCGGTGGTGACAGGGATAAAACAAAAAGACACCTTATGGGAGCAGCAGCAGAAAAATATGCTGACTATTTAATAATAACATCTGATAATCCAAGAAGTGAAGATCCAGAGGCAATAATTGATGATATTATATCAGGACTTGAATTTACAAAGCCATATTCTAAAATAACAGACCGCAAAGCTGCGATAAAAACAGCAATAGCATCATCAAGTGTAGGCGATATGATAATTCTTGCAGGAAAAGGGCATGAGGATTATCAGATTATTGACGGTGATGTCCATATACAGTTTGATGAAAAGAAGATAGTAAGAGAATGCTTTGAATCGTATAAAAAACCACGCTTCGATTCAAGAATAAAGGTAACCTTAACGCTAAACGAAATAATTGAAGCAGTCGGCGGAAAGCCGCAGGATGTCCGTAATTTTGATAAAGCAATAATAAGCACCGACATTTTTTCTGACACAAGACAGATGAAAAAAGGCGGAGTGTTTATAGCACTTAAAGGCGAAAATTTTGATGGATACAACTATATACAAACTGCAGTAGAAAATGGAGCAGTTGCGGTTATTACAGAAAGAGCATTTCAGGGATATCCATGTATTGTTGTAAGAAACACAAGAAAAGCATTGCTTGACTTAGGACTTTATTTCAGAAGAAAATTCTCACCAAAGGTAATTGGGGTCACAGGAAGTGTCGGAAAAACAAGCACTAAGGACATGATAGCACTTGCATTATCTGGTGAGCACAGCGTATACAAAACAGAGGGCAATCACAACAATGAAATTGGCGTGCCATTTACAATGCTAGGGTTGAACGAAAGCTGCACAGCAGCAGTAATGGAGCTTGGGATGTCTGATTTCGGTGAGATTGAAAGGCTGTCAAAGGTAGTTCGTCCATCAGTATGTGTAATAACAAATATCGGATTTGCACATATAGAAAAGCTTGGTACAAGAGAAGGTATTTTAGATGCAAAGCTTGAGATAATAAAGGGAGCAGAAAAGAATGCGCCGCTTATTGTAAATGCAGATGATGATATGCTAAAATCTTTGAAAGAAGAATATGACGGATATAGAACAGTATACACATACGGCATTGAAAATGAGAGCGCAGATTTCAGAGCAGTTGATATCAAAAAGGGTGACAACCGAATATTTTTCAGTGTGCTCCATAATGATGCGCTTATTTGTGATGTGTCAATATATTGCATGGGAACGCATAACATATTGAATGCGCTTGCATCGATAGCAGTTGCAGTATCAATCGGATGTGACCCTGTTTTAGCAGCAGATATGCTGAGTGCATACCAGCCATATTCAATGCGTCAGGATGTTCAGCGAAGAGGACAGCACAGAATAATTCTTGATTGCTATAATGCATCACCAACATCTGTTGAATCAGCACTTGATGTTTTGGCAGAAATGACACCAAAGAACGCAGGCAGACGAGTTGCAGTCTTGGGAGATATGCTTGAACTTGGCGATATGTCAAATGAACTGCATGAAAGAATAGGCGAGTATGTAGTTAAAAAGGGCATAGATATTCTTGTGTGTTATGGTGAAAAAGCAAAATTCATAGCAAAGCGTGCGGATGAATTAGGAATGCACGCAGGCTCATCAACAGACAAGAAAATGGTGCTTAACTTTATGAAGTATAAGCTAAAGCCTGATGATATAATTTTGTTCAAAGCGAGCAGGGGAGTGCGCCTTGAGGAAATCGTTGAAGAATTTTATAAGGATTGCTAATCCACAAAAAACATCATAACCACAAAAAATAATAGGAGTGAATTTGTTTAATGCCATTCTGGATAAACTTAATCGTGGCGATGACAGCGTTTGCTGTATCAGCCGCAATAGGAATATATTTAATACCGCTGCTTAAAAAAATCAATTTTGGGCAGACAATATATGAAAAAGGCCCGAAGTGGCATCAAGCGAAAAACGGCACACCTATAATGGGCGGTTTCATGTTCATCTTAGGCTCAGCAGCAGCAATTGCAGTTGGCTATGCTTTTTACAAGGTTAACCTTAAGAATAACCTTGAGCAGGCTGATATGAATTCGTTCTACAAGCTTTTGGCAGGATATATATTTGCGCTTTTGAACTGTTCAATCGGTTTTATGGATGACTATATAAAAGCTGTTAAAAAACAGAATTTGGGACTTAAAGCAAAGCAGAAAATGATACTTCAGCTAATATATGCGTGTGCATTTTTAGCAGCACTTTATATGCTTGGCGATAAGGCAACAACAATAACATTCCCATGGCTTGGGGACTTAAACTTTGGTATTTTCTATTATCCGATAATGATTTTATATATTATTTTCCTTACAAATGCAGTTAACCTGACAGATGGTGTTGATGGCTTGTGCGGAACTGTAACAGTAGTAGCAGGGCTATCGTTTGTAATGCTGACAGCCTCTATGGGAATATGGGAATATTCAATATTCTCGATGGCTATTGCAGGCGGATGCTTAGGATTTTTGCTATGGAACTTATACCCTGCAAAAGTTTTTATGGGTGATACAGGCTCAATGTTTTTGGGCGGAGCAATAGTGGCAATCGGATTTGCAACAAGGCAGCATTTATTGCTGGCTCTAATTGGTATAGTGTATGTTTGTGAGGCTTTATCAGTGGTAATTCAAGTAGCATATTTCAAGCTTACACACGGCAAAAGACTTTTCAAAATGTCACCGATACATCATCACTTTGAGCTATCGGGATTTTCCGAATATAAGATTGTAATCACATTTGCAATAGTAGCTTTAATAGCTGGTATATGTGCAAATTTAATCTATAACTTATAATACTATTCTCTGATTAAAACATTATATTGTTTTAATGTGGCAATAAAATACACTCAGAAATAGTATTGACGACATCACAGCGGGCTATGTCGCAACAAATACAAAGCAAAGCTTTGCTTTTGTTAATTAAAAACATACAATGTTTTAATTTGTGATTAGTATAAAAATAAAAACTTTCGGCAAGGGGGTTATGCATATGGCACAAGCAGGTGCAGTACCAAACAAAAAGAATGCAAAAACTAACAGAGCAAAGCTTATAAAACAAAAAAAGAAAAAAGAAGAAATGACAGCCAGCGGCGTATCAAAGGGTTATACCGAAAAGATACTGACAGGACCTATGGATTTGCCATTCTTTTTAATCGTAATGGTATTGCTTGTAATAGGCATAATCATGATGTTTTCAGCCGGATATGCATGGGCAATCAGTGAGGGAAACACAGGCACATTCTATGTAAAGCGTCAGCTTGGAATGGCAGTTGTGGGACTTGTCGGAATGTTCGTAATATCATTTTTTGATTATCATAAATTTCATAAAGCATGGATGGCATACGGCGCATATTTTGGCTGCATAGTTTTGCTTATTTTATGCTTGGGAGGACCGTTTGCCTCACCGCATAACGGCTCATTCCGATGGATAAAATTCCCAGGAGTTCCGGAATTCCAGCCGTCAGAAATCATGAAGATGGCAATAATACTTCTTTTTGCATATCTCATTTCAATTAACTATACAAAAAGCTCGACAAGAATGAAACAAGCAAAATATGGTATATATCCGTTTTTGCTTTTCCTAGTTGTTGTAGCAGGACTGATGATGAAAGAGCCGCATTTGTCGGGTACATTGATTATCCTTATAATCGGTGTAATAATGATGTTTGTCGGCGGTTCAAATGTAAAGCATTTGGCTATTGTAGGTGTTTTAGGAGCATTAGCTTTGACCGCAATAGTTATATACCTCATGAAAGTTGAGGGTATTGAATACTTTGAAAAGCGAATGATTTCATGGACATCACCATTCGAGGCAGACCGTGATACAACATGGCAGACACGAAATTCACTGATAGCGATAGGCTCAGGCGGATTGTTTGGCTTAGGCCTTGGAAACTCACGACAGAAGTTTTTATACCTGCCTGAATCAAAGAACGACTTTGTATTTGCAGTAGTGTGTGAAGAACTTGGATTTGTTGGTGCGATGGTAGTTGTGCTTTGTTTTATCCTGCTTATATGGAGAGGGTTTGTTATTGCGACAAAAGCACCGGATAAGTTTGGTATGATGTTAGCGGTTGGACTCACATTGCAAATAGGTGTACAGGCACTTTTGAATATAGCTGTTGTAACGAATACAATACCAAATACGGGCGTATCACTGCCGTTCTTTAGCTATGGCGGTACAGCGCTTATCATGCAGCTAGTGCAGATGGGAATAGTCTTGAATATATCACGGCAATCGCCGATTGAAACATAGTGGGGGCGAACTGTGTTCACCCGTTTAATCATGTGCGAACTTTTATAGAAAGTGAGATAATAAAATGCTAAAAGTATTACTAGCAGGCGGAGGAACAGCAGGACACATTAACCCTGCACTCGCAATAGCCTCAATAATTAAAGAACATCGTGACGATGCTGAATTTTTATTCGCAGGGACTCCGACAGGTATGGAATCACGTTTAATACCCAAAGCAGGATATAATTTCGCAGAAATAAAGGTAAGCGGTTTTCAGCGTAAAATAACCCCAAAAAATATTGTTCGCAATGCAAAAGCAGCTGCATATTTAACAACAGCAGGACATCGAGCAAAGCAGATAATCAAAGAATTTAACCCTGATATCGTAATTGGTACAGGCGGATATGTAAGCGGTCCAATCGTAATGAAAGCCGCACAAATGGGCATCCCAACCGTTATTCATGAAGCAAATGCATACCCAGGAGTAACAACAAGACTTTTGTCCAAAAAGGTTGACGAGGTCATGCTAACCGTTGAAGAAACCCAAAAGTATCTCGAAAGCGGAATAAGCTATAAAGTAACAGGTTTACCAGTAAGAAAAGGCTTTGATAAGAACGCCTTGACTCGTGCTGAAGCAAAAAAACAGCTGGGCTTTGATAACAGAATGTGTGTAATGTCATTTGGCGGCAGTTTAGGTGCAGGCGGCATAAACGACACCGCATTAGACCTAATTAAATGGGAAAAGGATAACAACATAGAAATCAACCACATCCATGGCTATGGTCAAATGGGTAAAGATACATTTGAAAAGTCACTAACCGAAAAAATCGGCGACTATAAAGACGACAAACACCTTATGGTGAAAGAGTACATACACAATATTGATGTGTGTATAGCCGCAGCAGATTTGCTGATATGCCGCAGCGGTGCATCAACAATTTCCGAAATTGAAGCAGCAGGACGAGCATCAATTCTAATACCATCCCCAGTTGTAACAGGAAATCACCAGTATCATAATGCTATGGTACTAGGCAAAGCAGGCGCAGCAATTGTAATTGAGCAGAAAAATCTTACAGGCGAGCTGCTTATTGAAAAGGTAAAAGAATTTTATGATAACCAAGAAAAGCTGAATACCTTTGCAAAACGTGCAAATTCTCTTTATGTTAAAGATACCCCTGACAGAATTTACGAGGTTATTGAAAAGCTGTTAAACGAGAAACAAAAGTAAATAAATCTATACAATATGTATATTATATAGATTATAATACTTATTGTTAATAAAATTACACTTGTAATTCATCACAAAATGAGTATGTCCGCCAAAATACAGTACGCAAAATCATAGCATAACCTACTTTTTTTCACCCATTTATGCAAATCAGCATAATATAAGAAAAAAAGGTAAAGGAGCTGCTGTGCTATGCAGAGGCTGATAATAAATGGTGGGAATAAACTTAGCGGAGAAATAGATGTTCATGGAGCAAAAAACGCTGCACTTCCAATTTTTGCGGCATCGGTGCTGTGTGATAACGAGGTTATACTAAAAAACTGCCCAAAGCTGTCCGATACATATGCGTCAATGAGAATACTTAATCATATCGGATGCAAAACAGGCTTTGAGGAAAATGTTGCCACAGTTAATCCATGCGGATTATGTGAATATGCAATCCCCGATGAGTTAATGCGTGAAATGCGTTCATCGATAATTTTTCTTGGCGCAATCCTTGGCAAAACAGGTCATTGCAAAATAACCCACCCAGGCGGATGTGACATCGGCGCAAGACCAATTGATATGCATTTATCAGCGTTTCGCAGAATGGGCGTCACCATATGCGATGAATATGGATGTTTAAATTGTCATGTCGATGGCAAGCTTCGTGGCGCAAAAATACCGCTTTCATTTCCATCTGTTGGAGCAACTGAAAATATTATGCTCGCAGCAGTTCTGGCTGATGGCGAAACTATTATTCAGAATGCAGCAAGAGAGCCTGAAATCATTGATTTAGCGTGCTTTTTACGAGCGTGCGGTGCAAAAATTGAGGGTGATGGCTGCGGCGAAATAATTATAAACGGAGTTAGAAAGCTGCATGGATGTGAATATGAAATCATGCCTGACAGAATTGTTTGTGCAACATATATGGCTTGTGCTGCCTGTGCAGGCGGTAATGTTGTCATAAAAAAATGCCGTCCATCTGAGGTTGACTCGATTATTCCTGTTTTTGAGCAGATGGGATGTAATATTCATCCTGTAAATGACAGAATTTATTTCAGCGCAGGAAGAAATCTTCATGCAGTTGATACAATAAGAACAATGGTATACCCAGGTTTTCCGACAGATGCGCAAAGCTTTGTAATGGCGGCACTCTGCAAAGCAAAGGGTACATCCGTGTTTGTTGAGAATATTTTTGAAAACCGATATCAGCACGTAGGCGGTTTACAGCGAATGGGTGCAGATATAAGAATAGAGGGTAAGGTTGCTCTCGTAAAGGGTGTAAATATGCTTTATGGAGCTGTTACATCTGCTCCTGATTTGCGTGGTGGTGCAGGACTTGTTGCAGCGGCACTGGGAGCACAGGGAAAAAGCGAAATATCACATATCCAGTACATAGACAGGGGATATGAGTCAATAGAAAATTCACTCAGATGTTTGGGTGCGGATATTCAAAGAATTTGAAAGGACATTGCAAATGCAGGATGTTGTAAAGCATAATAACTCACATAAGAAAAAACAGCATAACGGTAATTACTCGATACATTATACGATGATAGCTTTCATTGCATTGATTGTATTTGTAGTGTTGTCGCTGACTGTTTTATTCAATATAGAAACTGTGATTATTACAGGAAATTCAATATATTCAGCAGAAGAAATCGTGGCTGCGAGCGGTCTTGCCAGCGGCGACAACATGATACGAAAGAACATGGCAAAATGTGAGGAAAGTATAACCTCACAGCTTATTTATATTGAAACTGCAACGGTGAAAAGATCGTTTCCGTCGTCGATAAAAATTATTATCAAGCCATGTGTTGAAACAGCTAATTTCGAGAGTGAAGAAGGATTTTTTGTAATAAGCAAGGGTGGTAAAATTTTACGTTTCACAGATGAACCTGATTTGAAGCTGCTTACTTTCTATGGCACACATCCAAAGGAAGAAATGGCGATAGGAATGCAGTTCGAGTCAGCTGACAATAAAAAAACAGAGAATATATTCGAGCTTATTGATAAGCTAAATTCAAGCTCAATGGCAGGAAAGGTCAGCAGCTTTGATGTTACCGACAGACTGAATATTTCTTGTATTTATGAAAACAGGGTTACAATAGAAATGGGATCTGTTTCCGAGCTTGACTATAAATTCAAGGCTGCAGAAAATATTCTTACAGTAAAGATAAGTCCGCATACCGAGGGGACAATGAAAATTATGTCAACCGGTATATCCTTTATTGATAAGGATGGACTTGAAATAAATGAACAAACTTATATTAATAATATACATTCACAAGTTGCAGATGATGTTCCGGAGGACACTCAAAATTCGACAGATGCCTCGGAAAATACTGAAAGCACAACATCTGGATTGATTAATTTTGAATAAAAATGTAAAAATATAACAATTGGATTAAAATTGTTAAAAAATAAATATTTTTTGAAAAAATGCTTGTAAAAAGGGTTAAAGTATGTTAAAATATTAGTATATGTTTTTTGTATATTATAATGCTTAGGAGGACGTATAAATGGGATTTGAGTTAGACATTGAATCGGATGAAAGATTGGTCCCTGATGTTACCATAAAAGTAGTCGGTGTAGGCGGCGGTGGGGGAAACGCTCTCAATTGCATGGTTGCGTCAGAATATAAAGAGGTTGATTATATAGCAGTAAATACCGATGCGGCTGTTTTGAATACATCAAAAGCAGGAAGAACAGTTCAGATTGGTCAGAAGCTAACAAGAGGCCGTGGTGCAGGAAACAAGCCTGAGATAGGTGAACGTTCCGCACAGGAAAACAGAGATGAAATTGCAAAAGAGCTTGAGGGCGCACAGATGGTATTTATCGCAGCTGGTATGGGCGGCGGTACTGGCACTGGTGCAGCACCTGTTGTTGCTGAAATTGCACAAGAGCTTGATATACTTACAGTTGCTGTTGTAACAAAGCCATTCCGTTTTGAGCAGGCTGCAAAAATGCGTCAGGCTGAAAAGGGTATTGAGGAGCTAAGCAAGCACGTTGATGCTTTGATTGTTATACCTAATGAAAGACTTTTGGTTGGCGGCGATAAGCCAATGACTATGAAGGAATCATTTGCACGTTCCGATGAGGTTTTAATGACTGGTGTTCAGTCTATTGCTGACCTTATTTTGAGAGATGGCTTTATTAATCTTGACTTTGCGGACGTTCAGACAACAATGAAAAATGCTGGTATTGCACATATGGCTATTGGTCATGGTTCTGGCAAGGATAAGGCTAAAGAGGCAGTTGAGCAGGTTATTTCAAGTCCATTGCTTGAAACATCCATCAAGGGTGCAAGAAGACTTCTTGTTAACATTGTTATGTCTGAGGATGCACTTTCCGAGGATATCAACCAGTTTGCAGACCTTATTTCCAGCGAGGCTGATGATGAAGTTGAGGTAGTATTCGGTGCTGATTTCGACCCTGAGATGAAGGACGAAATGCATGTTACTGTTATTGCAACAAACTTTATTGATGGTCAGATTACAGGAAGTGTTACTAAGAATGACACAACTGGCGGCGAGGCAAAGCCTGCGGCTGATGCTAATGCTAAGATTAAATCTATTGACAATGATTACAGTAGTTTTTTTGAGTTGTTCAATGACAAGTAATACTTAATTTATAATAAATATTAATACCACCTGTATAATTTTATTTAAATAATACAGGTGGTATATTTTTGGGGTGTTTTTTTATGGATTTGGAGATTGATTTGCATAACCTCACAGCGATTGAAGCTAAGATACAGCTAGATAGCTTTCTTAATACCGCACCAAAGGGTAAGGTTACTGTGATTGTTATACATGGGAGCAACAGGGGGTCAGTTTTGCAGAAGATGGTACGCAGTCAATATAAGCACAAGCGCATCGACAAGAAGATACTGGGGTTAAATCAAGGGATTACAGAATTAATTCTCAAATGATCCACAATATATTGCGATAGCATCGCTCATAAGCTTTGCAGTTCCCACACCGAACTTATCGAGGTTAGCTGTAAAGCGTTCATCATTTACATACATAAGTCCTAGTCCTGCTAAAATTTCGTTTGAACACTGATAATAGGACTTAGAAATAAAGTCTTTCCATTTCTGAACGAGTGCTTGTACCCTTTCGTCAGATGGTGCAAGGTCTCGGCATTTTGCAAAATCAGCGAAAATACTGTTTGATTCGTCATTAACCTCATCCCACTTTTCTTTAGAGTAGGACGAGGTTTTTTTAACACTTTGGGCATATGCATCTGTATTTCCCCAGCGTTCCTCTGCCTCTTTTGCATACTCATTTTTGATAGTGTTATATTCACTATTATCAAATTCTTTTATACTCATATTATTTTCTCCTTTCAAAGCATCATCAACGAGTGATATTATACGTTCAAGGCGTTCCTTTTTCATTAAAAGGAGCGTCTTATGTTTTTGCAGACTCTGCATTTTGTCATATTGGGGATTAGATAAAATCGCTCTGATTTCCTTAAGTGAGAAGTCAAGCTCACGATAAAAAAGGATTTCCTGCAAGCGTGAAACTGCCATATCACAATAATAACGATAACCATTATGTTCGTCAACATAATCAGGTGAAAGCAGACCGATGTCATCATAATAATGAAGTGTGCGCACACTTACTCCTGCTAGTTTTGCCATTTCGCTTACTGTTAATTTCATTATCATCAACTCCCTATAACATAGTGTATACCATAACGTAACGTCAGAGTCAATAGCTTTTGCAAAATAATCTGTTATTTTATTAATTTTTATGATAACACTGCCATAAATATTTATTTTGAATAGTATATATCAATAATACTAAAATTAAAGGGGTATATTAACATGAGAGAAGTTGTTTATAATAGAATAGAGGCTGTGAAATATGCTCGTGAATGGGCATTCAGGCGAAACCCAAGGTATCTTGATTTTGAGAATTTAGGGGGCGACTGTACAAATTATGTATCACAATGCGTATATGCAGGTTGCGGAGTGATGAATTATAACAGGGATAATGGTTGGTATTATATTTCGAGCAATGACCGTGCTCCGTCATGGACATCAGTACGTTTTTTTTATGAGTTTTTTACAACAAATAAAGGTGTTGGACCATTTGCGCAGGAGGTTGATATAACAGGTGTTGAGATTGGTGATATTATTCAGCTTGGTGATGAAAGCGGTGTGTTCTATCATTCATTAATAATTGTTGAAATGACTGATGATGAGATTTATTGTTCGGCGCATACTTATGATGCTTTTATGCGGCCGCTGACAAGCTATGATTTTGCGCAGGCTAGGTTTTTGCATATAATTGCAGCTAGAAATTGGTGATGGATTTATCTAGCACATGAACTTACTCATAACTAACATTACACTATACCGCATAATTTAAATAATGTTTACAAAATAATTTGCATAGAAAATTATTTTGTAAGTAAACGTCAATCAAGAAGTAACACGAAAATACAACGTATTCAGTACGCATTAAATACGGCTAGTCTAATTTGCCAATAATCGACCAATGTTTCAAAAAATTCATCCAGATATTTTTGAAATGCGTTAATAACTAAAGCAAGAGCTTAAAAAGAAACAGATTTCATGATAGATTACTTGATTTAATTCTTTAATCTATTCACTTAATTTTCTTCTTTCTATGCTCTTGCTTTTATACTTATCTATGCTAGTTAGCTTTTATTACATTTGGTTTTGGGGAGTTTCGTTGCTTGCAAGCGACGAGAATTTCGCTTGTTGCGACAAGTGACGGGTGGATACGATTTTTGGAAAAATCGAGTAAACTTTAAATGCTTTTTGCTGCGCAAAAACGGCTTGCGAAGTATGATTTTGTGACTTTACTTTGTTGTTATCGCCCCATCCTCTTAGAAAAAGCAGTATCTTTCCACATACCTCTAGTATAAAAGACAAGCGATATAATCGCTGCAGCTACCCATCCGATAGGCCATGCGATACAAAATCCTGTAAACCCAATTCTAGGCGCAAGGATATAACACAATATAACCCTGATGAAAAGGTCGCTAAAGGTAGCAATCATAAAGGTTCTCATTGCTCCTGCACCCCTCAGAACGCCATCCGACAGCAGCTTAATGGAAAGTATAAAATAAAAAGGAGCACAAACTTTTATAAATGATCCTCCAGCCATTAAAATATCAGCCGATGGCTCTGTAACGAACAGACCTATCATGAAGTCAGGGAAGAAAAAGTATGTCAGTACAAATGGCATAAGCGTAATGGCAGACATAATAACGCCTGCTTTAAACGCTTTGGGTACATGCTCATACTTACCTGCACCAATATTTTGCGCAGTGAATGATGATACCCCGTTTGCAGCGCATGAAACGACACTGACAGCGAACATATTAAGCTTGAATGCAGAAGAAAATCCTGCGATTACAGATGGTCCCATGTCATTCACAAGTCCTTGTATTAGCAGGTTTCCAACCGAAACAAAGCTTTGTTGTAAGATGGTAGGTATTGATATTGAGCTGATGGTTTTAAGCATTGAGGTTGAAAAAACAGGACCTTTGTGACGGACCTCAATCTTTTTAATCCTAGTGAGCAATGTAATAACTGACAATATAGCCGAAATACCCTGTGCTATAAGTGTTGCCCAAGCACATCCTGCAACGCCCATTCTAAGCGGTATTACAAATATAAGGTCAAGCACGACGTTTAGAACAGAGGATGCAATAAGGAATATAAGCGGTGTTTTCGAGTCGCCCAAAGCTGTGAAAATACCGTTGCAGACGTTATATAAAAACAAGAATATAAGTCCGCCGATAAAAATATAAAGGTATGCAGAGGCATCCGCAAATATTTCGGGAGGTGTGCCTAAAACATTAAGTATAGGGTTGCAGAAAATAAATCCTAAACCGGTTAAAATGAGTGCTAACAACAAAGCACTGATTATGGATGTTGAAATTGCTGTTTTAAGCTTGACATACTCCTTACCGCCGAAAAGCTGTGAAATTACCACTGCACAACCTGCGTTAATGCCGTTTGCGACTTGTATAAACAGCATAGTGACAAAGTATGATGCACCAATTGCAGCAAGTGCATTTTCACCCTCAATTGGAGTATCGCCAACAAATTTTCCTGCGATAATGCTGTCGGCAATAGTATACATCTGCTGAAAAATTATACTTATAAGCATTGGAGTTGTAAACTGCCATAAAATTTTTGACGGTTTACCCTCAGTTAGATTTTTAATCAAATATAAGACCCTTTCGAAAACGTGTTTTTGGGCATGACATTCGTAATGCATAAACAAAACAAACCATGCCCAAATATACTATTATTTTTTATAAACAGAGAAAATTGCATCAACAATCTTCTGATAATACCATGTCAGGTTTTTACGGTCAAGTATTGCAAAGCCCTCTTTATTAGGAGCCGCAAGAACGGTTGAGCCGTTATCCCACCATATACATGGAACACCATAGCTTTTTGCTGTTGTAAGATAGAATTTAGTACCCTCTGCTCTTTCGGTTTCATTGTTCTTGTTAAGGAAACCAAACTCGCCGATAATTACAGGAATGCCCTTGCTTAGAAATGTATCATCTAAAGTCTTGAAAAGATTTTTTATTTCATTTTCATATTCTGTGGTCATGGACTTATTTTTTAATTCTGTGTTTAATGCCATCCAGTAAGGTGAGTATGCGTGAATAGATACAATTATATTCTTGTCGTTTGGGATGACAAAGTCTTTTAATGAATTTTTATCAGCAGATGCTGCGTATGGAGTAACCATAAGAAAGCGGTTTTTGTTGTTGCCGCCAGTTCCTCGTACTGTATCAACAAATGCTTGGTTAAGAGTGTTAATAACTTTTCTTTCGTCGGGAGTACCACCATTCCATTGCATTGCAGAGCCTTCTGTTCTTGGCTCATTCATACCCTCGAAAATAAGGTGTTCGTCATAATCCTTGAAATTATTTGCGATTTGTTTCCATATAGCGGTATATTTAGTTGTAATTGCCTTTTCCTTATCCTTTGATGGAATAAGCCATGAGCCCTCATGGTGAGTGTTGAGAATAACATACATACCATTGTCAATAGCATAGTCAACAACCTCGTTAACACGAGCCATCCACTCTGCATTAATATTGTTGTTTGAATCTAAATGTGTTCCCCACGACACTGGAATTCTGATTGTATTAAAGCCGGCTTTTTTAACAGTATCGATCATAGCCTTGGTTGTTTTAGGGTTACCCCATGAGGTTTCGGCGTTAAGACCATTACCAATAGCATCAAGTGTGTTACCTAAATTCCAGCCCACTTTAATGTTCTTTACAAAACTCATTGCATCGGTATTATTTGATATTGTGGTGTTTGTTTTAGTAGTTGCGGCAGTAGTTGTTGTCGTGGTGGAAGTGCCGCTGCTTTTAGCCTTTACAGTAACTTTGCACTTAGCAGCATAATTAGTATCCTTGACTTTAACGGTAATATAAGCTGTGCCTGCTTTATTTGCAGTAATTTTGCCGCCCTTTGCAACCGAAGCAACGGATTTATCGCTTGTTGACCATTGCAATGTGTACTTGCTAAAGCCTGTTACTGTTGCTTTTAATGTGTATGTCTTGCCTGCTGTCATTGATATAGACGACTTGTCAAGCTTAACACTTTTTGATGCTGCTGATACATTAATGCTGAGTACAGACATTAATAAACAAACAGAAAGAAACAATGCCGCAAATTTCTTCATTCTTTTACCCATTTCTAAAAAAAACACCCTTTCAAATTTTATACTTATATACATATTAACATATATTGCTTTGCTTTTCAACCATTATTTGATGTTTATCTAATATAAATATTTAAAGCGTGATTACGTGGTATAAATTATTTTCTGTATTTTTTTATAAAATTGCTGACAACATATTGTAAATATGATATAATAGTAATGTTATTAATTTAAAAGATAGCGAGGTGGTTTTGTGCCCCAAGATGCTAATCCAAAAAAGTGGAGCAGACTTGATAATGCAGCAAAAATATTTCCGTCAACAAGTGAAAAAACCGATACTCGTGTTTTTCGTTTCACTTGTGAACTTAATGAAGATGTTATACTTGAAAATCTGCAGACTGCAGTTGATAAAGCTATAAAAGTTTTCCCTGACTATGCTTGCATAATGAAAAAGGGTATCTTCTGGTATTACCTTGAGCAGAGTGATATAAAGCCTGTTGTTGTTGCAGAAAATATGCCTGCACTTTCACCAATATATCAAGGTGACCATGACAGACTCCTCTTTGAAGTATCTTATTTCAAAAATAGAATTAATCTTGAAATATATCATGTTTTATCGGACGGAACAGGTGCATTGCAGTTTTTTAAAACGATTGTGTGCAACTATATTGTTCACACACATTCTGACGTTTTCAGCGGTAATTTGCCTGAATTCGACGAAAACCAATCTGTATCGGATAAATCATCGGATGGTTTCAGAAAGTATTATAAAAAGCCTGAAAAGGTTAAAAAAGTCAAGCAGAAAAAAGCATATCATATGAAAGGCTTTAAGAATGATGACGATGCATTAAACCTGACTGAAGTAATTATGTCTGCAAAAGATGTTGTTGCTGCTGCACATAAATACAACACTACAATGACAGTTTTTCTGACTGCAATTTATATTGATTCTATCCATAAGGAAATGTCGCTCGCAGATGAAAAATATCCGCTTGTTATTGGTGTCCCTGTTAATCTGCGTAACTTTTTTCCATCCAATACAGCGAAGAACTTTTTTGGTATGATATCAGTAAGGTATGATTTCAGCGAGCGAAACGGCGAGTTCAGCGATATAATTGAACAGGTTGACGAGCAGTTTAAAAATCAGCTAACAAAAGAAAAATTAAGTATACGCATGAATAAGCTTGCTGCTTTGGAGCATAATCCATTTGTAAAAATAGCACCGCTTGAGTTTAAAAATCTTGTGCTTAAAATAGCAAGAGCAATTACTGTGCGTAATGAAACTGTTGTTATTTCAAACGTTGGCAGGATTGTACTTCCGGAAGAATTCGAGCCGTTTATTAACTTATTCAGTGTTTTTGCGAGTACGCTTAAATTGCAGCTATGCTTATGTTCATATATGGACAAGCTGTCGCTTGATTTTACATCTGCGTTTGAAAATACCGCTGTACAGAAAAACTTTGTGAGATTTTTGACTTCGCAGGGTGTTGAGGCTATGGTTAAGTGCAATAATTGCTTTAATGAGCAAGTGCAGGCAGATATAGATACGGCTGATGATACTGATACACAAACTGAAATGGACTTACAAAACTTATCCGATTTGGCAGACGGAGGTGAGAAGGATTAATGCTATACTGCAAAAAATGCAAGGTTTCTATTGCAGGGGACAAGCAATGCTGTCCTTTATGCAAGGAGTCGCTTTCTGGTGATGCGGATGTTTCATCGGAGGTTTTTCCTATACCTGAAATGCCAAAATATTCAAAGCACTTTCTGCTTAAGCTTATTAGCTTTATTGCTATTGCTGCTGCCGTTATTAATGTTGGTATAAATTATCTTGTGCCGACATCAAACGGTGTGAAATGGTCACTTTTTGTGGTGCTTGGAATAATTTGTGCGTGGATATCGACCGCTATTGTTATAACAAGGCGAAGAAACATTTTAAAAACTATCAACTGGCAGTTGTTTCTGGTGTCGGTGTTTGCTGTGTTCTGGGACTATTTCACAGGCTGGCATGGATGGTCCTTAGACTATGTCATACCATTTAGCTGTATAGCATCAATGACGTGTATGTATATTCTTGTTCTTGCACTTAAAATTGACACAAGGGGTTTTGTTTCCTATCTGATTTTTGATGCTATTTATGGAATTATACCGATTATTTTTATTCTGACTGACAGGCTTAATGTTACATATCCGTCTGTGACATGTGTCGTGTACAGCCTTATTTCAGCATCGGCTATAATTATTTTTAAAAAGCGGCTTTTTGTTGAGGAGCTAACTCGTAAGTTTCATGTATAATTTAATCAATATACATTAAAATATGCATAATAAATTGAATTATGCATTATATATGCGAATAAATATTAAAAAAACGTAAAAATATGCATAAGCGCTTGACAAATTTTTCTCAGGGTGTATAATTAAAGTTGTATTATTGATAATTTTGATGGAGGTAAATATAAAATGGCTAAAAAAGAGATTAAAAAGGTTGTTCTTGCATACTCAGGCGGTCTTGATACTTCAATTATTATTCCATGGCTAAAGGAAAACTACAATAACTGTGAGGTTGTTGCTGTTTCAGGTGATGTTGGACAGGGTACAGAGCTTGAGGGATTGGAAGAAAAAGCTATCGCAACTGGCGCATCAAAACTTTATATCGAAGATTTGAATAAGGAATTTGTTGAGGAATTTATTTTCCCAACTGTTAAGGCTCAGGCTGTTTATGAAAACAGATATCTGCTCGGCACTTCCTTTGCTCGTCCTATCATTGCAAAGAGAATTGTTGAAATTGCACTTGCTGAAGGCGCTGACGCTATTTGTCACGGTTGTACTGGTAAGGGTAATGATCAGGTTCGTTTTGAGCTTACTATAAAGGCATTTGCTCCTGATATGGAGATTATTGCTCCTTGGAGAACTTGGGATATTAAATCTCGTGACGAGGAAATCGATTATGCTGAGGCTCACAATATTCCACTTAAAATTAACAGAGAAACTAATTATTCTAAGGATAAGAATCTATGGCATTTGTCACATGAGGGTCTTGACCTTGAAGATCCTGCTAACGAGCCAATGTATGATAAGGAAGGCTTCCTAGAGCTTGGCGTATCTCCATTTAAAGCGCCTGATAAGGCTACTTACGTTTCTATCCACTTCGAAAAGGGTATCCCTACCGCTGTTGATGGTGTAGAGATGGATGGTGTTCAGCTTATTACTAAGCTTAATGAGCTTGGCGGTGCTAATGGTATTGGACTTGCTGATATCGTTGAAAACCGTCTTGTTGGTATGAAATCCCGTGGCGTTTATGAAACTCCGGGCGGAACTATCCTTTATCATGCCCATGAGGTTTTGGAAACTATTTGTCTTGACAAGGCTACACAGCGCATGAAGCAAAAGCTTGCTATTGATTTTGCTGATTTAGTTTACAACGGTCAGTGGTATACTCCTGTTCGTGAGGCTCTTTCTGCTTTCGTTGACAAGACACAGGAAACTTGTACTGGTGATGTTAAGCTTAAGCTTTATAAGGGTAATATCATTAATGCAGGCGTTACTTCTCCATATACTCTTTATGATGAAGAAGTTGCTACTTTTGATGCTGATGAAGTTTATGACCAGAACGACTCTGCAGGATTTATCAACTTGTTCGGTCTGCCTATCAAGGTTAAGGCAAAGCTTGATAAAAAAAGAGGTCTATAATTTAAATTTATAATTAATTTTATGGGGTGTATGTTGCCGTGATATACACCCCATATTTGTATAAATTTAGTTTTTATGATAATACTATTCGCAACAATTAACGAAAGGACTTATAAAATGAAGAAAATAGCTGCAATGATTATATCAGCTTTGATGTGTATGTGCATTTTTACTGCTTGTGGTGAAGATACAACTGAAATGGATTTGGAAATAAACAAGCATCTTGTCGGAGCTTGGAGCCCTAAGGGCAATGAAAATAATTATATTGATGAAGATGGCATACTGCATCTTATGATTTTTTATTTCACCGGTTCGAAAATTATTTACTGTCAGGGTACTACTGAGCAGATGCAGACTAGTGAAATAACAGATTATGAAATAGTTGGAGGTAAATTAAAAATTACTTCTGAAGGCAAGGCTCAATATGCTAAGCTTGAATTTTATGAGGGTGGAATGAACTGGATTACAGATAACAGTGTTGTTGAATATGTTCAGATACCTGATTATGCTATCAAGGATTTACCTATGACATTGGAAAAAGATCCTGAATTTACCACAACTGACACTGAAAGTGAAGCTTCAACTGATGATAGCGTTAACACTGATGCTACTGACAACACGGACAATTCAGACAGCGTAACTCAATAAGAAACATTCGCACCAACTTTGTAATAAATTCGGGAGGACTTATAAATGGCTAAAATGTGGGCAGGAAGATTTTCAAAAGAGGTTGATGAAAAGGTTAATGACTTTAATTCCTCCATCTCTTTTGATGCAAGAATGTACAAGCAGGATATAATGGGCTCAGTTGCTCATGCGACAATGCTTGGTGACACAGGCATTATCGACAAAGGTGAGTCATTGAAGATTATTGATGGCTTGAAAACTATTCTTGCTGATATTGACAGCGGCAAGCTTGAATTTGACCCAAATGCTGAAGATATCCATATGTTTGTTGAGCAGGAGCTTACAAATCGTCTTGGTGATACAGGCAAAAGACTTCATACTGCAAGAAGCAGAAACGATCAGGTTGCTCTTGATATAAGAATGTACCTTAAAGACGAGGTTAAAACAATTGTACCTATGGTAAAGGAGCTTGTATCAACACTTTGCGAACTTGCTGAAAACAATCTTGATACAGTTATGAGCGGATATACTCATTTGCAGCGTGCACAGCCTATAACGCTTGCACATCACCTTATGGCATATGCGCAAATGCTTATCCGTGATATCGGCAGACTTGAGGATACCTATAAGCGCATGAATATCATGCCGCTTGGCAGTGGTGCTTTGGCATCAACTACATACCCTATCAACAGGCGTCAGGTTTGTGAGCTATTAGGCTTTGATGATATCACACAGAACTCTCTTGATGGTGTTTCTGACCGTGATTTCTGCATTGAACTCGCTTCTGCACTTTCAATACTTATGATGCACCTTTCACGTTTCTCGGAAGAAATTGTTTTGTGGTGTTCATGGGAGTTTAAATTCATTGAGCTTGATGATGCTTATGCAACAGGCTCATCTATCATGCCGCAAAAGAAAAATCCTGATATAACAGAGCTTATCCGTGGAAAGACAGGCCGTGTTTATGGTGACCTTAACACGCTCCTTACCATGATGAAAGGCTTGTCACTTGCATACAACAAGGATATGCAGGAGGATAAAGAGGCAATTTTTGATGCTGTTGATACTGTTAAGCTTTGTATATCCACTTTTATTCCAATGCTCGCTACAATGAGGATTAACAAGGAAAATATGCGTGCTGCTGCTGCAAAGGGCTTTATTAATGCCACTGACTGTGCTGATTATCTTGTTAAAAAGGGTTTGCCTTTCAGGGATGCATATAAGATTACAGGAACTCTTGTTGCAAAATGTATTGAACTTAATACTGTTCTTGAGGCATTACCTTTGGATGAATACAAAAAGCTTTGTGATACATTCGACAATGATATTTATGATGCAATAAGCCTTGATACCTGCGTTAATATGCGCAATGTTGACGGTGGTCCTGCACCATCATCTGTTAAAAAACAAATTGAATTTGCTAGAATCGCTGTTTCATAATTATAAAACATGTACAATATATGGTGTAAATAGTTGTGAGGTATTACAAATGTTTTTATAATTGAAAAAAAGCAGCCTTTTGAGTTGTTTTATTATTGTAAAAGAGAAAAAATTCAAGTTTCTATATCGGTCTGCTATCCAAATTTGTATTTTTGTTACTGAATTGTCATCACTTGTCACCACATTGTATTTTAAAATTCATTGACATTTACCGTTTGGAGTGTTAAAATTAATACATAGGAATTTGAAATAAATTTAAAGGAGGATTTTTTATGAATAAGAAATTTTTTAAATCAGTTCTTAGCAGCCTGCTTGCATTAATGCTTGTTGTTACTTGTTTTGCAATTCCATCAAGTGCAGCGGTTACTTTGAGCAAATCGTCGGTTACTGTAACAAAGGGTTATGCAACTACTCTTACTGTTTCAGGTACATCTTCAAAGGTTACATGGACAACAGGCGATAAGGCTATCGCAACTGTTTCATCCGCTGGTAAGGTTTCAGGTAAGGGTGTTGGCTCAACTTACGTTTATGCGCAGGTTAATAACACAACGCTTAAGTGTAAAGTAACTGTTGTTGCAGGTAAAATCACTGCTGGTGTCAATGATTTGGATATGACTGCTGGCAAGTCGAAGATTGTTAATATAATTTGCAAGGGCACTCATACAATTACAATTTCAAATAGCGATAAGAATATTGCTTACGGTACATGGAACGGCGCTAAGTTTGACGGCGACGTTGTTCCTCTAACGATCAAGGCTGTTTCTTCAGGTACAGCTCAGATTAAGGTTTATGCAAAGAACTATCCTTCTGTTTATGCTGTTATTGATGTAACTGTTAATGGCGGTGCTGCAAGTATTACTACACAGTACAGCTCAGTTGAAGTTGATGTAAGCAAAACTGCTAGTTTCAAGGTTTTCAGCACAACTAAGGACGCTTTAAATATACAGACAAACAGTTCACAAATTGCAACAGCAACAATTACAACTCCTGTTCTTTCAGGCAGTACTTATTACTCAACTGTAACAATCAAGGGTGTTTCTGCTGGTAATGCTACTATCAGAGTTTCATCTAAAACAAACAGCAATTCTTATGTTGATATCGCAGTTAAGGTTGGCGGTACAGCAGCAGACTATTATGCAATTTCTACAACAATTCCAAGTGTTAAGGTTTCAAATGACGTTATCTTGAAGTTTACATATAACTACAAGACTTATTATATGCTTGTTCCATATAACTATGACGAGGCATACACAAATACAACAATTTCTATGTACACTAACACCTATGAATACTATACAGTATATTCAATGTCACCAAGTAAAAAAGCTGCTAATGACACAATCAATAACATTTATACTACAAGTGGTGTAAGATATATTCTTCTTCCATCAAACTATGATACTGTTAAGTATAATACAGTAACTGCAAAATACACAGGCAGCTATGATTACTATACAATTTACAACGAATCACCAGCTAAGAAGTATTCATCAGACATCATTGACAGATGGACTATCGTTGATTCAACAAACACTACAATTGCAAGATATATGTTGTATCCAATCAACTATGATGCAACAAGAGTTTCAAATATTATCAATGAGGACAGAGGTACAAACAGCACTTATACAACATATACTCTACTAACTGCAATCCCAACTAAAATTGGTGATGATGAACAAGTTGTTTCACTTGTAGTTGGAACTACTACAAAGTATATGGTGGTAAGCAAGAGAATGACAATCATTGATTTTGCTAAAATGAATGATGCTGTTTCCGCTGCAACAAATAAAGTTTCCTACTATCAGTGGTATACAAAACTTCCATCAAATATTGATACAACCAAGGAAGATTACCTAACAGTATACAGTGGAAGCACATATTGCTATATGCTGTTTAGAAAGAGCGACTCACCATCCACATATGATACTGGCTCAGCTGCTGCAAACAGCGGTACACAGCTATATGACTATCGTTAAATTCCCCCTCTTTCAATATTATTAAAAAGAGTTGCCGCACAATGCGGCAACTCTTTTTGTATAATGAGATTGCATAAAAAAGGACGCTTTATTTATTATAAAAGCGTCCTTTTAAGTATTTAGTGAAAAAATTATTTTAGCTTAACACTTTTTCTGTCACGGCTGTTTGACATATACATTCTAAGTGTTACAATAATGCCTAGCACTGAATTAATAACAGCAAATGTAATTCCGATAATGCTTAATGCAACGCCGGCAGTAGAATCGTAATCCTTCTTGTTCTTTTTAAGCCCGATGATAAGTGCCGGTACAGAACAGGAATATGTCACCATAGGAAACACAGTTGAAAAAACAAGACCGATAATACCAAGCACAAGGCTTGAAATGCATACCTTTTTGCCAGATTTTTTTGTGGAATCAGACATTTAAATGCCTCCTTAATATATAATCATAAAAGTATAAATACAAACCTATAAAACAAATAAAACACTACTAAAATGATAACATAAAACGCCAAATTTGTCAATCATATAGTTGGTTAAATTTAAAACACTCAAGTGTTTTTAATTTGCACGTATTGCATACAGCAAAGCGGTTAACGCACTATAAGATATCTTAAAATTTTCTTTTTTTATGCACCTTTTTAAGCTTTTTTCGTTTTTTGCTTGTAGCTGTAACATATATAACAACATAAGCGATTATAAGGAAAATTGCAATTCCGACAGCAAGCTTAAACCAGAATGAATTAAAGAAATCCTTTGCTTTCATTATAGTATAATCAAGCTGTGATAATTCAACGGAATCCTTTGCAACTAAATCAACTGTGCAAATAACCTCGCCTGATAAAGAACAGGTGTATGTTCCGAGCTTTTGTCCTTTTTCAACAGGTGCAGTTATAGCACCATCCTCATCTGTAAAATCTTTCGTATTGATATCAATTTTCAAACTGCTGACATCAAGTGTATTTGGCCATATTGTTGCATAATCTTCGGATGGAACAAGAAGCACATGGTCTTGATCCTGTCCCATTTTTACAGGTAATTCAGTGATTTCAGCACTTGTGCTTACAATCTTCTCGTATGAAAATGTGTTAAATGCCCAGTCATATATTTTCTGATGATCCTCATAATGCAGGTTTTGTGATTTTCCATCGGAATCATACATCGGACTGCCCATTGTAATCAACAGATAGTTGTTGCCATCACAGCTGCCAAGTGTAATGAGGTTACGTCCTGATTCATCAAGAGTGCCTGTTTTTAAACCCTTTGCATACTTGTAATAATAATCACTGCCCTTTGAAAGCATTTTATTTGTGTGATAAATTGTTGCCCAGCCGTCTGCCTGATAATTTGTAGCTTTCATTGTATACTCAGGTGTGCAGGCAATTTCAACAAGCTTTGGATAATTCTGAACTGCATACTTTGCAATCAAAGCCATATCCCTTGCGTTTGTATATTGGTTTTCATCAAAAAGGCCGTGGGAGTTAGCAAAGTGAGTACCTGTGCAGCCGATTTCCGTTGCTTTTTCATTCATCATATTAATGAAGTTTGGCAAGCTGCTGCCGCCAACATTATAAGCAAGTATTCCAGCAGACTCACAAGCTGAATACATCAGCATTGAGTACATGAGGTCGGAAACTGTTGCAACCTCGCCTCTTGAATATCCAACAGATGATGCCCCCATACCATATAACTCATCAAAAACAACCAAAGGTGCTTCGAATGAAGTGTTATCTAAGTCCTTGACATTATCAAGCACTATCATAGCTGTCATGATTTTTGTCAGTGATGCAGGATACATCTTCTTTGTCGGATTTTTTTCATACACGGTTATGTCTTTATCAAGATTTATAAGTATAGCCGCTTCACTCGAAATTGCAAAGCTTGGTGTAAATGTCACAGCGTCAGCCTTAAGCGGAATAAAAGTCATATATATAATCAAAACAGACAGAATTACTGCGATTTTTTTCATATTAAAATAAACATCCTTTCAGAATAATATACATATAAACATTATAACAAATTTCCATGCAAAATGGAAGTGCTTTTTTATATTTTATTAAATTTTAAGCAAAATAAAAGCAATGCCGCACTATTGCCGTACAGCATTGCTCCGTATATGATTATTTAAGCAGACGTCAATCAAGTAGAACAATTCCGTGAAAAACGGAATTGTTCAGTACTCATTATTTATGCATTTTTTAATATATCCCTGATTTTATAATACAAATCCACAAAAAAGAAGCGTGCTTCATATTTTTCGGGGTTATGGAGCATTTCAATTTCTTCATCGGTAAAAACATCGCTGTAATCAGCAAGGACATCATCGATATTTGTTACAGCAGGTAAACAAAGTGGCGGGAACATTACACACCACCAGTTCTTTCCTTCAGCCTCACCGATAGTTATTCGCAAAGCCTTATAAATACCCTGCGGCATTGTAATATCGTTATAAACACGAGTGGTGAAATACATATCTGTAACCTCACATGAAACGGAATAATCATATCCATTTTTACGGATTGTGTTTTGGGCGATAAGCTGTATTTCATCCAAATGTTCACTAGCAATCAAGGCTGCATCGTTTGCTGAAATTTTATCCTCAAAAATATATGATGTCTGCACAAGGATTTCATCACGCACCTTCAATTTCAAAGCCTGATCCTCATCTGTATCAGAATTTGCAAGTATATGCAGGCGAAATACATTTTCTGTTATTCCGTTATACTCGTCTGCGAAGGCAGTAAGTCCTGTAAAAATAATTGTTATAACCATTCCAATCAGCATTGCAAGTTCAAGCTTTTTCATATGTATTTTAGTCCTTTCAAGTGTGTTTTGATATTTAAAGTGTTGTCACGATTTTCTTTAAATATTCATGGCCGTTCAAAAAATTATAAAAATATTATTTGTAATAATAAATATACATTTCCTGATTTTAGTTATGTATTATTACAAATTCATGCAAAAACACTTAAAAGGTATTGACATTTTTAACATAATATAGTATAATAATCAAGCGTTCTGTGTTTGAATAACTTCATGTCGGAATTATTCAAACATTGGACGTGCTATCTTAGCTCAGTAGGCAGAGCACATCCTTGGTAAGGATGAGGTCGACAGTTCGAATCTGTTAGATAGCTCCATTTCCAAAAGCCGCCTCTGATTCTGCATAAGGGGGCGGCTTTTGTTGTTTTCATTCACCATGTCAATGTTATATTGAATTTAGAAAATGATTGATTTACTAATAAAATCCTATATGTAAGTATGAATGTTAAAGTGGCTGCTGCAAGAGATTTTTCTCTTGCAGCAGCCACTATTTTTAATAATATTAATCATTCAAGCAGACATATAATAACCTCAAAATGTAGCACAGCAAAGCTGCACAGATATGTTATTACTGCCCATAATAAGCATTTGCGCCATGCTTGCGAAGATAATGCTTGTCAAGAAGTTCTTGCTGCATTGAGCTGATATCAGGGTTCATCATCTGATTATGCCATGCCATGAAAGCAAGTTCTTCTAAAACAACAGCGTTATGAACAGCCTCATGTGCATCCTTGCCCCATGTGAACGGCCCATGACTTGCTACTAAAACAGCAGGGATTTGCATTGGCTCAATATTTTTAAATGTTTCAACGATAACCTTGCCTGTTTCAAGCTCATATTCACCGCTGATTTCTGATGGTGTCATTTTTCTTGTGCATGGGATTGAGCCGTAAAAATAATCGCCATGTGTTGTTCCCAAAGCCTTTATATCCATTTGTGCCTGCGAATAAACAGTTGCCCAACGGCTGTGAGTATGCACAATACCACCTAAACCTGCAAAATTTCTGTATAGCTCAAGATGTGTTGGTGTGTCGGATGATGGTTTGTATTTTCCCTCGACAACATTTCCTGTGTTAAGTTCAACCACAACCATATCATCGGCTGTCATTGTGTCATATTCAACGCCGCTTGGCTTGATAACAACAAGCCCCTGCTCTCTGTCTATACCGCTGACATTGCCCCATGTGAATGTAATAAGCTTATATTCTGGTAAAAGCATATTAGCTTTATAAACGTCTTGTTTTAGTTTTTCTAACATTAATTTATACCTCTTATTTCAAATTCTCAATAGCCGCTCTTTCAATCGCAAAGCCATTTTTATACCTATCCACAAAAATACCAAAGCTCTTTATATCCTCGTCTAAAGGACTAATTTCGGAGCATGGTGCTGATGCGAAAATCTTTGTGTTAAGGAAATTGTCGAGGGTATCGAATGTTGCCTTGTTATTCATAAATAATGCAAGCAAAGCCATTCCCCATGCACCGCCTTCGCCTGCTGTTTCCATTACAGACACAGGAACGCCTGCACAAGCTGCCATTACACGCTGTCCTGATACTGCGGCTTTGAAAAATCCGCCATGACCATATAATTTATCAAGCTGAACCTTTTCTTCATTAAACAACACATCAAGTCCTAGCTTTAATGCTGATACAGCGGAATAAAGCTGTGCTTTCATAAGGTTTGCAAAGGAAAGCTTTCCGTTCGCACTGCGTGTTAAAAGCGGTCTGCCCTCATTAAATCCTGTGCTGTGTTCACCTGAATGATAGTTATATAAAAGTATACCGCCTAAATCGGTGTCGCCCTCAAGTGCTTTTGCATACATGGTATCAAGAATTTTACCTTTATTCATTTCAATTCCAAGGCTATCAAGGAATTCCTTGTACATCGAAGCCCATGCATCAATCTCAGATGAACAGTTGTTGCAATGCACCATCGCAACAGGATGTCCTGTCGGTGTTGTCACAACATCAATCTGGCTATATACAGCAGACAGCGCTTTTTCAAGCACTATCATTGCAAATACAGAAGTTCCTGCTGAAACATTACCAGTGCGTACTGCAACAGAATTTGTTGCAACCATGCCTGTTCCTGCATCACCCTCTGGTGCGCAAAAAGGTATTCCTGCCTGTAAATTACCGCTTGTATCAAGCAGCCATGCACCCTTTTCGGTTAAATACCCTGCATTTTCACCTGCTTGCAAAACTTTAGGCAGGATGTCATTTAACTTCCATTCAAAATTATAAGAAGAAGTCATAGTATCAAATTTATTAAGCATAGTATTATCATAATCGGAAATATTGCTGTCAATAGGGAACATCCCTGACGCCTCACCAATTCCCATAACCTTTTCACCAGTCAGTGAATAATGTACATATCCTGCAAGAGTTGTGAGGAATGCTATATCCTTAACATGACTTTCGTTATTCAAAACTGCCTGATATAAATGTGCAATGCTCCAGCGCTCTGGAATATTAAAGCCGAACTCATCTGTCAAAGCCTTTGCAGCCTTACCTGTGATGGTATTTCTCCATGTTCTGAATTCACAAAGCTGGTTACCGTCTTTATCAAAAGGCAAATAGCCATGCATCATCGCTGAAAATCCGATTGCACCGATTTTTGTTATAGTCACGCCATACTTTTCATGCACATTATCAGCCAAAGCCTTATAACAAGTCTGAATGCCTGTCCACACATCATCAAGGCTGTATGTCCAGATACCATTAACAAGCTTGTTTTCCCAGTCATATGCACCCGATGAAATACATTCGCCGTTTTCATCAATCAGCACGCCTTTTATACGTGTTGAGCCAAGCTCAATTCCAAGATATGTACTGCCGTTTTCGATTATTTGTTTAATAATATTTATATCCATTTAAATTACTCTCCTAAATTATTAATACATTAATGATACCATAAATTCATATATATTTCAAGATTTTTTTGACATATAATATACAGTGATATAAATGTATAGTTAAATATATTATATGTATTGTATCAAATTGGAAATTTTATGTGTATAAAACATTCTTAAAATGTCAATAATTATAGATATCAAAGCATTTTGTATAAATATAATGTAGATAAAAGATTATCAATTGTGCAATATGCATGAAAAAAATGATAAAAAATGTATTGCATAGGTACTTGAAAAAAATTTGTTTATACTGTATAATTATATTATTATTGAATTGCTAATTGCTTTTACATGAGCATTGTAATTTTAAACATACAGGAAAGGTGCTGTTTGAATATGTCCATGCAGGATTTGAAGGTTTTGATTTGTGATGACTCTATGTTCGTCAGGAAAAAGATGAAGGAGAGTCTTGTTAAATTCGGTGTTGAAAAAATTTTTGAGGCTGCTGACGGTGAAAAGGCTGTTGTCAAGTTTGCTGAATCCAATCCCGATATTGTTTTTATGGATATAGTTATGCCTATTAAAAGCGGTGTTGAGGCTTTGAAGGATATCCTTTCTATATCTCCTGGCGCAAAGGTTGTTATGGCATCCTCTGTTGGTACACAGGGTAATTTAAAGGATGCTATTACTGCGGGTGCATATGACTTCCTGCAAAAGCCTATTAATGATGACGATTTACTGAAAATGCTTGAGAAAGTTGCAAAATAATTTTCTCTGCTGTTTTTACAAATAACTCTTGAAAAGGAATGAAAATTTATGTTTACTCAATTTTTTGGTAATTATCTGTTAAATAAGCAATTAGTATCTCCGGAAAATCTGGCAGATGCTTTACATAAGCAGTCAACAACGAGAATGAAACTTGGTGTTTTAGCAATAAATGCAGGAATTATGACTGCCGAGCAGGTTGATTTGGTTCATGCAGAACAGCAGAGAGTTGACAAAAGAATTGGTGATGTCATGGTTGAAATGGGATTTGCGACAAGAGAGCAGATTGAGGAGCTGTTTAAGACACAGCCTGTTGGGCACTTGCTTTTAGGTCAGGCACTTGTTGATAATGGATATATGACAAACTCACAGTTTGAAACTGCTTTACGTTCATATAAGGCTGAAAACAGTATTTCCGATGCTGATTTTACAGAAGTTAAGGATGAAACTGTTAAAAAGCTTATTGTTAAGTTTTATGATGTCAGCAATGCTCCGAATTCGAAGTATCTGACTGGTTATCTTTCACTTCTTTTCAAAAATATCATTCGTTTTATTGGTGATGATTTTACTCCAATGGAATTTGCCGAGAAGGATTTGTTTGAATGCAAAAATTGTCTTGTGCAGAAGCTTTCCGGCGAGGGTGATGCGATGACTGTTATTGACGGTGATGAATATGCGATTACTTCGTTTGCATCACGTTTTGCACAAGAAGAAATCACTGCTTATGATGAATATGCACAGGCTGTTGTAAGTGAATTCTTAAATCTTCATAATGGTTTGTTCACTGTCAATTACTCCAATGAGGAGGGGATTGAGCTAGCGCTTGAACCACAGGAAACACTTTATAAGCTTGATTTGCTTGGCATGAAGAGTGTATTTATCGTACCTGTTTGTTTCTCATTTGGTACTATAAACTTTATTATTGGTTTCAATTAAAAGATATAATTTCCGCACTTGTATTGAGTGCGGAAATTTTTTTGAAAATCTTTGATATAACCTTGACAATATGGGTAAATAAGTATATAATTTTATTATGTGTTCAAAGTTTATAATATTCTACAAGATATAGTATGCATGGTGTATTATTATACGCTGTATATTTGCACAGAAAAACGATTTTTTAGAAAAAGGATGGTCATAAAAAATGTCAGAATTTTCACGCAGACTGCCTGTTTACTTGCTGCTCGATATATCAGGATCTATGTCAGGAGAGCCGATTGAGGCTGTAAGACACGGTGTAAGAGCATTGTTGTCAGAACTTAGAGGTGATCCACAAGCACTTGAAACAGCTTATCTTTCCGTTATAACATTCAACTCAAATGCAGTTCAGGTTGCACCTTTGACTGAACTTATGCTTTTTAAAGAGCCATATCTTACTGCTGGCGGTGCTACTTCACTTGGAAGTGCGCTTAGACTTCTTTCCGAGTGCATTAAAAATGAAGTGAGAAAGTCAACAGACACTCAAAAGGGTGACTGGAAACCTCTTGTTTTCATTCTAACAGACGGTGCTCCTACTGATGACTGGCGTTCTGCTGCTGCCGAACTCAAAAGCACAAAGCCTGCAAATATCATAGCTTGTGCTGCTGGTGCATCTGCTGATACTACCGTTTTAAAGGAAATCACCGAGGCTGTTTTGATGATGAACACTCTTTCTGCGGGTGATTTATCACAGTTCTTTGCTTGGGTTTCAAGCTCTGTTAAGATGTCCTCAAAGAGCCTTGATTCAAAGCCAGGAGCTAATATTGAGCTGCCTCCTCCACCGCAGGGATTTGTTATTGTACCATAATTTAATGAGGTTAAGTTTGAAAAATTTATTTTTCAAACTCGGAGTTTAGTGTAAAACACTAAACATCCGAACTTTTTTAGAAAGGATGGTTCGTATATAAAATATGATTGATAATATCAACGAAAACACTAATCATGATGACACATTGTCTAATTATGATGTGACTTCACATACTGCTGGTATGTGGAAATATAACCCTGTGCCGCAGGATATTGAGCCGCATTCGGAATATGCATCCGTTTATGAAAATAACGATTATGCTGAGATTATTGCCGCTAGGGTGCGTGGGAAAAAGCATAAGCACGAGGGTACAAACTGTGACGACTGGTATGAATACAAGATGGTTGGTGATACGGTTATTGTTGCTGTATCGGATGGCGCAGGCTCAAAGGTGCTGTCACGAATTGGTGCAAAGGAGTCATGCGTTGCTGCTGTTAATTATCTTGATACAGAGTTTAAAGGGCTGCAAAAAGACAATCCTCATATGCAAAAGGGACTTGGAATGCCGCTTGACAGCAAGGAATTTATTGCTGAATGCACTAAGCTTGCAGGAATTTTGCAGGGGAGTGTGAATGCTGCTTTTATTGGCGCTCAGAATGCCTTTAAATCAAGAAAAACTTCCGATGAGCTTATTGAAAGCTTGGGTAAAGTCCCTGATATAAGGGATTTTTCGTCGACCTTTCTTGCTGCGGCTATTGTTCCTGTTAACGTTAATGGAAGTAAAGAGCATTTTGTTATTTCCGTTCAGATTGGAGATGGCATGATAGCATCTGTTAATGCAGATACTTCATTTACTGATGCTTTACGCATTCTTGGAAATGCTGACAGCGGTAATTTTGCAGGTGAAACGGAATTTCTGACATCCGATACTGTTCGTTCACCTGAAAGCCTTATGAGCAGGACAAAAATTGGTCGTCGGAAGATGTCCTCGCTAATGCTTATGACAGATGGCGTTGCTGATGATTATTACCCAAATTCACCTGAAATTCTAAGACTGTATCTTGATTTACAGCTTAATAATATTATCGGGGAATGCGGGTTTGATAAGGATGCAACGTCTGAATATAAGGATAAAATGCCAAAACCCGTGTCATATCCATGGGTTAATGACAGTGATGTTTCTTATGCGCTTCAATATGCGAAAAATATTTTCGCTGAAACTGACCTTACGTTAGAAAATGTATGGGGTAAAAAGGATATACTTGATGTTTCATCATTAAAATATTTTGATACAGACAGTTATACAAAGGATAAGTCCGAAATGCTTTCAGTTTGGCTTGATAACTATGTTGAGAGAGGTTCTTTTGATGACAGAACACTCGTTATTGTTAATGTAAAATGAAATGCACATCAATAATCGAAAGGGGTTAATGCCATGAACAGAACAGCGGAATGCACTCTTGCCGATGGCAGAAAGCTTCCTTATGTTATTACAGATAATCCGCCACGTGGCGGTATGAAATACACCTATTTTGCACCAGACAGGTCTTATGTTGTGCAGTTTTATAACGAGCCTAACAAGATAGATTTCAATATGCGTTCACGTATTGAGGCTATTATAGGGCGTTATAACCCGACAATTGCTGAAAACTTAGGCGGTGCTATCGGCAATGACGAAAAAATTGCCGACTATTTTAAGGATAGATTTTGCTGGCCGACTGCTATTGTTGTTGCGCCTGAATTTGGAATTGTGACTGACACATACCCTGAGAATTTTTTCTTTGACGGCAATGCTTCGCAGTTTCTTGATTTAAAGGGTAAGGATAAAAAAAGCAACTGGTTTACTTCAAGCAACAGGCGTTTTCTTAATAAAACAGAGCTTGGGGATTTTCGCTCAATGATGCAGATGTCGCTGCTTTTGGCAAGGTCTATACGCAGGCTTCATCAGGCAGGACTTGCGCATTCAGATTTGTCAAACAACAATGTTTTGATTGACCCAAAGTCAGGAAACTGCGTTGTTATCGACATAGATTCACTGGTTGTACCTGGTTTATATCCACCTGAAGTTGCAGGTACAAGAGGGTATATTGCGCCTGAAGTTCTTGCGACAATGGAGATGGATAGAAACGACCCTAGGCGTATGATACCAAATTCATCTACTGACCTGCACGCACTTGCTGTTTTGATTTATGAGTATCTTTTTAACCGTCATCCATTAATGGGACCAAAGATTTTTTCATCTAAATCGGCTGAGGAGGATGATTTCTTAGGGCTTGGTGAGCTAGCACTTTTCACTGAGCATCCGCACGATACATCAAACCGACCTGAATCATACAAATGGGGTATCAAGGATTTAGGTCCTCACCTTGAAAAGATGTTTATGCGCAGCTTTGTCGATGGACTGCATAATCCGTCGCTTCGTCCGTCTGCAATGGAATGGGAACGTGCTTTGGTACAGACATGGGATTTGCTGCATAAATGCTCAAACCCTGACTGTGAAAAGAAGTGGTTTGTTTTTTATGATATTAACAAGCCTGTTTGTCCTTGCTGCAAGACTTATATCAAGGATAGAAATATCGTCAGATTTACACTTAATTCCGAGGTTAGAGGTCATACAGGACATTTTCGTAAGCATTCAGAGATGGATATTGTTAATAACACGCCTCTTTTCAAGTGGCATATGATGTCAAATATTTTCCCTGATGAAAAGGCTGACAAAACCATGCAGGCTTATGTTTGCTGTCATAATGACAAATGGTATTTGATTAACAGCCATGCGGCAGGGTTAATGTCGCCGCAGGGGAATTTAGTGCCGACAGGACAGGCTATTCACTTGCAGGATGGCACTGTTTTCAGGGCAAGCCGTGAGGATAGGGGTATTTTAGTTCATGTCAGCATAAAATAGTCAAATAGTCGTTTAACTTAAAAATAAAAAAGGACGGTCTAATGAAATGACTTTTAAAGGTCTTAGTGATGAACAAGTTATAAAATCCCGTGAGGAACACGGAAGTAACGCTCTTTCCGAGGTTAAGGGCGAAACCTTTATGAAAAAGCTCCTTGCAAATTTCGGCGATCCTATGATAAAAATTTTGATGGTGGCGCTTGCTATAAATGTTGTTATTCTCATTTTAAGCAAGACTGGTGTTGTTGATGCCGATGTTGAATGGTATGAACCGCTTGGTATTGCTTTAGCTGTAATTCTTGCAACATTTGTATCAACATTTTCCGAATACCGCAATGAAAATGCTTTCCAGAAGCTTCAGGACGAGGCATCTAAAATAGTATGCAAGGTTTATCGTAACGGCGAAAATGTTGTTGAAATTCCGATTGACGATATTGTTACAGACGACCTTATTCTTCTTCAGTTTGGTGATAAAATCCCTGCTGACGGTATTATCGTTGACGGTAATATCAAGGTTGACCAGTCTGTTTTAAACGGTGAATCAAAAGAGGCTGCAAAGATTGCTGTGCCTGATGATTATGCTGATGACGGTGCTCCATTAGATACACTTAACCCATACAAGATTTTCAAGGGTACTATCGTTTGTTCGGGTAATGCTGTTATGAAAGCAGTTTCTGTCGGCGATAAAACTGAGTACGGAAAGATTGCCGCTGAACTTCAGCAGGATGATGAACGTGAGTCACCGCTTAAGGTTAAGCTTGCAGGACTTGCAGGCGGTATCAGTAAATTTGGATATATGGGCGGTATCGCTATCGCTTTGGCTTTGATGTGTTCACGAATTTTTGGTACTGGGGTTACAGAATATTTTTCTGGCAGCTTTGGCGGCGTGCTTATTAAAGACTTGCTTGATGCTGTTATTCTTGCTGTAATCATTATCGTTATGGCTGTTCCTGAGGGACTTCCGCTTATGATTGCAATTGTATCTGCACAGAACATGGGTAAGATGCTAAAGGATAACGTGCTTGTTCGTAAAATTGCAGGAATTGAAACTGCTGGCAGCTTAAACATTCTTTTCTCCGATAAAACTGGTACAATTACAAAGGGACTTCTTGAGGTTGTTAACTTCACAGATGGTTTTGGAAATGAATATAAAGAGTGCAGGGATATTGACAATATGCTTGGACGCTTGGCTGTTATGGCTATTTCGCAGAATACCACTTCAATTATCAATGGTGACAAGGTTATCGGCGGTAATGCCACCGAAAGAGCAGTTCTTACTTTTGCTAAGGACAGCATTTTAAACGACACATTGAACGCTCAAAAGATTACACAGCTTCCATTTTCAAGTGATAACAAATACTCCGCTACAACAATTTCAAACGGCGGTAAAACTATAACCTGTATTAAGGGTGCACCTGAAAAAATCATTGCAAAGTGCAAATATTTCTTTGATACAGACGGCAAAAAATTACCTATCGAGGACAACTGGATTATCGAAACTAAAATTGACGAGCTTGCAAGCCGTGCGATACGTGTACTTGCACTTGCTATTTCCGATGATAAAATTAATGACGATAAATTGCCTGAGGATGACTGGACTTTAATTGGTATTCTTGGTATTCGTGATGAAGTTCGTCCTGAGTCTGTGACTGCCATTGCAGAGGTGCAAAAGGCAGGCGTTCAGGTTGTTATGATAACTGGCGACAGAAAAGATACTGCTGTTGCTATTGCAAATGAGGCAGGACTTATTGATTGTGACGATGCTGTTATGCTGACATCTGATGAGCTTGCAGGAATGTCCGATGATGAAGTTACAAAAATTCTTCCTAAAATTCGTGTTATCTCCCGTGCGCTGCCATCTGATAAGTCACGTCTTGTTCGTCTTGCACAGGAAAGCGGTCTTGTTGCAGGTATGACTGGTGATGGTGTTAACGACTCGCCTGCACTCAAAAAAGCCGACGTTGGCTTTGCCATGGGCGGTGGTACAGAGGTTGCTAAAGAGGCGTCCGATATTGTTATTCTTGATGATAACTTTAACTCGATTGACAAGGCGATTTTATATGGACGTACAATATTTA
This sequence comes from Oscillospiraceae bacterium, assembly GCA_031550725.1. GTDB lineage: Bacteria > Bacillota > Clostridia > Oscillospirales > Ruminococcaceae > UBA946. The sequence goes on from JAVBOH010000021.1 coordinate 53,591, forward strand.
ACTCTATTCGAAAATTTATCATTTTCCAGCTAACTATCAATGTTGTAGCGGTTACAATTTCGTTTATATGCCCTCTTTTGAGCATGGATAATCCGCTTACAATCACACAAATTCTTTGGGTTAATCTTGTTATGGATACTCTAGCGGCACTTGCATTCGGCGGCGAGCCTGCACTTCATCGTTTTATGGATGAAAAGCCGAAGTCACGCCTAGAGCCTATCGTTTCAAAAGCTATGTGGGGACAGATTTTAACAGGTGCAATTTGGGCAGTTTTAGTAAGCCTAGCCTTCTTGCTCGTTACACCGCTTCAGACTATGTTCTTAAACAATGATGCTCTTGCATTCAAATCATATGATGACATGATTTATGACACAAACACTGTTATATCAGCACCAACTGTAAACCATGTTGACAAGGCAATTCAGCATATGTATAATAAGGGTATCATAACTGAAATTGACGCATTTGAAAGCGGTGTTCTTGCTTCTGATTTGTTCAAGTATGTTTTCACAGGATACTTTGCATTGTTCATCTTTATTGCTGTGTTTAATGCATTTAATGCTCGTACTGACAAGCTTGACCTTTTTGATAATCTTGGCAAGAATAAGGGTTTCCTTAAAATTCTTGGCATTATCGTTGTTGTTCAGGTTGGTATGACATATTTAGGCGGTGCTGTAATGAGCTGTTATGGCTTGACTGCGACACAATGGCTTGTTATTATAGGGCTTGCGCTGACAATAATTCCTGTTGACATTATCAGAAAGCTTATTGTTGGTTCAGGTAATACAGCGAAAGAAATAGATTGATATTATTAAGCAACACTACACAGCTTTGATGTTTAACAACAAAAAAGCTGTATGGTGCTGTTTATGTTTGTGAGGTGTAAAGTAATTGAACAATGCACATATACAAAGCCTTTTGGATAGTGTTGCATCATATGGCACTTGTACTCTGCCATGTGGTGAATTTGAAGGACCGTTTGTAATTAGCAAGCCTTGTACTGTTATCGGTGACAACACTACATTGTGGAGTGGAAATGAAAGCATTCTGACTGTTAAAGCAGCGGGAGTAGTATTAAAAAATCTGCGTATTGAGATAACAAACGATTCACTGCCGCCGCATAAAAATATTTCAGTATATTCCATGACACATGACACTGTATTTGAAAATGTTGAAATAATCGGTAATCTTGCTGGAATATCCGGTGAGGAAAACTACTGGGGTGTGCCAAAGGTTTTAAATCTTGGAAGATTTCCCTCCGATAAAAGAAATACCTTTACTGCTATTTTGGATGTGCCTGTTAAAACAGAAATATCTGCTAAATTTTATGATGTTACTATAACGCCGACTGTGCTTAATGCAGGGCGGAATATTGTTACAATAACTGCTGATGCTGTTCGTGGCGGCTCATACATATATGGTGAGATACTGCTGAAATCGGCTGTTACAAGGCGTATTTATTTAAGCGGCTCGGCTGATGAAAGCCTGACTGAATGCTTTAACGATACACTTATTTTTGAGGCATCCGAATATAATGCTGCGGTTAATTTTAATGCAGAGGATGATTTTTCGGAGAATATTATTTATCCCGAAAAGATATTTAATCACCCTAATGAGCAGACCTTGTATGCTCCTAATAAAAGTGAGGAGTACATTGTAAAAAGGGGACAGCATATCCCAATTTCAGCTAGCAATATTGATGTCGAGATGGTTTGTACGGCGTTTGATTTCCCAATTGATATTGATACCTTTGCATTTATGCTTGACAGCAAGGGTGTTGTGAAAGCGAATGGCAGGTTTATTTTTTATAATAATGACCATTCCTTATGCGGCAGTGTTAAGTACCTTAATGCTCCTGATAAAAGGGTTATGTATGCTAATTTAAAGAATGTTCCTAAGGATGTCATGCAGATTGATATGGCATTTTCAATTTATGATAATGCTCCTGATGTTAATTTTTCAAGGGTTAAGGACCCAGCGATTAAGATTTGCTGCGATGATGGAAAAACGTATATTTTTCCGCTTGCAGGTAAGCTGACAGAAAAAACTATTGTCGGAATTGAGCTTAGACGTAAGGACAGCGAGTGGATATTATCGCCGCTTGGGATGATTTATAAGTATGGCATTAATGAGCTTTGTGATAGCTATGGAGTTATTGCTCAATAATCAGCAGTCGTTAAAAAACGGCATATACATCAGAAAAAAACTGATGTATATGCCGTTTTATACTATTTGTCGCATTAAAATTGCAGTTACCAGACTTAAAGCTTTTTATAGAACGAATAGCAAAGGGTGTTAAACTACCGATTTTAAGCATTGAGCAGTATTTTATGTATAGCTTTTTATGTTTAAAACAACAGGATGGAAAATTCATACAATAACCTCATTACTGAATTTTGTGTGCAATTCACATTCATTTTCTGAATATACATAAAAAACAGTTTTTAAGCGGTATATACCATTTGAAATGCCATTCTTTTGATTTTTTGCCAAGCAAGTATGTCCATAATAATCGTTATTCCACATATCCATATCGATCCATGTGTTGCCGTATTTCTTTTTCTGCAACGTCTGAGTAAGAGCGATATGAGTGGTAAGTCCGAAATATCCTGATGCTCTGCTTATACAGTTTGCAGTATCTCTCGAAACAGATAACGACGAACCACATATTTCAAGAAAGAAACTAGACTGAACGCTCATTTTTGGTAAGTCCTTTACGAGTAATTTTTAATATTAAATAGCATAATATCTGTTTAATCATCATAAACAGATATTATGAAATTTATGTAAGGTAGTAAAATTTATTTTTTGTTTTTTATTTAATATTTAGTTGTACTTTTGAGTTGTTGAAACAGAAACATCCTCTGATGTTCCATTGCGGTTAACGGTTGCATATAATGTAAGGGTATAAGTGCTTCCTTTGGAAACACCATCATATACCTTGCCAACGTTCAATGTGTTAGTTGAGCTTGATAAACCAGTCCATGATTTAATAACAGATCCGCTGCTATCTTTAAGAACAAGTGAGCCATCGGAAATGGTTGCACCGGAATATCCATTTACTGTTCCACCACATTCTGCACCATATGTTGAACTATAAGTTAATGTTACAGATAAGTTAGCAGTGTTTGAATATCTCGCATAAGCGGTGATTGTCAAAAGTGTCAAAGTTATTGCAGTCACAATTAATGTCATAATTAATTTTTTGGATTTTTTATTAGTATTAATATTGATAACCTCCTACATTTTTTACAGCCTTACACAACATAAACGACAAAATAATACATTTTACGACAAACTTTTCAAACTATTTTATATTTTCGGCAATCTTCACAAGTTCATCAAACGATAGTTGTGAAATAATGCCATATGAATACCCTTCTTTATACCACATTAACTGGGATGGGACATCAATATTATTGGTTTCATAAAAGTAATACTCCTGACCGTTAATAGTGATAATTGTATATTCGTTATTCTCGTTATCATAATTTTGTATTGTCGATGGTGCCAATTTGTAATTAAATCTTATTTCAGTTTCTTCACTCATATTCTCATAAACTAAATTAACATATGATACGAAATAATAAGCACTTCTCAACTCATAACCATCAGGAATATATCCAAACTGTTTGTTTCTGTCAAATTCATCGCTTGAAATTTCATTGCCATTAAACTTGTATTCGTCATGCGTGTTGAATACCGTTCTGATAACATTCATAACGGCGGCATTCACAGACGGAACAGTTAAAAGTCCGCTAAACAAAATACCCATGACAGCAGCGGCTGTTACCAATACTTTTGCAGCACCCTTGCTTGTTGTCATGATAATATCCTTTCTGCCAACAGATGATTTAATATGCTTGATAGTTTTCTCGAAATTCTTTGAAAAATCGTGTTTTTCTGTTTGAGAGTTTATTTCATCGATTTCTTTATTACTGCTTTCTATAAGAGCATCTTTCAAAATAATATCAAAAATTGCGTCCTTTGCTCCTTTACTTAATGGCATAACCATCCTCCTCTAGTTTCTTTTGTAAAATTTTCTTCCCACGCAAAATACGCTGTTCAACAGTACGTTTTTCAATTTTTAAAGCTTGTGCTATTTCTTCATTAGAATATTCATGAATAAGTTTTAGTTTTAATGTTTCACTATACACATCTTTTAACTCATCAATAGCTGTAACTAATCTCTCATAACCACTGTCGGTAATCATATTCTGCAAGGTGTCGGTTGATATATCAATAATTTCATTACTTACATCGATATCATTATTATGTTTGTCAATATGCTCCGTTTTAATTTTATCGAGTGAAGTAGTCTTTACTATAATAACGATGAAACTTGCAGTTTTACGACAATTTGGGTCGCTAAATTTTGAAATATTTTTTGCAATCTTAAAAAAGCTTTCCTGAACAGCCTCTTCAGCAAGTGCATTACTTTTCAAAATTGACATTGCCTTTTGGTACATCATTTCTTTGTAGGTATCATAGATTATAGTGAATTTTTCTTTGTCACTTGGTTCATCAATAAGTGTTAAGTATAAAGCAGTCATTTTCATCATCCTTTTTATGTTTATTTAAGTCAACTATTAAATTTTATCATAATATGTGAAAAAAAGCAATATTATTTAGTATAATTATTAATTTTTGCTTTCTCTTAGTTATCAAATTTATATATAATACATAAAAAAGCCACTTAATACTAATTTTGTATTAAGTGGCTGAAACTTTTTATTTTTTTGTTATTCTGCATTCAAACACTTTTCCTGAAATGTCATGTTCATTTATGTAATTCTTCAACGGACATAATTCGCATTTTGGTGCTCTTGCAGTGCAATACTCACGTCCGAAAAACACAATTCTATGGCAAAATTCCGATGATTTTTCAGGCGGTATTAATTTTTTCAGGTCATTCTCAACCTTTTGCGGCTCTGTGTTGCCAGTAAGTCCTAATCGCCCTGTAATTCTAATGAAATGTGTATCGGTTACTATTGCAGGCTGTCCATGAATGTCACCCATTATCAGATTTGCAGTCTTTCGTCCGATACCAGAAAGGCTTGTCAGCTCCTCTATTGTTTTTGGGATTTCACCGCCGAATTTTTCTATCAGCATTTGTGCCATCTGTACTATGCTTAACGCCTTGGTTTTATATAGTCCGCATGGTTTTACTATTTCTGCAACTTCATCCACATCGGCATTTGCAAACGCTTCAAGTGTATTGTATCTATTAAACAAGGTCTTTGTAACAATATTAACTCTCGCATCGGTGCATTGGGCAGACAATCGTCCTGCTATCATGAGTTCATATGGCTTTGACTTGTCATATTCAAGCATACAAGCTGTTTCGGGATATATTTCTTCCAGTCCGCTTACAACCAATAGTGCTATGTCCTTTTTTTTCATTGATATTCCTCCTATACAAAACGTATATTCTTCAATTTAATATACATTGCATAAATATAAGACTCGTTATTTGTAATATGTGCCGAAAAATACGTTCTCTTTTTGTAGAAAATATGTTCGAAATTTGCTTGACAAACAGGCACAAGTGTTCTATAATATATATCAGAACATATGTATTGAACGTTTGTTCAAATGTTTTTATGGTAATGTAAAAAGAAAAGATACATACAAATTGAAAGGATGTACCAATATGAATAATCAGAATATTAATTGCACTTATAGAAAAAAATGTGCTGTAAACAATGTATCAAAATCCAGATATAGTGAGAAGAAGTTAAACTTGCTTAAGCAGCGTCTTTGCGGATTGCTTTTGCTTGTTGTGTCAATTGTTGTAATGTCCGCTGTGAATGAAATTACAGCTGCGTTTGTAATAGTTCCGATTTCACTTTATATTATGTTTACTAAGGAGCAAATTTTAACATTTGCAGCTAATGCTCATACCTATAAAAAATCCCCAGTCGTGCATAATATTGCAAGGCAAGGGATTGATGACGAACATATTCTAATACACAATGCCTGATTTCATTTTCTATAATTATGCATTGTTTAAGTCTTTTTCGGCTTTTGTTATTTGGAGGTATTCTGCCTCTAAAAGCTCTGGGTCTGTAAATGACGATATACCCTTTGAAAAAGCTGCATAGCATGTACTTGATGCAAGCTGTAATCTTAAGCTTTCATGTGCAAAGTTAAATTTGTCATACTTTGTTATTTCATCAGTTTCAAGTAATGACGGCACACCGTCACCGACAAATATTATATCGCTGTCTAAGTTTATAAGATGTGCGATTATATCGGAAATAGGCAGTATTTCATCATCTGTAAGTCTTGTGATGCTTTTGCCGTCACTCTCGAAAAGTGCAGTATACAGCAGGTTTGCACGAGCGGTCATAACAGAACAGATAATGCCTTTAAAGCCTATCATGTTCCATGCGAGCGACTCAAGAGTTGATATACCTATACATTTTTTATCAAGCGCAAAGCACATAGCTTTTACAGCAGCAATACCAATTCTAAGTCCAGTATATGAACCAGGACCAGCGGCAATTGCAATGCCATCAATGTCCTTTAATTCAGTTGCTGACTCTTTTAAGACCTGCTTGCATATCGGCAGTATTACCTGTGAATGAGTAAGCTTTGTATATATTGTTGTCTGTGCGAGGATGTTTTCTTCGGTGCAGATTGCCACTGATGCAGTTTTGCCTGATGTATCAATTCCCAATAGTTTCAAAGCGTTCATCCCCCTCGACTGTGATTTTTCTTGTTTCTTCGTCAATATGTTCAATTGTGATTGTTGTAACATTTTTGAACATGGCTAGCTCTTCCGATATATTTTCCGACCACTCAACTGCTATTACGCTATCATCTGACATATAATCGTAAAAACCTGTTGTTTCAAGTGCCTCCGCATTTAAAATGCGGTACATATCGAAATGATAAAGTGTTATTTCTTTGCCACGATATTCATTCACCAAGGCAAATGTCGGTGAGGAAACATCATCACGCAGTCCAAGTCCCATTGCAAGACCACGGGTAAATGTAGTTTTTCCCGCTCCAAGACCGCCTTTATATGCAATAATATCGCCGCCGTGCATCTTTTTGCCGATTTCCTCCGCAAAAAGAATTGTATCGGCGGCTGAATTTGTTGTCTTGATTATCATTTTGTTAGTTTCATGCCTTCCTTTTAATAGCAGACTGTTTGAAACAAGTCTGCTATTCAACATTTAAAATTCTAAAATTCTCACATACAAAATAAATATTTTCATTATTTTGAGTGCAGACAATAAAATTACGCTCATCGGATACATCCGAAGTTTTTGAAATGCTAAAATTCTCAATTTCAGTTTCAAGACCTTTGCAGCTAATCGAAAAGTCACTGACATTCTCGAAAATAAATTCAGCGGAAATTTTAACAGGTGTTTCAGAGTATAAATTTATATAAAGACTTGGCACCATTTCACCACGGGAATTCATAATGCCATAATATTTTAGTTCACCAAAAGAAGTGAAATTATCCCAATAAAAATCAGAGGACAAATTTATTATCTGTTCAATACCATAAATTTCATGAAAATTTTTACGAAGATGGCAGGTTTCTTCTGGATATACCATCATTTTGCGCATACCAACGCCATAATCAACAAAACCTTGCTTATAGTACCAGTTTCTAAGGCTGTCCTCACAAAAAAGCTGGACATTCATCTCATAATCGCCAGACTGACAATAATATACAAGACGTGAAACAATTTCCTCGCCAATTCCACGCCGTCTATAATCCTCACGCACACAAATGCCACTCATTACAGCGACAGTTAGTCCGTCTGATGCAATTCGCCCAAGTCCTACAAGAGTATATCCATCATATGCATAAACGGAATAAAAACTCTTGTTTGCCTTTTCAATTTCTTCGGGAGTATAACCTTTTAAGCCGTACCACTTTAGATTTCTATATAAATCTGTAACATCTGTATCAAAGCGGGTTTCAGAGAAATATTCTATTTCCATATAATGCTTATACCCCCTGTCGTAATATATTTGTATTTGTATAGTTGTTCGCACCTTTGGTGCAAAAAGGAGCGCAGCTCCCGTTTAAAATGCGTAGCATTTTAAACTTAACACACTATAATATTACTGTGCCATTATTATCAATATGCAGGTCATGGATTTCCCATTTGTCAAGTCCTGCTTTATCAAGTGCAAACCTTAGTTTGCCACTGAAAAATTCATTTTTTGCATCAACAATCATCATCAAGGTCGGACCTGCGCCGCTCATATATCCGGCATATGCATCCAAGCTGTATCCGATATCCAAAACCTCATATCCGTTTGGAATTAGCGGCATACGGAATGGCTGGTGAAGTCTGTCATCAACTGCTGTGCGCAAGTTTTCATACTTGCCTGTCAGGAGTGATGAAGAAAAAAGTGCCGCTCTGGAAAGGTTATAAACGCCATCTGTAAAGGAAATTTGCTTTGGCAGACATTCCCTTGCTTTTTCTGTTTTCATCTCAAAATCAGGGATAACAGCAACAAATTTAAGTGTTGTATAAACCTCCTGCTTAACCCAATGCACAATCTTACCGTCAAAAACGGCAGTCACGATGCCACCCAAAAGTGCTGGTGCAGTGTTGTCAGGATGTCCCTCAATCTGCGCCGACAAATTCACAAGTTCATCAAGTGAAAGTGGTTTTCCCATAAGCTCATTAGCTCCGACAAGACCTGCAATAATGCAAGCAGATGAACTCCCAAGTCCCCTTGCCATAGGGATATTGTTAGTTTGCTCGATATGCAGACCCTTAAAGCTTTTACCGCAAATATTGAATAGCGTTTTGGCAGTATCATAAATCAGGTTGCTCTCATCAGTTGGAACTGGTGTTGAATCCAAGCTGCTGATTTCAATTCCATCCGCTTCGTCAATATTAACGTAATTGTAATATGTAAGTGCTAGACCCAGTGCATCAAAGCCCGCACCCAAGTTTGCACTGGTCGCTGGTATCTGTATTTTAATCATAATATAATTATGCTCCATTTCGATTAATAATATGTGAATATTTTCATACTTAACTTAGAATATTTTAAAAATTATTGTAAATAATTACTAAACGTGCATAAAGTGCTGTTGAATTTGTGCATATTTTACACAAAAACAACAGCACCTCATCAAAATAATCTACCTTAATTTACCGCTTTGCATTTATATACTCAATTACAAAGCACTCGCTTGCCACAGGATAGTTAAATCCATGCTTAACAGCAACTTTTCTTGCAACAATCCCAAACATCTCAATAATCGCTGTGAGTGAACTCCATATATCGTCAAAAGTGCCAAATGAATACGTCTTTTCATATAACGTATACTCAGCATTTGATAAATATTTTTTTCTGTATTTACCAAGCGTTCCAACCGAAACTTTATAATTATTATTCATACCAATATATTCATCGATAATTCTGTTCAGTGGCTCACGCAAAGAAATATCACGAATAAACATCATATAGGAAAGCTCATCACGTTTAATCCCTTTGACCATATTCTGCACTTCCCAGAAAAATTCTGAGCAAGTATTATTAAAAGCGATTTCGTCAATTTGATTTATATGCAGTGATGTTTTATCATTAGTGTTAATTCCATTTATCGTATTATCTTTGTCAAGCAGACATTTCATCAGCTGCCCGTTATTGTGATTGTTATTAAAAGTTTCAAGCGTACATATACACAAATCAATTCGGCTGTAATCACTAAACAGCATCAGATATTCCAATTCATCCGCAAACATTTCGGGATAAACTTCGCTAGGACAGAATATAAGTGATATATCATCAAAAACAGAAATATCAAAGTTTTTTATATTATTAACAATGAAGATAATGTCATAATCCTGAAATTCATCTGAATTTATATCGTCATTTACTCGTGAACCATATAAAACAACTGCTCTGATATTCTCGTCAAGCTTCGCTATTTTATTAATCTGCTCATAACGATTTAACATACTAATATCACTCCTAAAAAAGAGTACTTATATCTCCACCTGTTCGAACACCCTGATTGTACCAAGAATACTTCCGCCAAGTGTCTTAAGCTTTTCGTCAAAATCACGCTCACGAATTGGCAAAGTGATAAATGCAATTTCATTAGCGGGCTTGTTATCTCGTGACAAGAACTGTACATCGCCGAACACAGCAACAGCATTTGCTTTTGAAACACCACTTGCACGAACATAAACTGAAGTAACATCATCCTTATAATCAGCAATATGTGATGCATCAGAAGTGTCCTCCCAAGTAAGTGAATCGGAAGTTCCGTTTGCCTTTGCGGCATCAATAATATCCGCTACAATTGCGCTTGCAGTTGGAAGTTTTCCTGCACCACGTCCATAGAACATAACCTCGTCAGCGGCATCGCAATATACAACAACTCCATTGAAAACGTCATTGATATGTGAAAGCTGATTGCCGTCGCAAACTAATGCTGGACGAACTAGCGGCAAAATTTTTCCGCTCTTTGTCTTTTTAACAGAGCCGATAAGCTTTATAGCACCACCCCAATTTTGTGCATATGCAGCATCCTCGGCAGTAATTTTTGTAATACCCTCGCAGTGAACATCCTTTGGATAAACGTGTTTGCCAAATGCAAGAGATGACAAAATGCATATCTTTCTGCAAGCGTCATGACCTTCAACATCAGCAGCTGGATTTGATTCTGCATACCCAAGCTCCTGTGCAAGCTTTAGCACATCATCAAAAGCCATACCCTCATTAATCATCTTTGTGAGTATAAAGTTAGTTGTACCGTTTAAAATACCTGCAACGCCAGTGATTTCATTAGCAGCAAGGCAAGTATGCATAGGACGGATTATCGGAATAGCACCGCCTGTTGATGCTTCAAAAAAGAAGTTGCAGTTATGAGCCTTCGCAATGCTTAAAAGCTCTGCACCCTTTGATGCAACAAGCTCTTTATTGGAAGTCACAACGCTCTTGCCCTTTTCAAGACAAGCCTTAACGAAATCATATGCAGGGTTAAGTCCACCCATAACCTCGGCAACCAAAGTAACCTCATCATCATTCAAAATTATGCTGATGTCTTTAGCCTGCTTATCAGCATACTCAGACCCAGTCATATCACGAATTTCTAGTATATACTTTATATCAAGCTCCTTGCCTGCTTTTTTACAGATACTCTCTTTGTTTTTATAGAACAGCTCAACAGTGCCTGAGCCAACAACTCCAAAACCTAAAACTGCTATCTTTGACATGAAAAATTCTCCTTTTAATGTTTAATTCGAAAGATTAATCTTTCGAATATATGACTATCCTATTAAAGTAGTTCGGAAGTTTTGAGCGAATGCACAAAACTCCGAGTTTGAAAAATATTTTTTTCAAACTTATTCTCCTGAAATAAACTTGACGCTAACAATACCGTAAAGTCCCTTAAGGCTGTCACGGATATCATTTGGGTCGGTTTCAATATTATTCAGCCGCACCGTGACGGTAACAGATGCCGCACCATCAATAGGTATATTCTGATTAACTGTCAGAATATTGGCATTCTGTTTATGAAGTTCACCAAGGAAACTTGATAAAACCCCAGGTTCATCTTTCAGCACAGCATGATATGATATGATTTTTTGCGTCAGTTTTTCTTCATAGGTGAAAACACACTCTCTGTATTTGTAAAATGCACTTCTCGAAATGCCAACCCTTTTACAAGCGGATGCAGAGCTTTTTTCCTCTCCGCACGCAAGCAATTTCTTGACTTCCATTACCTTAGGGAAAATTTCAGGCAATACATCAATATTCACAACTAAAAATGATGATTTATTCATAAATTTCACTCCCTAACGTCCATGCACAGCAAACAGGTGTATTTGTTACAAATACAAGTATAGCATATTGTTATACTTTTGTCAAGGATAATCTTTCAATTTTGCACTTGTTTTAACCGATATATCACTCGTTAACATATTTGAAATTCCAGTCAGCACGTATTTTATCCATTATGCCCATAATGCTTAGTGTATCAGCAAGCGGAATAAGCCTGCTTTCCTTTAAACCGTCATTCAAAGCGGCATTTGCCTCAATAATTTCATACTCATAGCCATTCTTAATATGCGGTTGGGTAAATTCCTCAATCAGATTGCCTGTGCTGTCATAAAGACGAGCAGTATCACCGCAGAAAAACCATGGATTAGTTGAAATACGTCCCTTTTCTCCAACTATAACAGCACGGTTTTCATTCTCAACACAAAAGCCTGTGAAAATACTTGCAAACGCATTTTCATACTGCATTATAATAGCTTCATTCATATCAACGTTCTCGCCACCGATATGAACGCTTGACATAATATTTTTATAATTGAACCCCAAAAAGCTTGTCACAAAGCTAAGCGGATATACACATAAATCAAGCAATGCGCCGCCACCAAGGTCATTTCTGAAAAGACGGTCAGTACTGTCATAATTACAGGCATTTGAAAAATCAGCCTTTATAGCCTTAATCTGCCCTATCCTGCCATCGTTATACCACTCAAGTGCCTTACGGAAAAATGGCAGACACTTCATCCACATTGCTTCCATAAAGAACAAATCCTTTTCCTTTGCAATGGCTATAAGTTCTTCAAGCTGTGCAGAATTAAGCGTAATTGTCTTTTCACACAAAACATTTTTGCCATGCTCAAAGCACATTTTTACATTTTCATAATGCAGGCTCATTGGTGTTGCAATATAGATAATATCAACATCAGGGTCGCTTGCTAATTCCTCATATGTGCCATATGCCTTTACTGCTCCAAATTCGTCAGAGAAGTTCTGTGCAAACGCCTGCGCTTTTTCCAAATTTCTTGATGCCACAGCATAAAGGCAGGCATCCTCAACTGCATTTACTGCATCTGAAAATGCACGTGTTATTTTTCCTGTCGCTAAAATTCCCCAATTAATCTTTTTCATATTTATGACCATCCTTTTCTTATTTCTATGTTTATATTCGTACCAAATTAATTGAAATTAGTATACCATATTTTTGCGAAGATTTGTAGATATAATATGTATATACTATATAAATTTGCATACACTCAAAAATATGCTTTACAAAGTTAGTTAAAAGTGATATAATCAAACTATACGATTTAGGTATAGTTTTACGATTGTAGGGCGAACTGTGTTCGCTCGCAAATACATGATATACCAACCGAAAGGATAAATATATGCAAAAGACATTCAAAATAAGCGGTATGACCTGTGCAGCGTGTGCATCACGAATTGAACGCTTTGTGAAAAAACTTGATGGTGTTCAAAGTGCAAATGTGAATTTTGCGGCTGAAACACTGACTGTTGCTTATGATAAAGTCACAGTAAAGGACATTGAAGCAGCAGTTGTTAAGGCTGGATATGCATTTGCTGATAAAACAAAAAAAACTTTACCGCATCATAAGGTAATGCTTATAAGATTAATTCTATCGGCAGTATTCACAGTCCCCTTGCTTATAATCAGCATGGGGCATATGATGGGTATGCCGCTGCCTGCTGCTATAAATCCACATGACAACCCAATGAATTTTGCGCTTTTGCAAATGGTTTTAACCATACCGGTAATGATTTCAGGATGGAAATTTTATACGGCAGGTTTTAAAAATTTATTCAGGTTATCGCCAAACATGGACAGTCTTATCGCAGTCGGAACTTCTTCTGCGTTTTTATATAGTATCTTTGCTATGATAAAAATTCAAGATGGCTTTACCGAATATGCCATGCATTTGTATTTCGAATCTGCGGCGGTTATATTGACATTGATTACATTCGGAAAATTTCTTGAGGCTTTATCAAAAGGCAAGACCGAGGAATCAGTTAAAAAGCTTATGAATTTAGCACCTAAAACTGCTTTTGTTATACGTGGCGGAAAAGAGCTTGAGGTGTCGATTGAAACTATTAAGGTCGGTGAAATTGTCATATCACGTGCCGGTGAAAGCTTGGCTGTTGATGGTGAGATTATCGAGGGGAATGCACTTGTTGATGAATCCATGCTCACGGGTGAAAGTATTCCTATCGAAAAGGGTGTCGGTGACAAAATTATCGGTGCAACGCTTAATAAAAATGGATATATAAAATACCGTTCGGAGCGTGTCGGCTCTGATACGGCATTAGCACAGATTATAAAATTTGTTGAGGAAGCACAAGGCTCGAAAGCACCTATCGCAAAGCTTGCCGATACTATTTCAGCATATTTTGTACCAGCAGTAATTGGTATTGCTGTTTTAGCGGCAATTGTATGGGCAGTTTTGGGACATGATGCTGTATTCTGCTTAACTATTTTCATTTCAGTACTTGTTATTGCGTGTCCATGCGCTCTTGGACTTGCCACACCCACTGCAATTATGGTTGGTACTGGAAAAGGTGCTGAAAATGGTATACTGATAAAAGGCGGCGAGCCGCTTGAAACAGCATGCAAAATAACCACTGTTGTTTTTGATAAAACAGGTACACTAACAATAGGTAAGCCGTCTGTAACAGATGTTATAACTGCTGATAATTTTGAGAAAAAACGTCTTATATCGCTTGTTTCTTCTGCTGAAAGTGCATCGTCACATCCATTAAGCGAAGCTATTTTTTCATACGCCAAAGAAAACAATGTAGAGATTTTCGATATTACAGATTATTCAAATCTTGACGGACTTGGGATAGCCGCTAATGTTTCTGGGGATAATGTTCTTATCGGAAATATTCGCCTTATGGATGAAAAGGAAATTATAGTTGATAATAAATATAAAGCATCAGCACAAAGTCTTGCAAACAGCGGTAAAACGCCTATGTTTATTGCTGTTAACGGTGAATTTGCAGGGGTAATTGGTGCGGCAGATACTATAAAAAGTGAGAGCCGCAGGACTATTGACAAACTGCATGAGATGGGTATTAAAACAGTTATGCTCACTGGCGATAACGAGCATACTGCAAAAAATATTGCTGAATCTCTTGGTATTGATAAATGCATTTCGCAGGTGCTTCCTGCTGATAAAGCTAATCATATTAAGGCGTTGCAGGATAGCGGCGAGGTTGTTGCTATGGCAGGCGACGGAATTAATGATGCTGTTGCATTAACACAGGCTGATGTTGGAATTGCTGTCGGACAGGGGACAGATGTTGCAATTGAATGTGCTGATATTGTGCTTGTAAAAAATGATTTAACCGATATAGTACGTGCGATTGCACTTTCAAAAGTGACACTTAAAAACATCAAGCAAAATCTTTTCTGGGCATTTGGATATAATACTTTAGGTATACCGATTGCCTGCGGAATTTTGTATGCTTTTGGCGGTCCTTTGCTTAATCCCATGATAGCGGCGGCGGCAATGAGCCTTAGCTCGGTATCGGTTATTTCCAATGCTTTGCGCTTGAAAAGAGTTAAATTAGATGTATAATATATTGTAATGTATACAATAAGTATAAAAAAGAAAGGGTAGATTTACTATGAAAAAGAAAATTCACATTGAGGGTATGTCCTGCGAGCATTGCGTCGCTCATGTTACTGATGCGTTATCAGCACTTGGTGCTGCTGATATTGAGGTTTCACTTGAGGGTGCATATGCGCTTTGCAATACTGACAAAATCGATGATGATATCATCAGAGCAATTGATGACGAAGGGTATGATGTTGTTTCGGTGGCGGAGGTTTAAATTTTACTATGATAATGAGCGAACATTTTTTTGTTCGCTCATTTTAGTTCTACATCTTACCATTCTATTTTTAATGGAATATATCATATTCAAAAAATATATTTTTGATCTTTTCTACATAATTTCCATTCTGTATATCTTTGCGTAACCAAATAGGTTTTATGGTAATGGTATTAATTTTCTTATATTGCAATAATATATCATCACATTGCAAATAAAAGTCATTTATACTTTTCACATCATCATTACATTTTAAATTTATTAATAAATTCTTTGTCAATGACGTTTCTTCAAAAGAATATTTACATAGGTATCCTTCAAAAATATTTCAAGACTTGTGAAAGTTGCTCGTGAGAAAATGGATCAGCAGGAGCAAGCAAAACTAAAAGCATTACAATTCACAAATACTTGAATTTGTCGTACAGAAATTTTATCCATTCTTAGGTATTATGCTGATCATATGATGATTAAGAAGAGTGGATTGGTTTTGGCGTTTTGTAAAAATAATGATAATTTCATGGAAAAGTATAAATATAGTATAAAAATGATAGTGATAAATACTGACTTATAAATTATATGTTATTTAACTTACTGAAAATCATATAAATTATGGTTGATATTCATAATTGTTTATAGTATACTTGTAATAATGTATGCATCCTTAATTTTTCTTAATTATTTTACTCTTACCTCTTAATTTTTGAAATGTATCATAAGGATATAACAAAAATTAAGGAGCTGATTTTATGAAATTAATTAAAACAACAGAAAAAGCAAAGGCTGCACTTCTAATATATACATTGCTTGGAGTTGTAGCAATTGGTGTATGCTTTATAACAGATTTTATAGCAAATAAGGGTGTAACATGGTCATTGTATGTGCTATATACTGTACCATTTCTGTTTCTTGGGATGATACCGCTTTGCTTTAAAACAAAACATAATATTATGATTTCAGCAGGGATTTTGTCAGCAGCAGTTATACCACTTCTGTATCTTTTTGACACAATTACTGAACGAAGCACATGGTTTTATCCGATTGGATTACCTGTTGCAGTAAGAGCGATAATTTCATTATGGTTATGTGTATTTATGCTTAAAATTATTCGTATAAACAAATTTTATTTACTGGGAATTTTGTTTTTAGCATTTGGAACATTCATATCATTGACTACAACTTCATCAGTATCAAATTTTACTGGAAAGCCTGTTCCAGAATTAATCAATATTATATGCATATTTGGGATAGCAGTTTTTAGCTTAATACTATTCATAATCGGATACATTTTAAACATGACAAAAAAGAGAAAACAAGAAATTCAAGCGAACTGAATGGAGTGGTATTATGCCTGATATACTTATAGCCGATGATGATATTCAAATAACAACTCTTATAGCTGACAGTCTTATTGATGACGGATATACTGTTGCTGTTGTGCATGATGGAAAAGCTGCTGTTGATACAGTAGGCAATCAGCAATTCAAGCTGATTATTCTTGATATAATGATGCCTGAGCTTAATGGCTTAGAAGTATGCAGAAAAATTCGTGATAAAACCTCATGTCCAATAATTTTTGTGACAGCAAAAAACCGAACACTTGATACAGTTATTGGACTTGAAATCGGTGGTGATGATTATATTACAAAACCATTTGTTGTTGAGGAATTAATCGCAAAAGTAAAGGCACATATAAGGCGTGATGAACGTACTAATTCTGTTGATAATTCTTCAATTTCACATAAATTAGGTAAGCTTAAAATCTATCCAGAGCGTTATGAAGTATATAAGGATGATGAAAAAATCGAGCTGTCAACTCGTGAATTTCAACTGCTTATGTATCTTCATAATAATGTTGGACGAGTACTCACAAGAGAACAGATTTTTGATGAGGTATGGGGACTTGATTATTCAGATATTGGAACTGTTACCGTTACTATTAAGAATTTGCGAGATAAAATTGACCCTGAAAATAGTTATATAAAGACTGTTTGGGGTGTTGGTTATAAGCTTGTTAAACCTGTGGAATAGTTAAGTAGGACGTGATAAAATAATGAGTATAAAATATAAAACACCCGCCATAATGATGATTGTCTTTACTGTTAACATTATCATATTGCTGTTATTCTTCCAGTTTTATAGTCTGCCATATTTATCAAAAGGAATTGAGAAATATCAAGCAGGTGCTGAACAAATCACAAGTGAAATTTCATTAATGATTAATGGTGAAAGCTTAGAAAATGGACTGGAAGTTTTAAATTTATATGCGCAAAATGATAATCAGATAAACTTTACTTTGCTTAATGGAGTCACCAAAGAACAGATAAATATTCCTGAAAAGCAAAGCGCTTCATGGGGATTTTCTGCATTTGAAAGTATAGAATTATCAGGTGTTAATTACACACTGTTTTTTAGACGTGACATAGGAATAATTCACTCAATTGATGGTACATTATACCGTTTAACTGTGCTTGAACTTATAGTATTTGCAATTTCATTTGTGGTGTTTTGTATTATAATGCACGTTCGTTATGTGCGTCCGATACTTCGGTTAAAAGCAGAAACTGTTAACTTCTTAAAAAGTGGTACAAAGTTAAAGCCATCAAACAGACTTGATGAGCTTGGTGAGCTTGAAAACAGCTTTTATAATATGACCGAGGAATTGTCTAAAGAAAAAATTAAGCAGGATAGAATAATTGCATCTATTTCACATGATATAAAAACTCCGCTGACATCAATTCTCGGTTTTTCCGAGCGTATGATAAAGAAAAACCTTGATAAAGATAAACAAATGTCATATCTAAAAAACATTTATACGCAAGGCAAAAATATCGAAAATATTATCGAGGATTTTGATGAATATTTAAGCTTTTCCATGAATAATAACCTTGTGTTGAAAGATGTAGAAATTTCATTT
Source organism: Oscillospiraceae bacterium (assembly GCA_031550725.1). GTDB lineage: Bacteria > Bacillota > Clostridia > Oscillospirales > Ruminococcaceae > UBA946. The sequence goes on from JAVBOH010000021.1 coordinate 72,129, forward strand.
ATATGCGACCTTTTAAGAGATGAATATACAGATATTTGTATTGAAAAAGGTGCAGTTTTATCTGTATTAAATAATTGTCCTCAAAGTACAAAGACTTGTATTGATATAGCAAAGTTTCGCAGAGTTTTTGCTAATCTTATCGGCAATTCCATGAGGCATAATAATGTGCAGGAACTTCAGATAAGTATAACATTTACTGTGCAGAATAATATGGTTTTGATAACCGTCGCTGACAATGGAAAAGGTGTTCCTGAGGATGTTATTTCTCATATATTTGAACCTTTTTATACATCCGACCAAAGCCGTAAGGTTTCAGGTTTAGGCTTATCAATATGCGAACAGATTGTATCATCTCATGATGGTATTATTAATGCACAGAATACTGAAACAGGATTTGAAGTCAAAATATCATTACCAATAAAACAATAAAAAACATAACATTTAATGGAGTATATGTATGATAAAATTCATGCATATACTCCATTTTTATTTATTCTATACTGTCATAATTTTTCTTAATTTATTTCCTCTTACCTCTTAATTAATTTTTATTATATTTATATTTAAGGGATACAAATATAAATTAAGGATGTGGTTTTATATGAAAATTTTAAAGGATACAAAATATGTTAAACCAATTATTTTTGCAGTTGTAATTATACTATCATACTCATTATTTTTATTTACTTTTAGATTTAAAGATTGGGTGCTAGATGAAATAACACACGCAAAAAATGTTATTTTACATAAATTCAAATGGTGGTGGTAATGTGAAAATCAGAGCTGTTATAAACCTTGTATCAGGTAAAAACAATATGCATGATGTAAAACAAAATGTGATTTTAAAGCTTAAAAATGATTTTAATTTGAGTGATGATGACATTTATTACACTACATATTCAAACGAAAATCTCAAGAAATCATTTATAGAAAAGTGTGACATTCTTGTTGTTGCAGGTGGTGACGGAACACTTCATACTGTAATAAACAAAATCAAAGCATTTGGTCTTACTGTTCCAATTGCATATCTTCCGACAGGTACAACAAATGATTTCGGCAGCTGTTTGTCACTCCCTCGTGATGCAGATAATTTTTGCAATATGCTCAATCAATACGAAATAAAAAATATTGACTTAGGGCTTGCAGGCAGCAAATATTTTCACTATGTTGTCGCAGGAGGAGCGATGACCTCAATAAGCTATACAACTAATCAAACACTTAAAAACAAGTATGGTAAAATGGCATATTGCATGTCTGTTTTCCCACAGCTTAGCAGTACATTCAAAGGTATGAAGCTTAGAATTGAGAGCAAAGAAGTAGTTAGCAACGAGGATGCAATAATGTATTTTGTTGCCAGGTCTTCAGTTGTTGCAGGATTTAAAGGATTTATTCCTGATGCAAAAATTGATGATGGTATGCTTCATGTTTTGATATTTAAGAAAACTAATCCTGTTGATGAACTTAGCTTGTTTTCCGATATTTTGAAAGGCAATGGCAGTCATCTGAAACGTTCGGATGTTATTTATTTTACAACAAAAAGAGTGAGTATTATTCCAACTGATGCTGATATTTATAACGTTGGTTTGGATGGTGAGCTTTTGACTTCATACTCAGGTAGTATGGAAATTATTCCGTCAGGTCAAGCTATTTTAGTTCCGAAAAATATATGAAAAAGTGGTTTTTACTATGTCAAAGTTAGAAATTCAAAACATAAAAAAGGATTACAATAAAGGTGAAATTGTTCATGTACTCAAAGGTGTTTCACTGTCATTTAATGATAACGAATTTGTTTCAATACTAGGGGCCTCAGGCTGTGGAAAAACGACTCTCCTTAATATTATCGGCGGACTTGACCATTATGACGATGGCGATATTTTAGTTGATGCCGTTTCTACGAAAAATTATAATGATGCTGATTGGGATTCATACCGTAATCAAAAAATAGGATTTGTGTTTCAGAATTACAGTTTGATACCACATCTTTCGGTTTTGCAAAATGTTGAGCTTGCGTTATCCTTTGCAGGTATTAATGCTAAAGAAAAAAGACAGCGTGCAAAGGATATTCTCATAGAACTTGGCTTGGAAAAGGTGATTAATAAGAAACCAAATCAGCTTTCAGGTGGTCAGGCACAGCGTGTTTCTATCGCAAGAGCACTCGTCAATAACCCAGATATAATTCTTGCAGATGAGCCGACTGGTGCTCTTGACAGCGATACTGGTATTCATGTTATGGAGTTACTAAAGAAAATATCCGAAACAAAGCTTGTTATCATGGTTACACACAATATAGAGCTTGCTCATGAATACAGCACTCGTATAATTGAGCTTTCTGACGGAATAGTCGTTAAGAAAAGTGAAACAATTACAGAAGAAAACAATATTGTTTCACAAAAATCAAAACAAAAGAAAACCTCCATTTCTCCTCTTACAGCACTTTCATTATCATTTAGAAATCTGCTTACAAAAAAGAGCAGAACATTTTTCACATCACTTGCAGGTGGTATTGGAATAATAGGTGTTGCACTTATCCTGGCATTATCAGGCGGACTATCAAATTACATGGGTAGTATGCAAAGTGATTCATTATCGGATTATCCTATAACAATAAGCACCGCCGATGAAAATATTTATACGGATATGAAACCTTATTATATTCGTTATCCTGACAGTAATGTGCTGTATCGTGATGATGAAAGTGAATATACAGTACCTCATAAAAATGTGCTTACTAATGAGTATCTTGATTATGTTTCTGCACTTGAAACTTCTATGCCAGACTCTATAAATTCAATTACATATGCATATAATATCCGTCTTAATCTTATAAATCTTGTTCCGCAAAAGCAAGTCACCGATAATCAATTTATCACAACTGGTGTTGAGGAAGAAGTAGGTGTTATGAGCATGGGTGGTACATATATGCAGATAATGCCACAAAATACTGATTTTATATTGTCACAATATGATTTAATCGGCACAAATGCACGTTTGCCAGTGAGCGAAAATGAAGCTGTTCTCGTTGTTGATGAATATAATCAAATGGATGTGGATTTCTTTAATAAGCTTGGTATTCATAATGGAATAAATGAATATATGCTTACTGATTTTATCGGCAAATCAATTGCAAAGGTTCTGTCGAATGATGTATTCTATACTGAAAAGGATGGAGTATATTCTATGTCTGCTGTGGATGATTATGACCGTCTGCTTGAAAGCCCTGATGGTTTATATTTAACTGTTGTTGGTGTTTTACGTCCGAAATCAAGTGCTGCTGGAAACTACTTTAAAGAGGGTGTTGTATGCACTGGAGCTTTAATGGAATGGGGACTTGATAATGCTGTGAATTCAAAAATCAATACTGCACAAGCAGCTGCAGATTACGATATTCTGACGGGACTTCCGTTTGAGGATGAGAGCCAAAAAACAAAGCAGCTACAACAGCTTGGTGTTATAACGATGCCTAAATCAATCAGCATTTATCCAGTCGATTTTGCTGCTAATGATGAAATAATGCTTTATCTTGATGCGTGGAATTATGGCAAATCTAACACCGAACAAATCGTTTATACAAACAACGCAACTACACTAACAAGTGTAACAGGTTCATTAATTTCCACAGTCTATTATGCACTTGTTGCATTTGCTTGCATATCACTTATTGTATCAGGTTTGATGATTGCGATAATTACATATGTGTCTGTCATTGAGAGAACAAAAGAAATCGGTATTCTGCGTTCAATAGGTGCTGGAAAGCAGGATATTGCTCATATTTTTGAGGCTGAAACATTAATCATCGGATTTATTTCAGGTGTTATAGGAATTACAATATCAGGCTTGCTTACAATTCCAATTAATGCTGCTATTAAAGAAACAGCAGGTGTGCAAAATATTGCAGGACTTAATCCTGTTCAAATTATATTGCTTCTTCTGGGAAGTATGTTGTTGACACTTATTGCAGGCTATATTCCCACCTCAATGGCAGCACGAAAAGATCCTGTTACTGCTTTAAGGACGGAATGATATGTTTTTAGCATTAATTTATCATAATTATTTCCTGCTTACCTCTTAATTTTTATAGCTTATACTTATATCCCGCCAACCGTCACAAAATTCCATTTTGTGACGAATGAAGCATAGCTTCATTTTTTCGTGCTACGCACGAAGGTTGGCTAAATAACGGAGGAACGTGCCACTATGTGGCAAATGCAAGCTCCGCTTGCATACAAATTAGCGTAGCTAATTTGTAACGTTCCGTAGTATAAATAAAGAAAACCCAATCTTAAAAACAAAGGAGAAAGATATAAAATGAACGGAAAAATTATTGTAGATAGCTGTTGTGATCTGACTAAACAAATGAGGCAGGAGCTGGATATTATTTCAGTGCCACTAACTATGTGTGTAGATAATCACCAGCTTATCCAATACGCTTAATTGTGGTGGTCTCCCACCTTGTTTGTGTAACTTCTTATGTTCACACTCCAGTAATTCTAGCATTTGGACAAATGTTGGCTTTCTGATTCCGAATATTTCTTGATATTTTTCTTATTTTAGTTCTTTTACTCTTTTTTCGTTATTCATTTTTTCATTTTACCATTTATTTTTTCCTTTTTGCAAGTTTTAGAACAGGGCTATTCATGAAAGCAAGGGGAATTATCGTGAAATATGGTTGCTACCACTTGAGAGAATTGTGTCAGCATCCATTGGTATTCTGCTTGCATATTTTTTAATGGTGTCAGATTCAAATGGATTTAAGAAAATCTTTATTATTTCAATGATTCCGGCATTAATCGGTCCAATGTGCGTATTATTCGTTAAGTATAATAAAAAGAAAACAGCACCAAAGAAACTAAACTTCAGTTGGAAATTGTTGGATACGAGATTAAAGCTTTTTTTAATCATTATATTTATTTTCACTCTAAGAATACACCAATTATTGCTAAAATATTAGGTGCAATAACTGTTGCATATGCACTTTCACCGATTGACTTAATACCTGATTTTATCCCAGTTTTAGGATATTTAGATGATTTGATTATTCTCCCAGTACTTGTAGCACTAACAGTGAAATTTATACCTAAGGATGTGTTGGAACATAATCGACAGCAAGCAGAGAATTTGTGGTCGGATAAAAAGCCAAAAAAGTGGTACTACGCAGTACCTATTATTTTAATATGGTTGTTGGTCATTTGGTTGATTGTTAAAGCTATATTTTTTTAAGAGCGAAATGTAATCATGCATGTATAGTATTGAGATAAAATCAAATATAATGATTTTATTTTAGAATTTTTAGACGTTCTAAATATGTGATTAGTATAAACTCATACTTACCAAACTAACCTCTCCCAAAATTCCCCAATATCCATATTAATCCCCACCGAACGCTTATCAATTTCAGTCGGACATCCACATTCACCTTTATTAATACAAGCATAAAAAGCATTAGGATTTTTATATGTCATCTGCCAGAATGGATATTTTATAATAACAGGAGTATTCATGCCAACGCCAAGTTCTAAGAATAATATATGCTTATTTAAGTTATCATTTAGGAAATTTTCGTATCTGTTTTTAGCATTATGCCAACCATCATCCTGAACGAAAGTGTTATCACATCTAAGGTTGATTGACATGATTTCATTACAAACAGGACACCTCGGTATAAGCTCTGTTGGGATTTTCATATCAGATTGTTCGTCAATCATCTTACGAATAACAGCTTCATTGTCATATGTTTTATTATGACATGCCTTAGAGCATTGAAACAAGCCATAATCACCTTGAGTATAGAATAATCTCTCTTTGTCAAAGCCTGCAAGCTGAAATTGATGGTCAACATTTGTAGTTATAACAAAATAATTTTTATCCTGAACTAGCTTTAGCAAGTCAAGATATGGCTTACCTACATCGACATCATATCTATTATAATAAATATGTCTGCTCCAATAAGCAAAATATTCTTCCATGCTTTCATATGGATAAAAGCCAGCAGTATACATATCACCAAGATTATATTTTTCTATGAAATCAGCGAAATATTTCTTGAAGCGTTCACCTGAATAAGTAAGTCCTGCTGATGTAGATAATCCTGAGCCAGCACCAATTACAATACAATCTGCATCTTCAATTTCATATTTTAGTCTGACAATTTTATCGGAGAAGTTTTTTATAAATATCATAATCTATATCCTTAAAAACATTAAATATCACTTTTATAGTTCGGTTTTTCTGCAAGAAATCTTCCACTGTAGATACAGCAATTTCAGCAGCTTTTTGATTTGGAAAACGAAACTCTCCAGTTGATATACAACAAAATGCAATACTTTCAAGTTCGTTTTTTACTGCAAACTCAAGACATGATTTATAGCAATCCGAAAGCATTTTGCAATCAGTTTGTGTTGGTACATCATCAATAATCGGTCCGACTGTATGCAAGACAAACTTAGACGGAAGATTATATGCAGAGGTGATTTTAGCTTTACCTGACGCTTCAAGGTAACCTTGTTTCTGCATAATTTCAGCACATTCAAGCCTTAACTGCACTCCTGCAAAGGTATGAATACAGTTATCTATACACTTATGCCAAGGACAAAAGCATCCTAGCATCTGACTATTTGCTGCATTTACTATTGCATCACATTCAAGTGTTGTTATGTCACCTTTCCAAAGATAAATATTATCCTTTATTTCATCTAGATCAGAAATTTTTGTAATGCCATTTTCATTAATAATATCTTGTAAAACGTCGTCCTGTATTTCAAGGAACTCCTTGCTTATAGGCTTTGGAGGTCTTACATTCACAAGACTTTTGAAAATATCAAAATCATATAATCTATCATAATCTGTACAGCCATCCCTGTACTCATCTTTGAGATATTGTATCAGAAATTTTAGCTTTTCAGTTCTTGTCATAATTTTATCACAGCTTTCTTGGGACATATTTTATAGCAATTTCCACAATGCAGACAATGCTCTTTTTTTATAATAACTGGTTTTACTGTTATGTCAATGCACTTTTGAGGACATAAGCTATAACATAGCTTGCAGCCAATACATTCATCATTTACATAATAACCATCAGTATTTATATTTGTATTACCAAAACAAAAATTATCACGTTCAATAGGCTTTTTTGACAGGTCAAACCATTCTCCTGTACCATCATAAATCTGAAATACAGTTAAGGCAGTTCTTGATTTTTCATCAGGATAAATTTCATTCATATACGGATTTTTATCGAAAAGTACAGACAGCATATCACTGCCAATTTCACGCACTTTACCTCTGATTGAAACTGCAATACATGATAATGTATCTTCACCTTTCATGCCTGTCAAAGCAATATTCGGTTTGTTTTTAAGTCTTTCATAAAAGCTCTTGCCTTTTGCTGTCAGAAAATAAAGGCTTTCATCATCATAATCCATAATATCAATTGCACATGTTACCGGAAGTCTGTTTTCATCAACTGTTGCTATAACAGTGGAATGTATTTCATTAACAATAAATCCTAGATAATCTTTATTTCCCATTTTAGTACCTATATACCTTTCAATATCGGTGTAAGTCTTTTATATGATAACATAGTAATCAAGCTTATTACAAGTCCTTTAAGTATATTGAACGGAAGTGCATTAAGCAATACAACATCAGCTTTTGTTTTAATAAACGGAATAAACTCTCCAAATGAAGCTATAACCTGTTCAATTGGCATGAACATTTCAAACATTGGCAGCAAAACAAAATAATTCATAATAGCTGCCATAATTCCCATAACTACACTTGCAATTATACAGGAAATCCATGCTGTTTTCTTTGTTTTATTAAACCTGTAAATCATTCCTGCTGTAAACGCAAAGCTTGCACCCATAGCGAAATTTGCGAGTTCTCCAACTCCTCCAGTTGAGGTCGATAATAACTGTAAAGCATTTTTCACAAGTTCAATTGTTACACCAACTATTGGACCAAAAGCAAATGCTCCGATTAATGCAGGCAAGTCAGATAAATCCATTTTTGCAAATGATGGTGATAAAGGAACAGGAAACTCGATAAATGCCAGTAAATACGAAACTGCTGAAAGCATTGCTGTTACTGTAAGAGTTCTGATTTTTGATGAATTGCTTACTAATTTTTTAGTAATAACCATGATACACCTCACATAATATTTGTTAATCGAAAGCCACTCATACAATCAGAGTGGCTTTCGTCATATCTTCTTTGGTAATTATTATAATGTGTATTCCTTTGGTGGATTGCCGCTAAAATCAGCAATTACAGCCTTTGCATCTTCAAGATAGAATACTTCAAAGATAGGATTATCAGCAGTATTATACTGTCCTTTAACGATTGGATTGTTCATACAACCCTCTTTAACAGCCATGTTATTTTCAAAAACAACCTTACCATTCAATCGTATCCAAGCATATTCAGGACTTGATACAGAAACCTCAACATAAGGATTTTTCTGCATATCCTTATATACATCCTTTTGGTTGTTTGTGCAGAACCATAGCTTGCCATCCTTTTCAAAACAGAACATAAAAGGTCTGCACTTTGCTTTACCGTCTGTACCTACTGTTGCAAGAAACTGTACTGGATTTGCCTCTAAAAATTTTACTACATCATTCATAATGATATCCTCCATTAAAATATAAATTTGTTACGGAGAAATTTAAGCGCTTAATTTCTTTCCTTGATATTATGATAACACCAATCTGTATGCTTGTAAAGTACGCACTTTATTGTGGTATAGTTACCTCTAGGTGACAATTGCGTATTTATGAGGTTTAATACGATAAAAAAATTTACATTGAAAGTTATAGTAATATATGATATAATAGCCTAAATGGATTATACATCCGAAAATAAACTATTACGATAATTGGAGGTATACATATGTCTGAAAAAATACAGTTGCCTGCTTGTCCTGTTGAAACAACATTAATGCTTATCGGTGATAAGTGGAAAGTTTTAATACTTCGTGATTTAATGGATGATACCAAACGTTTTGGCGAATTAAGGCGTTCTATTGGTAATGTTTCACAGAAGGTACTTACTGCTAATCTGCGTGATATGGAGGATAAGGGAATTTTAACAAGAACTGTTTATGCAGAAGTTCCTCCAAGAGTTGAATACTCTCTTACAGACTTAGGCAGAAGTCTTTCTCCTATACTTGATGCAATGACAGCGTGGGGTGATGATTACAAGGCGAATTATGCATAAATATATTTTCGGTATTAAAACAGCATGTAATAAAAAACAAAGCAATCTGAATTTTGAGATTCAGATTGCTTTTTAGTTTACTACCTATTTTACTATTAGAAAAAATATTAAACCTTTATAAAAAGCAATAGTTTTGTATCCATAATCTTTTAGGTAACAATATGCTAATTATATTAGGTGAAGTTTTTATATACTGAGTGGATTAAATAAGTTGTCAGACAATATCAGGTGCATTTCTTAGCAGCTCAGGAATAGAAACCCGCAAAACCAACGAAAGATATTGAATAGTTTTCTCTTTACTGCGGAGCTTATTCCCTTTAAACCATTCAATTATCATTCCAGCTATTGCTTCGCTGTACATTCCACATAGGAACAATTTAAAATCATCAGAAACCTTAAGTGAAAGTTCTTTTTCTGCACCATCAATAAAAATCCTGACAATATCATTAAAGTCATTAAATAAAAACCGTTTCATTTCATCCCTGCCGAGTGAATCATATGCACAATTGAGGATATGATTATTTACTTCAACATAATCAATTACAAATGCAATTGCTTCCTCATAATCCACCAGTAAATCAAACTGCTTCACTATTTCAATAGCTTCCTGTTCAAGCATCCATTTGAGCAAAGAATATATATCCTCAAAATGATAATAAAACGTTTTTCTGTTTACGTTGCAATCGGTTATAATCTCAGTTACGGTAATTTTACTTAGTGGCTTTATATTCATATGCTTTTTCAGTGATGCTGAAAGAGCTTTTTTTGTGTTTAATGACGTTTCTTCATGTTTCATATTAATGCCCATGCCTTTCCTGCACAAATTGCCATGAAATTCAGCATGGGCATCCGTGTCGTTTTTATTATTATTTTGAGTACATCTTTCACGTTAATACTCATTCCTTTCTTAGCACAAACTTCTCATGTATTTATTATACACTTGTCCATGAAAAATACAATGGACAATATGGGTAATTTGTATAACAAATTTTTGGGTAACAAATAATTTGAGTAACAAATTTATTACCCAAATTGCTTGTCTTTGTCCGATTTTACACAAAACCATATACATTGACCGTTTTAATGTACATGGCTTACATGTATAATCATGAATGTAGGAAAGAGGTGTATTTGTGTGGAGGAAAAATATGATATTGTTATGACAGTTCCAATTGGAAAGCGACATGGTAATATGTATGTTCAAATAAATGGAGATGAAATCAGTGGTACTATTGACATTCTCGGAGCAAGTGAAAGCTTTTCGGGAACTATCCAAAATGATGGATGCTTTGAAATAATAGGCAATTTGAAAACTCTTGTAAGTACAATCCCATATCATTCAACTGGAAAGATAACTACTGATGAAATTGAGCTTACTCTGCTATGTCCCAAAAATAAATTTTATATAACAGGAAAGGTGACAAATGAAAATGAAACGATTTTATAACCAAATAGTAAATCATCCGAAATTAATAATTATCACATTTTCGGTATTATTTATTATATGCTTTATATGTAAGCAATTAGTTGCTGTTAATTATGATATGAATGATTATCTGCCATCTGAAAGTCCGTCAACTATTGCACTTGAAGTTATGGAAAATGAATATGACGGCGGTATTCCAAACGCTCGTGTCATGATAGAAAACTGCACAATTCCACAAGCACTTGAGTATAAAAATCAAATCATGTGCGTTGACGGTGTAACTGATGTTACATGGCTTGATGATGTAACGGATATTACTATACCTCTGGAATTTATGGATAGTGCAAATACAGAAAACTATTATAAAGATTGCAATGCCTTGTTTTCGGTAACAATTACTGAGGATAAACGTATTGATGCAGTTGCTGAAATAAGAGAAATAATCGGTGAAAATAATGCTATGACAGGTTCTGCTGTTTCTACTGCTGCTGCTACAACCAGCACTGTAAATGAGGTATCCAAAATTGCAATCGTTGGAGTATTATTTGTATTATTCGTATTGCTTTTAACTACAACATCCTGGGCAGAGCCATTCATAATACTAATCGGACTTGGTATTGCTGTTGTTATAAATGCTGGCAGTAACTTAATTTTCGGTGAAGTTTCATTTGTAACAAATGCTGCAGGAAACATATTGCAGCTTGCTGTTTCACTTGATTATTCTGTATTTTTACTGCACCGTTTTGTTGAATGCCGTGAGAAAAATTCTGATGTAAAATGTGCTATGGTTGATGCTTTGACACAATCCACAACATCCATTCTTTCAAGTGGACTTACAACAGTTATCGGATTTTTAGCATTATGCTTAATGCAGTTTAAAATCGGTCCTGATTTAGGTTTAGCACTTGCAAAGGGTATTTCAATAAGTCTTATAACAGTGTTTGTTTTCATGCCAGTATTAATTCTTGGTACATACAAGCTGATTGATAAAACAAAGCATCGCTCTTTTATGCCATCCTTTAAAACATTCGGAAAAGTAATACTTAAAATAATGATACCATGTGCATGTGTGTTTGCAATTTTGATTGTACCATGTTATCTTGCATCAAATTCCAACAGCTTTTATTATGGTGCATCACATATTTTCGGCACAGAAACTAAACTTGGCGCTGATACAGAAAAAATCGAGCAAACCTTTGGGAAAAGTGACACCTATGTCCTAATGATACCAAAGAATTATAATTCTTTGAATATCAATTCTTCAGAAGATACAGTAATTCAAAAGGATTTATCACATGAATTAAATGAATTGCCACAGGTTAAAAGCATACTATCATATGTTGATACAGTAGGCTCAGAAATCCCTGAACAGTATCTTGATGAAAATACTTTATCAAAGCTCAATTCTGATAAATATACTAGAATGGTGTTATCCGTTGATGTAGATTATGAGGGTGATGAAACCTTTTCACTAATCGAAAATATAAGAGGAATAGCAGAAAAATATTATCCTAGTGAATGGTATCTTGCAGGTGAAGGTGTATCAACCTATGACTTGATGGATACAGTTACAGACGACATGGTTAAGGTTAATTTACTTGCAATCGGAGCAGTATTCCTCGTACTTTTACTTACAATGAAATCAGTGTCATTACCTGTAATTTTAGTGCTTGGAATTGAAACTGCTATATGGATAAATCTATCGTTCACATATTTTGCAAACAGCACAATTTTCTATATTGCATACTTAATAATAAGCTCAATTCAACTTGGTGCAACAGTGGATTATGCAATTTTATTCACTGACAGATACAAGGAATTCAGACAAACACAGGATAAAAAATCATCTATCATAAGTACAATATCAGCTTGTACAGTATCAATAATGACATCCGCAAGTGTACTCACCGTTGTAGGATTTTTACTTGGAATTATATCAACTCATGGTCTTTTATCACAGCTTGGATTTTTCCTTGGCAGAGGAACATTATGCTCACTTGTCATTGTATTGTTTGTACTGCCAGCATTATTATATCTGTTCGATGGTTTGTTCATAAAGAAAAAACAGGGCATAAAATCATATTCAAATTCTAAACAAGTGGAGGTACGTTCATAATGAAAAATACAAAGAAAATTGTTGCTCTTATTCTAGCATTATCAATGATAAGTTCGCTGTCTTTATCAGCATATGCAAACAGTACAGTAACCCCAAAGGAAGAAGTTATATACATTATCACTGATGCAAACGGAAATGTTAATACCATAAATGCAGTTAATATTTTTGGTACTGGTGATGTAATAGATTATGGTGATTATACAGCCGTAAAAATGCTTACAACAAATGATAAAATCATTCAGGACAATGATAAAATAACATTCACATCAAATACAGATAAGGTGTATTATCAAGGAACAATAAACGAAAAACAAATTCCGTGGAATATATCTATTCGCTATTTTCTTGATGGAATTGAATACTCACAAGCTGAAATTGCTGGTAAAACTGGTGCTCTAGAAATTCATTTTAATATATCAAAAAATGAAAAATGCAATGGTGATTTTTATGAAAACTATGCTTTGCAATCCACTTTTTTACTTGATACAAACAAGTGTATTAACATAGTAGCTGATGATGCAACCATTGCAAATGTTGGCTCAGATAAGCAACTCACCTACACAATTTTAGCAGGCAGAGGAATTGATACCGTAATCAAAGCTGATGTTACAGATTTTGAGATGGATGCAGTATCAATCAACGGAATACAGCTAAATTTAAGCATTGACATTGATGATGAAATACTGCTTGAAAAAGTGAGCGAATTAATGGATGCTACTAAAAAAATAGGTGATGGCTCAAATGAACTTAATACAGGCGTAAGTGAACTTCAAAATGGAGCAAAATCGCTTAAAGATGGTGCTTCTGCATTAAATAGCGGTGCAAGCGAGCTTGATAATGGTATTGCCTCATTGAAAACAGGAATTGATACTGTTCAGTCAGGACTTAATACCTTAAACAAGCAATCTGAAACATTAACTTCTGGTTCATCACAAATTAAAACAGCTCTCAAAACTATTCAAACAAATTTGAACAATGTATCCATGCAGGCAGATGAATTATCAACACTTACAAATGCTTCAAATTCTATTAAAAAGGGTATTGATGATTTATATATTGGTGTTCAGAAATTGCAGAAAAGTTTAGACTATAATCAGTATAAAAGTTTGATGAATAGTAATGGTTTAGATATTGATGTACTTAAAGCAGGCAATGAAAAAACTATATCAGAATTATCTTCGCAAATTACTGAACTAAAATCATCATTATCAAAAATTCAAGGTGTTACTGGATATGAAAATACTGTAAAAGAACTTAAAACACAGATTGCAAATCTCGAAAATATAGTGACTTTGTTAAAAGGTAATAATGCATCTATTACAGGTACAGAAACTTATATTAATACGGTTTCAGCAGGCGTTACAGACTTATCTAATGGAATAAAAGAACTAAAAAACCAGTATACAAAATTTGATTTAGCGATTTCAAATTTAGTGAAGAAGTTAAGTGATACTGTTATAAATATGTCAAGTCTTTCTGATGGTATAAATACTTTGGTTGTAAAATATTCAGAGCTTGATACTGGTATTATTGAGTATACGAATGGAGTTGCAAGCTTAGTTTCAGGGTATAAAATGATTACTGACGGTGCTGAAAATCTAGCACTTGGAAGTAAGAATTTATTATCTGCCACAAATGAATTATCCTCTGGTGCAGATGAACTATACGACGGAGTTGTAAAACTTTATGAAGGCTTGGCAGAGTTATCTTCTGGAGCAAATGGGCTTAATTCCAAGACATCTGATATGGACGTACAAATCGAGGAACAAATTGATTGTATGTTATCTGCTATAAGCGGTGGGAATACAGAATTAAAATCCTTTGTATCAGATAAAAATAAAAATGTTAAGTCAGTACAATTTGTTATTAAAACATCTGCTATTGAAAAAGCAACAGTTGCAGAAGATGTTATAACCGAAACTGTTAAGCTTACTTTTTGGCAAAAGCTGCTTAAGCTGTTTGGTTTGTATAAGGGTAATTAGTATTAATGACTGTTAGAAAAAGCCTTGTTTCACTTATCTGAAAATTTTATTTAAGTGGTGTTTAAAAATCAATGCTTATACCTCTTTCATAGTTAATTAACCATTGTGAGAATTTTTCGATACAGATACATTTGATAATTTGGAGTAGGAAATCAAGTAAACTTATAGTATGGGATATTCTTATAAACTGGACTTGTCAATAAAAGTGCAGTCAAAAATTTCCCCAAAAATCGAAACAGCATATTTTTAGATTTTCCGAGCTGTTGGGAAAGCAGCACCGACGAAGTCGGCTTGCCCTTTACAGGTTGTCATAAAAAATGCTACAATGGATAACCTGACGGAGATAAGTTAGCATATTTTTGAGTTTCCCTCGCCGTCGGTACCAAGCATATAGCATTTTTTATGGTGTTCTGTCAAGGGTGCGGTAATTACGCAGCACTTTGGTTTAGCAGACTTCTATAAACTGCTGGTGGTAATCCATCAGGATTGAAGCTGTTAATTCTATGCGTATTATAATAACCATGTTCTTATGAAAATTACAATGTTATGTTTATATGAATAATTATCCTTGTATTTCTAATCCTACTATGCTATAATCAAATAAAAAAAGCAAACAAACGAGGTATGACTATGAAAACATTACTATTCCTAGCAAAAGGCTTTGAAACGATGGAATTCAGTGCATTTGTTGATGTTTTGGGTTGGGCAAGAGAAAGCTTTGGATATGATACAGAACTTATAACATGTGGATTTCAAAAGCAGGTTATCAGCACATTCGGTATACCAGTAACAGTCGATACTTTGATAGATGAAATAAACATAGACGATTTTGATGCACTTGCAATTCCAGGTGGATTTGAGAGCTATGGCTTTTATGAAGAAGCATATGACGAGAAATTCCTTGATTTGATTAGAGAATTTAATACAAAAGGAAAGATTATTGCAACCATATGTGTAGCTGCATTACCAGTGGGTAAAAGTGGTGTGCTAGAAAATCGTAATGCTACCACCTATCATTTGAATGGCGGACAAAGGCAAAATCAGCTTAGAGAATTTGGTGTAAAGGTTGTGAATGAGCCAGTTGTGGTGGATGAAAATATTATAACTTCATATTGCCCTGAAACAGCTCCAAAGGTAGCGTTTAAACTGCTTGAAATGCTGACTTCGGCTGAGGAGATGAATGTTGTAAGGACTGCGATGGGGTATTAATGCATTAATATCAATTCAATAAAAAGGTGGTGGAAATATGCAGATAAATAGATTGTTTGAAATCATATACATTCTGCTTGAAAAGCAAACCATTACGGCAAAAGAGCTCGCTGAACATTTCGAGGTTTCAGCAAGGACAATTTATCGTGATGTTGAGTTGCTTTCACAAAGTGGAATACCGATATTTATGAGCAAGGGAAATGGTGGCGGAATATCATTATTGCCTGACTTTATCTTAAATAAAGCAGTCCTGACTGAACAGGAAAAACAGAATATTTTATCATCCATGAAAGCAGTATCTTCGCTCATGCCAACACAGGCAGATACAGCTTTAAGCAAGCTAAACAGTATGCTTGGAGGTCAAAATACTGACTGGATTGAAGTAGATTTATCATCTTGGGGAAATGCTGAAAATGAGTCGGAATATTTTGAGATACTGAAAAATTCTATCCTGCAAAAGAAAGCAGTAACGTTTAACTATGCAAGTGGACGAGGTGAAACTCTTAATCGCAGGGTATATCCGTTGAAGCTTTTGTTTAAAGGTACTGCATGGTATTTGTATGGATATTGCACCATGCGTGAGGATTTTCGTTCCTTTAAGCTAAGGCGTATTTCTATGCTTTGTGCAACTGATGAAAGCTTTGATATGTCTATTCCAACACAGGTTTTAGGTAATCCTTCAAATTACATCAATAACAGTATTGAAACAGTTTTCTGTATCTCTCCACAAATGGCTTTTCGTGTATATGACGAAATTCGTAGCTATGAAATTGATGAAAGCGGCAATTTTATCTGTAAGATTTGTCTGCCTGATATAAATACAATTTGCAGTTATGCTACATCATTCGGTGAATTTTGTAAGATTATTTCGCCACCAGAAGCAGTTAAAAATATGAAAAATCAACTAGAAAATACTTTGAAAAATTATTTATAATATGACATATAGTTGTCATATTATATGTGGTATCATAGGATTATTAAAAAGGCAGCAACGAATAAATATTATGATTGTTGCATTAAGAAAGAGGTAATCTTATGAACTATGAACTTGTAAATCTAGAAGCAAAAACATTTGTTGGTGTGACTGCAAGAACTGGCAACAATGACCCTGAATGTCAGAAAATTATCGGTGGCTTATGGCAGGATTTTATGGGTAAGGGTATTGATAAGTCACTAAAAAATAAGGCAAATGACTACTGTGTCGGACTTTATTCCGACTATGATTTTAACAATATGACATACGATGTCACAATTGGTGCAGAGGTTACGGAAAACGGTAACAGTGAGCTTGCTATGAAAACAATTCCTGCTGGAAAATATGCTAAGTTTCAAATCAAAGGTGATGTAGTCAAGGATGTTGCTAATGCTTGGGAGCAAATTTGGCAAATGCAGCTTGAACGTACTTTCACAGGTGATTTTGAGGAATACATTAACAATGTTGATGGCGTGGCAGAGATAAATATTTATATTGCTTTGAAATGAGATGTTTAATGTGTATGATAACAAAATAATTGAATGGCTTTTAGAGGATAATAATCCTGCAATAAAATATAGGACACAGCGTGAATTGTTGGAACAGCCTGCTAATATTGCAGAAGCTAAGTCTTGGATTTTTGATAAGCTACCTGAAAATTGGCATGAAACAAAAGGTTTATGGTATCGCTATTACGTCACAGCATTAGCTGAATGTGGGCTGTCTTGCGTTGACATTAGAGATGAATATATTGAAAAAGCATTTAATGAGCTAGATACTATGTTTGATTGTAATTGTGGTGATTTTATGCTTTTAACTGCATTAGTTAAACTTGGATTTCATGAACATAAAAGCGTTAAAACTGCCATTGAAAATATTAAAAATCAAAGCTTATCTGACGGTGGTTATTTATGTCTTCATAGACTTCACAAATTAAAGTACACGCCGAAAAGTTGTTACAAGGTGAATTTGCATGCACTAATGTTTTTAGCTGAATGTCACAAAAAAGGTATTGACACAAGCTTTGGACAACCTTTGATTGATTATTTCCTGAACCGAGATATTTTCTATAAAACCACTGACAAAAGTATTCTTGTTTTAGAATCTCGTGAGGGTTGGCGAACGATTGATACATTTTATCCTTTTGAAGTAATGCGTGTTGGACTGCAAAATGTCGTCGAGGCTTTTTCTGCACTTGGATATGGAAATGATGAACGTTTACAACCAGCGTGGAATATGCTGACTAGCTTTAAGAATGAGTCTGGAAAGATTGTTTTAAAGGGTACTCTTACTAAATCGTATCTGCAAAAAGAAAGAGCAGGTAAGCCAAGCAAATGGGTTACATTTTACATGCTTTTGGCTGAAAAATACAAGAATAAACAGGAGTGAGCATTATGAACAAATTTGACTTCAAAAAAGAATACAAGGAATTTTATATGCCGAAAACAAAACCTGAAATTGTAACTGTTCCGACAGCAAACTTTATTGCTGTTCGTGGAAAAGGCAATCCTAATGAAGAAGATGGCGAGTATAAAAATGCTGTTGGTATTCTGTATGCGATTGCTTATACATTAAAAATGAGCTACATGGGTGATTATAAAATTGATGGTTATTTCGAGTATATCGTTCCTCCACTTGAAGGATTTTGGTGGCAGGATGATATACATGGTGTGGATTATTCACACAAGGAAACATTTCAGTGGATTTCTCTTATTCATCTGCCTGATTTCATAAAAAAAGCTGATTTCGACTGGGCTGTTGCACAAGTAATTGAAAAGAAAAAGCTTGATTGTAAAAAAGCAGAATTTCTTACTGTTGATGAAGGTTTGTGTGTGCAGATTATGCATATTGGTTCGTATGATGATGAGCCTGCAACAGTTGCTGTTATGGACGAATTTATAAAAGAAAATGGATATGTACATGACTTTTCGGACACTCGTTTCCATCATGAAATATATTTGTCAGACCCAAGAAAAACTAGTCCAGAAAAGTGTAAAACTGTGATTCGACATCCGATTAAAAGAGCTTTTTGATTATATGCAGTTCTGAAAGTTTATCAGGACTGCAATTTTTCTTGTGCTTTTTCTTTATATATGATATACTTATGTTATGAAAACGGTGAAACTTAGGTATGGTGAATAAAATGTATAAAACCAGTTATATAGATACAGTAATAAAATTCATTGAAAACAATTTAATAAATGAAATCAATCCTGAATTAATTGCGCAAAAGCACTATGTTTCCCTAAGCCAGTTATATCGGGATTTTTACTCATATACAGGTCATTCTATTAAGGAATATATCCGTAAACGCAGAATTTCAAATGCTTGTGAGAAAATAAAGTGTTCAGATTTATCTCTTGTAATTATTGCAAATGAAAGTGGATGTCAAACACAACAGGCTTTTAATAAACTATTCAAAAGCATTGTAGGTATGGCACCTCTTGAATATAAGCAGAGCGAAACGTATTATTACTTTTATCCTTATTCGTCTGATGAGATTAGTATAAGTGTTAAGGTTGGCACGGAAACTATTCCTGAATGTGATATTTATAGATATTACGATTCATGTTTACATGGAATTGAAGATAAAGCGATTTCTGAAATAGGTGAAATAAATTCACGTATATTTGGAAGAAATGGCAAACAGATTGGCAGTAAATTTTGTTATGAGATTATGACGGAAAAGCAAAATGGTAATATCAAGTCAAATATATATACAACCTGTACGGTGGATTACTGTGAAAATGAAATTAATAATGGATGGAATTATTTATACAACATATGGCTGCCAAAAAGTATGTTTGAACAATCTGATGATGGGTATTTTGAAGAATACCTATTCAAAAATAGCAAACCTCATAAGCTCAAGCTATATCTTCCAGTAAAAAAGCGAAAATCAGCAGAGCATATTATGATAACACAAATTCAAGATAGATCATTTATAATTTCCAAAGTAAGTGGCATTAATGCAGAACATAAGGCATCAGAAAAGGTTATCAATTATCTAAGTGAACACTATCCTTTGATAATCAGCAATGTTCGAAATTTTTATGTTTGTACATATGATAATACTTATGAATGTGGTATTGAATATGATGGTGATATAAAATTACCATTAGATAGTGGACTTGAAATTTTGCATTTTCCAAAGGGTGAATATGCGGTACTCACTGATGAATGCCTTGGTGATATTCGTGTTGGTACATCGAAGATTGAGGACTGGCTTAAAAATAATAGTATTCATCATGAAAATCAATCTGTATTTGCTGTTTATGAAATACCTGCGGGAAAATATGATACTGACAGCGTTAAAATGAAATTGTACAAACCTTTGAAATTTGACAAAAACGGATAACACAAAGCCTGTTTTATATGTTACACTTTAAATACAAAATTTATTTAAAGGAGTTTTTATAATGAGTGAACCAATTAGAAAAATCGAACAAACCCCTGAGAGTTATTCCCCTAAGAAAATGCCTGAAATTCTGAGCATGGCTGAGGAAAACATGAGGCAATCGCATATTCAAAATAAGGATAATTCATACAAACTAAAAGATGGAACTATAATTAACGATACTGATCTTTTGAAGTATGTTGACAATGGTGCAAATTTGTATGTGCGTATTCTCGGACAAGCAAGTCATATGGCAATAGAAGATAATGGAATATACGAGTATATTCACCCAAAAAATAACGAGGATGGTTTACGTTTTGTTTATAATATTAGACTTGACAATCTAATTGATGTTGAAAAAGAAAGAGCTTTAGCTGATATTTCTAAATTTAAAGCACCTACATGGTATCCGCTTTTACCTTCCAATGAGTATACAAAAGATGATGAAGAATTATACGGAGCAATGTTGTATGACTGGCTACCTAAATATATTGAAACATCAAAATGTATTGAAATAAAACGTGTCACTACAAGAAATGAATTTAATGAATGGTGCAGATTATGCAATGACTATATGCATGGTGGATCTAATATAATTGATCCTAAAAGTCATTGGGAGTTTGTAGAAAATGGTACAATTGCATTTTATCTTGGTTATGCTGATAAAAAGGCCGTAAGTGTGTGTGCTGTTATTTATGATGATAAAATCTGTTCACTTGAATTTGCATATACACTTTCTGATTACAGAGAAAAGGGATATTGCAAAGCATTAAGTCAATATGCATTAAATGAGGCATTTGAAAATGGAGCAGAGATTGTAACTATTCGAACAATAAACAATGGACATTATGTTGGTAAGTCATTAGGTTTCAGATTTTATGTAAATCATAGATTTATACTGTTGTGATTGGAGTGATAATGTTGAATAGTCCAATAAGAAAAATCGAACAAACTACAGAGAGTTATTCACCAAAGAAAAAGCCTGAGATTCTAAATGCTTTAAATAATAGCAATCAAACCTTTGAAGAAAAGATTGCTATACTTCCCAAAAGTGACGGAATACCTCCAGATAAAAGTAAAATAGAAAACATTCACCGAATATATACCACAAATCCAAGTGAGAATTTTATGTTTTCCGCTTGCGTACGTAGTGTTTTAGAATCACTTGGAGAGGATAAAAACACTTATGATTATGTTTTAACTACAGCTTTATGCGGAGATTTATTTACACAAATGTACTGCAAAGATAAAGAGAGTGATTCTCTTATGGATAATTGTTTTTCTTCAGAAGTGGCTGTTCATGCTTTTAAAATGTGTGGTTATGAATGTGTTTTCTTCACTCATGATGAAATAAGAGACCATTTAGGTGAAGTTATGAAAGCAATAAAACAATCCATATTACGTAATTCACCTGTGATTTCTATAGGTGTGGCTAATATACCTTTGACTAAAGATGACGGAGAAAAGGTTTGGAACGGAACTACACCTATTGTAGATAAAAAAGCAGAAGTTCCATTTGGTTCTCTCGTTGGTGGATATGATAATGACCAACTACTTATCAACGTTTGGCTTGGTGAAGCAGTGACAGAAGAAAATGGTTATGCTACTACAGATGATGCACTTTCTTTATCAAAAGGAATTCTTATAGTTGGCAGCAAAATCAATTGCTTAACTATGGGTGAGGTATATCGAAACATTATTAGTACATTACCGATTTATCTGACGCTTTCTGAAAAAGATGGATATTTATTTGGGAAAGAAGCTTTTTATAAATGGGCTGATAACATTCGTTCCAATGAAATATCAAAAATGCCTAATAAGTGGAATATGCATTCTGCACCTGCTGTAATTTTATATACAAACTCAGCTCGTGCTGTGGAATTTTTTAATCGTGTTACTATTCAATACCCTGATTTTAAATTAGCTGAAAAACTAAAGGGTTTATATGAAAAAGGAAAGGTTTATAATGATGAACTGGATCAGCTTCAGGGTGGCTTTTGGGTTGATGATAGCCGTTTTAACGATGATGATTTCAATAAAAAACTGTCAGACATTTTATATAAGCTTGGAGATTTACAAGATGAGATTTTAACAGTTGTAAATGAAGATTTATAATTAATAATAAAATTATGTAATAACTGCAAGTATTAAGTTTTGGTGCAAAAAACAACATTCTTATGGTTTATTCTGATGATTTCCAACATGGTCCAAGATATACAATTTGGGGTACATATTACAGATGGAGAAACTAAAGAAATGTTCGTAAACTCACATCAGCAATTCGGTCAATCAAAGGTTTCTGTTGGAAAGACTATAAAAGTTAATGCAACAGATTTTAATAAGGTTGATTATGATGAGTTGTATTCAATAGCTGCTAATTTCCTTGAAAGTACTTAATAATTCTTTATAATTATCTCTATACAAACAAAAAGGACTGTCTTTCGGCAGTCCTTTTTATGTAAATTATCATGAAGTTCTAAGCAGAGCTTTACGCATTTCTTCTTCTTTTTGACGAATAGGAATACATATATCAATTTGCAGTTTACCACCAAAATACAAGCCATGGTCTCTTAAGTCATGATATTCAAAATCATGTCGTGTATCATCAAACTCGAACTCTGATTGTGGCAGCCAGTGAAGAAAAATCTCATTCCATGTTTCTTGTGCTACATCAATATATGAATTGGCAACAGGTGGGGTTGAAAAAATTGCATATAGTCCACCACAGATATCAAGTCGTGTCATATCAGGCTGTATATGGGGCAAATCCTCAGGATTGTCAATCCCTCTGCCAAGCATATATGTGAAATCTCCT
This sequence comes from Oscillospiraceae bacterium, assembly GCA_031550725.1. Lineage (GTDB taxonomy): Bacteria > Bacillota > Clostridia > Oscillospirales > Ruminococcaceae > UBA946. The sequence continues at coordinate 95,263 of JAVBOH010000021.1, forward strand.
GTGTTATTATCAACATCGTAGCACATACTTATTTCACAATGCTTTGATTTAGGAAAGAAATCATATAGTTTTGTGAGTATAGTTGAATAATCCAAGTCAATTGTGTTCCAAAATGTAGGAGCATCGGCAGTGTTTTTCATGTTTTCTTTAGTATGTCGGCTAGGATAACCGACAACAATAAATGGTGTTAATTCAATAATATGTGGATTCATAGCATTACCTCCGTAAAATTTATTAATAAGCAGATTTATATTTGCTTTCGTGGGTGGACTGATTTTTAAGCGTAACTGACACATGGATGGTGGAAATCCAAACCAATGCACAAAAGCTTTTGTAAATCCTCCATGTGTTTCAAAGCCATAATCCATAGCTGTATCGACAACTTTTTTACCTTTAGATAAATCATATAATGCATACTGAAGTTTTCGCCATGTTACATATGACATTACAGAAATTCCAATAGTTTCAGTAAATATTTTGCTGAAATGATAAACAGAATAACCAGCTTTTTCAGCTATCATAACTGTGTTTATCTCACTTGTGATATTATCATCAATGTAGTCAAGAACGATTTGTAATGTTTTATTATAGTTCAAAAAACCACCTCTTTCCCGTACGGTAATTTTATTATAACATAAAAATAGCGTTTTGCTTATCCTAAATTGCGATATTTCGTATTAATTTATTTTTAGAATGAAATATTAACTTGTATTTTAGTAATGAATATGTTATAATTAATAAATAAAATATCCAAATCTGAAGCTTATGGTTTCAGAAAAGTTATTAATGTATTTCATACACCACTAGTGGTGAATTTAAGATAGTTTTGATATATATAGGTGGTGAAAAGCTATGTGTTACATCAGATACCCTTGTTAACTTTCGTTCAGTGCAAAGGCTCGAAGTCCTCCATGTTAATTATGTGATTACTATTAACATATAAATTTTGGAGGAATAAAAAATGCAAATAATAAATATGAATGAACTCAATCAAACTCAGATTACAGAGGCAGCACAAATTCTGACAGACAGTCTTCCATATGGATGGGCGACATTACAGGATGCTTTTGATGAAATCAAAGAACGATTAATTCCTGAAAATACATTAATTGTAGCTGTTGAAGACGGTGTAGTAATAGGTTGGGGTGGAATACTTGCACCAACATATGACGGTAATGTTTTTGAACTTCATCCACTTGCTGTTAGAAGTGATATGCGAAAAAAGGGCGTAGGAAAGGCTATTGTTCTTGCACTTGAAGATACTGCAAGAAAACAAAGCGGACTTACAATCTGGTTGGGTGCTGATGACGAGAAAGATAGTGGTGAAACATCATTTGCTAACGTTGATTTGTATGATGATTTTCCTGAGAAAATCAAAAGTTTTACATCAGGTACACATCAGTCAGGTTTCTACTTGAAACTTGGATATAAAATCATTGGTGTTATGCCAGATGCAAGTGGTATCGGTAAACCTGATATTTATTTTGGTAAAAGACTTTAACCAATATACTTCATTGCAGATTAATACAGTAATTAAAAATTAAAAGTTAATAATTGCAATCCTAAAGAAATTTTGGGATTGCAATTTTTTTATTTTCACTAAAACACAATTCAAACTCAATTTGAACTCAATGTAGAAAGTGCAAAAGTATAGTATCATATATACATGAGGATGGTGCGAAAATATAAAGAGCTTGTACCAAAATCCTCAAATTCAAGTACAATGGAGGACAAATAAAATGAGAGAATTAAGAAACAACACAAAAATTATTGGCATCGATCATGGTTATGGGAACATCAAAACAGCAAATACGGTAACTCCAACAGGAATTATCGCATAGCAAATAGATAGCTTTTTGGTGCTTATGCAGTGTTGATTTCATGCAAAAACGATACTATTTTTATACAAAAATTTTTACCCAAAATGCAATGTATCATAATTGCCATAATGCAGTACCGTGTTGGTATAAGATTGTGATAATGTTGGTACTGTATTGCAAATTAGCGTTATTGCATGTCATATGAATGCCATTATATGTGTCTGCCTGCATGTCGGAGTACGAATCCCCAAAGCATTGTCATTGAAAATCATCTCATGTGGATATATCAAAATTATATCACATGACAATGCCTTGGGGATAGGCAGGTAGTACCGCTGTCTATACAAAATCCGGTTGAAAACGGATTTAATATAGCCATTACGATACAACCTGCTCAGGAAGCTACGCTCCCCGAGACCTCTCATGCAAATCAAATAGATTTGCAAAATCGCTCTAAGCGATTAAGTTAAGCATATGCAAATTATGCATATGCTAGATAGTATGCAATTAGCATACTTACGAAAGGAGATTTTACTATCGATAAAATCAAACGAATACGAGATCATCAGCTGTCATTTCGCTTGTCGGAGAAAGAATTCGAGCAATGGAATAAAAAGCATACAGCAAGTGGATTGTCACAAACAGATCTTTTTATCGCTATGATAAAAAATACAGTCATTAAAGTGTATAGCTTTGATGATACCATAAAATCACTTGTTCATGAGCTTAGAAAAATTGGTGTAAACCTCAATCAGCTTGCATACATGGCTAACAGTGGTCGTGAATATCAAGCTGTATCGGAACTGCGTGAAATGTCAAAACAGCATAATATTGTAATGGAAAGTATTAAGGAGTTTCTTGAACATCCAATACTTAATGCAAGTGTGCATAATACGGATGGTGATTAAATGTCGTTCGGAAATGTTAATGTTGCATATACACCATGCAAATCTGTCGGTCAGTTAAAGTCAGCAGAAAAATATATGCTTGGCAAAAAGTCTGAACAGATTAAAGCAGGTGTTATTAAAACTCAGGATAACCTTTATACTGCACTCGGATGTAATCGTGATAACTTTGCAAATAATGTTCTTGTCACAAGAAAGCTTAATGGCAAAAGTTATGGCAAGCATAAGGATAACACCATACTTGCTCATAAAATGTCGCTGTCCTTTCATCCAGATGATAATTATAGAATTACATATGACATGGCTTTTAATATCGCAAAAGATTTTGCTGAGTATTTTATTCACTCGAAAGGTTATGAGGTATTATCCGCCGTACATATCGATACTGACCATGTTCATGCACACCTTTTGATAAGTAATTGCAATATGGATACAGGTAAATCCTATCGTCGTAACCAAAAGGATTTATATGAAATGTCAGAATATTTTGGTAAGCAGTGTCTGTCGCATGGACTTGTTAATTCTGTTCGCAATGATTTTTATAACCATGACTTAAACAAGCAGCGTGACAAGGAAATATTTGCTGAAAAGCAGATGAAACTTCGTGGAAAGGAAACCTTCAAGGATGAGCTTCGTGAAGTTATTCGGCTTGAAGTAGATGATCCAAATAATCATACCTTTGATGATGTTATCAAGGCTTTGAATGAGCATTATAATGTCGAGTGCCGTGTTTCAGGTAATACTGTTTCATATCGGCATCCAGAATACAAGGATAAAAACGGAAAGCTTGTCTCCGTTCGTGGAAACAAGCTTGGTGAATTATATACAAGAAAGGGGATAGAACATGAGCTTACCAAGAAACAACTCAGTATATCAGAGAACCATGGAACTGCCAGCACAAACACAGTCAACACAGACTACCGATTCGATACCGCAGAAGACAGACTTAGAAACTTTGTGGCAGATGGTAATAGGACTTCGGGAAATGGACAGACGGGATGCGGAGGACAAGTACCAAGTGTCACTGCTGCTAGCAACAACCGAGCAAATGTGCAGGATAATGTCGGATTTCATGACCGAAACCGAGAACAATCTTTTGAAAATGAACAGCGACCAAATGAAATTACTGAACCTCCAAGATCAGTACAAAAGAGAAATAAAAGCAGAGGCAGATAAAATTATTAATAGTACATATGAAAAAATCAAGACTGATCAAAGTGCTGCATTTGAGACTGTGATTGCTAATGCTCAAAAATCAGTTGATGGAATGGAAACGAAAATCAAGGGTTGTATTCAAAAATGTGAGGATGTGAATGACGACGTTAAGGATAATATTACTGCACTTCGTAAGTTTAATTGCCTTAGTGATTGGCTGTTTAATCTTTCACCACTTTTGGTGTTTGTTGATTTAGCTGTTAGATTGTTGGAGCATTTTGTGTGGGGACGGATTTGAGTTACTATCAATTTAAGTTACCTAATTCTTTTAATACAATCTCTACAGATGTTTTTAGATTTTTAAACGCATAATCATCTGCTTCCTTCTCTGAAGGTAAGTTGCGATATTCTTGTGTCGATAATAAATTTGTTTGTTTAAAATTATATTTAGCAAATGAAATTTTATCAAAATTTAAACTCGCATACTTTAAGTAGTGAGCATATTCATGTAGTACAATAAAAGTAGCATAGTATATTAATTGCTCACAAATACTTATGTTTGTGTTATTGAAATATTTTTTATTTATCATTTCTTTAATTATTTTACCATTCTCATTATTTAAATACCTAGACAGTTCATTTAATGTAATGTTTTGAAAGTAAAAACCATAAGGTGAATTCGGAGCTTCATAATTATAACTTTTATTCCAAGTATCTGATAGAATGTCTCTCTCTTCATTGTTTGTGCAATAATGAAACATACCTAATGTAAATTTTATATTTTTTCCTAGTGAATAAATTTCGAAATTAGTATTTTTAATTAGAATATTCGCAATTTTGAGTAAGTTAATATTTTCAAGATTAATATTGTTCCAGTTCAACAACATAATAACACCTCATTATATTTTTATTAAACTTTCGAAATTGGAGGTTCCTTTCGTAAACTCACTCAAAATCTTCAACCGTTCAGCAACTGCATTTTCATCACCAGCAAAGATAACAGCATACACCTCAAAAGCCTTTTTCACATAGCTTTCAGCTGACATCATATCACCAGTTTGCAAATAAATTATGCCAATATCAAAATACAAATCAGCATAATCAGAACACATATCAGTATGTGACTGCTTTATCATTTCTGCACACTTTTTCATTGCTCGGATTGCTTTTAAAGGCTCGCCACAGTCACTCATGAGGTTTGAATAATTGTGTAGCATAATGATAATGTCATTGTTAAGCTCATTATGTTCTGACATGAAAGCAATACCTTTTTCCATATACAGCTTTGCAGAATCTAAGTCACTGTTCATATGATAATAGTAGCCGAGATTCATATTCAAATTTGCTGCAAGGTGCTTATTTTGTTCAGGAATACAAGTATTAACAGCCTTATGAGAAAGGTCAATTGCTTTTTTCATGCTTTTACCGAACATAGCTTCAATAGCAGATTTACAATCATAAAGTAAAGCCATATCATTCGGTTGGAGTTCGTTTTTATACTTCTCCATTTCGGATACAATCAACTGCATACTTTTTTCATACATACACTTATCCATGTATGAAAAAGCATCTTCAATAAATCGGATATACATATTAATGTTATCTTTAGTCGCAATCGATATTATTCGTTCAATCACATTAAACAACAGCTTACTATATGAAATATCCTTGCCATGACACAAACAAATTTGCTCGATTGAGTTAAGAAAACCAATACAGTTTGACACTGATGGTTTCAAATCAGCAATTGTAATTTCATGCAGCATAAGATGAAGTGAAATTGTATCGCCAGTACTGTTATGTATATAACCGAGTTCAATCAGCTCATTTATATCATTCAGATTATCAAGATTAAGCCACTTTGCAAACATCCTTGCACGAATGCCATCACTTGAAATAAACGTCATACATCGCATAATATTTTGCATATTTTCATCAAGTGTGTATAGCGAAAACAAGGTGTGAATGTGGTTGTAGTATGTAGCTTTACTGCTGATACCATCTTTTGTAACATCAAATTTATCAGTAGTGTCAGGATTTACATTACATTCGGAAAGTCTTTGTAAAACCTCATTTGGCTCAAGTATTCCTTTTTGTAAAAGCCTTGCAGACATTTCAACTGAAAGCGTATGACGATGAACAGTTTCGATGATTTTAATAATGGTTTCTTTGTTAGCTTTGGTATCTGAATAAAAATATTCTGAAATCTCAATAAGCTTATCAATGTCAGAAATTTCATTAAGTTCAAATTCTGTACCAGTTTCAAATTTACTTCTTGTGGTAAAAATTATTCTGCAATTGTATTTCATGATTACATTTAAAAATGGCTCTTTTGCCACTGATGTATTGAAATTATCTATGATAATCAAGGTATCTTCTTTGAGATTTCTAAGGAAACGGTTATGCTTTCTGAAACGTTCTGTATCGTCATCATCAGGCAAATCCATCGCAAAATCCATATCAGTTATCATGTTTTGCAAGCTGCCATTGTAAGAAAAGTACAGAATATTCGTATACTCTTTCTTATGTTTATTGGCATATGCCTTTACAAATTCGCTTTTTCCTATACCAGCAATTCCTGTGATGAACACCTTATGCTGTTTTATCATAAGTTTATGAAGCTTTGTGAGTTCATTAACTCTGCCACAAAAATGTTTGCATGGCTTTGGTATCTCACAACCATAAATATAGTCATTTACAATAGGTGAAAGTGTACCAGTTGGTACAACGGATTATATTCACGAGCAACAAATTTGCGTTCTATTGCAAACATAAGAATATCAGTGATAAATGATTCTTTATCATCAAAGTAATCAAATAATTCCTGCTTTTTATCATTTGAAATGCTTGAATCATTCTGCATGAGGTCATAAAGCTCGCTTGCTGTCATGCTAGTATCAACAAACCTTTCAGCTATATTATTACGAATATCATTTTCAAGCATACCGTTGTTTTTACCATAAAATTTTATGATATATGGACTTAATGCAGCTTGTCCTTTAAGCCATCTGCAAATTTGTGCACTATCTAAAATGAATTCACTTGAATCATCACTTTTAATAAAGCTTGCAAAAACATTCTGAATTAAATCCATCTGACTAAAATCTTCACTATTTTTGATGTTGTTCATAATTATTTGCATTACTGAATAAAAATCACAGATGTTCATTACGTTCACCACATTCTTATGTTATTTGAAAATATTATACCATAAATCACGTTAAAATTCAACAAATTATTAAATCAAAAGCAAATTATTATATCAAAAGTCGAAGCGTTACTTGACGAATTATTAGTAGCTGATACAAATATTGTTTGTACCAGTTCAGCAAAAAAGGACATAAACAATGTTTACATCCCTGATAAAATCGATTCTATTGAAATGCTTACAATAAAGGAATGTACCGAAGTTGTCAGAGGGCTTTCCGAGCATACAATACGTCAGCTTATTACACAGGATAAACTTCCGCACATCCGTACAGGGCAGGGGAAACGTGGGAAAATTCTTGTATCAAAGACAGCTTTGCTTAATTATATTGGTGGTGTGGCATAATAGTCTGACCGTAAAAATTTTACGGTCAGGTATGTTGCTAGAGTATGCAAAACCGTCCGATTTCTCGGACGGTAATACACATTGATATTGACCTTATCAAAAACTATAAATCAAGAAAATCTTCCATCATATTTTGTATCACCATAAAATCTGCTTGTAATCTTGCTGCCTTTATTAAACTTGCGAAAATAGTAATAGCATGATCCAAGTTGATTTTGTTTGTCGGTTAGATATTCATTCACTTCATTAAAATTCTCAGCATTGCAATCGCTGTAATGATAATCATATGGCACACGCTTCTCAAAAAGCTTAAAGCCACATTTCTGTGCAGTTTGGAATGATGCATGGTTATCGGTATCCATCACAGCACATATAAAATCAAGTGATAATTTTTCAAGCAAATAATCTGACACAGCACTTCCAGCTTCGGCTGCATATCCATTGCCAGTGTGTTCACTGCTAATGACCCAACCCATTTGAAGTTCATACAAATATTCCAAGTGACTAACAGTTATTGCACCAATTACAACATTGGTTTCTTTAAGACAAATAGCATAATATGTTTCATGGGTGAAATCATAATTATTTTTGAATTGTCCTAAATATTGGGTACACTCTTTTACATCATCAATCGTTGCTTCTTGCTTAATAAATGAGGGGTTATACTTTAAAATTTGCTCATCATATTTAAGAGCAAGTAGTTGAGCTGCATCTGATATGATGAAATCTCGAATTATTAGGTGTTCTGTTTCAATATACATATCATCACCTATATTCCACATTTATTACGTGAATCATGAAGTAATGAAATCACTTTTTCTTGCATTGGTGTACCTGCATAGAACGTCAGCCAATCAAGTCCATACCACACATGAAGAACATCCTCAATATCATAAAAATCATTAATATCATAATCAGTTTCATAATTATCAAGAAAAGTTTTTCGACATGAATATGCAGTATCACTATCATAATTTAGCTTCATCCACAAAGTCATACGAGCAATGTCAGCAACAAAACAAAGTGATTGTGCATCATCCCAGTCAATAAGCGTTATTTCATCTTCATTAACAAGAATGTTTTTAGATGAAAGGTCACCATGACAAATTACAGGTTCGAATTTATCACATGGTTTTAATCTCTCATAAATTGATGTGTTGATTTTCGTGAGTTCATCCGTTGTCATAAATCCAAGTGATAAAATGTAAGGTATATTATCATTCAAAACATCATACATGAAATCAGAGAAAGTTTTATACTGTGGATTACCATTTCCAATATAGCCAAAACCTGAAAGCTTGATTTTATGTACCTTTGAAACCAGTACTGCAAGTTTTTTGAACATCTCCAAAGTTTCTTCATTAGAAAGAGTAAGCTTGTCAGCTGTTATGCCCTTTAAACATTCCTCAATCAAATAACCATTCGGAAAGTTTTTATCATCTCGATTAAAAGCAAATAATTCTGCATGAGCAATGTTATTTTCGCAAAGCATTTTGTTTATAAATGCAAGCTTATCATTTTCAGGCCAGTCAGCACTTTTGTAAATCTTAAAAATATAATCTTTCTCATGTGTTTTAATCTTATATACATGATTGTTCGTTATGTTTTCAAACTGGTGTACTGATAAAATTCCTGTATTTAGAATGTCTTTTGATACTATCATAATCGTATCATTTATATTAGAAATCATAGTTAATACCTCTTTCTTATGGAAGTATTACCTCCATAAATCTTTTTGTTGTAGTCATCTTAAAAATTCTCCTTTCGTGTCGTAATAATAGAAAGCCGAATTGCTTCCTATGTGGTAAATTATATCATATGTGTGTATTGGTGTCAAATTAATTTTTGTATAAGAAAAACCGTCCAATTTCTCGGACGGTTATAAAATATATAAATTTAACAACATAATTAATCAGTACACAACTTTGAAAACATAAAACAATCAGATAATCCCAACGGTGATTCAAAACAATGACGCATTAATCCTTCTCGCAAAAATCCATTATGTTCTAATACTTTTTGTGATGCGATATTATCTATATGTACTCTTGAATATATCCTCTCAAGGTCAAGATAGGAAAAACCAAATTCAATAACAGGTTTAACACAAGCAGAAGCAATCCCTTTCCCCCAATGCTTTTGTGAAATCAAATAACCTATATTCGCAATTTTATTATTTGCTTCAAAATTCGATAAAAGAATTCGTCCCAGTGCTTCATCTCCGTCTTTATAAGTGATTGTCCAGGAATATATTCTCGCTTTTTCAAATTCGTTTATCTGATTTTGCAGTATCCTTTTTACAATATCGTAAGTTGTCTTACTTTTACTACTACCGCCATAATACTTAAAAGCATTTGAATTACTGTATATCTCATAATAATTTTGAAGATCATTTTCCACATTTACTTGCCTAAGCAGTAACTCATCATTCACATCAATACTTTGAAAATCGATAAACTTATCCTTAAATGCCATTTTAATTTCCTCCCAACTTCTTAACAGGAATATATAAATCAACCTGTGCCGATGAAGACTGGCAGTCCCAACGCTCATCATAAAATTCAAAATCTGCACATAGCTCGTCAGACAAGCAGTATTCCGAATTTGGCAGCCATATATCATAAATATAACGAAAAGCTTGTCCTATTTCACCGTTAGAATTGTTACCGTTAACAGTGAAAACTGCATACAAGGACGTTGGAATTTCCTTTACAAACATACCCTCAGGAATGTTATGTTCATCTCTAACTTCAACAGCTGCCATATAATAAAATGACATTGGATCAGGACAAAAATCCACGGAATAATCCTCAAAACCATACATCTCGTTTGGATTTATCCTGTCAAACTTGTCGAAATTAGCCTTCAGTTCACTCCACGCCTCACCAATTACATTCCAACCGTTTTTCGTATGCTTTCGTGAACCAGCAAGAATAAACGCTTCTTTTGTGATAAATCTAGGCTCCATAATATAATCTCCTTTAAAATGAATTCGTTTTTCATAACTGGAGATAATAGTCTGAACACTTTTGAAATCAATATGAAGCTGTCTTTTCCTAACATCTGATGGCAAAGTACCAAAGGTTTCTTTGAAAATCCGATTGAAAGTTTGAATACTGTTAAATCCACAGTCATAACAAACGTTTGTTACAGTTTTATCCGTATTCACAAGCTCCAAGAACGCAGTACCTAACCTGCGTTTCTTTAAATAATCAGTTATGGTTTGTCCTGTCACAGAAGAAAAAATCTTGTGAAAATGAAAGGATGAATAACTAAATTTGTCTGCTATTGTTTCAAATGTAATGTCATCAGTTAAATGCGCATCAATATAAATTAATACAGTTTCTATGAGCTGCAAGTTGTTCATATGCTCACCTCCGATACGATAAGTATACATGAAATTTGTATGCTTGTATTATCATTTCTTGTGGTTTTATATATTATTGAACATTATTGCTACTTTGTTATTAGTTAAATATTTCTCTCCATATACCCACAAGTAAACGGAAAGAAATCAAATTTTTCTGTTCCAGTATGAACAAATCCATACACTTCATACCACTTATGAAGTGTAACATTTTCTTCAACTATACCTATTTTCATTTTTGTACATCCCATTACTTTTATGTTATTACGCAATAATCATCATTCCACAACTGCACTTCAATATAATAATGCTTTTCAACAATCTCTTTCATAAAATCATCAATCGAGCTATCATAATCATGCAAAATATCCGACAACATTTCTTTAGTATACATTGTAAGCTTGCCATCACGCATATATGCTGACATACTGTCACCTAATGTAAAACTGATATATTCGGACGGTATATTTTCAAGTTTGATTTTATTTATAGTGCCATTTCCAAACCATTTATCAAGATAATCACAGCCATGCAAAACAAACGATAACGGATGTTTTTCTTTAGGATTTCCACCAAGTGAAACGAAGAAATCATATAAATATTCGTCCTGTTTCATTCTGCGAGGATAATAATTTTCAAAGTCAGCAAAGCGAATAAAAGCAGTAGTGTCAGGATTGTTTTCAGCCATTTTATATGCAGTTTCAAAAGCTTCGTCTTTTGGTAATCTGCAAATATTCAGAAAGGGAACACAGTTTGGGTGACAATAGTTTACTATGTATAGGTCGTTAATGTTTATCATGTGTGACACCTCATTATAAAACCATAATTATATTCCCATCAGGGTCATTGAATACTAACTCCTGCCCACCCCAATCCGCAGCTCTTGGTGGATTTATATCAATACCTTTGCCTATGATTTTCTCATATGTTGCTTGTAAATCGTCAGTATTAAAAACAATTGTAATATAACCAGCTGTAGATTTGCCCCATACATTTTCATCCCATATACAAATACTGCCTTGATTTTCAAGTGCACCTAAATTCCAACCATCATAATCATCATTTTGAATGAATACTGGAAATTCAATTGTACGATAAAATTCTGCTAGTGCTTTTGGATTTTTTGAAGTGATATTCACGCATGATAGTTTTATTGACATAAGAAACTCCCTTTCATAATTGAGTATTATAATAACTATTATTTAAATGCTTTTCGCACAACAACTTTGCCTTCTTGTTCAGAATATTTAATAAATCCACATTTTTCAAACATAGCCAAAGAACCACGAAAATCATGTGGTACATCATCAAAATTTTTGTTGACATAAGCTTCAACAAAATCAAATTCTTCATCAGCAGCATTCATACAAGCTCGTTCAAGCAATTTTGTAGCTACACCCATTCTTTTCATTTCTGGCTTTATTACAAAGCAAAATATGGATTTAACTTTAATATCTGCACTATATTCCTCTATCTCCCAAAATGAACGAAGATAATTTACACAACCCTGACAATTCGCATTCGCATTGCACCAGCCAATGATTTCGTCACCATGATAAGCAAGGTATCCTTGTAAACTGCCATTTTTGACGTACTTAATGGCTTTATCTCGTCTTTCTTTAAGAGTAGGGAACCAATCACCCTCATTAACATAAGAATCATCACTGCGCCATGTTACACAATAGCATTTGTTTTCATCAATGTTAACGTCATGTGGTGTTACATCAAAAAAATGTACATAATCTTCTGCAAGGTCTGGTGTTAATTTTCGGATTTCGATGTTCATAGGATACTTCCTTTCATTATCATGATAACATATAAGTTTATTTAACTACCTTATACCATGTTGGAACAACATTTTGCATATTATCATACCAACTCAAAATTTCTTTACATTGATTTTTCATTGTATCAATCTCCCCTTTTCCAAAAGGAACTGCCCATGGTAAAGATCCGAGTGTATTACTTGATACATATAGTGCTAAAAGTCTCCAAAAATCCATTGGAACATCAGAATTAAAATAACCATTAACCATACCAGTAGCAAAGAATGGTGCTTTCTGTGCACACCACACAATACGATTAAATTCTTCCCATGGATCACCAAAATCATATCGATCAAAATCGATGATTCTTAGTTCACCTGATTTAGTTATCATCATATTGCCAATATGATAATCACCATGCTGAAACACTTGCGGACGGTCTTTTAAAAGATGCCTATTGTTTTCTATATAATCTAAAATACTATCAATATTATCATATTTAATCGGACATTCAGCATACATTTTAAGCTTCATATCAATCCTTTTATTGAAACGACTTTCCCAATTTTCTTGCTCTAGCGGAGCAGGAATTGAATGAATAACTTTTAATATTTCACCCGATTTAACACCATAATTATATGTATCTTCATCTGATAAATTTATTATAAAATCTTCAGCATCATTACCATCAATCCATGTTTGAATCATATAAATACCCTCATCGCATGTGCCAAATTCCAATGGCTCACAAATAGGTACACCAAGTTCAGCGACTTGCTGCTGCATACGAAACATTTCATGCCTGGTTGAACTCTTTTCCGTTGGGGTTATTCGCAGTAGATATTTTGTACCATCTTCTGTTACAGCACAATATTTCTTATCACAAGACCAACCTTTTTCAATTAATGTCTTTGAAATGAAGTCAAACATAATGGCTTCTCCTATCTTGATTTGGATATTGGTTTTATAAGTTAAGTATACCATAACTTAACAAACACTTCAAGGATAATTAATAAAAAAACCGTCCAATTTCTCGGACGGTTAATAAGTGATATTCGTACATAACACATTTGTCAAGTCTATTATTAATGTAAAGCCTATTAACAACGCACAAAATCAATAATATCCTTAAGATTACCTTTATCAGTCCAATCTTTGTTTGAGCCAATAGCTTCCATTAAAGCAGCTTCCCATGGTTCATAATCCGATGAGTTTTTATTTGAAACAGCTTTTTTCAGCATACCACACAGCAGTTTATCCTTAAAAGACATAGCATCTTCATTCCATGCACCACGACAATAAAAACATGGTATTTTATTTAGATTTCCTGTAAAATGACGATTTCTAAGTTCATTCATAGCTTTTTCGTCATATGGTGATGCACCAACAGCAAATACAATTATCTTCTTGCCAGTAAGTTTATTATAATTCTTTTTAAGAAAGGATATTCCTAAAATTCCACCTGCATAGATACCCCCACCTAAAATAACAGTATTGTATTGCATAACTTTTGAAATATCAGCATGTTTTGTTTCAATTATATCACATGAAAGCTCATCATACAGCCATTCAGCATATGTTTTAGTCGCACCATATTTAGATTGATAAAGTATAACTGTTTTATTCATATTAATTCCTACTTTCATTTCGATAAAGCATTTTCAACTGCTTTTAAGATTGTTTGAGAGCTTGCTGTTGCACCAGAAATTACATCTAATTCAATGCTTTGATTATCCACAATGTTATTTGTAATCACCTCGGCAGATTGCCCTTTACCATTATCATGTTCAATAATATGTACAGCAATAATCGAATGATTTTTCACTTCAACATTAACTTTTACATATACAAGTCCATTATCACATTCACCCTGATAAGTACCATCTGCAAGTGTTGTCAGATTATAGCTTGAATCACTGACATGCAAAGGTTTTGGAAGATTTACAAATATCAAAATAACCATAATTATTAGTAATAACAACAGAATAGATATTACCCAAAAGATAGGTCGCCGATAACTTTTCTTTTTCATCATTTAAGCCCCTCCTGCATAATTTCAAGATTTTTAACCATCTTTTTTAATACATCACCAGCTATATCAAGTTCATTCTGACTTATATCATCATATAAACGTTCAAGAAAATCCTGTGCATTCTGAGCAGTTTGTTCTGCATATTTATATCCTAATTCTGTAATGAGTACACTCCGACTGCGATGGTCGGTGGTGCTATCTTCAAGTGCTACAATACCTTCACGTTCCATAGCAATCAACATTTTAGTAATGTTCTGACGTGTGGAATCTATACATTCTGCAATCTGTGTAATCGTCGGTGGTGGCTCTGTTGGTAAATCTAAAATATTGCGAAGTAAAAACCATTGTTTTGTTGATATTCCCTCAACATATGAATCAGCAACAAATTGAAGTTTATTTGCGAGCAAAAATGTACCACCAAATAAGAGATGTTTACTATTTTTAGATGGTTTCATAATAATCCTCCTAGCCTAATAATACGCAACCCATTGCATATTATATACGAAAGATTACATAATGTCAATACTTTTTGTGAAATTGGGTATAAAAAACCGTCCAATTTCTCGGACGGTCACAAACATTATAACTCATCAATCGGCAAAGTCACATTACTAAGCCCATGATAATAATTAACCTTTTCGGCAGTGAATTTATACACACAATAATCCTCATCATCAATACCCTTTGGATAGTATATTTCAAAACCCTCACGCCACAAAAACGCCTTTGTTTCATGGTCTGTGCATACTTCCATTGTTCCAGTAAACAACGCACCCTTGTATTTATTAACCGTTTCATCTGAATAATAAACGGATGCTTTAGGGTTTTTAAGAAACTGTGCTACACGCTTTGAGCTTGTATTTGTAGAAAAATATTGTGTTTTCATATCATCGTGTTCAAGGACAAGCATACCCTTTGTTTGTGGAAAACCATTTTCGTCAACCGAGCAAATATAAGCGATGTGTGCATTATTACGTAATGAACGAATTTCGGATTTTATAACACTATTCATTATTAGACTCCTTTTTTGTAAGATTTTTAAGAACTTTCCTAAGACTATTTTCGAAAGCGAGTATTTCATCATCATCAAATCCCTCATAGAAAATTTCATTCATTTTTGAAGAAGCATCATTATACTGACTTTCAAGACCTTTAGCAGTTTCAGTCATCTTAATACGAATTATTCTACGGTTATCCGTATCATGAATTCTTTGAATATGTCCTGACTTTTCTAATCTGTCGAGCATACTTGTCAACGTCGTTTTAGCAAGTCCAGTTTTTTCTGACAGTTCACTTATCGGTATATTATCGTTCTCCCACAACACAAAAAGAATACGTCCCTGTGCACCGTTAAACTGGTCTATACCATTCTCTATAAGCATTTTTTCAAATATTCTGCCTTGTATCTGCTTGATTTTGCTTATAAGAAATCCACCATTCGTTTTTTCTATCAGTACAATCACCACCTTTATGTTATATAGTATAATACTATATAGAACTATTGTCAAGTATTTCGACAGAATAAATTAGAAAAAAGCATAACATTAATCAATATATTGATAATGTGTTACGAATTATATTGCATGACATACTCTTGTATCCTTGTAAAATGAATCTTGACTTTTGCCTTGTAAAGTATTAAAATGTAAATATACAGGGGTATGTCATAAAAACTAAGATATCTAAGGAGGATATTATTTATGGCTACCATTAGAAAAAGAGGAAACTCTTATCAGATTAGGGTTTCTGTCGGATACGATACCAGAGGCAATCATAAGGAACAGTCAATGACATGGAAACCAGAGGATGGTATGACTGAACGTCAAATCCAAAAGGAATTAAATCGTCAGGCTGTAATGTTTGAGGAAGCTTGTATGAAAGGTTTCAAGACATCTGCTGTCAAATTCGAGGAGCTTGCAGAGGAATGGTTTAATGAATATGCAAAGTTTAACCTCAAAAGTACGACATACGAGCGAATGAAACAGCTTACGCATAGAGTGTATCCAGCTATCGGTCATCCGAACAATATGAAAACATATTTATTAAATCATATGAATAAAATTGTATATCCCCCTGCAAACAAGCACTGCCAAACGCATTTTTGCTTGGCAGTGCTTGTTTTTATGTTTATTCTAGATTCTTACACATATAATGAGAAATACTCATAAATCCCATATATATACTTAATACAAATTATCATTGATTGTCATCAGCATTATCTTTTATAAAATTAAACTTAACATCAATTACGCCTTGCAAATCTTCAGCAAAGTATTGCATTTGTTTCTGTTTAATAATAACATCAAAATTAATAATATTAATAAACGCTAATAAAGTAGCGTAAACTATCAATGTGAGAAATATGAAAACGGATGCATATTCAGTGGATATTTTTGAATCAATGTATGCTTTTAATAATATCAGTATAACTGGTATAAATAATATTTGCATCCATTTATTAATCATTTCAACCCACTTATTTCTTATACATTGTGTTTTATTGATTCTGTTGTTAATTCTATTTAAAATTTCAAGTATTTGTTCTTTAGTCTTTATTGAATTCTCTGAAAGTTTTTTGTAAAACCCGTCGCAATATTTTAAATATTCGTTAAATTTATCATTATGTGCATGTATGTTAACCTTTTCAACTTTATAGCCCATCAATACAGTTGATATTAATTCTATAACTAATGGAATATAACTATATAATGAAATTTTTATTGTAAAATACATAATTAAACTTGTAATAGCACACGACATAGCAATAAAAAACAAAACAAAAATAGACGGGGGGAGCTTATTAAGATTCATCCATATCCCATTTGTTTTTTCTTTTCTGTATTCTAAATATTTATAAAGTATTAAAATTTCCATATTATTTATCCTTTTCATTTTCTTAAAATTGTATATTAGTTTATAGGCTTTATATTGATTGTTAAGTCAATTATAAAGCCTACTACTTTACTGAATCACACAAAAATATTTACCTATATCAATAGAATAAGCTATTTTAAATAATGTATAAATTACTAATTATAACATTGTTGTTAATAATTAACCAAACAGAATATAACTCAAGTATTATTTTTTCGCTTTTGAGATAAGTAAAGTGATTTTATTTGAGTTGCTACGCTATTCTCATCTATCAAATCAATTGCATCTAAATATTTTTCTTTACAACGAGAACAACAAAAAATATTCGAAGTAGGATGTAAATATTTTGATATATTTAACATTATTTCGATTTCTTTTGGCGAGAAATTTTTTATCATCTTTTCATAATAATAAGAAGCACCATCACTCGTACCATACATGTTACCAGCGTAACAAATTAATATTGTTATTACAAATTCTACTTGTGTAGAGCTAGGTACATTAATCTGATCAGTTAATTCATATAATCTCTCAGCAAAAGGTACCTCACTGTAAAAATTATCCCAACCCCAATGAGCGTTCAACAATTTATCACATGCATTTTTAATAATTGAATGTTTTTCTGATTCTGATAAAAGCTGTAAAAGATCTAATTTTTCAAAAAATGTTCTTGATGCAATTGCTTTTTCATTTTGCCCTTTAAGCTTATATGTATTATACTGACCAATTATATCAGATTTAATTTTCTCATCAAATAATTGTTTAACCTCTAAACATAAAGATAGGCAATTAATCCGTGTTTCTTCATTAGTAGACGCATCACAATACATACCGTGTAGCATAGGTATTAATAACTGTCGCTGTGCTGAAAATGTATTAATCAAACTTAATTTCCATTCTTGTAATTGAATTGGTTCCCATTTCTTTTCTTTAATTGCACTTATAAACGTAGGAATATCTATACCAGTAAGTTGATAATCATTTGTTAAACCATATTTACAACATCTACTAATAAATACTGTTAGTTCCTTATCGTCAATATCAGAAATGCTTGGATGTGCTGCTGAAAAATTGTTTCTAATATCTCTACATTGATCGAGAAAAAAGAAACCTTCCTCGGATAATAATTCGAGTTTATGACATAAATCTAATAAAGAAGCATCCATTAATTCACTCAGATCTTTTTCTTCGAATTTTTTATCTAAAGTTTGAGAAACCAAACCAAACCCAAAATTTCTGATTTTATTTCTTAATGCCATAATCGTTGCATTCCAAATATAATTTATTGCTCCATCAAACAATCCAACAGATGTAGCTATGCACATTCTTACAATTAGTTCATTCCTTAATTCAAAAGGAATAGTTTGTAACTCTCGAGGTAAGTTTAACCATGCATAATTTATAGCTTCATCACTAGCAATTACATTCCTAGGTAAATTGAATTTATTAATTATATTATTAACATGTGGTAAAGTGTTTTGCGTTATTTCTGGCAGATAATCTGACATAAAATATCCTCCTATAATTTAAATTGTTATCTTATTAATCTCGTCAAAATCATGTTGCATTTCATTATATGTCTTATTGTTTTTGACAAATGAACTATTAACACCATGTTGTCTAATTTTATCTATCCACTTAAGTGCATCTTCTCTTTTACACCCAGCATTGAGTAATGAATAATAAATATACGCAATTTCATTCTCAACAAAAGTCGAAAAAACAATTGGATCATCTGAATTAATTGATGCTAAAACGCATGTTTCTTGTAATCCTTCGATATTTAAACCTTTATTATTTAATCTTAAAATAGGATGTTGTAAAATGCTTGGTATATCACCAATTACTGAATTTGAACTTGGATTAGTTTCAACATATACACCCATTTTTTCAACTTTAGATATTAAAGTATTTTGTAGCTCTGTGTAGAAATATATATCATCTTCATTTAAGGAAACAAATATTGGTTCATTATATATTTCATTATAGCATGGACAAAAATGTGATAAAACAAGTTCGTTTGTCTTCCAAAAGCTATCGCTCGTTAATTTATCTTTAAGTGTACATATATTGTTACTAGATGTACACTTATTTAGATCAAGTGAATTTTCATTGAACTTTGCTTGATATACACACCATAATTTATATACATCAATTCCATTTAATTTATTTGAATATATTTTTTGTGCAAGTTCCATAATCTTAAATTCTAAATTTTCAGGAGCATTTCCTAAACGATTTGAGTTTACATACTTCCACATCCAAAGAAGATTTTCTAAGTGTTCCATAATTGGAATTGCCACTATACGATTTTGTTTAACCCAATTTTCAATATCAATTCCTAATGCAATCGCATGACCTAAACGATCACCACTTCTATAATCAAAGTGAGTTAATACTTCATCAATATGTCTTAATCCTGATATAATATGGCGAAAATCCTCCCCAACATGATATGTAAAACCCATGTTTTGTATGTTATTACTGGTGTCAGGTGAATAAGGAATAACATTATAATGTGATCTTGCATGACGAAATACTGGTGCAAATACCCATGGTTCTGTTGCGTTTTCAACTGATGCAGCGTCAATACCCACAACATAATCCGTTAATATGGGGTAATTACTTAGTAATTCTATCAATGCCTTTAAAAATTCAATGTCCCTTTTTCTCATTGTATTATAATCATAGCAATTAACATAACTAGAACGATCATACATAATACAATTATAACCACTAAAATTATCACTATCATTTTCTTTTATAAAATGGTACATTAAGCCTAGTTTTGGAAATGTTAATAATTTTTTGTTTTTACTAACTTCTAGCCTATTGTTTATATATGAATTATATGCATTAACAATTACCTTAATTTGGTCTAAAGTATTTCTCATCATTGATGTTTTATTCACATTAGAACTATATCCAATTTTCGGAGATATTTTCATTTCTAAAATACTTAGATTACCAGTTTTACACTGCTCTTCAAAAATAGAATAATAATTTTGTTTTTTATAAATATGTGATTCAACTTTAGGATTTCTCAAAATTTTTGTTGCTTTATTATAAAACTCCTTAAAGTAATCTAATCCACCAATAGCTGTTTGCTGTACTTTATCAACATAAAAGTCATTCTTTAATCTAATATATTTAATGAAGCATTCACATAAAAATGGATCATAATTAGTTTTTAAATAACGAAGTATTTTATAATACCATATTATTTCTGATGATGTACCTTTATCTTTATAATTAATATATATAGTGTCAAATAATAAATCATTTGCTTTTGATTGATCCGCATTGTAAAATGAATACACTTCTTTATTAAAACATTCAACGTTCTTTTCACTTGTTTCTGGAGTATTATCAAGATCATTAATTAACTTATTAAAATAATTCAAACTGGATTTAAAAGGCATTTCCCCCTCAAATTGTAAGTCAACATATTTTTCAAATGATGTATTATATTGACTTTCAATAAAGTAAGCAGAATGAAATTTAAATAAAGTACAGAACCAAATTTTATTGTTTTTTTGTTTATGATAAAATAATGATGTATATGATAACCATAAAAATTGGTATGAAATAGCAGCATTAGCATGTAGATGTGTTTCTGCAACTCCTTTATTTAATATTAATTTTAATGGCATATCTGCTAAATATATAAGATTAGGTACATTATACATAAAATCAATATCGTCATAATCTAGTGTAACATAAGATGCTGCAATAAATAAATCAACCGCTGCTGATCTTGATATATGATTCCATAATTCTATTTTATCGAATTCTGTGTAATTTTTCAAAAGTGCATCTTCTTCTTTATACCAACTGCGAAAAGAAACAATCCCATCTCTAAAAGTTATAAACGTGCTTGCGATATTATAAATATGCTCTAAGTAAAATCTGTTGATGTCTTTTTTATCATCACTTAAATAATTCATCAAAATATGACCTGAATAGAACATATTAATTAACATTTGGGCATCATCTAAGTGACTCCAACGGTAATCCCTTGCAAATGTTTTTAAAATATTTTTTTGAGCAATATTCATTTTATTTTTTAATTTTTCTCTTTTTATTGTAAGTTTAGAGTTTTCAAAATTTATCAATTCTTTGTATGCAATAGTATAATTTAATAACAAATCATTTTTCACGAATTCAATTTGTGTAAAAGGATATAAGATTACTTTAGCAAGAAGGTGATTAAATATTTTTCCATCCATTTTAACGCTCCATTCCCATAATTCGCTGCCATTCTCTCATTTTGATTTTATTAAAATTATTTATTAATGATCTACTGGTAGTTATATTACTATATTCATATGGTAAATTAGAGTTTTCTAAACTTATTTTAGTATGAATTATATCGTAATAGTAATTTATATACGATTTATAATGTTTCTTTATATATTGCAAAGTTGAAATATAATTTGCATAAATGCCATCTTCATCTTGTTCAAGAATAACATGCTTTTTCAAGTAAATTTTAAATCCTCTAAACCAATTCCTTAAAAAAATATAATCATCATTATTTTTTTCAATTATATGTTCTATTGTTGATAATCTATTTTGAAAATCTTCGCGTTGTAAAATTTGTACTGTTTTGATATATTCAATAAATATATCAACTTCCTTTTTAATATTTATATCATCAGTATAATCTAAGTTATTCAAAATATCATCTATCTCACTATCCATATCAAATTTCAAATTTATATAAATTAATATTTCATCAAGTTTTGAAATAGCCATTATCATATCATATAATGAATTACCTATATCACTCTTTTTTTGCCTAGGTCTATCTTCAAATAATAATTTTAGATAACTTAGATATTCAACTGATAATTTATCATAATTATCATCCACAAAATCCGTGCTATTTAATATCATTAACTCGTTTCTGTAATCATAAATTCTACCAATTGCGTTAAATCTATGAAACAAAACATTTGCAAGTAATTCAAACCACTCATAATATTTTTTTACATATTTTATATCTCGAGTTTTTTCTATTAAATGAAGTTTATATGCACCATGAAGGAAATTAGCCTGATGTTCACGTTTATGCATATCAAATTCTGGAATAAGATTAAGAGATGAAAATGTATAATATTGCAAAAACATCGCATTAATGTCATCATCACATTGAATTATATCAATTTTACATAGTTTTAATAATTCTGTTAATTCAATATAACCATGACTTTTCCTTCTTTGTGGCATTATAACAACAATCAATTGCTCTACGAAATTAAGAAGACATATCATTTCTATGAATGCTCCAGGGTTTTTTCGATTTTCCTCAATATATCGAGGTTCTTTGAATATTTCAAGAACTTTTGCATAATCAACATACAATTGCCAATTAAGAAGTTGTGTTTTAATCATACTTCTAATTTCTCTTGAAAACATTGAAAGGTTTTTATTTGATACTACTGCTGAATTAATAAACTTAGTTACAATTTCATATATTTTTTCTATAAATGATAATGGCATTTGGTCGATAATTATTAAATCATTTTCATTATAGAAATTTTCAAGGGTTATACTAAGTTCCTCTAACATTTCTTTTAGCGAATAGTATACACTCATAATATCTCTAGGGTACCGTCCTAAAAAGCATAAGTAGAAATTATTTCCAAGCTCTGATGGTTCACCTTCTAGTGGTATTCTAATTAGTTTTAAAAAATCATGTTTCGCTTGTAGTGTTTCTAATGTTGGTTCCGCATGTTTATTATTTATAATTTTTTTATTTTGCTCCTCATGTAAACCCATGGCATCATTATATAACTTTGAAATAAGTTGTGCAATTCTATCTGAAATTTTTTCTGTGTCAATGCAACTAGAATTATCATCAGTAAATACTTGAAGTAGTCCTTTTTCTTCATATCGATCATACTTTTTTAAATATAATCTATTATACACTGGAAATATTTTTCGAAGTATTTCATCAGATAACTTGCTGATTTTATCATATTCACGACCATATCGTAAATCATGAAATTTTATTGTTTTATTTTTTCCTTCAATTAAACTTTTGCCATTATATTCATATTCAATATTCATTAAATCGAAAAGATTAAGTGGATTTTGTGTTATGGATTGAAACATATGATTTTTAACAGCATATGTTAATGTTTTTTGAGATGCTGAAACAAACACGATGACATTTGGATGCGATAAATATTTAGGAATAATAAAAGTTAATTCATTAATAATTTGTGGTTTTAAGTCAGCATCATCAATAAAGATAAAAATCAATGGATTCGTATCTTTATTATTGTCCGTTGATGAATAATGTAAATATTTAGAGTATACCTCAACTAATGTACACCAATAATCAGTAAACATATTAATTAGCAAAAAACTATTATCAACACTCTGAGCTTTCAATTCAGTAGCTGTTGAATAGTCATAATTGCTTCTGTTAGTGTTATAACCTTTTGTATAATAGGCATTCTTTAATCTTTCGAATTTATTTCTTAGTAAATTATCTTGTTTAAATATGCAGCGTTCAAATAATTTATATTGATCACAAAAGCTTTTATAATCAAAAGAGTGCTTGTTATATCCATATGATTCAATATTTTCTTCGAAGATTTTCAAATTATTATCCATAGCAGAAAGCAACCAGCTAACTATACTTTCATCAGAATCAATTAATTCAGGCATTATTATTGGAAGCATTATATTTTGTTCTTGATCTTTTAAATTATTATGAATTGTCATTAGAATACTGGTTTTACCAGCACCTCTACCACCTAAAATAGAAAAAATATGGTCATACTTTAAACTTTCAAATGATTCTGATACTATTAAGTCCTTATCAACCTTTGTGGACTCATCTCTAATTTTTTCTATTTTATCTGTAAGCATACTGTAAGATGGTAAACTAGTCTTCATTTGTTTTTCAGTTAGATTCTTTATACCTAATTTATAGTTAGGGTTACTCATTTTATCATATCCTCCAAAATTTTATTTTTCAGCTAATTCAAAGCGGATAATGTGCTTAATTATTAAGATTAACGTTTACTAATACCAACCTTTCTGATATATTATTGAGATTACTAGTGAAGTGGAATTAACATTCCTTATTATTTAATAAATATATTCAATCATTAAATAATCTCTATAAACAGTATAACACGATTTTTGTCATATTTTAATACTATTGTTGTCAAGTGTCGACTTTATGTTGTAAAATGCATTTATTAAATATATAAAAAGCTTCTAAAACTGTCGCTTTCACGATTGTTTTAGAAGCCTTAATAATGCTAAATTAATGAGTTAGTTATTCTTCTCTTCAAACTCCTTAAGCAGCTCAATCAAATCTTTTCTGCATCTTTGTTTATAAAAATCAGTTAAATCAAAATTACCATGCCACACACCTCCACTTTTGAATTTTAATTTATCAAAGTGCAAGTCTGTGTTTGCACCATTTTCTAGTAAAATTCGTGCTGTTTTTGTTGACATACCATAAAACTCCATAATATCTGGAAACAAGCTTAAGTCCAATCCATAATCAATAAACATCTGACATATTTCAGATGAATTTGTAAAGCTGACACCAAAAAAATGATTATCATGAGGATAATTTGCTACGAATTCATCATATGTTACTCTTTCACCATCTATTATATCCCAATCATGTTTATTAACAGATGACACATGTGGCTGATTGGGATTTGCTCCTTGTTCAAATACAAGCTTTACAAAATCAGCATCAACCTGATATGCTGCACAGTATAAATCTGATATATTTAAAGGCCTGCCTTTGCTGTATAAATATTCAGCTATTTCCTTGTTTAAATATGTGAATTCCAAATATCTTAAATCATATCCTTGTTCTAAAAATATATCCATTATTTTAATATCAACTTCTGTTATTTCAATGTATCTTGCACCTTTATAGCCTTGATTAATAGCTTCTGCTACATCAAGTTCTGACATTTCATAACCGCACTGGATTATATAATTAATGACCAGTCCAATTATTTCAGGCCTTTTTGATCTTATACTCATATATAGAATTTCTTGTAGGTCATGTTTAGATGTTACTATTCCTTGATTAATTATATACTCACATATTTCATAATTACTTACATGAGCTGCTATTTCTAAATAATCTTTGCTAATTTTTGTATTTAATTCTTCAAACCCATATTTCATCATTTCATAATTATTCGACCATATAGCATAACTTACGCGAAACTTATACTCAACATCAGATATAAGTTCTATAAATTTTTTATATTGCTCAAGTGTTCCATAACAAGTAAAACCACTTTGAATTAATAGTTTTCCATAATAATCAAGTTCATTACCTCTTGCGATATAATTTTCAAGTTCAGTTAAGCTTTCATCCATTTTTCCAATTAATGCATAATCAACGCATTTTGGCATTCCACTTTCCTGACCATTTTCTAAAAGTTTTTCAAGCAAATATCTTCTTGCTCTTGGGTCTTGACCGCGATACATATAGTGATTATCACCATGATTATAATCCGAAGGTGCATAATCATTTTCATCATAAAACAACTCTGGGTTCGGCTTAAATCCACGCTCTACCATTGCAACTACTTGTGAATATTGGTTATATTCATCTAATGATAATAACGCGGATTTTAATGCTGGTGTTGATCGGTCTTTAGCATTTAAATTTATTTTATCACTTGTCAGCAAAGCGATTGTATCACCCCAATGCCCAGCGTTATATGTTGTATAAAAAAGAGTATTTCGGACATTTGGATTTGCACCTTTTTCCATTAACCAATATAGTCCGACGTTATCCATATATCCAAGATTACCTGACATTGCTGCTCCATATACTGCTTTATCAAGCATTTTTTGACTATAATTATGTTCTTTTAATATTTCTTCTGCTCTTTCTATATTACATGTTTTTACAGCTTCATTAAAATTATTTTGAACGCTAAACGAATCAGGGCTTTCGAAAAACTCTAAGATATTACATCCACTTAATATTGTTGTTGATAATACAGCTGAAATTATTAGTGCTGCTTTTTTTGCACGCATTTTTCACCCTCCAAAATAATGTAATTAACAGCCGACAGAAGTGTCAGCTGTTAATTAATCAAGCATTAGTTAATATTAACTATTTAATTCATTGATTTTTTTGATTATATACTCTGTACTATAAATCAATCCAGGGAAATGATTCATTTCATAATCATATTGAGCTTTCCATTTATCCTCAGAAGATTCTCTTTTGTTAATAAAGCTTGCTTCGTAACCTTTATACCATATGTCATAATATTCATATAAATATTTACCATCAAATTTTTTATCAGCAATAATTTCTGCCTGAGCTATTAACTCGTTCATATGCTCTTCTGATAAGAAAATATATCCAGGTAAATCTAATATGTCTATACTAACTCCGATATTTAAATTATTTAAAGCTGATGAAATTCCTGATACACATTGATTTATAGAATCAGCGTAGTTTACACCATAATTCCAACTAAATGCATTTTTGCCTATATTATGTATTAATGATGTTCGTGTTCCTGGTGTTAACTGAGAACCAAATTGACTTGTAGCCCATTGCATATGTTTACCAGTTGGGGCAAAGAAACCAGTTTGAACAAATCCTTTTTTGAAATTTTCTAAAGTAATGAAATTAGGGTCATTAGTATAAAGCAGCATGTTTCTTTGGCATTCTTTACATTTACAATTGATTATTTCAAAACCAGCTTCATCACCACATTTATCACAAATGCTGCATGTGAATTTTATTCCAGATAATTCCTTTGCTTTATAATAAGCATCTAATAAAGCGGAGTTGTTTTTCTGAATATTCATCTTATCATCAGTTGATTGTGGTTGTGCATTGAAACCAAAATTTTTATATTCCAATACAACTTGAGTATTTCTTTCTTCAAGATTAACGTTTCTAGAAATACCATCATTACCATTTTCACTATTTTGGTAGAATGATTCAAAACCGAGTTTTTGGTATTGTTTTAGATATTCAGTTTTATCACCGTCAATATTTAAACTAAGTAAATATTCTGGAACATTTCCGCCACTCAAAAATGCTTCTTTCATTTCAGCATTCTTAAAATCAATACTGATTTTGACATTTAACTCTTTTTCAGTTTCAGTGTACCTGCTCCATTCAAATCCTGTTGACCACCAATGGTCACCATTCCAACTAAAATTCGTATAATTTGTTTCATCAGAAGGATTGTCAACAGTTTCCAATGTATAAGATACAGTAAGCAAATCTTCATCTGTTACAGAACGATACCATTTAGTGTCGAAATATTCTTCAGGAATATAATTGCAATTGTTGTCATCTGCAACATTGTATATTTCCCAATCATTGAAGTAATAGCTATATGATTCAGGAGTTCTGTAATAAAGACCAACTTCAACACCAGTCATTAATCCATACTGACCTTTCCAAAGCTCAAGATAATATTCCTTGCCCTCATAATAGAATGTTATAGGGTCACAGAATATAGCACTTGATAACGCAGGATTAGCAGCAGTGTCAATAAATCGTGCAAATCCAAACATTCTTTGAATTGGTGTTCTATTGGAATAAAGCATTTGTTGTTTTGGATCATAGGAGTATCCGCCAATGCTGGTTAAACGAGCCAATGAATTCCTAGCTTCCCAATAATTATACTTCATCGGATTAAGATAATAAACACTGTCATCATTTTTATATTTATAAACATGCTCATAATAATCAACAAATCCATCGTTATCTGTGTCGGCTTTCATAGGGTTAGATTTTATCGGTAGAATGTCACATTTGTAAAGATATTCTTTGTTTTCGCGAGATATACCGTAAAACAATCTGTCAAGGTCAATTGAATATTTTTCACAATAGTCTTTAAAAGTTGGAAGTACAATTTTATTACCACTCCAGCTTATCATTGGATTTTTAAAGTCTATTTCTTCGAAATCATATAAATTATCATTATCAGTGTCGGCGTAATCCTTATACTGTAATCTCTTTTCTTGATTTGCTATATTATATGATTTTGATAATTCTTCAGATGCTTTTACATAATCGTAAGTAATTGGTTTATCTAACTCAACAAAATCATAATTATTACCAAGAAAAATAACAGTTTTTGTTTCATTGCTTTTCCCATAAATATGCTTTATTGCAGCTTTAGAAAAATCCGTTGTTCCATCAATATATATACCACCAGTTTTATTATACAAATCGATAGCATACCCTAACACTTGTGATGGTGCTTTATTAGATATAATACTTACATCAATATTTGCAGCTCTGAGCTTATTTAGCGTATTGTATCCATAATCGCTTACACCAGTAATACTCTCATCACCAATTGCTTGACTTGAACGATATTTTACATTTTTACTGTCAAATATACTGAAACAATATGTTCCATATGTATGATCACAATTATCAAATATATACTTAACCGGATCGGAAATAACACAGAAATTATTAAATTTACCTGATCCAGATTGATAAACATATTTTAGTTCATCAGCTATTGATTTGATAGTTGTAAATTCTGGTGAATTTCCATCGCTAGTAAGAACCCTATAACCATTACAATCTTGTAAAATTAAATATATTTTAGCGTATTTGGATTCTTTAAATACTGTTTGTGCTGTTGTAACAATCTCATCTTTTGTTTTATTGAAATCATCATAACTAAACATAGAACGTGTATCCAACATAAATACAACATTGATAAAATCTTTGTTGATGTTAGATGTAGGCATTGAAAGTGTATTTACTGATACATAAACATTGTTAGATGTTAGTTTTGAATATGACATTTCAATTTCTTCAATGGTTGCAGGAGTTGATTGTATTTCATTTTCAATATTTTCAATTGTTTCATCGCTGTCGTTGGTATCATATGGTGCTTCCTCAGTTTTATTAATTATGTTTGTTAGAAGTTTTTCCATATCAATAACACAATAGTTACCTAATTCATTAACTGTTGCAATAATTGTATTAGATGATTCATCACAGCTAGATTCAATTGGGAGTAGTATATTATCCTCTTCAAAATATTTGAACACGGCAAAACGGCTTATCCCTGCTAAAGCAGCATCTTCATTTGATAGTGTTTTTATATTATTATCAACAACAACACTATCTATTTTGAATTTTAACACAATTTGTTCGATTTTACAAGTAGCATCATAAATTAATTCTACACTTTTTCCTAAAATTGCATCATTTTTCATTGTTTCAGAATAACTGCTTTCAACGGCCATGAAATTTTCTGTTATGTTTCCTGCAGCATCAATATCCAATGTCAAAGCATATTCCTTATTATTAGTATTAATTTCACTTAGCCCTGAATTATTTACATCCAGACTCTTATTAAAAATATATTCATTGTCTGGAATGCCAAATGTATTAGGATTCAATGGATCCAATCCCATTTTTATTTCATCATAGTCAGATATTCCATCCTTATCTGTGTCTAATTCAAATGGATTGGTTTTATAAATATTTATTTCCTCACCATCAGAAAGACCATCACCATCTGTATCAAACAACAAAGGATCTGTCCCTATTGTTAATTCATATCTGTTAGATAAACCATCACCATCTGTATCAGCATCTGAATCAGATAGATTTTCTGTAATAGAATCATATATCATTGGATTTGTACCTGTTAAAAACATTTCCTCATAATCAGATAAACCATCACCATCTGTATCAGGATTATTAATATCTAGACCGAATAATTCTTCTAAATAATCAGGAAGCTGATCGTTATCAGTATCAACAAATTCCATTTCATAACCTGATATTGTTTTTACAACAGTCATTATATTGGTTTCACCAATTCGACCATCATCTAATGTCTGTTTAACTTTAAAATACCTTTTATCAAAATTATCTTGTATATTATAAATGTACAAATTACAATTATATACAAGATCTAATGATGTGAAGTTAATACCATCATCTGATGTTTGAATATCAAATAATCCTGTTTCATACTCGGAAAGCCAATAGATATTTAAAGCTTTCTTACTGTTATCACAAATAATATATCCTGTTAACGAAAAATC
This sequence comes from Oscillospiraceae bacterium, assembly GCA_031550725.1. GTDB lineage: Bacteria > Bacillota > Clostridia > Oscillospirales > Ruminococcaceae > UBA946. Next base: position 125,800 of record JAVBOH010000021.1, read on the forward strand.
AACCGATGTTTCATCTTGTTCGATGATTATGACAACTTCCGATAATATAATATTATTTAATTCAGGGATTTGATCATCGATTTTTGAGGCAGTTATTCCAATTGTCATACTTTGATGAGGGTTTATTGGGTTTGTCCATATTTCATTAGCATAAATATAATTTTGACCTTCGTTTTTGATATTCTTTGCTCCCCAGAAATTATTAATAATAAAATTACTTTCAAAAGATAACATCCAAGCTTCTATTGGTAATTCAGATGTATTATTTATTCTAATTTCTGCATTAAACCCGTTATCCCATTCGTCAGTAACGATCAAATCAACTTCATAACCATCTTTTTTTTCAATTCTTTTAGTACATAATTCGAATTTATCAGGTGAAATAAAGTCATTTCCAGATAGAATATATCCAAATTCAATATATGAATTTGGTGTTATTTCATAATTGTATCCACAATTTTTTATTATGTAGTCATTATTGGTATTTTGATCATATATTGCCGCATTGTATATGTTTTCAATATTACCACCCGGATTGTATTTTAAACACCAATTTAATATTGGCTCACTTCCTGTATTGGTTAATTTTATATTTATATTTTGATATCCTTGCCATTCATTTGTTATGGTATATGTAATTTTATATGTATCATATTCATATGTTGTACAAAAATTTTCAGCATATGCTGTACTCATATTTGATGACACTATATTAATTATCATTGTTAGACACATAATTAATGAAAATAATTTCTTAATGCCTTTTTTATTCATATCCATGCTCCCTTATTGTTATTATTTCAGATTAATACTTATGGATGTGATGAATCATTGGTGTAACCATCTTTTCTGTATATTTTAAACCATCCTGTTACTTTTTCTCCTGGATTTATTGTTCTATGTGTATATTGATTATACTCAGAATCAGTTAATGCAGGTAAAAATACTTCAATATTTTCTAAGTTTGGTTTTCCGTTATTCCATTCAATGATTTCAATTGTCCCATCAGGATATAAAACCATCATATCTGTTACTTCAGCTAATTCTGCATAACCGCTGAAACTAGCAGCAAAGTTATATATAGGACGTTCACTATTGTTTGTAAACTCAAAATACGAACTCCAATAATCAAGTCCTTCTGTTACAGTAATATCTAATTTCAAACCTGTTCCATCATGAACAATTAAAGGATTTTCAGTTTTAAATATTACTTTAACATCATCACAAAATGGCATAAGTGTTCCTGTAAAAGTTGCTGATAAATCATAAGAACCTGCCTTATCACCACGTACAATCCAAGAAACTGATTTGGTTTCATTACCACCAATAACTCCATTTTTGCCCATAACCTGAGTTAAACTTTCCTGTCTTGCAGTATTAGCCAATGATAATCCATCAGGTAAAGATAAAACTGCTTGTGAATTTTGGATATAAAATTCATCATCAGCATTATTAATAATAGTTAATTCTACATCAAAAAATTCCTTAAGCCAAGATACTTGTGTTGTAACATTAAATACTGCTACACTTACAGGAATTCCACTGCCTTCTGAATACCCACCATAGCTGGTACTTACTGGTCTATCCTTTTCACCTTTAATGGTAGCAACTGTTGTAAAAACGCCATCTCTTTCCTTTTGAATCTTTCCTTCTACTTCTCCAATTATGTCACCCATAGCATTTAAAGTAAATGTTAGCTTTCCATCTTTACCATAATCAATGTTGTATTGGTACACAAATTGATTTTCAGGTGCATTGACATCAATTCCTAAAGATATCATTTCATTAATATCAAGAGGTTTAACCGTAAGCTTACCATCTAATAGTTCTTTTTTCTCAAGAGATATTTTTTGAGAAGCATTAGTATCTGCTATTTTTACTTGCTTATTTACAGGTAAGTATTCATTTTTATAAAAATAAACATCATATGTACCCTTAGGTGCAATTAACTTGAAATTACCACTTGAGTCTGTAATATAATCAGTATTATCAATTCCTGGAATCTCACAGTATATTTTAACATTGCTTAATGCTCTGCCAACTTCATCTGTAACTTTAAATTGTATAGAACCATTATCATCACTGTATATGTATGCCTGAATAGTATGGCTATCTGAATTTCCTGCACTATCTGTAACTGTCAACGTTACATTATAAGTTCCATCTGTTTCATATGTATGCGTGATCTTTGCACCTGTTGCTGCATTCCCATCACCAAAATCCCATTCATATGAAGCAATATAATGATTATCCCATGAATTAGAACCATTGAAATTAATTTTATCACCGGCAATACCAATAATATCAAAACCTGCATCAGCTAATGGCTGTACTGAATCTATATCGGTTGGTATTGATGTTGTTTCATTACTTTTTACAAAATTATTTCTTGAATCAACTGCTTCTACTAAATAATAATATGTTTTTCCAGGTGTAACATCTTTATCTGTATAAGTATTTGATTTTATAGAAGCTAATAATGAATAAGTTCCTGAAGCAGTAGTTTTTCTATAAACATGATAACCCATTAAATCTTCATTGTTTTCCATTGTCCATTTAAGTTCATTTCGCCATCCTTCACCGGTAGTACTCAACGTTGGGGATGAAAGTTTACACTCTTTAAATGAATATTGAGCAATTGAATAATCACTTATATTACCTGATGTATCATATGCACATGCTCTAATTTCATAGTTACCTGTTTTGAATTCGGTAGTATTTAATGTAAATTGAATAGCCTTTGAATATAAATTAATATTCTTTTCGGTATGTATTGTTTCCCATTCACCATTTTCTGATCTGCATTCAACAACAATTTTATTTAATTTAAAGTTATCTTTTGCAGAAATACCAATTAATTGATTTGTATTTAAAACGGTACCTGTTGTTGGGTAAATACTAATGATCTCAGGTTTTATTTTATCATTTTCTATACATCCATTAACCTCATTACTAAAAATACCTTCTCGACCCATTGTATCAACTGCAGATACTTGATAGCTATATTTCATTCCTAATTCAATATCTGTATCATAATAGTTTAGATACTTATAATTATCTTTAAGAAGTATATAGTTGTCTGTTACTTCAGTTTTACGGTATACTTTAAAAAAAGCTATGTTATCTTCTTGTGGAGCAGCCCATCTTATCTCAATTTGTGAATTCAAAAGATTTACAGATAAATCTTTTGGAGCAGATGGTATTGAGTTATCAATATTATACTGCATTATTGGTGACTCGGCAGGATTGCTAATTATGTTTCTTGAATTTGTTGCAATTGCTTGTACATAAATTATACCATTATCAAAATTAGAAATATCAAATGCATAATCTATCGTTGTGTTAGTCTTACCATCAGTATTAACTATTGAAATATCTATCCAATTTTTCTTGTCATATGAATATTGAAGTGTAACTGATGATACAGAACGATTATCAGTTACTGTTACTTTTAGTGGTAAGCTTTTGTAATAAGTACCGTTTGCTGGTGAAATCGATGTAATAATCGGTTGTGTTTCATCAATAGTAGTACTTATATTCACAATATTACTTGTATCAGATATATTTCCTGCCTTATCTTTAGCAATAATATAATAAGAATATAATGCACCTTCTTCTAATGTTTTGTCATTATAACTTTTTGAAGAAACAGTATCAATTAATTTATTATTCCTATAAATATCATACACAGCTATATCAATATTATCTGAACATTCCCAGCTTAATGTAGCAGATGTATCGAAAACACTATCAACAATTAGTTTCGGTGTTGTAGGTGGAAGATTATCGGCAATGATGCTATCACTTGCCGCTGACAGATATTCATCTTCATCGAAAGCACATACATAATATTTGAAATCTCCTAAAGTTATTGAGCTTTCATCAGTAAAAGTTGTTTTAGTTGTTATGTCAATTAAAACATCATCACGATATACGTTATATCCTTTAACAATAGCTTTTCCATTAGGTGCTGTCCATGATAAAGCTATTGATGAATCTTCATTTAATTTATAACTTAAGTTTGTTGGTGCTTTTGGAATATAGTGAACAATTATCTCCTGCATCTCAATATTTGCAAATGTAAAATATGATTGCTGAGAACAACTGTGACTGTCATGACTTGTAATAGGTCCATATCCATAACCATAGCTGTTAGTAGGAAGTGAGTAGTTATTGATAATTTGTTTATCGTTATCCCATGCAGATACAGTGGTATTATCAACCTCAATCTTAAATTTATGTTCAGCATACAGATTAGATAATGAGTATGTAGCTAAAACCTTTCCCATGCTCTGAACTGTTGAACTGCTGCTATTTCTGAAAGTATCTGCGTTAACTCCTGATAATTGAATAAGCTTCAAACCACCAGAAGTAATAAGCAAACAAAAACCTTTTAAGGTATTATTGGTAATAGAGGCATTGAATAAAAATCCTCCGCCTTCCATACTGTGCCAGTCTGTACCGTCCCTCTTAATATCAAACGTAAATATCTTCTTTGAATTCTTATTTTCTGTGTCCTCAACTAAAAGAAAATCCTTATATGCTTTATCACCATAGCCAATCATTTTGATATTATTACCATCATATATGATATGCTTAGGTATTGAGGTTGCATATCTGTCAGAATAATTTAAATGGTCATACTCTTTCCAAGCAAACGAATCACTTGCTGTTAATGTTTGAGATAACTCAACATACGGATCAGCTTCTGCTCCAACTTTTATTTCTCCCAACGAACCCATAGGAAGTATACTTAATGCCATAGAAAAAGATAGCACACCAGCTAGCAACTTTTTCAATATTCTTTTGTCCTTCATTTTCTCTCCTCCCAAAATATACGATTATAGCTTATTACTCTTTTTGAATTTTTCAAGTCCCTCTGGAACTTTTGGCTGTGCAAACCAAAAGTGACAAGCGCCTACAGATGAACTAAGTGCTGCCAATACCGAAAGAGATGCCAACATAGAAATTCCCATTGTTAAAACCTTTTTAAATTTTTTCATAAAATAACCCCTTTATTAATAAAATTTTGTATATTATTAGGTTCTGACGGTTGGTGAAATGTAATCGTACATACACTGTTTCCTACAAATGACAAAACACCTTTTATCAAAACCAATATAACCGATATTATAACTGTTCTGTTGATTTTTTTATCCTTACTCATCATGAAACTCCTTTAACAAAACAATTTTTTCTGCAATCATTGCTCCTGTTGATACAAATATCCCACAGGAAATGTATAAAGCAAATTGCGTAAAACCTAGAACTAAGCAGAGTAAATTGATAATCGAAATCAATAGGATGTATATTATACTTTTTCGCCTTAATCTCAGCTTATCCTCATCATTAATAGGTTTATTTGGATGTTCAACAGGAGCACATAAAAATACAGATATAATTGATATAACCATTGCTGAAATCGAATAAACTATGATAAAATCATAATTAAAGCAATGAATTAATCCAATAAAACCTATTTGAACACATATTAATATTGCCATGCATCCACCATGAGTTTTAGCATGATAACCACCTGCTGATTTTCGCATTATTACAAAAACAGCAAGAAAAAGTAGTGACGGTATAAAAGTATTTGTAATAATAGCAATCAATAATGCAATTAACCCATTGGCTATTGTTGACAGGAGAATTTCCATACCATATGCATAAATTTCTTCATGTTCTGATTCTATTGTGTTTTGTAAAACAAAAAATCGTGCTGTACTTTTTGCAAGTTTTTCGAGCATAAGCCCATCACCTCATAAAAAGTATAGCACGATATTTGTAATATTTTAAGACCTTTGTAGTCAACTGCTGACTTTATGTTGTCAAATGCATCATCTTATCATCACAGTTGTCTTTTTTTAACAGTAATTTCAATGTAAAAGCATTATTGGCATATATAAAGTTCAATACACCACCAAGTTTTTCTGCTGAAGATTTGATACTTTGAATTCCATACCCATGTAAACTTCTCTCAGACTTTGTCGTAGATAAATCATCAGTATCAGCAAAAATTGATGAATTTGATATTTCTATCATTATACTATCCTCAATTTCATTTATTGATACACAGATGTATCTTTCATTCACATCAACTTTTAAGCATGCCTCTATCGCATTATCAAGAGCATTACCAAATATTCTGCATAGTTCTAATGAATTTCCAGTAATTTCAGATACTATTTTAATTTTTGTTATAAACTTAATGTTATATTGTCTGGAAGTATTTCCTTTTATATTTATAAGTGAATCTACAGCTTCATTCCCAGTATAACATAATGATGCAAAATTATCTATTTCATTAAGCAATGCATCAATATGTATTTCAGCATTCATATACCTGTGATTTGTAATTAAATCATTCAACACAGCTAATTCATTCTGAAAATCATGCTTAAGCTTTTTCATTTCTTTGTATGATATTCTTAATAATTTGTAATTCTCTGCTTCTCTCTCAGCAACAGTTTCAAGAAAAGATAGCTTTATTTGCTTTGAATAGCTTTCAAAGAAGTTAAGCATTGATAAATTAATGTAGATTATTCCAACTATAGAAATTATATAAATCGCTGTGAACTTTGCATTCTCAGGATGTGAGATAGGAACAGTTATACCATAAAGAATTACTATGCTTATTACTGGAGTTAAAATAATTGAAATCCAATATTTTAGTGGTAGTTCTTTTACCTTTTTCATTAATAATCGAGTTATAGAAACAACCATCCAAAGATATAAGATTTTAGATATAACCATACCTATTGTTCTACCTATAAATGTATCAAAATAGTTTCGTGATACATCTGAGTTTAATATATATGTAAAACCAACTAAAATAGGATCAGCAATTAGTATTATCATGAGATAAATGAACGAATAGAAAACCTTGTATACCATTTTACCATCGTACAATATTATAGATATAAACAACAATAAAATTGATGTTATTATTAGAAGTAAAATTGGATCAAATTTTTTTATAGCTGCAAAAGAAATAATTAATGAGGATGAAAAATAAATTGCAATTAAAGGTAGCTTATTTTTATACTTGTATTTTAGTAGCTTATTATAAAACAAACCAATTATATACATCTCGGTAAATGCATTTATAAGCTCTACAAAGCAAATCATATTATGTATATCTCCTGACATAAATAAGTTTTATATAATATATTATTGTTTACTATTTTCCTGACATATAATTTAAATATTCCTTGATAATTTTATCCTTAACAGAGCGACCGATACCTATAATAATTCCATTTTTCATTATAATATCATTTTTCTCTATAAATTTTATATAAGTTAAATTGACAAGATAACTTTTATTAGGTTTGATAAAACCATCTTTGTAATATTGTTCTTCTAAATCAGATATTTTACCATAATAAGTAAATTCACTATTATTGGTATGAACTACAATAGTACGATTGAACACTTCAAAATATTGAATATCACATAACCTTGCATTGAATGTTTTATTTTGATTTATATATTGAAACAGTTTATTCCTTTGGTTATACTCATTTATAATTGAATGAAGCTGCTCTAAATACATATTTTCTGGTTGCTGTTTTAATATAAATCGTTCGGCTTTAACAGAATATCCTTGTATTGCAAAATCATCATGACTTGTCAAAAATGCAATTGTAACATTTTCATCAATATTTCTTATCTCCTTAGCTGTTTCAATTCCATTAAAACCAGTCATTTCTATATCAAGAAATATTATATCAAAGCATGAAATAGAATAATCCTTAAGTAAATCATTACCACTTGAGAAATCAGAGATTTTAAATTCAGAGTCGCTTAATATTTTAGTTAAGTAGCTTTTAACTTTATTTATATATACTTTTTCATCATCACAAAGTGCTATTTTCAACATAAAGCTACCTCCTTAAAATATACATAATTCTATTGTAAATTAATGTTTATAAAATGTCAATGTTGCAAAACGGCGAAAATAATTCTTGAAAATTATTACTTTTACCGACTTTTATGGTATCATACACAGATATAGCGTGCGTAATTATCGAAAATATATAAAACAAAAAATTTTTTGATTTAATAATTATAATTATTTTATTGATATATAAATTTACATATATAAATATATTATGTTATATTTCAATCCATTTTGCAATAGATTTTCGACAAGACATATCAAAATCAGAATGAAATGTGTTTTGAATAGAAAAAACAGATCTGACCGTAAAAAATTACGGTCAGGTGCTTTCTTCAATTATTTAGCGTATACTGCTTAAAAGTTTTAATATCCATTAACAACATATAATGTACAGAGTTACTCTATTCCTTAATCCTTGTATAATGAAAACATAGGGTTTCAAAATACATACCTTTCTTAAAATTTGTTTAATGTAAATAAGATAGCCCTATACTATCAACAGATGCTGTGGATTGGTTATTAATCCTACTGCGAAGAAATTCGACAG
>JAVBOH010000017.1:0-141848 GCA_031550725.1 Oscillospiraceae bacterium
AGTGTTACCACCGTCTCCAGTATTACCACCGTCTCCAGTATTACCACCGTCACCAGTATTACCGCCATCGCCAGTGTTACCACCGTCTCCAGTATTACCACCGTCTCCAGTATTACCACCATCGCCAGTATTTCCGCCGTCGCCAGTGTTTCCACCATCTCCAGTATTACCACCGTCACCAGTGTTACCACCATCGCCAGTGTTTCCACCGTCGCCAGTGTTACCGCCATCGCCAGTGTTACCACCATCGCCAGTGTTACCGCCATCGCCAGTGTTACCACCATCGCCAGTATTTCCACCGTCGCCAGTGTTACCACCGTCGCCAGTGTTACCACCGTCGCCAGTGTTACCACCATCGCCAGTGTTTCCACCGTCGCCAGTGTTTCCACCATCGCCAGTGTTTCCACCATCGCCAGTGTTACCACCGTCGCCAGTATTACCGCCGTCTCCAGTATTTCCACCGTCACCAGTGTTTCCACCGTCTCCAGTGTTGCCACCATCGCCAGTATTTCCACCGTCTCCAGTATTTCCACCGTCACCAGTGTTACCACCGTCTCCAGTGTTTCCACCGTCTCCAGTGTTGCCACCATCGCCAGTATTTCCACCGTCTCCAGTATTTCCACCGTCTCCAGTATTTCCACCGTCACCAGTGTTGCCACCATCGCCAGTGTTACCACCGTCACCAGTGTTACCACCGTCACCAGTGTTACCACCGTCGCCAGTGTTTCCGCCGTCACCAGTGTTTCCACCGTCTCCAGTGTTTCCACCGTCTCCAGTATTTCCACCGTCGCCAGTATTACCACCGTCACCAGTATTACCACCGTCACCAGTATTACCACCGTCACCAGTGTTTCCACCGTCACCAGTGTTGCCACCGTCACCAGTGTTGCCACCATCGCCAGTGTTACCACCGTCACCAGTGTTACCACCGTCACCAGTGTTACCACCGTCACCAGTGTTACCACCGTCACCAGTGTTACCACCGTCGCCAGTGTTTCCGCCGTCTCCAGTATTTCCACCGTCACCAGTGTTACCACCGTCTCCAGTATTTCCACCGTCACCAGTGTTACCACCGTCACCAGTGTTACCACCGTCGCCAGTATTACCACCGTCGCCAGTATTTCCACCGTCACCAGTGTTGCCACCATCGCCAGTATTACCGCCATCGCCAGTGTTACCGCCATCGTCGTCGTCAGGAGTATTACCACCATCTTCAGGGTCTGGAACTATAAGATTACCTTCAGGGTCATATTCTTCCTTAGAGATAACTTCGCCTTCAGGATCAGTTACAGTAATAGTAGTACCATTTTCATCTACAACAGTAGTTGTAGTGTTTCCGTCTTCATCAGTTGAAGTAGTAGTTTCAGAAATTTTGTTGCCATCAGGGTCAGTAACAGTTGTTGTTGTTGAACCATCTTCATTTTCAATTGTAGTTACTGTATTGCCATCTTCGTCAATATAGGAATTTGTAGTTTCTTCTTCATAAATTTCAGGAGTTTTATCAAGTCTTGGAATTAAATTATTGAATTCGCTAATATCACCGCTGAAATCCCATCTGTGAGTTTCGCCTTTTGTTGTGATTGTATTAGCTATTGCATTACCATCCAAATTTGCTGCGAAAGTAAGGCTTGCACCAGGTGCAAGAATACAACCTGAGAATTCCTTATTAAAATTAATAGTTCCACGAAAAATATTATCGTATGAACCGCTGTCATAGAAGTTCCAAAGAATTCTTGAATCTGTAAAATCAACAGTTTCATGATTTGAACGATTTCCAGCATTATTGGAGTAAGCAATGTTAATTTTCTGATTGAAATCAAAATTGCTGCAGCCATTTAAATCAACATTTATTATAAGCGTCTGACTGGAAGCATCCTTATGAAGATTTTTAATGATAAACTCATCGCCATATTTGTTCATTTCATTAGCTGATGTATTGAAATAACTTGTTCCGCTGTCAGGAATGGTTACCTGAGGTTTATTTCCTTCAAATGAAATATTCTCTGCTGGCACAGCTGACCCATTTTTATTAGCTAAAGCAGAGGATAGTGGATTATACTGAGAAACAATACCTTCAACATCAAGATAAATATATGGACTATCATAGTTTTCCATGAAAATGTTTTTATCAACAGTGTTGCCAGTGCCAGTATTAATTAACTCGCCGTTAGCAATTCTCATTTGTGAACCATTCTTTGTAATTTGAGTATTGCTGCCTATAATTACTGGTGATTTCCATTGGTCACTGGTTCTGTTTGTACCATAAGATATTACATTATGTGCATAGAATAAATCATACTTTCCAATGCCATTTAAGTTGTTCGTAGCAAAGTTGTTGCCAGTGTTGTTCAAATTAACAGCTGCGTAACCGCCGTTACAGTGACCGCTGATGTTAAGGTCAACAGAAAATAGATGGAACTGTGTTGCAGCACCTAAAGCAGCACTGTCATTATAGAAGTCACTATCGCCGTATGTTCTGCCGATTTTTAGACTTTCAGTTGTATAAGCAGCATTGTTAGCATATTGCAAGCCTGACTGCTCATGGTATTCGGCAACATCTTTAATAATTACCTTTTCGTCATCTTTCTTTTCATCATCCTTAGATTCGTCTTCTTCATCCTTAGGAGTGTTTTCTTCTTCCTTCTTTAAAGGGTCATTTTTATCAAGAGTATCCGTATAACCAGAACCCTCGTTGTCTGCCTTTACAGCAGTTCCAGGAAACTGCGAAGTAAACATAGACAGAGCAAATGTAAGTGCTACGGCACTTTTGGTTAATCTGCGTTTTGCTTCTTCATTAAAATTCATAATATATCCCTCTTTCAATTATGTCTTAATTTATTTTTCTAATAGCCTAAAATAAGGCGAACGACTATATCGATTAAAAATTATCTATTAATACAGCTATAACTACAACAGATAATTCGCTATTTATATGATAACATATTGTTTAGAAAAAGTAAAGGAAAAAGAAGAGTTTTTAAACCCATATTAAATAGAAAAAAACTACACTAATTATATCATTGACTGTCAATATGCACAATAAAAATAAACTTTAGTTGTGCAAATGATTTTTTTACCAATTATTTTGTGAGGAATATACATAAAATGTTAAAATGTACAGATGTTTTTTGACCAACTATTAATATTATATTATTTAATACGAAATATGTATACACTTAATAACAAAAATCTCCCTAAGCATAAGCAAAGGGAGATTAAATTTGTGAAATTATGAGTGATGTTTTTTAGACTTAATCATGCCAACAGCTGATGCGATTGAAAGTAAAACAGCACTTGCCACAGGAATTACACTGTTTCCAGTTTTAGGAAGTGTATTATCACTGTCACTTAGCGGAATTTCAATATCATCAAAATCAAAATCATCGTCATTGAAATCTCCAAGCGGTACTGGTGTATCATCAAATGAAACAGTATCATCACTTGAAGATATGATAACGCTGTCATCGGAAGTAACTGTCACAACTGGAGCAGCATCTGCCAATGGGACTTGTGTATCTTCAAAAGTGACAACAGGAGTATTGTTCGGTGTTGGAGTTATATAATTTGTAGGAGTAGTATTTGCAGGTGTTGGAGCTGCAGGCGGTTCAGTCACAGGCGGCTCAGTCACAGGAGGTTCAGTTACAGGAGGTTCAGTTACAGGAGGTTCTGTTACAGGTGGTTCTGTAACAACAGGCTCTGTTGTTACATTGGTTCTTGTCGTGTTATTAGTACCAACTGCAATTGAGTTAATACTGTTACCTGCACCTATTATAAATGAGCCAGTATAATCCTTTGCATCAAGGTCAATAGTAACAGAATAATAATCACTGTCTGATTTATAACCGATTGTTATAGTACCAGTTAGGTCAGGGTCAGTTTGAATGGACCATCCATCCGTGCTGCTTGCAACGAGGGTAATACCATCGGCTAAGCTTACTGTGCTGTTATTTGAAGTCTTTTTTGTATTCATACTGTCATATTCATTTTTAGTAATAGGTGTTCTGTCAAAATTAACAGCCATAACATTAGCAGTAAATGATACAACAATCATAACCGCTGTTACAAAAGAAATAATTTTTTTCATAGTTCTCCTTAATATAAAAGAGCTGCTTTTTAGAAGGATAGTTTTTATATCTATATTCTATAACACTTCAGCTGATATCCACTCTTTTTTAGATGTGTAAATATTAATAGATACTTTTTCAGGGAAGTAATATCAATGTTTACATACATATAATAGCATAGCTGACAAGTTATTGTCAAGATATAATACCATAAAATGTCATATTTTGTAGGAGAAAAGTATTAACAAAAATACTAGTGTTTTATGGAAACTGCATAACCATATATAATTATTAGTGTAAAAAAATGTGTACAGGAATACTTTGCCTGCACACATTTTTTTGAAATGTCATATTATGTTTAATTTGCGTTCATATTCTTTTTTGCATAAGTTCTGGGTTAACAGAGTATTGGACAGCATTTTCAGCAGAGATTTTACCATCCTTATAAAGCTTTATAATAGCTGTATCCATAGTCTGCATACCGGCAGAGGACTGAAGAATAGTATCAATCTGATGAGTTTTTTGCTCTCTAATCATAGTCCTAATTGCATTATTTACAGTCATAATTTCAAAAGCAGGAGCAAGAGAGCCGTCAAGTGCAGGGATAAGCTGCTGTGAAATAACAGCCTTAAGCACCATTGAAAGCTGGACACGTATCTGGTGCTGCTGTGCAGGCGGGAAAACGTCGATAATACGATCGATTGTGTTTGCAGCACCCAAAGTATGAAGTGTTGAAAGCACAAGCTGACCTGTTTCCGCAGCGGTCATAGCGATATTTATAGTTTCATAGTCACGCATTTCACCAAGAAGAATAACGTTTGGAGATTGACGAAGTGCAGCTCGCAAAGCATTCACATAGCTGTCAGTATCAATATTAACCTCACGCTGACTGATAATACTCTTTTTATGCTTATGCAAAAACTCGATAGGGTCCTCAATTGTGATAATATGGCCGTCCATTGTTGAGTTGATTTTATCTATAATACAGGAAAGTGTTGTGGACTTGCCATTTCCGGCAGCGCCAGTGATAAGAACAATACCACTTTTGCTGTCAGCAAGCTCCATAACAGCATCAGGAATGCTAAGTCTTTCAGGGTTAGGAAGTTCAAAGGGAACACAACGCAAAACTGCAGAAAAAGACCCTCTTTGCTTGTATATATTCACACGAAAACGTCCTATACCTGCCATTGAAAAGGAGAAATCCATTTCCTTTTGAATTTGTGAGGTGTCAGTAATATCAAGGCCTGCAAGCTTAAAAATATCCAGTACTATGGCTTTTGTGTCGTCAGGACGAAGAAAATCATCATTTATGCGATAAATTTTATTGGCAATTTTAATGCCAAGGCTTGTGCCTGAAACAATAAATATATCCGATGCACCTTTGTTAACAGCATCGGTAAGTACTTCTCTTATGTCCATAAAAAATCCCCCTATATATTAATGCGTATTAAAAATTACCATCCCAGACATTTTCAGGTTTACCCTCTGAAATGCCATCATCAGTATAAATAACTTGCCTTTTTACAATAGTATAGTTTTCATTTTCCGAAAAAGACGGGTCAATTGGGACACTAAGTTCGGTGAAAATCTGCTGACGGTCGTTAATATCCGTTACAAATGTTACCGAAAATCCATCAGGTGCAGTGAAGACCTTAACACCATTAATTTGTGATACAGCATCCTCAAAGGTCCAGTCGAACATTCCATCCTGTAAACAACTATATATAGTTTCATTAATATCAAAAATGGTCTTGTCAACTTTACTTTCAGCGGCATAATATTCGGTCATATAATCACGGCTTTTGTCATTAAGAGTTTGGTTAGCACCAGATGCAGTGTAGGATAGAACTGCAAGCAGGGTAAGACAGATTATAACGAAGATAACCATGACAGAGGTATATCCAATTCCGACACCAGCAGTCCTTTTTACAGTATATTTACTCATAGCTTTGTTCCTCCTGTATTACTGCAATATCATTGTCATAGGAAGAACAATGCACAGAAAAGCTTTTGTCATCATATTCAGCGGTTATATTTAGGTTATAAAGTATGCCTGCATTGCCGTTTTCAGATGACAGGTCAAAACGCATAATAACGTCATCGTCAATACCATTGTATGTGCAGTTTGATGAAAGCGGTATAATAAAATAATTACTATCCGTTACAGACAAGTTTTTATCCATGTTTAAAACCATTGCGGTTGTTTCTTTTAAATCTCCTGTAACAGAAAATACATTACATAAAGAGTGCATGGTAAGGTTAACATATTCATCACGGCGGTTTTCTTTAAGCTTGCCGTCAGCAGCAGCAAAAACATTTAAAATGATTACGCTTGAAATGCTGAAAAAGAATAATGATATAATCATTTCAACAAAAATCAAACTAATACCTTTATGAAAAGCCTTGCGGCGTATTCCTGCCAAAATAGTAACCCTCCTTTGCAGATTAATTTTCGTATTCGCAGTATGTTTCGTATATGTTCTTGTCTGAATCGGTAACGCTGACCTTAAGAATGCAATTTCCACAGTCTGTCAGAGTAAGATTATTAACATTAAAAAGCAAGTCCCCAGCAGCAGGAATGGTAACAACATCTTCGGCAACAGAAACCTCATAAATACCGCCTGATGTAAAATAAATGAGTGTATTATATCCATCCTGATGCAAAATAAGTCCTGTTTGATTACCCTCCATAACGGTAACAGATGTACTGCTTTTTATCTTGTTGGAGATATATCGCACCGATGCGGATGAGTCAAAGGTGTTGTCGAAGCCTGTATTTATCCTGCTGTATGTCGCAGATGCAATACTTACCATTATTAATGCACATATAGTGAAAAGCAGGAACAGCAGCATACTTGCCGCAGAATTTACTACTTTTGCCGAATGCTTTAAAGTAACTGCATTTTTCATATTTATAGTCGTCCTTTCCCCAAAATCTATTTCGGAAAGTTATTTTCTAATCACAGTAACAGTCGGCATGATATTACCGCCGAAATATTCATAATGCACTATATAATTGTTTGTGTCAACACGAACTCCATAATGCTCCGTCAGATAATCAATATCAGCAGGATACATTCCCTCAATTGAATAGCAGACAACTGCACTTTTAATGATTGAATTCTCAATGGAGGCAAGCTGATTAGCATCAGATGCTTTTTTTGTGCTGTCAAGACCCGAAACAAGCCATACTATTAATAAAGCAAGCATGAGCAAAGAGCCGCATACAGACAGCAAATATTTTTTTGTATTCTTCTTCATTTTCATATAAGCTGTTTCCTCCATTTAAATTCGTGTTGCATACGAGTTATTTGCGTGCGATGCGACACAGCGTTATAATCGCCACTACATAATCATGATTATATATAATATAATTCCATCAACCAAGCGATGACATAATATCCATTAGCGGCAGCATAACAGTAAGTAGCACCGCACCGATTACAACAGCAAGCACAACAATAAGCAGCGGCTCAATAAATGTTACAAGGTTATTTAAAGAACGGTTTGTTTCCTCGTCATAATGGTCACTGATTTTTTTCCATGCTTGGTCAAAAGAGCCTGACTGATAGGAAATTTTCAATGTATGAGCCTGCATGGCAGGAAGAATTTTCGCATCATGAATAGCATCGGCAAAGCTTTCACCCTCGATAACTTTTTCACGGCATGAACTTATTTTATCCTGTAATTTTTGATTATTAATAAGCGGTTCGGCATATTCAAGAGCCTGTGAGCTTTCAATACCACTGGAGGACATCATGCACATAGCGTTGCAGAAATAAGCAAGAGCAATGCTTTCGGATATCTTCTTTGTAAGAAAAAACTTCGAGAAAGCATTCTTTATCTTTGATGACATAGACGGAATTTTTGTCAGAATAACAATAACTCCGACAATAACAATAACAGCAAACATAATAATCAGCATAATCATACCAAGCGAATATGCAGTGGAAATGCTTTTTTCAACAACAGCACTTGCACTCTCGTCAAAACGGCTGAAAATACCCTTAAACATAGGTATAACCTTAACAACAAGCACGATAATAACAGCAGCCATCATGCAAAGCAGCATAAGAGGATGCAGCACTGCACTTGTAATTGTGCGCTTTAGCTCCGACTGCTGTTCATAATATTCCGAAAGGGATGTTAAAACAGCCTCAAGACGCCCTGTTAACGTACCTATTTCTATCATTTTTACAGCATATGACGGGAAAACGTGAGTTTCCTCCATAGCAGTAAAAATTGGCTTTTCATCATGAAGATATGAGCAAAGCTCGTTAATAATTCCTTTTAGCTTGTTATCCTCCATATCCTCTGCTATAATTTCAAGTCCGTCATGAAAAGGGATACCCGCTTTTAAAATATAGGATAACTGCTCGCAAATATAAGATGTTTCGTCAGCAGTCAGTATTTTTTGTTTTGACATGATATATAACAATCCTTTCAATTAGTAAATGTATAAGGATGAATAATTGCTGTTTTTAGATATATATTCTGAAACGGTTGATTTATCCGCTGCACTTGAATAAAACGTTGCATCAACACGGTTAAAGCCTTTTTTGCTAAGATAAAATTCAACAGTAATCCAGCCTGTTTCGTCAGTATAAACCTCATTCCATGCGTGGTAAATATCAGGTGAGGCATATCCGACAACAAGCTTTGCAGGAATACCCTCTGCTCTTGCCATAGCAGCAAAAAGTGAGGCATAATCATAGCAGATACCTGTTTTATTTTTTAAAGTAGTGTCGGGGTCAGGGGTATGTTTTGTAATCTTACCGCTTTTAACATCGGCAGCAAATTGCTTGTCATACGTGACATTGCTTGTTATATATGTGAAAATAGCAGATATTTTATCAAGGTCGGAGGTTTTACCAGCGGTTATCTCTGCAACCTTTTGCACTAAATTAGAGTTTTGATTAAAATTTACATAATTATTTGGATAAAGATATGTGTTGGTTTCATTTGCAACCTTGGCGTTGACTTCACCAGAGCAAACCTGAACATAACTGCTGCCAACCTGTTCATATAGACCGATTGTATATTTTCCGCTGCCATTATGCAAAGGAAAGTAATGCAGCTTGCCATCCGCTTCAACATCATGGTCATACTTGCTTGCACCGCTGCATTCAACACGCAGCTTGACAACAGTTGCTTTACCAGTATATTTTACGGAAAAATATCCCTTTGAGGAGTTGCTGTAATCTATAGTTCCGTTTGTGCCGGAAATAACATCTGTTGCAGGTGATGAAACTGAATATACCATTGGAATTATTATTTTTGCAGGAGGTTTCACTGTTGTTGTCTGTGCAGCAATTGTTTTAATATCGGTTGTAATTTCTATCAGTTTTGTTGTGCTCTGAACTGTTGTGGTTACATTTTCCGATGTTTCCTTTGATATAATACCTGTGTCGGAAATATCATTAACTGTTGTAGTAATACTTTCATTTGAAGTGATTTCTGAAATTGCTGTATCAGAAAGATTGTCTGTGTCCGATACAGTTGATGTATCTGAAATATCGGAGTTTTCTGTTATTGCAACTCTATCATTTAATGATGTTTTCGTTACACTTTCTGTTTCCGATAAAAATTCACTTGTTATTTCACTGGTGATTGTTGATGTGCTTTCAAAACTGTCATTATCGCTGCCGTTTGTGCATCCTGATAATGTAGAAAAAGCCATCAGTACTGTTGAAAAAAGAGCAGCTGATTTAATATTCAATTTTCTATAAGAACACATTTACTGCCCTCCAATCAAAGAAATTTACATACATATATATTATAGTACATTACATTTAATACGTCAATCCATTTTATACAATTTAATTTAAAATATACATATAGTATATATAAATACAAATTATACGCCTCTAAAAAATAATTTTATTTTCTATGCAACAAAACGCTCGTTTTTTTACACTATATATATGAAACGTGTTTATCATGAGTAATGAAAAATCACATAAAACACGTAATTAAATAGTGGATATAACCGCTTGTCTTTCTAAATGTATTTGACTTGAGTGTAAAAAATGCATAAAAACGATATAAAAAAAGAGATGTTTTTGTGAGTGTATACAAAAGTGAAATATAAATGCAACAAAAAGGCGAAAAATCACCACTAATTTAATGACAGGTCTTTTAAGTTAGGCGAAAATGTGGTATAATGTCATTATCAATCTGTTACTTTTAAGACAGAACGAGGTGATATTGAAAGAATGAATACTGAATTCTCACGCTTGGTACAAAAAGCAAGGGAAGGAGATGCAGATGCATTCGCAGAGCTGTACTCCTTAGTATATAAAGATTTATACCGCATTGCAATAGCGAACTTAAAAAATCAGCATGATGCTTCCGATGTGGTTAGTGACACCGTTTTAGAGGCCTATACTTCCATAAAAAAATTGCGAGATGAAAAGGCATTCAAAGCATGGATAGTTAAAATCCTTACTGTAAAGATAAAAAACAAACAGAAGGAATATATACAGAGTAATAACTACCGTGATGACCTTGATGTACTCGATAGTGTAGAACAAGAGAAATCCGCAGAGATAAATTACAACGGATTAGAGCTTATGGAAGAATTCAGCCGATTAAACGAGGAAGAAAGACTTGTTTTATCGTTAAGCATTGTTTCAGGTTATAAGAGCGAGGAGATCGCCAAGATCACAGGTATATCTGCAAATACCGTGAGGTCAAAGGTGGCAAGAGCGAAGATAAAGCTAAAACAAATGCTTATGGAACGCTAGATGAAAGGAGGCTTGGATTATGAAATTTGAAGACAGATTAAATGATATGTTTGATGAGATTGAAGTTCCCGATGAACTTTCACCTCAGAACATCGCTTTAATGCTCAAGGCAAAAACAGAACAGTCCAAAATGGTATCTGAACATAAAATAATAAAATCAGTACCGTCAATCACTGTACAACGTCGTAATATTATAACAAGGACTGTTGCATGTTCCGCTGCATGTGCGGTATTCGCAGTTGGAATGCTTGCTTATAACAAAACAAACCCAGGATATCAGGATTTACCGGACAGAACCGATTATTTGGATATTACTCCTACAAACCCTGACAATTATGGTACTATCTTCGACATTTACACAGGTATTTTACTTGATGAAGGCACACAGACTTCTGATATAAATAAAGAAACAGAAACTGGTACTACAATCGGTACAGATACTTCAAAGGCTACTGATGCTACTAAACCAAGTGAGTCTGCAATCACTGACAATAGTACATCAATAACTTATGCATATGATTTGGAAGAAGATGATTTGCTGCTTGAAGATGAGAGAGTTTCTAGCGCTGATATAGTAAAAACTGACGGCGTTAACCTTTACTGCATTTCTGACGGCGTGCTTAATGTTATTGACATCGCTAGTATGGAAGTAATAACTTCTATTGAATTAGATGTCGCACCGCCTGTTGAGCTTTATATTGAAGGCGATACACTCATGATTATTTCAACTCAGACTGATGAAGTTCAGCTTTTTGATACCTTTGAATTCACCAGTCATGCCAATTCTACTATAACTGATGATTCTGTTCCAGCAGATTTTTCAGACACCTACTCAAATGGCAATGAAAATGATTTTAATTCTTCAGATAATTCAAGCAATTCTGATAACGAAACAGACAATAACGGCGGCACCTCGGTTTTTAAGTCAGGGGCTGCATACCCCGGAACAACTGCACAGACAGCAAATTCAAAGTTCCTAGCAAACGTTGTTGTTGACATCTACGACATTAGCGATAAAGCTTTCCCGTCACATACCCATTCATATAAACAAAGCGGCAGCTATATTTCCACAGCTGTCGTTGATGGTACTCTTTACACGGTTACCTCCTACTCGGATTATCGTGTAAAGCCGCTTGACAGTCAAGCGGAGCTTGATACCTTTGTACCGTCATACTATATCAATGGCGAGAAAAATTATGTTGCTGCCAGTGACATAATTATACCTGCGGGTGCAAACAGTACAGACTATACTGTTGTATCTGCGATTAACTTAAGCGGCAGCATTAATCTTTACGATGATTCCTTGTCCGTTAAGGCTGTGCTTGGCTCAAGTAAAAATGTATGCTGTTCAGCTGATTCAATTTATATTGCAGGAACAGCAAAAAATGATACCAACTATACTATTATCACCCGATTTGCATTGAATAAATCAGGTGGTGCGCTTACTTATGCTGCATCTGCTTCTGTTGACGGCACTTTATTAGGTCGCTTTGGCATGAGCGCTGACGGAGATTATTTCCGTATTGCAGCAAAGACAACTGACGAAAATGGTATGACGTCTACATCGCTGTATATTCTTGACAAGACACTCACTGTAACAAAGAGTGCTGGAGGACTTTTACCTGAATGCAACATTACAAAGGTTCGTTTTCAAGGAAATTATGCCTCATTATATCTGACAGATAAGCATGAACCTGAAATGGTTATTGATTTATCCTGCACACCTCCGCTGCAAGTTCATTCACTCGACCCTAATTCTGCTTATATCATGGGATATTCTGGTGGTAAATCTGCCGTTAATGAACTGATTGGAATTGGTGCTGTTTATGACGAAACAGGTAAAGAGTGCGGACTTAAGCTGAGTATGTATTCAGCTGAAAATTGCCTGTTGAAAAATAGTGTAACTTTCGCTGAGGACTTAAAGGATATCAATTCAAAGGCACTTGCTTCAAGACGTGCATTGCTGATTGACTATGAAAATTCATTGATTGGCGTACCAGTTTATGGTCATCATGACTTTGGTACGGTTAATCGTTACTATCTTTTCACTTATGATGAAACAACAGGATTTATTCCAAAGGGTGTTGGCTACATCGAATACAATGACATTGATGACAGTATGATTTTTGAACGTGCTGTGATTAATGGAGATGTTCTGTATGTTATTAGCAGCAGACGCATTGTATCTGCACAGCTTAGTGATATGAAAGTTATAGACTCGGTTACTTATTAAGTATACCATTAAGAAAATATGTGAAGAACAAATCCGCTGTCATTTTGGCAGCGGATAATTTTTATTGAATTTTTACACCATGTAATTAATGTGAAATTTATAAATAAGACTTGTATTAAACAGAAAAAAATGTTAAAATATAATGTAATGCAAAATTTCTGTTTATAGTACGTTAAGTTAAAAAAACTTTAGGGTTTTTAACGGGAGTAATGCATATATGGTGCATTACTCCTTAGTTCGCACCTATGCAGTGCGAACTAACTACCTAAATAATTGTGTAACGACTATATCGTAATGCACTCCGTGCTAATTTAACCAACTATATGACTGGAGGATATTAATTCAATATGGAATTTTTTTATACATTGCCCTCGCTTTTTAAAAGTATACTGCCAATTGGATTTTGGGATATACTTGATATTGCAGTGCTTGCATGGCTTGTGCATAAATCAATTACGCTAGTTAAAGAAACTCGTGCAGGCGGACTTATCAAGGGTATAATTTTTCTTGCAATCGCTTATGCTGTGATGAGCTTTGTTGAAATGAAAGCCATGACTTTCCTGCTGAAAAATCTGTTTAGCATAGGATTGCTTGCGTTAATTGTATTATTCCAGCCTGAATTAAGGCGTTCGCTTGAAAAAATCGGACATTCAAAGGTATCAAAATTTGCTGTGTTTTCATCACTTTCATCCGAATCTTCTGATACAATAGCACAAAAATGGGCTGTTGCTATTGAGGCTATATGCGATGCCTGTGAGGATTTAGCATCCACAACAACTGGCGCATTGATTGTTATTGAACAAGAATCAAAGCTTGGCGAGCAGATTGATACAGGTACAATTCTTGATGCAGTTCCTACAAAGGAGTTGTTTGGCAATATATTTTATCCCAAAACACCTCTCCATGACGGTGCTGTTATCATGCGTGACGGTATTATTCATGCTGCTGCTTGTTTTCTGCCAAAACCACAGAAAGAAGAAACTATCAACAAAGCACTTGGTTCAAGACACCGTGCCGCTATTGGTATGAGTGAAAACTCTGATGCTGTTATAATAGTTGTTTCCGAAGAAACAGGAACTATATCAGTTGCCGAAAATGGCGTTTTGTCACGAAGCTTTTCCCGTGACAGCTTAAAAAAGCTTTTACGTGCAAGACTTCTTCCAGAAAAACCTGCAAAAGCAACAAAACCGCCAAAAGCTCCAAAACAAACTAAAATTCATCACCAATCGGATGATAAA
The DNA here is from genome assembly GCA_031550725.1 of Oscillospiraceae bacterium. GTDB lineage: Bacteria > Bacillota > Clostridia > Oscillospirales > Ruminococcaceae > UBA946. Next base: position 14,282 of record JAVBOH010000017.1, read on the forward strand.
TCCACTAATGGTAATTTCCATATTTTTGGTGGAAGAAAGAAGTCCGACAAGTAATCGCAATAGTCCAAAAGAAAGTGGAGTATATAAATGAATTCTATTATTTCTAAAATAACCGATTTCTTTTCCCGTATGTTTGAAAAAAATATTTTTAATACAATTTTATCAATTTTAGCGGCAATAGTAATTTGGTTTATTGTATCGGTAAGCGTTTATCCGACAATACCACGTATAATTTATAATGTTCCAATTATAGTCGATATGACGGGAACTTATGCAGAACAGAATAATTATCAGGTTGTTAACCAAACTGTTGAAACAGTCACTGTTTATATCGAGGGTGAGCGTAAGGAAGTCAGTAATCTTACAGCCGAGGATATTGCTGCTGTTATATATCCTGAAAATGTTTTTAAGGCATCAACATATAATCTGCCGATAAATATTGTATGCTCATCAGGTAAACAATTTGAAGTTACAAAAATTGTTGTGAACGGTAAAACTACTGATAATATCAGCCTTGAGTTTGATGAGATTATTACAAAGGAAATTGCTATAAAGCCAATTTTACGCACCTCCGATGTTACAGTTGCTCAAGGTTTTATTCTGGATGATGTCGTTATCCAGCCTGAAACTGTCGCTGTTACTGGTCCAAAGGAAAAGGTTGAAAAAATTTCAGGTGCTTATATAAGAGTTCATTCTGAAAATGAACTATCAAGTACCTTTGATTTCGTTGCAAATGAGGTAAGCCTTTATAATGGCTCTGCTGAGGTAATTGAAGATATATCAGATTTGACTTTTAATAAATCGACATTCAATGTTCATGTACCGATTTTGCAAAAGCAAACTGTATCACTTGGTGTCAGAATTACAAATGCTCCCGAAAAGTTTAATACGGAAAGCTTTACCGAACAGCTTGCATTTTCAGCATATGAGCTTAGCATTGCTGCTCCAAGCGAGCTGATTAAGGATATTGACCATATTGATATTGGTACAATTGATATGCGAGAGGTTGATATTGGCTCTGTATTTACTTTCAATACCACTGATTTCCTGCCTGACGGTTATCAGAATTTAAGTGGTATGAATACTATTACAGTGACTTGTCCGAGTGCAGGACTTGCAAAAACTTCACTATATATCAGGCAGGAGGACTTCCATATTATTAACGCTCCTGCGCAGTTTAATTTTGATATTGAGATTATTTCATCTGGTATTACTCCTTATTTTATAGGTCCATCCGAAATAATTGAACAGCTGACATATATTGATATAACTGCAAACATTGACCTTAGTAACTATGTTGATATGACTATTGGCGATTATAAATGCCCGATTATATTCAGTATTCCCGAGTATGACAGCGTATGGTGTATCGGCACAGAAGGCTCGCTGTCGCCAAAGGTTACTATAACAGTAAAATAATGCGTACTGAAAAACGATGTTGTTTGTGTTACTTCTTGATTGACGCTTGCTATTTGAACAATTCAAAAACGGTGTAAAAGCGAAGCTCAAAGCCATTTTTGAATTGTTCAGCAGACATTAAAATAGCTAATTGCTCCGCTAAGGTTGAATTAACATAAATCTTAGCGGAGTGTTTTTATTGAAAGGAATTTAATATGCCTATTATAATATCACAGATTGTCACAGCATATAATGTGTCAGAAAGTCAGATTATCCTGCTTGCAGTAAAAAAAATTCATATAAATCTAAATGATACCTGTGTTGCGGGAATTCATAAATCCTCGCTTGATGCAAGAAAAAATACTGATATAAAGCTTGTGTCATCAGTATGGATTGAGCTTGCTGATGAAAGCCGTGAAAAGCTTATCGCTGATAAATATTCATTCTGCAAATATATTGAAAACATGAAGTTTAAGCCAACAGCTTTCGGAAGTGTCATTCCAGACGGACGTATTGTCATAGCAGGATTTGGGCCTGCAGGAATGTTTGCTGCTTTAACTCTTACTGAATATGGCTACAAACCACTTGTCTTGGAACGTGGAAACAGTGTTGATGAACGAGTTAATTCTGTAAATGATTTTTGGCAGAATGCAAAGCTAGATACTTCTACGAACGTGCAGTTTGGTGAGGGTGGTGCTGGAACATTTTCCGATGGCAAGCTGACCACTCGAATTAACAGTCCGCTTTGCAGGCATATACTTGAAAAGCTGACAGAGCTTGGCGCACCAAAGGAGATTTTGTCAAGAGCAAAACCTCATGTCGGCACGGACAAGCTTAGAGAAGTTGTAAAAAATCTCCGTGAAAGAGTTATTTCGCTTGGTGGTGAGGTTAGATTTCTTTCGCAGATAACAGATATCGATATATCAAGTGGCAAGGTTACAGCCATTACAGTTAATGGCAACGAGCAAATAAAAACACAAGCCTTGATTTTAGCAATTGGCCACAGCGCAAGAGATACCTTTGAAATGCTTTTGGATAAGGGTATATTTATTGAGCCAAAGCCTTTTTCTGTTGGTGCAAGAATTGAGCATACAAGAGAGGCTGTTAACCAGTCTTTGTATGGTAATCTTTATAAGGATACATCGTTGCCTGTGGGTGAATATCAGCTTTCATACCGTTTAGGTGATAGGGCTGCTTATACATTCTGTATGTGCCCTGGCGGATATGTTGTTCCATCTCAAAGTGAAAATGATACTATTGTTGTTAATGGCATGAGTGAATTTTCCCGTGATGCGATAAATTCAAACTCGGCTATTGCTGTATCGGTATCACCTGATGATTTTGGCAAAGACCCTCTTGCAGGTGTGAAGTTTGCACAGGATATTGAACGCAAGGCTTTTAACTTGGCAGGTAAAAATTATACTGCTCCTGCCTGCACAGTAGGGCAGCTTCTTGACGGCAACGGCTCTTTAAGCAAAGCTACGATAACACCGTCATATAATATCGGTGTGACTGAATGCGACTTTAACGAGCTTTTCCCTGACTATGTAACTGATATGATGAGAAAGGGTATACGCAGCTTTGCAGGTAAAATGCATTGCTTTGGTGATAGAAATGCAGTCTTGACTGCACCTGAAACAAGGACATCTTCACCTGTAAAAATCACCCGTAATGATGATATGCAGTCGCTTTCAATTGCCTCGTTGTATCCATGCGGTGAGGGTGCAGGTTATGCGGGCGGTATTGTTTCAGCCGCAGTTGATGGCGTTAATGCCGCATTAAAGATAATAGAAATATACAAATCGTAATATAACACAGGAAATATATATTATGTATAAGAATTTTGCTGCTTTTTTAACTATATATATGCTTATGTTCATAATAACAGGATGTCATATGGATGACACTGCTCAAACTTCTGAAACCACACAGATAACCGTAACCATACCTGATGACTATTCAAATATACTGACAAGACCATAGCTTTTCTCGGAGGTTTGCCAAAGCGTCAGCTTTGACGGAGTTAATATAGGTTTTCCGTTTTCACTATTCTCATTAAATAATGGTTATGAAAATGGATACACCTTTACAACTGACTATATCACCGAAAGCAGTGCAAGCGGTATTATTTTCACTCCTGATTATGCAAGGATGTATGTAAACTGGCTTAACACTGAAATTCCAGCTCTTGATGAAAAAAATCTAATTAATGTTCCGATAACATCAATTAATATATCTGCGGCAGATGGTATTTATGATTTTACCATATATGGCATAGGTTTTGGATGTGCATTGAGTAAAATTTATACTGATTTTGGCATACCTGATGATGTGTATGAAAACAGCATAAGCGGTGAAATGGAGCTTTGCTATTATGGAATTGATACTCAAAAGATTAAATTTAAACTGACTAATAAAAAGCTGACTGAAATTTATATATCCCGATAAAAAATACAAAACATTAAAAATCCTTGATTACTGCTTATGTGGTTAATCAAGGATTTTGGTTGTATATGAAAAACTTGTACAAAAATGACTATATTCGTAAAAAATATTCAATATTGTGCTGGCTGCACAACATATTTTTTCGTAGAAATGTCACCTATCATTGACATTTCTACAGTTTGTCGTGGTATTCTTTTAATTGGCTATTGAATTCGGTATTAAAATAGTGTATAATATTATTAACCATTTTTACAATTGGGTTAATGATATAACGAAAGGAAAATTATGCTAAAAAAGATACTTAAAATAATAGTGCAGTATTTTCATAAGCTGGATAAAATGCTGTTTTTTGCTGTATGCCTTGTATCAGGATTTTCTGTTTTGCTGTTGTATTCAATGGTGCAGAATGGCATATCTGCAAAGTCGGATATGTATAAAATACAGTTTATAGCAATATGCATGGGTGCCGTTATTGCACTTGTAATGTCTGCACTTGATTATCATAAATTTACTAAACTTTGGTTTTTATATGCACCACTTGCATTAGGACTGACGGCGCTGACGTTTACATCGCTTGCCTATAAACCAGTTGAGGGTGCTGATGATCAGGCATGGATTGATTTAGGGTTTACAACACTCCAGCCATCCGAGATATTAAAAATAGCATTTATTATGACATTTGCCTTACATTTGTCAAAGGTTAAAGACCATTTGAACAGTCCGCTGAATGTACTGCTTTTATGCTTGCATGGCGCAGTCCCGACATTGTTTGTCGTAGCACAGGGTGATGATGGAACAGCGCTTGTATTCTTCGTAATATTTATATTTATGATTTTTGCAGCGGGAATATCATGGAAATATATACTTCCGTGTGTGATAGCTGTGCCGCCTGCAATATGGGTTTTATGGAACAAGATTATGCTGCCGCACCAAAAGCTTAGGTTTGAGGTGCTGTTCGTTGAGAATGCCGAAAAAGACCCTGTGTATGCTGATATTTATTATCAGCAATATTGGGGTAAGATGGCGCTTGGGTCAGGGCAGCTGTTCGGGAAAGGTCTTTTTGCAGACAGCTATGTAAGTGTGCCTGAGGTGCAGAATGACTTTATTTTCACTTATGTTGGTCAGTGCTTTGGCTTTATCGGGTGTATTGCGCTTATCGCAGTGCTTGCATATATATGCTTAAAAATTGTAGCAGACAGCAGAATTGCAAAGGATGATCTGGGCAGATTTATATGTGTTGGTGTTTATTCAATGATATTTATCCATTGTTTTTTAAACATCGGTATGGTACTTGTTGTAATGCCTGTTATCGGTGTTCCATTGCCGTTTGTAAGTCAGGGCGGAACATCAATACTAAGCTTGTTTGTCTGCATTGGTTTAGTAATGAGTGTATATTCACATTCTGAAAAAAATTATCGTGTTTTTTATGATGCCAAATAACTTTGCTGAAGCGAAGTTATTCGTAGAATTAAGCTTTGCTTAATTCTACTTGCAGCTACATAAAGTTGAGCAGAGTGTATCTCTACCAATTATATAAAACGGAATTATATGTAAAGTTAAGCAAAGCAAAGCTTAATTTCTTCATACAATTATAAAAAGTGAAATTATTTATGAAATTAACATAGTTTAATTACCCCCACAACTAAACTAAATTTAATCAAATAAAGGACGGTATCTAATTAGTATGATAAACTTTGATGAAATATTAGCAAAGCTTTATGGTGAGGATGCAGTGCAAAACCAAAAAGTACGCTATGAAAAAGCTGAAAAAGAATTTGCAGAGATATATGGCACAAACGTGAATGTACAGGTTTTTTCTGCACCAGGGCGTACAGAGGTTGGTGGAAATCATACCGACCATAACAGAGGGTGTGTGCTTGCGGCATCAGTTGACCTTGATGTAATCGCTTTCGTTGTGCCAACAGAAAACAACGTAATTTCAATTACTTCGGAAGGGTTCCCAAGAGATGATATTGATATTTCTGAGCTTTCCGTACAGCATAATGAAACAAACACATCTGCTGCTTTAATAAGAGGTGTTGCGGCAGGATTTGTAAAGAATGGTTATAAAATCGGCGGTTTTAATGCATATACAACATCAAATGTATTAAAAGGCAGCGGTATTTCATCTTCTGCGGCATTTGAAGTATTGGTTGGCAATATTTTATCTTATCTATATAATGACGGCAAGGTTAATGCAGTTGAGATAGCACAGATAGCACAACTTTCAGAGAACTTGTATTTTGGAAAGCCAAGCGGACTTTTAGACCAGATGGCATCATCTGTCGGCGGTTTTATCACAATTGATTTCAAAGACCCAAGCAAGCCAATTATTGAGGAAATTAAGTATGATTTTGCGGCAAGCGGCTATAGCTTGTGTATCGTTGATACAAAGGGTAACCACGCAAATCTTACACATGAATATACAGCAATTCCTGTTGAAATGAAGTCTGTTGCAGAGTTTTTTGGAAAGAATGAGCTTAGGGATATAACTCGTGAAATGCTTTGGGACAGCATAACAGAAGTGCGCACTAAGTGCGGTGACAGAGCAGTGGCTAGAGCGTTCCATTTCTTTGATGAAAATGAAAAGGTTGAACGAGAAGCAGCAGCACTTAAAAATGGAAATATGGAAACATTCCTTAATGAAGTTAATGCAAGTGGAAACAGTTCATTTAAGTATTTGCAGAATATTTTCTCGGTAAGTGACTCAAGAGAAGAAGGCGTTGTTTTGGGATTGTATACAGCCGAACGCATCTTGAATGGCAGGGGAGCTTGCAGAGTTCACGGCGGTGGGTTTGCAGGAACAATTCAAGCGTTTGTACCTAACGATATTCTTGATAATTTTATTTCTGAGATGGAACATTTATTTGGAAAACGCAGCTGCCATAAGTTATATATAAGACCAATAGGTGGTACTAAGGTTAAGTGAAAATATTAGGATTATATAATGCGTACTGAATAATTCCGTTTTTAACGGAATTATTCATAAAATCAAGCTATACTTGATTTTAACGATAAACGAAAAGCAGATACATGAAATTTTTTCATGTATCTGCTTTTTTACTGGAGAGAATAGCTGCTGCATATCATTTTATTTTTATACAGCAGCTTTAAGTTTTATAATTTTCTAAATCCTTGATAAACCAGTAATGCAACAGTAAATATCCCGCAATATCCTGTTATCATTGAAACTGAAAGTCCGTCATAAGATTTTAGTACAACCATAGCGACACAGATTAGCACACCCAAAATCATGGATAATGCCTGCAATCCAAGTCCCACTCCAATTGTACTCTTTATACGCTTACAGGAAAGTACAAGCGATGAAAATACCGAAAATCTGCCTGAGCAGGCAAGTGTTGCTTTCTGACGTGGCTGATATGATGTAACACTTTCAAATTCAGGATGAATTCTAAATGGTATCAGCTTGAAAAGTTCAGGAGAAATATCAAACATATCCGACAGCTTGTTAATGGTTATAACCGAGTCAACAGAACGGATAATTGTATAAATATCATTCTTTTGCAAGTTTTTAAGTGCATTCTTGACTTCAAGAGATGGTGTTAGTTCAACAACAAACATAGCAGAAAGCTCACCCGAAATTGACAGGTATATAGCCGACCTGCCATTAGAGGTATATTCTTTTTCCTTAGCCTCGGCAGGCATACCCTCAATGCTGTGGTTAATCATCAGGTCACGGTTGCCAAGCAGAACACGCTTGTTGTTTATCCATCCGCAAAGTCCCATTGAATCCTCAAAAATGTAGCTTTCAACAGGGTTTAGCAGCTCTGTTTTACCAGCAATAATGTCATAGAACATATTCTTTAAGATACTGTCAGCCTGATTTGTAAGGCTTGCAGCTTCAACGATCGCTTCGTCAATACGAGTATCGGAGAATACCTTAATCGCTGAAAGATTAACACTTCCTTGTGGAAAAAGTTCCTTAGCATCAATAAGCAGGCTGTTCGCCTCAGCAAATTCATCAATAGCTTCATAACCTAAGATAACACCTTGATTTTCAGCATATTTCTTTGATGCGGCAGCCATCGGCATATTAACAATAAGCATAATTGAAAATCCGGAACAAAGTGCAACGCAAGCATTAAACACTGACATACCAATATAAATTCCTGCACCGTTATGCTCGGAATTTGAAAGGATTCCTGCCAGAATTCCTGCTAATATCGAAACACCTATTACAATTGGAGAGAAGATATTGCAAAATCTGTCGGTAGCATCAGATGAATAAGAAGTCTTTAAAAACTCTGATAAAAACTCGGTTTTACGCATTGATGCAAGGCTTGGGAAATCCTTTAAAGTACCTTTTGTAAAGCTTTGTGCCTGTTCCTCGTCCTGTATTTCGAAAACAGCAAATTTTTCGGATGCCCCCGAAACAAAGTTAAAGCTTCGCTGTGTTCTTGACACTATCAATAACTTTCCGACTGTGTTAAAAAGCAAGGATATAATAGCAACAGGAATGTATATATGCACAAAACTGCCACGGATAAGGTTAGTGTTTGCAAACATAACCATCGACATTGCAATGCTTGTTACAGTGGTTACAGCACAAAGCGTGTCGCAGTCCGCTTTAAGCGAAATAAGCTTTGATAGGCCACAGGAAATAACTGTGTATGATGTAAATGCAGCAAGCAGACCTATAACCGTGTTGACAAAAAGAAATACATTTGTCTGTGTGCGTTTGTTAAGTAATTCGATAATCGGCAAAGCCTTCGAATCGTTTGCAAGCGCAATATAAAGGCTCACACAAAGGCATACACCCAAAACAAGCAAACGCATAACGAGCGAGCTTTTTAATTGTGAAATGTCATTTGCGATTGATGGTGCGTCCTCAAAGCTTTCGAAATCATCGATAATTTTTACATGGTTTTCATCGTTTAATTCGTCTTCTTCAGTTTCTTCTTCATCGCCGACAAGAACAAAATCCTTGATTTTCTTATTACGGCGTTCCTTTAGAGCGGTAATTTTTTCAATTTCACTCATGTCCTCATTAATTGGAATTTGTGAGGTGTTAGGAATGATTTTATCATCAAGATTAAGTTCAATATCATTAATTGATTTACGCTCAATCGGCGATATACTCGCTGTTCTTGACTGACGCTCTTTTTTCATTCGCATCATGCCATCAAGAAGTTCAGTATTGCCTGATACCTGCTCATCATCGGAATTATCATTACCCTTTGAAATTATCTTTGTAAAGAAATCGGTGAAGTTTTTGTGCTGTGTTAATTGCGTTTTAGCTTGTGTATGCTTTTTCTCAGACACAGAATTATATTCGGCAAGGATATCATCAACATTTCTCTCGCTTGATATCGCTGAATATTTATCAAATGGGTCATTGCTGATATATTTTTTATTATCAGGTGCATTTTTGGTATCAGGTGCATTTTTTTGTGAATTTTTAGAACGTGATGAAAGCTCCACTGATTTTTTTTCTATATCATTATTATCATCATAAGCATTATCCATTTCAAACTTATCAGAGAATGAACGGCTTGATTTGGTAGGCTTTTTTTCTTTTTTTACATTGGAAAAAGTTTCGTCGGATGGTCTTTCCTTTGTACTAACCATAGTAAGATTTTTATATTTTTCTTCAAAGGGGTCGCCATCTGCCTTGTTCTTTTTAGCAGTACTCTTTTTTGTATGAGCTTTTTCTTTAACGGGTTTTTCATTCAAAACAGGTGTGCTCTCTAAAATCTCACTATTTATATTAGAATCATTATTATGATAATCATCACGATAATTTTCTGTAAGTTCATCACTTTTTAATGTACCCCTGATGTCGTCAAGCTGTTCGGAAAGTGTATCTGCCGATGATGAAGTGCTGTAATCGCCCAGCAAGTCGTCAAGGCTGATGTCCGAATCATTGCTTTTACGCACATAATCGGGTTTGGCATATTCATTCAGAATATCATCTATGTTATAGCTTTTATCTGCCAAAACAATCCACAACTCCTTACTTGATATTATTTTACCTCACGCTGTCTAACAGCCTCATACATAAAAATTCCTGCTGCAACAGACGCATTAAGTGATGTTATCTTGCCATACATAGGCAGTTTAACAAGAAAATCACACTTTTCCTCGATAAGTCGTCCCATTCCAAAGCCCTCTGAGCCGATAACAAGTGCAATATTGCCTGTCATATCTGTTTTGGTATAATTCTCACCTTTAGCATCAGTGCCATAAACCCAAATACCATTTTGCTGCAGTGTTTCGATTGCAGTCGGAATATTTGGGACTCTTGCAACTGGCAGCCAGCTTGCAGCTCCTGCTGATGTTTTATAAACAGTGCGGTTTAATGATGCACTTCTTCTCTTTGGAATGATGATGCCATCAGCACCAGCAGCTTCGGCGGTACGAATTATAGCACCAAGGTTATGTGGGTCCTCAATTTCATCGCAGATAATTATAAATGCAGGTTTACCCTTTTCCTTTGATATTGCCATGATATCCTCAATGCTTACATATTCGGCACAAGCACCACTTGCTATAACACCCTGATGTGATGCGCCATTTGCCATTGCATCAAGCTTAACATCACTAACCTGCTTAACAACAATCCCTAAGTCCTTAGCCATTTTGCAGATAAGCGATAGGCTTCCGCCGCCCTCTGAATTGACATAAAGAGTATCAATAGTCTGTTTAGCTTTTAAAGCCTCAATTACAGGATTTCTTCCGATGATATAACCCTTGTCCTGTGTATCATCAAAATCATCCTGCTTATCATTCACATAACTGCTGTAACTTTCAACTTTTTTATAATCTCTCTTGTCATTATCACGCTTTTTATCATAGCTAGGTTTATTGTTATTATAATCGGAACGGTCCTTGCTGTATAAGTCAGTGTTTGACTTTGATTTATATTTATCATCACGAAAGCCATCACGTTTTGACGCATCTCTATATGACCCATCTCTATTTGAGCTGCTATAACCCGACGACCTATCACGGTTAGACGAACCACCATGGCTCGACGCCCCACTATGGTTCGACGACCCATTATGGCTCGATGATTTATTGTAACCCGATCCATTTCTGTTTGACGAATTATTTGATTTGTTATTTTTATCATTATATGGCATAATTAAAACCATCCTTTTCTAACGGACTTGTTTCGACTGTTTAAAATATCAGTCAACAATTAAATATATTATACCATATAGCACCCAAAAACACAATGCTTTTGAGAATTTTTTTACTCTCAAAGCATAGAAATCAGACAAATAATCATAGTTATTGACAATAAAATTGCTGCAACACATATTAATTTCACAGTTAGCGGAAGTTTTTCCTTTGATTTTGTTGTTTCGTCATGCTCTGGCATAAGTGAGCCAAGATAGGCATGAGCTTCAAGTTCAATTCTTGTATCCGTTACAGTATTTCTTTCGGGACGGATATATAAAATCGCTTTTTCAAAATATTCATTCTGTGTACCGCTTATTTCAACTATTCTTTTATTAACTCCTTTTATCATAACCGTTAAAATCCTTTCAAATACAGTATTTCAGCTGCTTTTCAACAAAGTTTTCAACATTTGTATAAGGCTGATATTTCCTTTATTATAGGCGTTTTCTGGGTGTGATATACTGCTTGTAATAAAAAAATGTTGAAAACTATGTGGAAAACCCCGAAATGCTTATAATGAATGTTGAAAACTCGGTGGAAAATGTGTAAAACCCACTTATTTAAAGGTTTAAGTTTTTCAACTTTACAGCTAAAAACTAAATACAATTTGTAAATGGTATTTTTTCGCATAGTAGTGAAGTGAAGTAAGCGTGTATAATTATAACAAGAATTTGTTTAACAAAGTGAAATTACATCAAGACGAGAAATCTTTTATGATAAATTAAAAATAATGTATGTTATGTTAAACACTATTTTATTTCGATTTGATTGACATATTATTATAAATATTGTATAATATAGCTGATTTAATTTAAAACACTAAGTGTTTTAAATTAGCACGAAGTACGTTATGGCGAAGTCATTAACGTACTATAATATGCAAATATTTCTTGAATTTGAAGGGTAGATGATTTAAATAAAAATACTGTATATTTTACCGTATGACACAACATATAAATACAAAACTGCGTTTATACCTTCACTCTCATATCAGCCTTTAACACTTCCGATGCTTGCTGCATTATCTCCTGAAAATGCTGATATAACACTTGTTGATGAGGGCGTAAGCATTTTTGATTATAAAAAAGAAAAGTATGATATTGTGGGAATTACGATATGCACATCAAGCTCAACAAGAGGATATGAGCTTGCAGATTATTTTAAATCTGTTGGGAGCTATGTCTTGATTGGAGGACATCATGCTACTTTAATGCCCGATGAAGCACTTCTTCATGCTGATACTATTTTTATCGGCAGCAGTGAAATGAGCATACCAGAATTTTTTATAGATTATGCTAGGAAATCACCTAAAAAAATATATAAGCAGGAACGAATTTATGCTGATAAAATTCCTGTTGCGAGGCGTGAGTTAATGCAGTCAAAGGGATACTTGAAACAGCCTGTCATCATTGCAAATTACGGTTGTTCAAATTCATGTGAATACTGTGTAATTCATGATTATTGGGGATGTAATTCAAAACGTCCGGTTGCAAATGTTATTAATGAAATGAAGAGCCTTAACACAAATGAATTTTTGTTTTTAGACCCAAGTCCCTTGTCTGACAAGCGGTATGCAAAGGAACTTTTTGAAGCTATGATACCACTTAAAATCAAGTGGGCAGGGCTTTCTACTCTTGATATCACAGATGATGATGAGCTGCTTGATTTGCTTGTGAAAAGTGGGTGTATTGGTATGCTTTTAGGCTTTGAAAGCTTTAATTCTGATGATTTAAACAGCATGAAAAAATATAAAAACAAGGTTAATAAATATTCTCAAATAGTTGAGAAACTGCATGAGAATCGTATCGCAGTTTTAGGTGCATTTATGCTTGGATTTGATGGTGACACAAAAGAATCTATTCGTGAAATGCCGGAGCTTATTCGTTTATCAAAGATTGATATTCCAAGATATGCGATTTTAACCCCATATCCTAACACTCCAGTCTTTGAAAGTCTTAAACAGGAAAACAGAATTTTACATACCGACTGGTCTAAATATGACAGCATTCATTGTGTTTTCGAGCCAAAGAATATGTCTGCAAAAGAGCTTGAAATGGAATATCTTAATGTTTGGAAAAATACTTACACAAATAAGCTTATTTTTGAACGAATGAAGTATACACCACAGCGTAAACTTACTGCACTTGCAACAAATATAGGATTTAAAATATATGCTCAAAGGCTTCATGACATGAGCTTAATATAGGATTAACTGGGAGGGGACAGCTTTGAAAATTTACCTGATTTCACCTGACTTGGAAAGCAAGTTTCATAAGTCACCAAAAGGATTTAAAATACCATATCCGATACTCTTTTCCACAAGCGGATTACAAATTCTTGCAGCTTTGACACCAGAAGAACATGAGATAAAAGTTGTTGATGAAACAATTGGCGAAAAGGTTGATTTTGATTATCCTGCTGATATAATTGGAATTACAGCTATGACAACTCAGTCGCCACGTGCATATATGATTGCTGATGAATTCAGAAAGCGTGGGAAAATTGTACTTATGGGTGGATTTCATCCATCAATACGTCCTGAGGAGGCACTCGAGCATTGTGATGCTGTTTGTGTTGGTGAGGGTGAAAAAGTATGGGGACAAATGCTTATTGACGCTGAAAATGGCACACTTCAAAAGATTTACAAAGCCGATAAGCTGATAGATTTAAAAGACTCGACATGGCCAAATAGAAATGTTGTACGTGATAAAAAGGCTCTTGTTAAAAATTTCATTCAGACATCAAGAGGATGTCCTTATGCCTGCAGTTTTTGCAGTATAATTAAATTTTTTGGACATTCATATCGTCAGCGTCTTGTTGAGGATGTTATTGCTGAAATAAAGCATTTGAAAGAAACAGGGCAGTTAAAATGGAATTTTGTATTCTTTTCGGATGATAATATTTGTGGTGATGCTGAATATGCAAAAGCACTTTTTAAAGCCTTAATACCACTAAAAATCAAGTGGGGAAGTCAAAGTTCAATTGCTATTGCTAAGGATGAGGAATTGCTTGCACTTGCAAAAGAGAGCGGCTGTAAAGCACTTGCAATTGGCTTGGAATCCGTGTCAGACGAGTCACTTGCTTTTGCAAATAAAAAAATCACAAAAGCAGAGGATTATAGAAAATCCATTGCACTTATACATAAATATAAAATTGCCGTTTTCGGTTTGTTTATTTTCGGATTTGATTCTGATGATGAAAGTGTTTTTCAGTCAACACTTGATTTCATTCATGATGTTCATCTTGAATATGGAATGTTTTCAATTTTAACCCCGCTCCCTGGTACGAGTTTTTATGATGAGTTTAAACGTGACGGACGTCTTTTGCATGAAGATTGGGCAAAATATGACTTCCAAACTGTTGTTTTTGAGCCAAAGAATATGTCTGCCGAAACTCTGCAGTTAGGACGATATAACACTGCAAAGCAGATACATTCGCTTAAATCAATTTTCAGCCGTATATTAGGTGCGAAAACAAATTTAATTTTCCCATTTGTATTCAACCTTGCATTAAGAAAGCTATATAAAAGACTTCCACCGAATATTTAATAGAAAAGAGTGTAATTCTTATGTTAACTGGTAATGTGAAAAAAATATCTGATATAACGGAAAATGAGAAAATTCAGATGTATACACTGATGAATGAATTTTATGACAATACAGAATACTGTGTTTTTGATGCAGATTTGCAAAATAAGGATTATGCTGTTATCCTTGTTAATGAAGATGAAAATGTGCGTGGTTTCACAACTTTAAAGCTGGTTGAATTTATGCTTGAAAATAAGGATATACATGGTTTTTTTTCAGGTGATACCATAATTCATAAGGATGATTGGGGCAGCATTGCGTTGTTTCAGACATGGGCAAGATTTTGTTTTGAATTTGCCGAAAAGTATGATGAATTTTATTGGTTTTTAATTTGCAAGGGTTATAAAACATATCGTATTTTACCTAGCTTCTGGAGTGAATTTTATCCATGTGTAAACAAAGATACACCACCTGAAATGAAGAAAATTATGGATGCTTATGGTGAGCTTTTATATCCGCTTGATTACAATTCTTTGAGTGGCGTTATGGAATACAAAAATGTTAAGGACAAGCTTAAAGTTGGTGTTGCTGATATTGGTGAGCATGAACTCAAAAATAAACATACTAACTTTTTCGTTAAAACTAACCCTTGCTGGATGGATGGCAATGACCTTGCTTGTATTGCAAAAATTGATAAAAGTGTATTAAAGCCACGAATAGAAAAGTTGATTTTCTCATGAGCATTTTAATAAAAATTATCAATAATTTATGCTGTCTTAGCTTTTTACCTGAATATTTGAATTTTAAGAAAAGCTGTAAGCATATAAGAAAAACTCAACTCCTAAAGCTTGATAATTATGTTAAGAAAAACGTCAATACAGAGTATGGTGAAAAATATAATTTTGATAAAATAAACTCCTATGATGATTATAAAAAATATGTACCGATTACGTCTTATGAGGATTATCAGCCATATATAAATAAAATTTGTGATGGTGAAAAAAACGTACTTACAGCAGAGGATGTTACCTTGCTTGAGCTAACAAGCGGCTCATCATCTGGTAAGAAATTAATCCCTTATACTAAGACACTAAAACATGAATTTAAATGCGGAATAAATCCTTGGCTTTATGATATTTATAAGAATTTTAAGGGTGTTAAAAGTGGTAAAAGCTATTGGTCGATAACACCTGTAACCGATAAAAAATCATATACAAAGTGTGGCATTCCGATTGGTTTTGAGGAGGACAGTGAATACCTAGGCGGTATGATGAGGTTCTTTTACAAGTCAATTTTTGCAGTTAGTTCGGATGTTAAATTTGCTGATGATATCAATGATTTTTACTTTAAAACCTGCTCTCAATTATTAAGCTGCAGGGAACTTTCACTCATATCGGTATGGAATCCTGAATACCTTAATATACTGCTTAATTTCATGACTGATAATGCTGAAAAGCTAACTCTTAGCTTGCCAAAAGCATATCGGGATGCTACATATAAGCATTTGAAAAATCGCAGTTATACTAATGTTTTTCCGAATTTGAAAGTAATTAGCTGTTGGGCAGATTCATCAGCAAAAAGGTATTATGACACCATTTGCAATACCTTTCCAAAAGTTATAATTCAACCAAAAGGACTGCTTGCGACTGAGTGCTTTATATCATTTCCACTGCACAATTTTGATACTGCTGTCTTGTCTGCAAATTCACATTTTTTTGAATTTATGCACACTGAAACTAAAAATATTTATCTTGCTGATGAACTGGAAATAAATCAGTCCTATGAGGTTATTGTTACAACAGGCGGTGGTTTTTATCGCTATTTAATGCATGATATTATTAAAGTTACACATATACAAAATGGCGTTCCTCAATTCGTTTTTATTGGACGTTCAAATAAAACATCTGATATGTTTGGTGAGAAAATTTCAGAGGGTTTTGTTTCAAATGCTCTTAATAGACTCGATAAAATTACTTCCTTTTATATGCTATCACCGCAGTGTGACCACTATGTTTTATACATAAAAACTGATGAAAATATATCGTGCGAATTAATAGATAATCTGCTTTCTGAAAATTATCATTATGATTACTGCCGTAAGCTTTCACAGCTAAAATGTGTGCGAATATTCATGCTTAATGGTGAACCTTATAAAGTATATATTGACCGTATGAAAAATGAAATGGGGCAACGGCTTGGTGATATAAAGCCATCAGTATTATCCTTACTTTCTGATTGGGATAAGTATTTTGACGGCTTTTATACAGATGAATAAACTATTGAATTGGGGTATTAAAGACAATGAAAATTGCACTTTTAGCACCTGCTGGTGCAATGCACAGATATAACGGCAGCTTTGGAAAATCACTTCATTATGCTCCGCTTACACTCACAACTTTAGCGGCACTTATCCCTGAAGATATAGATGCAGATGTTGTTATTTATGACGAATCAGCAGGAAAAATTCCACTTGATATTGATGCTGATATTATCGGCATAACCTGCATTACAGGCACATCAAGCCGCTGTTATGCTTATGCTGATTATTTCAGGAAAAAAGGGATAACTGTTTTTATGGGCGGTGTTCATCCATCGCTTATGTCTGATGAAGCGCTCTTGCATTCTGATACGATTTTTATAGGATTTTCCGAGCAGACATTTCCACAAATGCTGCATGATTTTCAAAATAATAACCTGCAAAAAATTTACAGACAGGATTGTTCATTCACAATGGAAAATCGTCCGTTTCCACGCCGTGAACTGCTGAATAAAAAACGATATATAACAACAAATACAGTTGAAGCTGTAAGAGGCTGTTCACTGCCTTGCACATTTTGCGCATATCCGGCAGCTTTTGGACGCAAGGTTTTTAAGCGTCCTGTAAAAGAAGTTGTTGCTGAAATTGAAGCTTTAAATTCAAAACATGTTTTGTTCCCAGACGTTAATTTAATTGCTGACAGAGAGTATGCGATTGAGCTTTTTACTGCTTTAATTCCACTAAAAATTATATGGCTTGGTCTTGCAACATCATCAATCGGAATTGATGATGAGCTTATAAATGTTTTTAGAAAAAGCGGATGCCGAGGACTTCTCATTGGTTTTGAATCTGTTTCACAATCATCCCAAAGCTACATAAATAAAAATGTAAACAAGGTTGAAAGCTATACTGAGCTTATGAAACGTCTGCATGATAATGGTATTTTAGTGCAGGGGTGCTTTGCTTTTGGTGCTGATGATGAGGATAATTCTGTTTTTGAACGAACAGTTGAAATGATTCAGAAGGCAAAAATTGATTTGCCTAGATATTCTATTTTAACTCCATTTCCAAAAACAGAATACTATAATCAGCTTGAAAAAGAAGGACGCATAACTGAGTATGACTGGGCAATGTATGATGTTGAGCATTGCGTTTTTACACCAAAGCTTATGACAAAGGAACAGCTTGAACAGGGTACAGAATGGGCATGGAGAAATACATATACTACGAAAGCAATATTTGAACGTTTATCACCGTTTAAGCATAGTGCATGGCTTTCCGTTCCGCTCAATCTTGGCTATAAAGGGTATGCTGATAAATTTCATAAGTTTACAAAAGATGTTATGTGCGATAATTCAGATATACCTGTGATTTAGTGAGGTTGATATGAAAATAACTTTTATCTTGCCTGCCATTGGAAAAAAGCAGGGACAGAAATATATTGGTACATGGAAAATGGAGCCGCTTACAATTGCAGTTCTAAAATCACTTACACCGTCTGATGTTGAAACTGAATTTTTCGACGACCGTATTGAGCTTATTGATTATGGAACCAATACGGATTTAGTTGTTATAACAACAGAGACTTATACTGCAAAGAGAGCGTACAAAATCGCTGCAAAATTCCGTGAAAGAGGTATTAAGGTTGTAACAGGCGGATATCATGCAACACTTGTTCCTGATGAAGCATTGCTTTATTCTGACTGTGTTATTACAGGAAATGCTGAATCGGTATGGACTGAAATGATTTCTGATGCAAAAAACGGATGCTTGAAATCACGTTATAACGGTACTTGCGGATGCTTTGATGCTTGTCCTGATTTATCGATATACAGCGGCAAAAAATATCTACCTGTATCATTGATTGAAATTGGCAGAGGGTGTTGTCATTCGTGTGAATTTTGTGCTATTTCAGCATATTATAAATGCAGCTATCATAAACGAAATCATGATTTGATTATTTCAGACATTGAAAAATCAAATCATAAATATCATTTTCTTGTTGATGATAACATTATGGCTGATAAACAAAATGCACTCGAGCTTTTTGATAAAATTACACCTCATAAAATTAAATGGGCAGGGCAGGGTACACTCGCAATGGGTGCTGATACAGACTTTCTTAAACGCATGAAACAAAGCGGATGTGAGATTATTCTCATAGGCTTTGAAAGTTTAAATAAGGAAAATCTTAATCAGATGAACAAGTCGTTTAACTATGCGTTAGGCGAGCGTGATGAGCTTGTAAAACGTATTCATGATGCTGGAATGGGTATTTATGCAACTTTTGTTTTTGGCTATGATAGTGACAATGAGCAGACCATTCATGATGCACTTTCTTTTGCAAAAAAGCATAAGTTTTATACAGCAGCTTTTAATCATCTTTTACCTTATCCAAATACGGAATTATACAATCGTCTGACAGAACAAAACCGTCTTATATATGATAAGTGGTGGCTTGCTGATGGCTATAATTATGGTGAGCTGGCATTTCATCCAAAACAAATTTCAGCCGAGCATCTAAGTGAATTATGCAGGAATGCAAGAAAAGAATTTTCTGCTCCTAAAACTGTTTTATCAAGGGGTTTTGCTTCTATGAAAAACACAAATCCACTTTTGTGGAGCTTGTTTTGGGCAATGAATTTACGTCTTGGTGAAGAAATAGATGAAAAGATGAATGTTCCGATTGGAGAAAATTTAGATGAACTTCCAAAATGATAAATACAGTCTTTATATCGCTGATGAAAATGATAATGAGCAGATAAACAATATTTTTAATTCAGGAAAATTTGAAGGCAGAATGTGTATACAGTATCTGCGTGGTGAAAAACCGATTCAATCTTTTAATATGGACGGGAAATGTGCTGATATTATATGTATACGTGATAATGAAAAAGGTATACTTTGTGCTGTTGGCGGCGCTGTTATAAGGAATGAATATATTAATGGTGAAGTTAAAAGCGTCGGTTATCTGACTGGGTTAAAGCTGCTGCCTGAATATCAGCGTAAAATACGGTTTCTATCAGAATCATATCAGTTTTTATATGAAATAATTAAAGATAAAGCAGATGTTTTTTACACAACTATTTTATCCGAAAATGAAAACGCTATAAAAATGCTCGAAAAAAAGCATAAGAAAATGCCCGTATATGATTATATGGGAATGATAACAACATACTGTTTTAACTCGAAAAAGGTAAGTCTTGATATTCAAGTATCAGATGATTTATCAGAATTTGATGATATCAAAAATTCTTGTTTTGCACAATATAATTTCGCACCATATGACATTAATCTAAAAGGCTTTGGTGAAAAGACATTTTACACATATCGTGATGATAACGGTGAAATTATTGCAAGCTGTTTTTTATGTAATCAGCAGGAAAACAAACAATATTTTATGTGTGGATATGGCGGTGCATTAAAATTTATCTCAAAGCTGCCTGTTGACATTATTGGTTATCCCAAATTTCCTAAGCCGAAAAGTTATGTGAATTATTGTGTGATTTCATGTTTGTATGTGAAAGATAATGATGTTAAATTAGTTAAAAAATTTCTTGAAACGGTTTCAGCGAAGTCTGGTTTTGACATATGTCTGCTTGCTTTATTTGAAAATCATCCATTAAATGAGGCTGTTAAAAGAATGAAAACAGTGCATTATTACAGCAACTTATATCAGGTCATCTGGGATGATAAAAAGACTTGCATGACAAAACCTATTCATATTGAGGCAGCTTTGCTTTGATTTAAAATTTTTTAGAAGATATTTAATGATATGGGAGGTTGCACAAACAACCTCAAAAATAAACAAGAAAAGAGCCGTTTGGGTATTCCTAAACGGCTCAATTTTGGCTTTTTTGCTCTTTTGGGAGCGGTTTTCGTGCAACAACCCCCAGTACGCATTATTTATATGTGATTATTCCTCAAAAGTAATAACTGCAGATGAAACCCATACATTACCTTTAATTTGAACATTGGCAAGTCCCTCATACTTATCGCATATAGCATGAACACTTGAAATTCCTATACCCTCACGAAGCTGTGTATCACTTTCAGTTTTAGTAAAATCTGCACCTTTACGTGATAAATACTTGCCGTCTTTTTCACGCCATAAACCATCAAAGCTGTTTGTAACGCTAATAGTAAGTGATGCACCGTCAATTTTTGAGCGTATGCGGATAAATTTATTATCTGATTTCATCACATTACAGGCTTCAATTGCATTTTCAAAAAGATTACCAATGATGATACATAAATCCGCAGCAGGAACAATACCTGTTTCTTCGGGAATATTAATCTTAATATCAGTATCAATACCGCTTTTTTTCGCAATACCTAGATAATATACCGAAACAGCATTTACAGCAAGATTTTTACATATTAGTATTTCATTTGTTGATGGAATGGCTGATAATATATTATTGATATAGACATTTAATTCAGTTGCGTTTCCAGCATTATTCAAGCCTTGTATGGCAATAAGGTGATGACGCAAATCATGGCTTGATGTTCTTACCTCATCAACGTGTTTTGCAATGGTTGAAAAGTACTCACGCTGGGCATCAAGCTGACGGTTGATTTTTTCGATATTCTGTTCAGCTTGTTCTCTTTCCTTTGTTGCCCGCAGTGTTTCCAAAATCATTGCATAAAACAAAATGGAAATAAGGAACAGTATTGATGCCTGTATAACATATTCAATAGATGATACTATTACTTTGTTCTGCTTAGATATTACTGTGCTTAAAATATAAAACAACATTGGAGCAAGCCACAGGAGTTTCCATACATTGTTATTTTCAATTTTATATAATGGCTGGAGCACTTTTTTTATAAATATAAACATGAGGGGGACGATGACGCATAATAGACAGAATAAAATTAAATTGTAATACAGCCCAAATGAAGTATGCTCGACTTTAAAAAAGACACTTTCAAGATATACCACTATTGATACAACCGTATTAGCAAAATACTTTATGAAAAATGCCATAAAAAGAAGACGTGTAGGTTTCAGCTTGACTATCCATATAAATGCCGCTACATATAAAAGCATATAAATAATCTCATGCGGTATTTTTATTATACTTATCATATCATCCGAAAAAAAATGTTAAAAGCAGTGTTATTGATGTCATATGCAGTGCAGTTAATGCTATTATTACACCAAATGCGTGCTTGCGGCTGTATCGCACATTATCCCACATAATTAGCATTGCGAGCATGAAATATGGGAAGTCGTTTAAAAAAATTCCAAGTACCGTAATCAGAGTTTTCAATTAAATATCACTCCCTAAATTTTGTATACGCCATTCATTAAGTATATTTTTATATTTAGTGAAATTCCCACGCCTTATATATACCTTTTCACCGTTTTTCATGATAAAAGCATCAAACTTTTTATCAATCGTATGCACATAGTTAAAATTAACAATAAAGCTTTGATAACAGCGTAAAAACGGAGGAAAAGATAATTGTTCCTCAAAATCTGCTATATTTATAGACCTTGCTGTTGAAATAATGTTGTCTGGCAGATGTACAAACGCTCTGCGATTATCCTGCTCTATATACATTATTGAATCAATAGGAATATTTTGGTTTTCCCCACCCTCGAGTGTAATTTTTATCATCGGACGGTTTTTCTTTTTATATAATGCCAGCTCCAAAACTTCTTTGATACTTTCCATCGCAATAGGCTTTTCGATATATTTTACTGCACCTAAACGATAGCTTTCTAAGGCATGACTAAGGCTTGTTGTTGTAAATGCGACCATGACATTTGTATCAAGTTTGCGGATTTCTGCAATTGTTTCAATCCCATCAGCATTACCTGTGCCGTCTGTGAATATATCCATGAATATAACATCATACTTGCCTACTGAAAAGGTTTCTAATAGCTCACTGCCGTTATCAAAGGCAGATAAGCTGTATGGAATTCCTGTATTTTCGATAAATAGCTTTAAATTGACTGCATCACTATATGAATCCTCGCAAAAAGCAATTTTTAATATATTTGTAATATCCACCACAATTTCCACCTCAATATAAATATTATTCACTTAATTTTATCATATTTTTATAATAAACGCAATAAATTTATTTTATATATGAACTATATATTAATAGTAATAAAAATCTCAAATAATAACAATGACGTAAATACGTTATAAGCACATTTTGGATGATTTGTCAAGTACAAATTTCCCTGTTTACCCCGACAGAATTTGTTGTTTTCATATTTACGAATTAATGTTATAATGTTATGTAAGTGTGCAAATCATGCCAAAGAGGGTGTTTTGCAATAAATTAATATTTATAGTTTTTAAGATGAGGGGATATTATTATGAAAACAAAAAACAAAAAAATAATCACATTAGCATTAGTATTGGCAATGAGCTGTTCAGCACTTCCTTGTGATACCATTATGTCAGGGATTGTTGGATCTATTTCAGTTAGTGCGATAACATCAGCGGATACAAACTGGGAGTATACACTTGACGGAACAGATGCTACTATTACAGCTTATAAAGGCTCAGACATCATCATTACTATTCCGGCAACAATCGATGGCAATAATGTTACTGCGTTGAACAATAATGTTTTTAAGGAAAATACATCAATAACTAAAGTGACATTTGCAGGGGATATAGCAACAGTTTCAAGTAATTCTTTTGCTTATTGTACGGCTTTACAGTCAGTTACATTCAATGGTAATGTTGGGACGATTAATAGTGCATTTACTAGCTGTACGGCTTTGCAGTCAGTTACATTCAATGGTAATGTTGAGACGGTTAATGGCTTTGCTTTTGGTAACTGTTCAAATCTTAAAACATTAACTTTCAAAGGCAATCTTGGAACATTTAGTGCATCAAGTGGATTAACCTCTTTAACTTCTGTTACAATTGACGGTAACTTAACTTTACTTAACGGTAGTGCATTTGGTAGCTGCACTGCTTTGACTTCTTTTTCTGTTGGCGGTGATGTTGGAACATTTTACGGTGACTCATTAGGTAGCTGTACTGCTTTGCAGTCGGTAACAGTTGGTGGTAATGTTGGAACGGTTAGTGCTGGCGCATTGCACGGCTGCACTGCTTTGACTTCTTTTTCTGTTGGGGGAAATGTTGGGACAGTTAGTGCTGGCGCATTGTATGATTGTTCAAATCTTAAAACATTAACTTTTAAAGGCAATCTTGGAACATATAGTGCATCAAGTGGATTAACCTCTTTAACTTCTTTTACAGTTGGTGGTGACCTTACTTTACTTGATGGTGGTGCATTGAAAGGCTGCACTGCTTTGACTTCTTTTTCTGTTGGGGGAAATGTTGGGACTTTTAGTAACGGCGTATTAATTAATTGTTCAAATTTGAAAACAATTTCAATAAACGGCAGTATTGGGACATGGTATGAAGGAGCTTTCAATTCCATTCCAAGCCTTGAAACATTAAAAATTGGCGGAGATGTTCCAGCGATTGGTCAGGCAACATTTTGGGGTTCAACAGGCTTGAAAATCCTTGATATCGGCGGCAGTATTGATGGTATAGATGATGAAGCATTCCAAAACTGTATGGCTAATAATTCCCTCATATTCGTAAAAGACAGCACAGCAGCAGATTTATTTACATCACTTAATTACACACCATCAAAAACAACAATCGCATATAAGGTGAAAATAAATGGATTGGTAAGCGATTTAGCGTATGCTGATGCAAAAAATGGCAGTGCGATAACAATTTTAGGTTTCCCTACACGTCAGGGTTATATATTCGCTGGTTATTATGATAATCCGCAATACAGCGGACGCCCAATAAATTCATCAGTTGTTTATGGCACTGAACTATATGCAAAGTGGATGCAGAGTGACGGCGGAACAGCATCAACTAATACAGAAATAGTTAACATTCCTGTCGCTCCTGCATCAACAACAAAGAATACAGTAATAACTGGTGCAGATTTATCCTCAGAGGATGTTGTAACTCGTGTTATCAAGCAGATTAAATCAGCAAAGAGCGGCAGCACAATTACTGTTAAGGTTGATGATGCAACAATCAGCAAGGAAATTTTGAAAGAACTTAAGGGTAAAAATATAACCCTTGTTATCATTGCTCCAAACGGCACTACGTCAGCTATAAACGGCACTGAAATCACTAAAACAAACGCAGATGTTAATTTGAATGTTAAGTATAACACAAAAAACATCCCTGCAAAGCTTGTGAATAAGGCTAAGAAACTTGGCACAACATCACAATTCTCATTCGGTGATGACAAGGCATTTGGCATGGAATGTGATTTGACTGTTAAGTTTAGTGCGAAGAATGAGGGTAAGACAGTTAAGCTTTATCGTTATGATGCTAAGAATGGCAAGCTTGTGCTTGTGGCAAAATCAACTATTGGCACAAATGGCAAGACTACTTTCGAGGACTTGACTAAGGGCGGAGATTTTATTGCGGTTATAAAGTAAAATATAGAACAAATAAGGGGGATTTTTAATGAAAACATTAAGAAGAATTTTAAGCGTTATGGTTGTATTTGCTTTATGTATGTGTTTTATACCTGAAGTGAACAGCAAGGTTTCAGCAGCAGGAGTAATAACTACTCTAACAGGTTTAACAGATGCCATTGATGATTTTAATACAAATGGCTGTGCTGACGGTGTTATGGAAATAACTGTTTCAGGCACAATAGTTATTGATGAATTGCTTACTATCGGTAAATATGGTGTTACCAGCATTAATGATAACCATACATTCAAAATCAAGGGTATCAACAATGCAGCTTTGATTCGTGGCATTGATGGCAATATTATCACATCAGAATATTGCTATCTTGTGCTTGAGGATGTTATTATTGATGGTAATGGCACAAGTTTTAATAATGGAAATGCTGAGTCGCTCATTTTAGTTAACGGCACAAGTGCCTTGACTTTAAATACTGGAGCTGTTGTGCAAAACAATAGAGCAGGATATGGAGATGGCAGTGGCATTTATGTTGATGGCGGTAAGCTTACAATAAATGGCGGCGAGGTTAAAAATAACTCTGCAAATGGTTCTGGCGGTGGTATTTATCTTTACGGTGGTGAATTTGTATTCAACAGTGGTAAAATCAATAATAATTTAGCTGGTCATCAAGGTGGCGGTGTTTACATTGAAAAAGGCGAATTTAAAATGTATAGCGGTGAAATCAGCGGTAATTTCTCTGGTGATAACGGCGGTGGTGTTTACGCAAATATGCCCACTAGTGCTAGTCAGAGTGCAACAACTTTATATCTGTTCGGTGGCTCGATTACAGGAAATAGTACATTTGGCAACGGCGGCGGTCTTTATTTGAGCAATGACAGCAGCACACTTGGTGTAACCTGTAATGTTGGCGGTGCTCTTGTAATTGCAGATAACACAAACGACTCTGACGAACCAAGTAATTTATATATTACGGATTATAACTATTTGATTTTTGGCTCGATGAATTATTATCCACAGAATGGTATGTGTGTTTGGATTACCTTAGCCCCTGGTCTTAATTGCTTTGCTACTGATAATGACGGTGCATTATACACTCAATACTTCTTCTCCGATAAAGATGATGAGGCGTCTATATTTAATACTAATGTAGATGAATTGACTTTTGATTCTGGATATAAAATTATTTTTGACAAAAATGGCGGCACAACCCAGGCTAATCCAAGAGCAGCTCAAGCTTTAACAGGCGGCAGCTGTACGCTCCCAACAACAAACCCAACTAAAACAGGGTATACTTTTTCTGGCTGGAACACCTCATCTGATGGAAGTGGAACAAGTATAACCTCACTTGCAGATATTTCTTCAACAACTACTTTATATGCACAGTGGACTGGTGACAACAATAACAATAATAACAATAATAAAAATAATAACAATTATCCACCATCAAGCATCAGTTCACTTGGATTTGATGTAAGTAAAATAGGCTCTGATTGGAATTCAGATACATTCTTTGTTTATGATGGTACACCCAAAGAACCAAAGGTTGCAGTATACAGCAAAACAGGTTCAAAGCTTGTTCTTAATAAAGATTATACTGTTGAATATCTTAATAATATTGATGTAGGTACTGCAACAATTATAGTTACCGGCATAGATAAGTATGAAAATACTGATATTAAAGAGCTTAACTTCCGTATAATAAAGGCTAATCAGATTATTAAAGCTTCAAATAAAACAAAGACAATAAAAACTAAATCATTTAATTTGAATGCAATACTTAAATATGGTGACGGTACATTAAAATATCAGTCTACTAACAAGGATGTCTGCACTATTTCCAAGGATGGCAGAATTACAGTTAAGGGTATCGGAACAGCAGTAATAAGAATTACATCATCTGCTACCAAAAACTTCAACTCTAATGCTAAGGAAATTACTATAACAATTACACCTAAGCAAACTATTATTAATAAAGCAGCATCAAAATCAGAGGGGAAACTGACTGTAATATGGAAAACTGACAACAAAGCCAGCGGCTATGAAGTACAGCTCTCTACTGTAAAAGATTTCTCAGAAAATGTTAAATCATATGATGCAAAGAAAAAAAGCAGTGATACTGTCACATTCAAAAATCTCAGCTCCGGTAAAAAATATTATGCTCGTGTAAGAACATATACTATTATTGATGGTGAAAAGATTTATGGAGAATGGTCTGATATTAAAACGGCTGTGATAAAATAACTGCTTATTACTATGCTTGCTTCTTTTTAGATATATCCTAAATAAAGCGGTATAACGTCATTCGGCTCCTTGAATGCGTTATACCGCTTTATACTTTGTTATATGTTTTTTAAATTTAGTCAAATGTCAGTATGCATTTATTGATATTTTGTTAAAATTTATAAATCTATTGATTTTTTTAAAATATGTGATATAATAAAACATACTAAACATATAGGATATGTGTATAAAGAAAGAGAGTATTATATGAAAAAGCATTATATCATTTTTATCATGTTGATTACTGTTTTGCTGTCAGGATGCAATCAAAACGCAGGTAATTCAATTCAAATCACATCAGATGAAATTAGTTTCACAGACTCAATTGGACATGAAATACATATTAAAAGCCCTGAAAAGACGGCTGTACTGTCTGGAAGCCTTGCTGAAATATGGACACTTGCTGGCGGGGAGCTATATGGTGTGACAGATGATGCATACAGTGACAGACTTTTCGATGTTCCTTCAAATGCTGTGAATTTTGGTTCAGTTAAGTCGCCATCTGTGGAAACACTTATTGCGGAGAATGTTGATTTTGTTATATTATCAGCAAACCTAACACAGCATACAGAGCTATATGATACACTTAATGCAGCAGGAATTAATACGGCATATTTTTATGTTGAGTCGTTTGATGATTACTTGAATATGCTCAAAATTTGTACTGATATTACAGGTCGAGCAGACCTTTATGAAACAAACGGTACATCAATTAAATCACAGATTGATGCTGTTAATGAAAGTATAAAAGAGAAAAATCAACCGACAGTTTTATATTTAAGAGCGTTTTCAACTGGAGTTAAAGCTAAAAGTACTGATACAGTAACAGGCGATATGCTGGCATCACTTAGGTGCATAAATATTGCTGATTTAACACCATCGTTACTTGATGATTTAAGTATGGAGAAAATTATTGAGCTTGACCCTGATTTTATATTCATCACAACTATGGGTGAGGATGAAGAAAAAGCAATGGAAAGCTTTGATACTATGTTTTCATCAAATCCTGCATGGAGCAGTTTAAAGGCTGTGCAAAATGATAAATGCATAGTTTTGCCTAAAAATTTATATCATTATAAGCCGAATGCACACTGGGGTGAGGCATATGAAAACCTAGCGGAGATTTTGTATGGTACATAAAAAACAAGTGCAGATATATGCAATAAGTATTTCTATACTTGTTATATCGGTTATATTTGGGATAGTGTTCGGTGCAGTATGGATATCACCAGTACAGCTTGTAAAGGACTTTTTTACCAGTGGGGTATCAACGAATGAGAAGGTTTTTCTTTATGTCCGTCTGCCAAGAGTTATAGCAACTATTCTTTCAGGTGCAGCACTTTCCGTTGCGGGTGTAATAATTCAAGCTGTACTTAACAATTCTCTTGCCGCACCCAATATCATCGGTGTTAATGCTGGAGCAGGTTTTTTTACAGTTTTATGTATAGCGTTGTTTCCATCAGCGATAAGAATTCTTCCTGCTGCTGCATTTTTAGGAGCATTAACAGCAGTGCTTATTGTATATATGATAGCCAAAAGCACAGGTGCATCAAGAATGACAATAATATTGACAGGAATTGCAGTGTCAAGTCTTTTTAATGCAGCAACCGATACTGTTATTGCATTTTCACCTAACGTTTTAATCGGAATTACAGCTTTTAAATCGGGTGGTGTATCAGGAATTGCAATGCGTTCACTTAACCCTGCTTGGATATTTATTCTTATAGGAATTTTTGCAGCGATTTTTTTAAGCCGTGACCTTGATGTATTGCAGCTTGGCGATAGTACTGCCAAAAGCCTTGGCATGAATGTATCACTAATGCGTTTTGTTTTTCTTGTTATATCTGCACTTTTGACTGGTGCAGCAGTAAGCTTTTCAGGACTTATTGGTTTTGTCGGATTAGTTGTTCCGCATATCACAAAAAAAATTGTTGGTATTAATGAAAATCATGTTATAATACCAATTTCTGCTCTGCTTGGTGCTGCTTTCCTTACTATATGTGACTGTATTTCAAGAATTATATTTGCACCGTTTGAGTTACCGCTTGGTATTATAGTTTCATACATAGGTGCACCTTTTTTCATATATCTTATTATACGAAAAAAAGGGGGTAAACACGTTGATTGAAATCAATAATCTATGCGGTGGATATGGGAAAAAGCAAGTGATTTCGGATATTAATATCACCTTTGCAGAAAATGAAATTACCACAATTACTGGTCCTAACGGATGTGGTAAAAGTACACTTTTGCAATGTATTGCAAATCAGCTAAAAGCTTTTTCGGGTCATATTTTAATTAGTGGTAAAAACATATCTGACTATACACGAAATGATTTAGCTAAGCAGATATCATATCTGCCGCAGGCAAGAAATATAGGAAGTATTTCAGTGCGTGCACTTGTTTCACATGGTCGTTTTCCATACCTAAGCTATCCACGAAAATATACTGCTGAGGATATAGAAAAAGTTGATATGGCACTAAAACTTGCAGGAGTTGATATGCTTGCTGATGCACTTTTATGTGAGCTTTCAGGCGGTCAGCAGCAGCGTGTTTATATCGCCATGCTTTTAGCACAGGATACCCCTATTATTCTTCTTGATGAACCAGTTACTTATCTTGATATTAACTATCAGCTTGAACTTATGGAACTTATACAAAGCTTAAAGTTACTTGGTAAAACCGTGGTTATGGTCTTGCATGACCTTGAGCTTGCTTTGAATTATTCTGATAGAATTACAGTTATGAAGTCAGGGCAAATCGCTGCTTTTAATACTCCGTGCGAAATTGCAGAAAGTAATATTTATAAGGATATTTTCAACGTGGAAACTGTATATTGCAAGGAAATAAATCGGTATTCATTTGTCAGAGGATAATATACTTTATACGGGATGTCTTTTAAAGATATCCCATATTCTTTTGTAGTTATGATTAATTTTGTGCAAATATTGTATATTTTAATTGAAATGTCAGGTTAATTTTGTAATGATAAACAAAATATACAAAACCTATTGACATGGTAGGAATTGTGTGTTATTATCAATACATACTAAATCGATAGGTTTAGAGAATATATAAAATCAAAGGGGAAATATCATGGTACATAGCTATATAATTAATTTTCGATGTTGTATTATTGGACGAATGTGACTTAGCTTAATTCAAATCAATAAATATAACATTAATGGAGGAAATTATCATGAAAGCATTAAATATTAAAAAATATACGGCGGCATTATTGGGAGCGATATTGCTTGGAACATCACTTACAGCTTGTTCGGCAAGTCAAGCGGCAGAAACAGACGGAACAACATTGGCAACTGAAAAAGCAGACGTTAAATCAGAAAAGGTGTCAATCACCAATGTTTCCTATGACCCAACAAGAGAATTGTATGAAGCATATAACAAAATTTTCGCTGATTATTATAAAAATGAAACTGGTGTTGAGGTTGAGATAACACAATCACATGGTGGCTCAGGTTCACAGGCACGTTCGGTTTTAGAAGGTGTTGAGGCAGATGTTGTTACACTTGCACTTGAACACGACATTACAGCAATTGAGGAAGCAGGTCTTATTAATGCAGGATGGCTAAGCGAATTTGCACTTGACAGCTCACCATATACATCAAGCATTGTATTCCTTGTTAGAAAAGGCAATCCAAAGGATATCAAGGACTGGGATGACCTAATTAAAGATGGCGTTGGAGTTATAACTCCTGACCCAAAATCTTCAGGTGGTGCTTGCTGGAACTTCCTTGCAGCATGGAGCTATGCTGACAAGAATTTTGGCGGTGACACAGAACAGGTTAAAGAATTTGTAGCAAAGATTTATGATAATGTGCTAGTAATGGACTCGGGTGCTAGAGGTGCAACTAATACATTTACTGAAAACAAACAGGGTGATGTTTTACTTGCATGGGAAAATGAAGCATTCTTATCCGTTAAAAATGCTCCAGATGACTATGAAATTATCACTCCTAGTGTTAGTATTTTGGCACAGCCTTCAGTTGCAATTGTTGATGAAATTGCAGACAAGAGAGGTACACAGGATGTCGCAAAAGCATACCTTGAGTATCTTTACAGCGATGAAGCTCAAAGACTTGCAGGACAGAATTTTTACAGACCATCCAATCAGGATATCCTGAAAGAATTTAGTGATGTGTTTAATTTGGATATTAACCTTGTTACAATAAATGATTTTGGCGGCTGGAATAAGGCTTATGCTGATTTCTTCACAGATGGTGCAGTTTTTGATGAGGTTTATACTAACAGAAAGTAATTAAACTACCCCTTCCTTAAAAATATTCTTACAAATATTCTGCTGTGGTTTTTCATAGCAGAATATTTAAAGAAGTTAATTCCTAGTAAAATGGTAGGAAAGGAGATTGAGCAAATGAGTAAAAAAGCAAAATCTGTAATAGCAGGAAAACGACTAAGCATAGGAATAACAATTTCAATGCTGGGTATTTTTATACTTATTCCTCTTGCATCTATACTTATATATTCAGCAAAGATGAGTTTGACAGATATAATAAATCTACTTAACACTAAAGCAATTAAAAACGCATTTATTGTAAGCTTTAAATGCTCACTTATTGCTGCGTTTGTAAATGTAGTTTTCGGAACAATGCTTGCATGGGTGCTTGTGAGATATGACTTCTTTGGCAAAAGATTTATGGATGGACTAATTGAACTTCCGTTTGCACTTCCAACAGCAGTTGCAGGTATTACACTTTCAAACATATATTCAAACGAGGGTGTAATCGGAAAATGGTTTTCAGGAATTGGAATTGACATAGCATACACACAATATGGAATAACTATTGCACTTATTTTCATTGGACTTCCATTTGTGGTAAGAGCAGTACAGCCAGTTCTTGAGAAGCTTGATCCGCAGTTTGAGGAGGCGTCACAAATTCTAGGCGCAAACCATATAAAAACCTTTACAAAAGTAATTTTACCAGAGATACTTCCTTCCATTTTAACAGGATTTGGTCTTGCATTTGCTCGTGGTTTAGGTGAATATGGCAGTGTTGTTTTTATATCAGGAAACAAGCCAAATGAAACACAGGTTGTTCCTATGATGATAATGTCAAAGCTTAATTCAGGTACTCCAAATTATGAAGCAGCAGCAGCTATTGCACTTGTTATGTTAATCATAGCATTTATACTGCTGTTTATAATAAACATAATTCAAATGCGGGCAGTTAAATTCACAAAAAACTAAGACGAGAGAGGTCTTATTAATGATAAAGAAAAAAGGCTTTTTGGCATGGCTTATGATAATATTATGTGCAGTGTTTCTGTTTGTAATGCTGATTATTCCATTGCTTGTTGTTATTATAAATTCACTTAAGGATGGACTTCCAACATACATAAATGCAGTTACAAATAAATATGCGGTAAGTTCACTTTTGCTTACATTACTTGCGACATTTATTGCAGTTATAGTTAATACAGTATTTGGTATTTTTGCTGCATGGGCAATAACTAAATTTGACTTCAAAGGCAAGAGCTTTCTTGCAACTCTGATAGATATTCCTTTCTCAATTTCACCTGTTATTGCTGGACTTTCATATATAATGATGTTCGGCAGAATTGGATGGGCTAAACCCATACTTGACTTTATTAATCAAACCTTTGGCACTGATATAAAAATTGTTTTTGCTGTTCCTGGTGTAATATTAGCAACGATTTTTGTTACATTTCCATTCGTGTCAAGAGAGATTATTCCTACAATGAATACGCAAGGGAGAAGTGAGGAGGAAGCAGCAGCAATACTTGGCGCAGGTGGCTTCGGAACATTTACAAAGGTAACCTTACCACACATAAAATGGGCACTTGTTTATGGCATTATACTTTGTACATCGAGAGCTATCGGTGAATTTGGTGCAGTTTCAGCACTATCAAAAATTCGTGGAAAAACATATACATTACCACTTGAGGTTACATACTTATATGAGGGTGCAGATACTATGACACAGGCTTTTGCAGTATCATCACTGCTTGTTATAATCGCATTGATTGTACTTGTACTTCGAAATATTGCAGAATTCAAAAAATCAAAATCTGATGCAGAAAATCATTAATGGGGGTATTAACGAATGTATGTTGAAATGAAAAATATAAATAAAAGCTTTGGTACATTTAAAGCCTCTGATGATGTTTCATTTGGTCTAGAAAAAGGCAGGCTTTGTGCATTGCTAGGTCCAAGTGGAAGTGGAAAAACAACGATTTTACGCATGATAGCTGGTCTTGAAACAGCTGACTCAGGAGATATATTCATCGATGGTGTCAGAGTAAATGACAAGAAGGCAAGTGAACGAGGTATAGGTTTTGTGTTTCAAAGCTATGCACTTTTCAGATACATGACGGTGTTTCAGAATATTGCATTCGGTCTTGAAGTTCAGAAAAAGAGTAAGTCGCAAATTAAATCAAGAGTTAATGAACTCATTTCTTTAATTGGTTTAGAAGGACTTGAAAACCGATATCCAAGCGAGCTTTCAGGCGGACAAAAGCAAAGGGTTGCTTTTGCAAGAGCATTAGCACCAGACCCACAGCTTTTATTACTTGATGAACCATTTGCAGCAATAGATGCAAAGGTTAGAAAAGAACTTAGAACATGGCTTAAAAATACCATTGAACAAGTTGGAATTACAAGCATTTTTGTAACTCATGACCAAGAGGAAGCAATGGAAGTTTCAAGTGATATTATCGTCACTAATGCAGGCAGAATTGAGCAGGCAGGTACGCCGTCTGATATATATTTACAACCCAAAACCCCTTTTGTTGCAAGGTTTATAGGTCAATCAAAAAATCTTGATAATTATGGAAGCTTAAAAGGATTTACTGAAATTCCAGATACAACAGCAGTTGTTCGCCCAGAGCATATTGAGATTTTCAAGCAGGGTGAATTACAAAAATATATGAGTGTTGCGGAAAATGGTATTGCGAAAGAGGTTTCATTCCGTGGCGGATATATGGAGCTTAAAATTTTGCTTGAAAATGGTATAGAAATTTTCGGTACATATCCAATAAACAAGAGTGCAATTTCAGAGGGTGAGCGAGTTCAAATTCTTGTGAATAGTCTTTATATTTTCGATAAAAACGGTAACACGTTTTTGACGCAGAATGATGCTATGAAAGATAATGATATATTCTATATTTAACATACGAAAGGTTAGTTATCTATGAAAAAGCTTACCGAAAAAAAGCTTTTTGCTGATGTTTTAATTATTGGCGGCGGAACAGCAGGATGCTATGCGGCACTTACAATTGCAAGAAATTCTGACTTAAATGTCATCATCGCTGAAAAAGCTGATATAAAACGCAGCGGATGCTTAGCTGCCGGAGTTAATGCTCTTAATGCATACATAACAAAGGGGAAAACACCACAGTATTATACTGATTATGCAATGAATGATGCTGAAAATATTGCCCGTGAGGATTTGCTTTTTACTATGTCTGAAAAGCTTAATTCTGTAACAGCTGACCTAGAAAATATGGGACTTGTTATCCTCAAGGATGAAAATGGTGAATACTCAACACGAGGTACTCGCAACATAAAAATAAATGGCGAAAATATCAAACCAATTCTTGCAGGAGAAGTATCAAAGCAATCAGCGATTAATGTCATAAACAGACTTAACATAACTGATTTGATTGTATCAGACAATAAGGTTTTAGGTGCTGTTGGAATTAAGCTTGATGAGGATGATTTTTATGTCATTTCAGCACAGACAGTTATTATATGCACAGGTGGTGCGGCAGGTCTTTATGCTCCAAACAACAAAGGGTTTTCACGTCATAAAATGTGGTATCCGCCGTTTAATACAGGTGCGGGATATGCAATGGGACTTAAAAATGGTGCTGAAATGACATCTTTTGAGATGCGTTTTATTGCACTTCGCTGTAAGGATACCATTGCTCCAACAGGCACAATTGCGCAGGGTACAGGAGCAAAACAAGTTAATTCGCTTGGTGAAATATATGAAGATAAATATGGTCTTACAACTTCACAAAGACTTTATGGAACAGTCATGGAAAACTTAAACGGCAGAGGTTCATGCGCACTGCAAACTAGCAGTTTAAATAAAAGTATTGACGATGATTTGCTAAAGGCATATTTAAATATGGCTCCGTCACAAACTTTAAAATGGATTGAATCAGGTGTAAAACCATCTGAACAAAATACCGAAATATGCGGAACAGAGCCTTACATTGTGGGTGGTCACACAGCAAGCGGATTTTGGGTAAATACTAACCGTGAAACGACAATAAATGGGTTATATGCTGCTGGAGATGTTTCTGGTGGATGTCCGCAAAAATATGTTACAGGTGCTTTGGCTGAGGGTGAAATCTGTGCACTTGATATTATTAAAAAGTATTTGCATGATGATAAAATCAACATTTTAAATGATGACATATATGAATTGAAAAAACAACAAGCAGAACATTATCTAAACAATCCAGATACAAATTTTAACACTGATAATCTTGAAGAAGCTATGCAGAAAATCATGGATGAATATGCAGGCGGAATTAGTGCAAATTATGGCTTTAACAGCCATACACTAAAAATTGCTTTGGATAGAATTATACAGCTTGAAAAGCTTGCAGTAAATCTTCATGCTGATGATATGCAGGAGCTTGTGTATATTTATGAACTTACTGAACGCTTAATAGTATGCAAGGCAGTTATTGCACATCTTGAAGCAAGGAAAGAAACAAGATGGCACTGCTTTGCTGAGAATTATGATTATCCTGAAAAAAGTGATGAGTGGTTAAAATTTGTTAACTCTGTTATGGATGAGGATGGCAATATAAAAATCCTGACAAGACCAATTGAAACAGGAGGGCGTTTTTATGAGCATACGAATTAATGAGGATAAATGCATTGCTTGTGGAAAATGTCAGAATGTATGCCCTGGAACACTCATTTCAAAAGAAAATAACAATAAAGCATACATAAAAAATCCTGAAAGGTGCTGGGGTTGTACATCTTGTATTAAGGAATGTAAAACCCATGCAATTGAATTCTTCTTAGGCGCTGATATTGGCGGGAACGGCAGCTTTTTGACAGTTAATCAGGATAAAAATTTTATCAGCTGGATAATAACAAAACCTGATAATCAAGTAAAAGAAATTGTTATTGATAAAAGAGAATCAAATAAATATTAATTGGAGGGACTTATAATGAGTTCACATCTTGACGAGCTTGAGGCAGAGGCGATATATATAATCCGTGAGGTTGCTGCTGAATGTGAAAAACCTGTCATGCTTTATTCAATCGGTAAGGATAGCTCGGTTATGCTGCACTTAGCACTAAAAGCATTTTACCCTGAGAAACCACCGTTTCCTTTTCTCCATGTCAATACGACATGGAAGTTTAAAGAGATGATTGAGTTTCGTGATAAAAAGGCAAAGGAATATGGCATTGAAATGCTTTCATATACGAATGAAAATGGCGTTAAGCAGGGTATAAATCCATTTGACCATGGCTCTGCATACACCGATATCATGAAAACTGCAGCACTAAAGCAGGCACTTACAAAGTATGGATTTACAGCAGCTTTTGGTGGCGGCAGACGTGATGAGGAAAAGTCAAGGGCGAAGGAAAGAATTTTTTCGTTTAGAAATGAAGCTCATGTATGGGACCCGAAAAATCAGCGTCCAGAGATGTGGAAGCTTTATAATACAAAGATAAACAAGGGTGAAAGCATGAGAGTTTTTCCTATTTCTAACTGGACAGAAAAGGATATCTGGCAATATATACAGCGTGAAAAAATTGATATAGTTCCGCTCTATTTTTCAGCAGTGCGTCCATGTGTTGAACGTGATGGAAATATTATCATGGTGGATGATGAGAGAATGAAACTTCATGATGGCGAGGAAATTTTACATAAAAGTATACGTTTCAGAACACTTGGATGTTACCCATTAACTGGCGGCATAGAATCGACTGCATCAACTCTTGATGAAATTATAGAGGAAACACTAAGTTCAGTTGAGTCAGAACGAACTTCACGAGTTATTGACAACGAGGCTGCAGGCAGCATGGAGAGAAGAAAGAGAGAGGGTTATTTTTAATGGACGGTTTACTAAAATTTATAACCTGCGGCAGTGTTGATGACGGTAAATCTACACTAATAGGACATATCCTGTATGATTCGAAGCTTTTATATACCGATCAGGAAAAAGCATTGGAGCTTGACAGTAAGGTTGGCAGCCGTGAGGGTAAAACTGACTACTCACTTCTTTTGGATGGACTAATGGCAGAGCGTGAGCAAGGTATTACAATTGACGTTGCATACAGATATTTCACAACAGGTGAAAGAAGCTTTATTGCGGCAGATACTCCTGGGCATGAGGAATATACACGCAACATGGCTGTTGGTGCATCATTTGCAGAGCTTGCAATTATACTTGTTGATGCCTCACAGGGTGTGCTTGTTCAGACAAGACGTCATGCACGAATTTGTGCTTTAATGGGTATCAGATACTTTGTGTTCGCAATTAACAAAATGGATTTAGTTTCATACAGCGAGGATAGATATGACAAAATAAAACTTGAACTTGATGCCTTAGCAAAAGAGCTTGATTTATACAGCATTTACACAATTCCAGTGTCTGCAACAGAGGGTGATAATGTTACAAAAACATCAGAAAACACGCCTTGGTATGATGGTTTAACGCTTTTAAAATATCTTGAAACTGTTAATATTTCTGCTGCAAAGGCTGAACAGGGATTTCATCTCCCAATTCAAAGAGTATCACGTCCTGACAGATCATTCAGAGGTTTTCAAGGGCAGATTGAAAACGGACTTATTCGTGTTGGTGATGAAATAACTGCACTTCCAAGTAAAGAAAAAGCAGTTGTTACAAGAATTATTAATGCATCATCTGATACAGAAATTGCTGGTGCTGGTGAGCCTGTAACAATTACCTTAAACCGTGAGGTTGATGTTTCAAGAGGATGTGTTCTTGAAATAAATTCAGGACTTCAAAGCGTTATAGCTTGTACTGCGGAAATTTTATGGATGGATGATATTCCGCTTGATGCTGGAAAAGAGTATCTTGCAAAAATTGGTACAAAAACCATACCTGTTACAGTTACACAGATTAACTATAAAACAGATGTAAATTCAGGAGAAAAAATCATTAGCAGCAGTCTTTCTAAAAATGAACTAGCATCATGCGAAATTAAATTTTCAGAGAAAATTATTGCTGCTGAATTTGCTGTTCACCGTACTTTAGGAGAGCTTATTTTAATTGATAGAATTAGCAATATGACATCTGCTTGCGGAGTTATAACCAAAACCGTAGAGTATGATACTGACAGCGAAAATGATGTTGGATTTAATACACTTCTAATCCATTCCAATGGATTTAGTTCTCAGACTGGTTCAACACTTCCTCCAATATATCAGTCAAGCTCATTTGCACATGATACAGCAGAGCAGCTTGAAAAACTCTTTAATAATCAGGCTCAAGGATATACATATTCACGAATTGGAAATCCAACTGTGACTGCATTTGAAGAAAAAATCACTGCAATTGAAAATGGTATTTCATCGATTGCTTGTGCTTCAGGAATGGCAGCTTTAACTAATACATTGCTTGGAATTTTGCAGTCAGGTGATGAAATAATTTCTGCTCCTGGTGTATATGGCGGTACAATAGACTTGTTCCGTGATTTAGAAAGCTTTGGTATAAAAACAGTGTATGCAAAATCAAATCTTGCCTCTGATATTGAGAAAGAAATTACTGATAAGACAAGGGTTATTTTTGCTGAAACATTAGGAAATCCTAAGCTTGATGTTATTGATATAAAAGCTGTTTCTGCTGTCGCTAATTCTCATGGTTTAGTGTTTGCAATTGATAATACATCTGCAACTGCATACCTTGTAAGCCCTATTAAGCTTGGTGCTGATATTGTTATAAATTCTTCATCGAAGTATATAAACGGCAGCAGTAATTCAATCAGCGGAGTTATCACAGATGGCGGTAAATTCAAATGGACTGTTGAAAAATTCCCATCACTTAAGGATTTTATCAAGTTTGGTAAGTTTGCATTTACAGCAAAGCTTCGTAATACATTTTTCCGTAATACAGGGGCTTGTCTTTCGCCACAAAATGCATTTTATAACCTTATCGGCGTGCAGACATTAGGTATTCGTATGGAACGTCAATGTCAAAATGCATTGCGACTTGCAGTTTTTCTTGATAAGTATAATGACATTGAGGTTAATTATCCTGGTTTGCCATCAAGTAAATGGCATGATACTGCAAAGGAGCAGTTTGACGGCAAATATGGTGCATTAGTGACAATTCGCACAGGCTCAAAGGAACGTGCATTTAAGATAATAAATTCGCTTAAGCTTGCTTCGATCGTATCAAATATCGGTGATACAGGAACACTTGTGATACATCCGTCATCAACAATAAGTGCGCATTGTTCTGCTGAAGAAAAAGCATTCGCTGGTGTTTATGATGACCTAATAAGAATAAGCGTTGGTATTGAAGATATCGATGATATTATTGCAGATTTTAAACAGGCGATTTCTGAATAAAAAGGGGATGACTTTAATGGCTGCTGATTATGCAGAGCTTAAAAAAGGCGGATTTATGCGCCAGAAACAAAAGAATAATTTTTCATTAAGACTTGCAGTAGTAGGTGGAAACCTTACAGCACAAAATCTTAAAACTATCGCTGAGGTTGCTGAAAAATATGGTGATGGTCATGTGCATTTGACATCACGCCAAAGCGTTGAAATCCCATTTATAAAGCTTGATGATATTAGTGATGTTAAAGCGGAGCTTGAAAGTGGTGGTGTTAAACCTGGAGTTTGCGGACCAAGAGTTCGCACTATTACAGCTTGTCAAGGAAGTGAAATATGCCCTAGCGGAAACATTGATACATATGATATCGCATTAAAGCTTGATGAACGTTATTTTGCAAGAGAGCTTCCTCACAAGTTCAAATTTGGCGTTACAGGATGTATGAATAACTGCTTGAAAGCTGAAGAAAATGACGTTGGTATCAAGGGTGCATTAACAGTTAAATGGGAAAAAGACAGTTGTATATATTGTGGCGTATGTGAAAAAATATGCCGTACTAATGCTATAAAAATTGACGGCGACGATATCATTCTTGATGCATCAAAATGCAATTACTGCGGAAGATGCGTAAAGAGCTGTCCGACTGATGCATGGATTGGAACTCCTGCATATATCTTGTCTTTTGGCGGACTTTTTGGAAATACTATTGCAAAGGGTGAGGAATTTTTACTGCCGATTGCTGATGAAGATACATTATTCAGGGTTACTGATGCGGCAATAAATTTCTTCGATGAGTATGCCAATCCAAGCGAAAGATTTAAGTTCACAATTGACAGAATAGGCTTTGATATATTCAAAAAAGCAATCGAGGAGGTATTATAAAATGACTGGTTTTAACATAGATGAAACATTGGATATTACTGATGTTGTTTGTCCGATGACTTTTGTAAAGGCAAAAGCGGCTATTGAAGATTTGGAGCTTAATCAGATTATTTCAATTAAGCTTAATGATGGTGAGCCTGTTCAGAATGTACCGAGAAGTATTAAAGAGGAGGGTAATAAAATCCTCAAGCTAATTAATAATGATGATGGTACATATAATTTGATTGTTCAAAAAATGGTGGAGGATGATTAAAATGCCACAAAAAGTGACATCAGATAATTTCAAGACAGAAATTTTAAATGCTGATAAAGCAGTGACCGAATTTTATTCGGACAGCTGTGTACCATGTAAAAGAATGGCTCCTGTTTTTGCAGAGCTTGAGGAAGAAAATCCTAACATTAAATTTGCAAAAGTTAATGTAAATTTCAATGAGGAGCTTTCAGGTGAATATGATGTTCTTTCATCGCCGACTATACTGTTTTTTAAGAATGGTATTGAAATCACACGTACAAAGGGTATTGTTACAAAGGAAGAATTAAAAGAAAAAATAAATTTATTGAATTGATGAAAGGTATGATTTAATATGACAATTACAGTTGGTGGAGTTAAAAAGGAATACGATGATATAACAGTTACAAAGCTTATTGAGCTTGAAAAAGTTGAAACACCACAGTATGTTACAGTTGCACTTAATGACGAGTTTATCCCACATGACAGCTTTGAAACACAAGCTTTGAATGATGGTGATACTGTGGAGTTTCTATACTTCATGGGGGGCGGAAATTTAAAGTAAACTTTTAAATACGAGTTTTGCTTCACAAAACTTAGAAAGGATGATTATAATAATGGCAATTAGTCTTACAAATGAACAGCTTGAAAGATATTCACGTCACATAATTCTAAAAGAGGTTGGCGCAAAGGGTCAGAAAAAACTTCTTGAAGCAAAGGTGCTAATCATTGGTGCTGGAGGTCTTGGAGCACCAGCTGCTATGTATCTCGCTGCTGCTGGTGTTGGTACTATCGGCATTGCTGATGCTGATGAGGTTGATTTATCAAATTTACAAAGACAGATTATACACAGCACAGCTGATGTCGGAAAAGCAAAGGTTAAGTCAGCAGAAGAAACAATGAACAGCTTAAATCCTGATGTTAAGGTAAATACATACCGCACCTTTGTTGGCGCTGACAACATTATGGATTTGATTGCTGAATATGATTTTATCATTGACGGTACAGATAATTTCCCTGCTAAATTTCTGATAAACGATGCTTGTGTAATGGCAAAAAAGCCCTTTTCACATGCTGGTATTATCAGATTTAAAGGACAGCTTATGACTTATGTTCCTGACAAAAGTCCTTGTTATAGATGCGTATTCAAAAACCCACCGCCAAAGGATGCTGTTCCAACCTGTAAGCAAGCAGGTGTAATTGGTGCTATGGGTGGAGTTATAGGTAGTTTGCAGGCTATGGAGGCAATAAAATATATCATTGGCAAGGGTGAGCTTTTAACTGGTAAGCTCTTAACTTATGATGCACTTACAATGGAGTTTCATACGATAAAATTGCCAAGCAATACATCAAAATGTGCAGTCTGTGGTGATAATCCATCCATAACAGAGCTTATTGATTATGAACAGCAGGAATGCAGTGAGGCTCAGCATGGAACAACACTTTAATCCTGAACGAAAGGACATAACTTATGTTTCATATAAAAAAAAGTGATTATGATGAAATAGTTTCATATGCAAAAAATCTTATACCTGAAGAAGCTTGCGGTCTGATCGGCGGTCATAAAAACGGTGATGAATTTTATGCAGATAAGATATATTATCTTGAAAATATAGACCACAGTAATGAACATTTTTCATTAGATCCAAAAGACCAGCTTGCTGCCGCAAAAGACATGAGGGCAAACAATTTGACACTAATAGCAAATTTTCATTCGCATCCTGAAAGTCCGTCAAGACCATCAGAGGAGGATAAAAAGCTTGCATATGATACCAATATAAAATATTTGATATTATCTCTAGCTGAAAATGAACCTGTGTTAAATGCGTTTATTATTGATAAGGAAAAGAATGTTTCGAAATTGCCTATTGAAATTTACTGAACAAAATGAGGTATAGCTATGATATATGATACTGCAATAATTGGCGGAGGTCCAGCTGGGCTTACAGCTGCAATTTATTTGGGACGAGCGATGCTTAATACTGTGGTTATTGAAAAGCAAGGGTTTTGCGGCGGACAAATAAACCTTACCGATAAAATTGAGAATTATTCAGGATTTAAAGAAATTGATGGTTCAGAGCTTGCAGAAGTCATGGAAAACCAAGCTAAATCTTTTGGTACAGCGTTTGTGTATGATACAGCAATAAAAATTTTAAATGGAGATATCAAAACAATTCTCTTAAAAAACAATATGCAAATACAAGCTAAAACTATAATTATTGCAACTGGTGCAGGTCATAAATCATTGAATATAAATGGTGAAAGTGAATTTCTTGGAGCGGGTGTATCATACTGTGCTGTTTGTGATGGTGCTTTTTATAAAGACAAGATTACAGCAGTTATAGGTGGTGGCGACACAGCTGCTAAGGAAGCCTTGTATTTGTCACGAATATGTAAAAAGGTATATTTAATACATAGACGTGACAAGTTAAGAGCTGCTCAAAGGCTTGTAGCAGAGATAAATAAAACTGATAATATTGAGTTTTTAAAAAACAGTATCCCACTTAAAATTTTGGGGGATAAAAAAGTAAACCAGCTTGTTATAAGTCATGATGGTAAAGAAGAAAACTTAGATTGCTCAGGAATTTTTATAGCCATTGGAATGACTCCAGAAACATCCGATTTTATAGATATAATCAATACTGATGAAAATGGTTATATCATATCTGATGAGGATGGAGTGACATCATCAGAGGGTATTTTTGCTGCTGGTGATTGCCGTACAAAAAAACTACGCCAAATTACAACAGCTGTTTCTGATGGTGCAAATGCTGTATTTTCAGTACAGGAATTTTTAAACAGACTTTAATAAAATTTTGAGAGGATGGCAAATGATGAGAATTTCATCAAGAGTAGAATATGGAATAAATGCCTTGATTGATATTGCAGCTGCTTCAGAAAAAGGCAGTCCAATTACTGCCCAGCAGATAGCATCAAAGCATAGCTTTTCAGTTAAATTTCTTGAACAAATTTTATCCTCCTTAAGACAGAATAAATTTGTTTATGCTGAAAAAGGCAGGCTTGGTGGCTATCGTCTTTTAAAGAAACCCGAGAATATAACCTTGACAAGCATTATTGAAATCCTTGATGATTCTATTTTTGGAAGTACAGAGCAGGACATTCCAAATTCAAGTCATGAAAAAGATTTTATTCTTGATGAAATATATTCTGATTTTAATAATTGTTTAGTAAACTATGCTGACAATATTACCTTAAAGGAATTATGCGAGAGAGATAATTC
This sequence comes from Oscillospiraceae bacterium, assembly GCA_031550725.1. Classification (GTDB taxonomy): domain Bacteria; phylum Bacillota; class Clostridia; order Oscillospirales; family Ruminococcaceae; genus UBA946. The sequence goes on from JAVBOH010000017.1 coordinate 58,701, forward strand.
GCATAAGGAATGTGATAATGAGAATGGGTATATGTATTATATTTAATGCGTACTGAATAATCACGTTTTAGTTGAACAAAGCATACGGTTTTAGCATTTATTCTCTATTCCTAAGCATTGTACTTCTGCTAACCATATCTTTATTTGATATTCATTTAGCATAAAAATGAGGAAGCTGCATGATCATATAAAGCGGGCGATTATTAATCGCCCGCTTTTCGTAATTGTTTTCTTCGTGCAACAGCCTGATTTGATTAAAACGCAACAGTATCTTTATTACTTATTCAATGTGTAATGAACAATTAATCAAGCTCACGATAGTCAAAGTATCTGTATTCAGCAGTAAGAGGAACAGTGCCGTCAAATTTATTCAGCCAGCTGTCGACGTCAATTCCAGGCCATACATTCATCATAATCTTACCTTTGGTTGATGGTATATTTTCTGTTGCTGTGTAAACAGCAGTATCGTCAACATACCATGTTATACTGCTTTGTTTCCATTCGAAAGCGTATACATGAAAGTCTTCAGCTGCATCAAATCCAAGGTCATAAACAAATTCATGCTCACCAGCACCATTTGTGAAATAATTGAACTGAACTTTTGTGGTATCTTTCCCTAAAAATTCGATATCAATTTCATCCCATGGGTTATTGTCACTAGGTCCTGTGTAAGTGAAAAATGATGAAACAACACCATCATGCTTGATAGGCTTCATTGAAACCTCATAATAGCCATATCCATAAAAATCCTTTGTGCGAAATTCTGCTGCTGAATATGGTATATTTCCTGTATCATTATTTATGGTAAGCTTCATATGTTCCTCAAAAGTGCAGTTTGAATTTCTCCATGTGCAGTTGAACATATAACCATTCGACCATCCATCAGAAATTTCAAATTTATCAGCAATTTTATCATAGCCATGAGTTAAATCTGCAAGAGCATTTTGGGGCATAACTTCTCCACTCCCTTTGTTGTTTGAACATGAACACAAAAACAGCATAGTAAGTGTAATCAATATAAATAGCTTTAAATTTTTCATGATATAGCCATCCTTTCAATTGTTTTTATAATTATACTTTACTTTTAGATTAATTTATATCACAAATTTAATTTTTATATAATATTACTGCTATGCAAATTTTGGGTGTATGTCTGATTTATATTTTTATACCTGCTTTAATACCCTCATTTACACTATAATATTTGTTGCGGTATTGCTTTGGTGTCATTCCTGTCATTTCTCTGAATGCCTTTATAAAGTGACTATGCGAATTAAATGCAAGGTAATTGCCAATATCAATTGCTTTATATTCGGTATATTTAAGCATCTGACAAGCTGTTTCTATACGCTTTTTCATAATGTATTTTGTTAGCGTCATACCAGTTTCCTTGTGGAATATTTTTGACAGATAAGGCACAGTAAGATTGATTTCATTAGCTATATCAGATATTTTTATCTGCTCACACAGATGATTATATACATAATCAAAGCACCCTATTACAGGTTTTGAGCAAACATTTCCTTTATTTATACGTTTCATACGTCTTGTAAAATCAAATGTCATTTCCTCATGAATTTTATTTATCTCATCTTTGGATGCTGCTCTGTCAGTAAGTCTAATGTATAAGTCACTAAGATTGTATGCAGTTTCACGTTCCATTCCACCGCCAACACAAAATCGTGTAACAAAGGCTATTGTAATAATAAGATGATATTTCAGATTGCGAACATTATCATCTGAAAGTATTCCAAAGCCCTCACTTCCAAGAGGAGTAAAGGTATTTCTAACTCCTTCTGTATCTCCGTTTGCAATACTTTCAAAGAAGTGCATTTCATTCTCAATGGGTGAATGAGTGAAAGAATTTTCTCGCATATAAAATTCAGTATATGTTAAGTCTTTTAATATATCAGCCAATATTATTCACCATCCTTTATTTAATATTATCACATTTACCGAAATATTGCAACAATAAATTGATATAAAAATTAAAAATATGATATTTTATTTTTGCTAACAGTGATATTATATAGATACAGTAAATCAGAAAGCCAAAACTCATATGATATGGAAGGGTGTATAATATGAAAAAATTAAACAAATTTTTATCTTTTGCAATGGCAAATGCAATCATTTTATCACTGGCTGCTTGTGATAAAAATGTTGTATTAGAATCAGAAACAGTGACAACAGCTCCGAAAATTCTTGATGAAACAGATGCACAGGCAGTTCAGGAAATTGATGTTGGAGATGATGAAACAGTTGAAGTTGGTGAAGTAAAGTGGCTCTCATTCTGGGACTTAAATCCTGCAAACAATAAGCCAAAATCAGTTGAGCTTGAGCTGTTTGAAACTAAATATGGCGGTAAAATAAAGCATATCCCAACAACCTATGAAACACGTTTCAATGATTTGTCAACACAGGTACTTGGCGGCGATTCTCCTGACCTTTTCCCTGCGGCTGATCTTGATACTTTCCCTGGCAAAGCACTTTCAGGTATGTTTGACCCACTAGATGATTACCTTGATTTTAACAGTGATTTATGGTCTGAGGGTGCAAAAAGCTTGTCTGATAAGCATATGCTTGGCGGAAAACATTATGTTGCAGTTGTAAGCGCTGATGCTGGATGTGTTATGATTTACAATAAGAAAACAATTGAAGAAAATGGTCTTGAAGACCCTGCTGAACTACTTGCTAATAACAACTGGAACTGGGATACATTCAAAAAAATGTGTACAGACTTTTCTGACAGAGAAGAAGAAAAATTTGCTTTTGACGGATGGTGGTTTGAAATTAATTTCCTTTTAACCACAGGTAAACCAGTTATAAGCGTTGAGAACAATAAAATAATCAGCAACATTAATAGTGCAGAAATGGAACGAGCTGAAAACTTCATGCTTGACATGAAGAAAAATGACTTGCCATTTCCACACAACGAGTACAACTGGAATGTATTCCCTAGCAAAATAAGTGAGGGTAAAACACTGTTTTATCCATGCGGAATCTGGGCTTTATATGAGGCTGATTTATCATCATATGGTGCTGATGGTGAAATAATGTTTGTTCCAATGCCAAAAGACCCATCTGCAGATAAATACTATCTTCCATCTGGTGTAGATGCCTATGCATTATGTAAAGATGCTCCAAATCCAGAGGGTGCTGCTGCATTCCTAAAATGCAAATTAATTGCAGTAAGTGATGAAACAGCTATAAAGATTGCAGAAAAGCAGTACCGTGAGGATTATGGCTGGACAGATGAAATGATTGATATGTGGAGAGTTACAAAAGAGCTTACAAATGCAAATCCAGTTATAGATTTTTATGCAGGTGCATCAGCAGATATTAATTCAATGGTGCATAATCCAATTAAGGATACTTCATACAACGGCAAGGAATGGGGAATTACAAGAGATGAAATTTCTGCTGCTGTTCAGACAGAAATTGATGGACTTAATTCTCTGATAGAAACAAATTTCAAAGAATAATCAGCAGGGAAAGGGTGCAGTAAATATGCGTGAATTTACAGGATATAAAAAGGGTATAAATCTTGGAGGATGGCTTTCACAATGCGGAAAAGATAATTACAATGATAATCATTACAGTAGTTTTATTGTAGAATCTGACATTGAAAAAATTGCATCTTGGGGAGCTGACCATATTAGAGTGCCGATTGATTATAACGTTATACAAGATGATAATGGTGACTTCATAGAATCAGGATTTCAATATATTGATGATTGTGCCTTGTGGTGCAAAAAATACAATTTGAATTTTGTGTTGGACCTTCATAAAACAGCAGGGTTTTCATTTGATGAAAAGGATAACTGTGATTTCTTTGATAACAGTGAATTGCAGGACAGATTTATTAAGCTATGGTGCGAAATTATAAAAAGATATGCTCATAATTATGAATTTATGGCATTTGAACTGCTTAATGAAATTACATTTTATGAAACTGCTGTGAAGTGGAACCTGATTGTTAAGAAAACAATATCTGCAATTCGTGAAATATCAACAGATGTAAAAATTTTAATCGGCGGTATTTACAACAACAGCATTTATGGACTTTCATTGCTTGATGAACCTGCTGATGAAAATATTGTATTTAATTTTCATTGTTACAGTCCTTTGGTATTTACCCATCAGACAGCAGGCTGGATTCCAAATATGCCGAGTGATTTAAAAATTGGCTATCCTAAAATATTATCTGAATATGCAGATGAATCAAGAAAAATATTTGGTAATGATTTTGATAATGAATTTACCCAAAACTTAAGTGAAAATATTGACAGCAGTTTTTTTGAGATTATGTTTATAAAAGCAGTTCTTATTGCCGAAAAATATGATGTTCCACTATATTGCGGTGAATATGGTGTAATTGAAAAAGTCGAGCCAAATAGTACATTAAATTGGTTTAAAGACATACATTCTGCATTTGAAAAGCTTGAAATCGGTCGTGCTGTATGGACTTATAAATCCAAGGATTTTGGTATAACAGATGATAGTTATTCTTCAATATTCGATGAACTTATTAAGCTGATTTAATCAAAATATATTTCTCCTAAAAAGCACAAAAACCACAGGTCTTTTCTTGACTTGTGGTTTCTGTGTTTATATTGACATCTGCAATTTGAATTAACATTGATAATTTTATTAATATATGATATAATATTTTTTAGAATAATATGTAATATTTACATGGAGGACAAACTCATGTATGAAAATCTTTTATCAATAAGTGAACCATGGCTGCAATATGCTATACGAATAAACCTTCTTAATGAAAACAGAGAAAATTTATTAGATTTGAAAAATGAAGTATTGAAAGACAAAAAAATACTATCATACCTTAACGATATTACAAACTTCCACAATGCGATAGTTAAAAATCACAAAGATCCTGATTTATCAATACATAAATTGTTATTCCTTCTTGATATTGGACTTGAAACGGATATACCAGAAATAGAAAGTGCAGTTAAGCAGATAATGAGCCATAAAGACAAGAATGGCGTATATCAATCAATGACAAACATACCACAGCATTATGGCGGTAAGGGTGAAGATGTGTTTGGATGGTGCTTATGTGATGCGCCTTTGTTACTTATAGCATTATTAAAAGCTAAGATAGATTATCAAGAGCATATAAAACAAGGTGTGGAATACTTATTAAGCTTAAATAGTGAACAATCTTTTCCCTGCTCGGTATCGGAAGAACATGGAACATTCAGAGGTCCTGGACGAAAAGGTGATTGCTGCCCTTTTGCAACACTTATTATGATAAAACTTTTATCTGAGATTGACGAATATAGAAACAGTAATATTGTTAAAAGCGGGATAGAGATTATACTGTCTTTATGGGAAAACAGTCTTGAAAAGCATCCGTATATGTTTTATATGGGTACAGATTTCCGTAAGCTCAAAGCACCTGCGATGTGGTATGATATTGTGAGTGTTGTTGAAGTATTAAGTAGGTTTGATTATATTAAATCCGATTCGAGATTTTGCGAAATGTTAGATTTGATAAAAGGAAAACAAAATGCAGATGGTATGTTTATTCCAGAATCAATCTATAACAAATTCAAAGGATGGGATTTCGGACAAAAGAAAATTTCATCACCATACTTAACATATCTATGCGAGAGAATTTTACGCAATTGTAATAATTAAGTTAATCGAGAAATAATACGAAAACACAACATATCTTCAAATAATTCCGTTAAAAATGGAATTGTTCAGTATGCATTAAACAAAACAATAAATCCGAAAGTATGGTGAATATATGAAAAATCACATGGATGAAACATTATCAACGCTTAATCGTGCAGAAAGCTTAACTGATGAAATGACTGTCGAGGAACAGGCTGGACAATTAAAATATGATGCTCCGTCAGTCGAAAGACTTGGCATACCGTCATATAACTGGTGGAACGAGGGCATTCATGGTCTTGCAAGAGCTGGCACAGCAACAATGTTTCCACAAGCAATAGGACTTGCTGCTACATTTGACACTGAACTTATACACCATGTTGCTGATATTACAGCAACGGAAGCAAGAGCGAAATATAACGCATACTCATCTCACGGCGACAGGGATATTTATAAAGGGCTAACGCTATGGGCACCGAATATTAATATTTTCCGTGATCCAAGATGGGGTCGTGGACATGAAACCTATGGCGAAGATCCATTTCTTACATCCGAAGTGGGAAAGGCGTTTGTAACAGGTTTACAGGGTGACGGCAAGGTGATGAAAGCTGCTGCTTGTGCAAAGCATTTGGCAGTACACAGTGGTCCTGAGAGCTTACGTCATGAATTTAACGCAGAGGTAAGTCTAAAGGATTTAGAGGAAACTTATCTTCCCGCTTTTGAAGCACTTGTAAAAGACGCTAAGGCTGAGGGAGTAATGGGAGCTTATAACCGTGTAAACGGTGAAGCTGCGTGTGCAAGTCCATTCCTTATGAGCAAGCTTGCAGAATGGGGCTTTGATGGATATTTTGTTTCGGACTGCTGGGCAATCCGTGATTTTCATGAACATCATGAGCTTACTCTTAATGCCGTAGAATCAGCAGCTTTAGCTCTGAAAACAGGCTGTGATGTAAACTGCGGATGCACATATGTGAATCTGCTTGCTGCACTTGATCAGGGGCTTATATCAGAAGATGACATCAAAAAGGCATGCGTTCATCTTATGAGAACACGAATGCGACTTGGTATGTTTGATGAAAAAACTCCGTTTGATGATATTCCATATAGTGTAGTTTCGTGTAAGGAGCATAAGGCAGTATCAAAGGTATGTGCAGTAAAATCAATGGTTCTGCTTAAAAACAACGGCATACTTCCGCTTGATTCAGATAAAATAAAGACAATCGGCGTTATCGGTCCAAACAGCAACAGCCGTTTAGTTCTTGAGGGAAATTACTGCGGTACTGCTGACAGATATATCACATTTCTTGAAGGTATACAAAATCGGTTTGACGGAAATGTGCTTTATTCTGAGGGTTGCCACCTATATAAAGACAGAACATCAGGGCTTGCGATGTCTGGCGACAGATATGCCGAAGCATTAACCGTTGCCGAAAATTCGGATATTGTAATTCTATGCTTGGGTCTTGATGCAACGCTTGAGGGTGAAGAGGGGGATACAGGAAACGAGTTTTCATCAGGTGATAAAAACGATCTTAGTTTACCTGAAAGCCAGCGTATTTTAATTAAGAAGATAATGAAAACAGGAAAGCCAGTAATCGCTGTATGTTCATCTGGAAGCTCAGTAAATATCGAAGCCGAAACAGATGCTTTAATTCATACATGGTACCCAGGTTCAGAGGGCGGGACGGCACTTGCTGAAATTCTTTTTGGCGATGTTTCTCCGTCTGGGAAACTGCCTGTAACGTTCTATGAAAAAGCAGAGTTACTTCCTGAATTTACTGACTATTCAATGAAAAACAGGACATACAGATATGCTGAAAATAATATTCTGTATCCGTTTGGATTTGGATTAACTTATTCTAATGTTGTGTGTACAAGCTTGGAGTACAAGAATAACATTGCTTATGTTACTGTTCAAAATCAAGGTGACAGAAAAACCGACGATGTCATCCAGCTTTATATCAAGGATTACTGCGAAAATGCAGTGCCGAATTTCAGTTTATGCGGTTTCAAAAGAGTTAATCTTGATGTAAATGAAAGCAGGATTGTTGAAATACCAATCTCTCCAAAGGCATTCACAGCCGTTGATGGAAACGGAAATCGTGCTGTTATTGGAAACAGATTTACTTTGTATGCTGGTACTTTTCAGCCCGATGAACTAAGCGAAAAACTTAGTGGTAATTGTTGTGCTGCTACTGAAGTACTATTGTAAAATATTTGTAAATTTAAGAGTTTATTTTATCAGACATCCGATAAAAATTTGCAATTGCTCAAGTATTTATGCAGCAGTTTAATAGTGAAATAGAATAGTAAAATTCTTATTAAATCATTCGCAAATTTATTTTCAGGTGTTATCAGGGGTGTTACAATATTTTGATATGACAACAAGGCTGAATGAAAAAGAGATTTACAGCCCATTATTTGTGAAGGCTAATTTAGTAACAAGTTATATGCCTGTTGTTATAAAAAATAACCGATTAATTCATAATATAAAAGAGCAACTCCGCTTTAAGAATTTGACTTAAACGGAGTTGTTTTTTATGAGAAATAATCAATATAAAAATTTCAATTAAAAATAGCTTTAACAAAATTATAAATATGTGGTTCAATACTTTTATTTCCATGGTCACCAGTGGAAATAACATGCCATACATGTTCATCATTATTGCGGTTAAGGATATTATGATATTGTTCAGGACTGTTTCCGACAACGTTGTCATTCATAGCAGCACTTATCATAACAAGAAAAGCACTGTTATTTTTATCCGTAAAGGTTAATTCATCCTCTTTAAACTGCCCTGGATGAAAGCTTAAATCTGTTCCAGGAGTTAAACCAGGGGCAGGACAAACTGCACCGACATATCCGAATAAATCGGGACGTGAGAAACCTATAAAGAGTGACTCACGACCACCCATTGAAAAACCTGTAATTGCTGTATTTTCCTTGCCTGTGGCTATTGAATACTTTTCTTCGATGAACGGCATTAAATCTGTAACAAGGTCATTTATAAAATTATCATAATTTAATGAATTAGGACCATCCATTGCAGTTACTTCTTTTTGTTCCTTGCTGGTATAAATATACGGAAATACCACAATCATTTTTGTAATTTCACCACTAGCAGTAAGATTGCCAACGATTGTTTTTGTTATATTATCATTTGCCATCGAGTATTCGTTACCCCAATATCCATGAAGAACATATAAAACAGGATATTTCTCATTATCTGAATACCCCGCTGGGAGTAAAACATTTACACCAGTATCTCTTTCTGCCGTTGTTGAATAATATGTTGCATGCTCCATAGTTCCGTAATCAACATCAGGAATAATAGAAACTGCTTCCTTTGGTGCGTATTCTTTAATCATATCCTGTACCTCCTTGCCAATATTTTTTTCTGTATTAATATCTGCTTTGGTTATTATTTCTTCTGTAATTTCACTTATTGAAACTTCTGCAGATATGGTTTCATCTTCCGCAGTTTCTGTTTGTCCCTTACTGCATGCTGACAATATAACAATACCTGTAAATAATAGCATTATAAATTTTGATTTTTTCATTTTACCTCCGTACTAAAGTCAATAACAATCTTTTTTACCACTATACTTTATATTCATATTAATGTGTATTAAATGAATCGAATTCTAAAAAATATTATATCATATATCGCTGTAAATATCAATGTTATTTAATCATTATGATATAATATTAGAAAAATAAAGTGTATGTTTTCTCTATAATTGTAATTATTTCAGTTGCTTTCTCAAAATTATTATACATAAATTCAATCAAATACCGATTGAGGTTTTGAAAAAATAAATTGGTATAAATACTTTGTTGTATATTTTATGCTATCAACACAAATACTAAGTATAAAATTTATGCTTAGGAGGAAAGTAAAATGGCAAAGAAAAAAAGCAATACCACACCAAAAAAAGACAATAAGCAAGAAACATTAAATGACTTTGTATCATCGCCATATGGGACTGGAAGTAATGAAAACCATAATACTAAAAAGCAGTCCGAAGGTAGAAATACTTCAAGATAAACATGTAATACTATTTCCAAAGAGAAAGAGTATTTGCAGCCTGTTTTGTATATACTAAGTTTGAAAAAAACTTTTTAAAACTCGGAGTTTTTTGATGAAAGGATAGTCATATATATGGAACAGGTTGCTTTTTTTGATACAAAGCCTTACGATATAAAATGGTTTGAAAAATATGGTGGAAATAAATTTAAATTCAAGTTCTATGAACATAAGCTGACCGCTGATACTGTATCGCTTGCAAAGGGCTGCAAAGCAGTTGTAGTATTTGTAAACGACACTATTGACAGCGAGGTTATTGATGAGCTGCGTAAAATTGGAGTTAGGCTTGTTGCACTTCGATGCGCAGGATACAACAATGTTGACGTCAAATATGCAGAGGGAAAGCTATGCGTCGCAAGAGTTCCCGTGTATTCGCCATTTGCCGTTGCGGAGCACGCAATTGCACTCCTGCTGACACTTAACCGGAAAATACACCGTGCATTTAATCGTACCCGTGATTTCAATTTCTCGCTGAATGACCTCACAGGATTTGACTTGCATAGCAAAACAGCAGGAATTATTGGTACGGGTCAGATAGGAAAGGTGTTTGCTGATATTTGCAATGGATTTGGTATGAATGTCATTGCATATGACCCTTATCCAGATGATAACGTCAAAGCTAAGTATGTTGAGCTTGATGAGCTTTGGGCGGAAAGTGATGTTATATCCCTGCATTGTCCTCTGACAAGCTATACAAGGTATATAATAAATAAGGATACTCTTGCCAAAATGAAAGACGGAGTTTTCATTATTAATACATCAAGAGGGCAGCTTATTGACAGTGATGAATTGCTGCATTCGCTGAAAGACGGCAAAGTTCGTGGTGCTTGTCTGGATGTTTATGAGGAGGAGTCAGAATTTTTCTTCGAGGATTATTCAGGTACTGTTATTCATGATGATGTCCTGTCATTACTCGTTTCAATGCCAAATGTCATAATGACATCACATCAGGCGTTTCTAACAGAGGAAGCACTTCAAAGAATTGCCGAGGTTACAATTCAAAACCTGACATCGTTCTTTAACGGTGATACACCCGAGAATATTGTATCCATATCACAAAAAAACATCCGTCAGAATTAACTGACGGATGAAATTTTTTATTTTATGCCGTATTCTCTAAGATACTCAAGTGAAGAACTGCTTACTTCTGAGGTATCTGCATAATATTTTGAAAGCTTTGTGTTTGGATAGAAGAAGTAAATTGTCACTGTGTATGAAAGAGGATCCAAATAACACTGATAGTATTCATCGATAATTTTACTTTCAGAACCAGAATTTTTATTCGCAGCCGTCAGAATGTCGTACATTTTATCATCGTTATTATTAATCATCTTTTCAAGCTGCTTATATGAAGTGCTGTCAGCAAATTTAATTGTTGCACTAGTCTTTTTATTCTTAATTGCAGATGCGATTGATTTAGTTAGCATTGCTGTTGTTTCAGTTGAATCAGATACTAAAGTTTTTGTCACTGCATAATATGATTTTGTATCATCAGTAGCACTTGGAGTTTTAAAGTAGAAAGTAACTTCCTTTTCACCATGAATTTTCTTTATAGCCTTGTCGCTGATCATAAAGTTGTCATATGAAAGATTGTTAGCATAATTTGTGATAGGGTCATCAAAAGTACAGTCAATATTATACCATTTCTTGTTGTAATATACCTTATTCCAGATATGACCTTCGCCGCCATCAAGGAAATCACCGCTGTATGCCTGTGTATTTTTAATACCGGCACGATTACATAAATATGAGAAACCAACTGTATAACCAACACACTTAATTTCATTAGTAACAAAAGCACCATAAATATTGTCACAATGCTTAACTTCTTTATCATATGTATTCATCTTAATCAATTCATCATGGAAAAGCTTAAGCTTGTTGTATGTAGACATATCCTCAGTAACTTTAGCTAAGATAGCATCAGCTTTTTTATTTACCTTAACCATCATTTTGTCATATGTTTCTTTGCTGTAATAATATTCAAGTTCAAGAATTGTAGTATCACTGGATCTTGAACTTTTTTCACCAAACCATTGAAAATTGAAAGTTAAAGGGTCGCAAACCATAAGCATAAGAGCGACTCTGTTAAGCTGGTCATCATCAAGATACGCATTAATTTTAACCTTACTCTTACATTCAAGAACAGCACTGCGGATTTTTTTATATGCTAACTGCTCGTTTTCATCGAGTAATTTATAGTTATATGGTGTTTTAATTTCGGCTGCGGCTGCAGCCTCAGCAGTAATACTGACATCAATAGGGCTGATATCAGGAATAACACCTCCAACAAAGCCAAACGCCATCACCATACATAATACAAAAGAAAGAATTTTTTTCATACTACCCCTCCTAAAACATAAAGATATTTATAGTTTAACATATTAAAACAAAAAAATCAATAGGTTTCACTAAAATTCTAAATAAATATTTAACATAATCTATTATGTATTGAAATGTTTTCGATTTTGTGATAAAATTAAGATATATTTATTAAAAATACAAGGAAGGTTTATAATGCTATATATATTAATTCCAATACCGATTATAATTTTGCTAATAATTGCGTTTATAAATCTTTTGAAAATACGTGAAAAATACTTAAGAGGATTGAATAAATTTACCGATGAATGCAAGCAGTTTGAGGCTGTTGTACTTGAACAGATTTTAACTGACAAGGATGGAAAAAAAACCAATGAAGTTATAATTCAGTTTCGTGACGAGGAAAACCATAAAACAGTTGTACATAAATATACATTAGCGCACAAAAGGGGATACAAAAGGGGCGACAAGGTTATGTTTTTCTATAATGAAAGCAATGACCTCTCGTGTATATATAATGACAATCCATTCAGCAGAAATGCAGGAATATACCTTAACTGCGCATTTATATCGTTCATTCTGATGATATTGCTTGGGATTTATGAGATACTTATGATAATTTATTTGTTAATTAATCTATAATTGTTTTTACTTAACACATGACATATTGATTGGGGCTGAAATTATGATGGATGATATATTTGGGTTTTTTGTTTTATTGTTTCGATACCAGTCTTTATTTCGATAATAATGCTCAACTCTTACATTCTAAAAAAAGGCATCTTGAATAATATTACTGGGTCGATACTTGGTCTTCCATTATCTTCACAATACAAATCCTCTACGAATTCATATATCTTATCGAAATCTATTGCATTTTCTATTTTTCTTAGTAAATGCTCTGCTGTCACAAAGTCTTCTATGTTGAATAATTAGTATTGTTCTCTATCTTTTTTATTTTTTACTATCATCTTTATCACCCTTTATCATTATACCACATAAACGCCAAAAAGACTGCCATGTAGAAATTAATCTACATGGATTTTTTGGGGACTATTACGGTTAAAGTTTATATAAAACAAAGCATTCGATTTTTAGTAATGTTAACCATTTTACAAAATAAAGCATATAATATTACATAACACAGTATATCATCCCTATGTACATATTATTTTTAATATGTAGAGAGGAGTGAAAATATGGGAATGCCCATTATAGAAGGAAGTTCTGTTGAAAGAAAACAATCTGTTTCGGATATTATAGAATCAGTTTCACTTGAACAGACAGCGCTTTCTCATATATTAAATGCTGAGGGTAAAAAACTTCAAGCGGTTATCGGGATGGAAAATATTACAACTGAGAAGCTTTTATCAGTAAATGATTCTGTGAAGAGTATGGTAGATAGTATAACTAAATTAGAGACCATACTTCAATCCAAACTGGGACTGTTTGGTGATACCTTGCGACCACCAGTATTGCCATCATTTTATTTTATAAAAAAAGACAGCTTAACAAATAAATATGTTCACGGTGCTGAATTTGAGCTTGTATCAGATGGTACAGTAGTTGCGACAGCAACTTCAACAAAATACGGTCGGGTTGTCTTTTCAAATATTGCTATTGGCACATATACCTTACGTGAATCAAGTCCAGCACCAGGATATTTCCCGAATACAGAATCCTATACCGTAGTTGTAATAAGCAAATCAGCTACAACAATAAATGGAGAAAATGCAGCAAAATTTGTTGTATATAATGTTCCATATCCGAATATAAATATTTTTAAAACAGATGATTTAGGAGTTCCGCTTCAGGGTACTATTTTTGAATTGAAACAGGGAGCTGCTGCAATAGCAACTGCCACAAGTGATGTAAATGGTAATGCTGTATTTAAGAATGTGCCAGTGGGAACATATACTTTTTCCGAAATTTATGTTACACCAGGTCATATAGGAGATAGCACAATTCATAATGTAACTGTATTATCCGATGGTACAGTGCAAATAGACGGTGTAACAACAAATAATATTACAATCATAAATCAAAGGAATTTAATTAATGTAGCCGGAACTAAATCATGGAATGATAACAATAATCCAAATAACACAAGACCAGCTGAATTAACAATATATCTATATCAAAACGGAGTACTGCTAAAACAAACTGTTACTAACGCAAGCAGTGGATGGCAATACACTTTTACTAATTTGCCTGAGACTGATACAGACGGAAATAATTATGTATACAGTATAGATGAAGAAGAAATAGCAGGATATGATAAAACAATTGATAATACTAATATTATCAATAATATTAAAAATGTAACAGTTACAGTTTTGTATGTATATGATTGGGATAAAAGTGAAATTGCTCCAAGAGATTACTATACTGTCCCTTATGGTTCGTCTCTTGAAATAGAAGCTATATTTTTATCACAATATTATGTTTTGTCTCCGTCAACGTACACGTTCGATAGATTAATACAGGATCAAACTTATACGTTCTACTATAAAATGTACGTTTAATATAGCGAATCATAATTTCTTTATTGTGAAAGGCACAAACGGTTATTATTCCGTTTGTGCCTTTCACTTGTTTTGATATAATTTATATTTTTACACTATACAACAAATCTTTAGATATAGCAAAAACCTGTCGTTAAAATCAATTTGCAGATTTTAACGACAGGCATTTAGAAATGGTGCAGGTGACGGGACTTGAACCCACACCCTCTTGCAAGGACTAGCACCTGAAGCTAGCGCGTCTGCCGATTCCGCCACACCTGCACATCTAACTTATACATTATATATCAATTTATTTTAAATGTCAAGAGAAAATTCGCATAATAATTTGTGGTATGATGCCAGCATTGACACCATACCACAAAGCAGTTTATCTTGATTTAGAATACCATTCCTTAACGACATCTTCGGCTTTCTTTTTGTATATCGAAAAGCCAAGTTCATTTTCCTTTTGCGGCAAAAAAGTATACCAATCCCACCAAAAATAGCCTGCGAACCATGGCTCATTCCACATAACCTTGAAGCATGAACTGTAAAAGTTAGCCTGCTCATCTTCATCATATGGCAAATCTCTGTGTGTGAAGTCCCATGGCATTGAAGCACAGCCCTTTGCACTGCGGCATCCTATCTCCATGAAAATTATCTGCTTACCGCCATGCTCCTCTGAAAGTCTGCGAAGTTCATCTCGTGCGTGCTCCCAGCCTTTAACCATGTTTTCTACTGTATCACCATCAATCGAGCCAACAGGATAATATGCCGATGTACCGATAAAATCAACCGCATCAAACCATTTTACATTGCGTTCCTTGCCATGATTAGCGTTATAAACAAGCGGTCCGCTGTAAACCTTACGCACTTCTGCAATAAGCTTTCTCCAGTAATCCTCTTTTGCCTCAGTTCCAATCATTTCACAGCCGATACAAAGCATTTCACAGCCTGTATATTCAGCAATTTCAGCATAGTGACACATAAATGCAGTGTAGCATGAAAACCATTCTTTCCAGTAGTTCACATCACCCCAATCAGCTTCAGGGAAACTGATATTGGCTCTCCATGTACCATCTGCACAGTTAATTATCGGCTTTAAGCATACCTTTAATCCTGCATCATGCTGTTTTTTTATCATACCCTCAAGCTCTCTGTCGGGAATTCCAAACCTATAATCAAATCCAAACTTGCTCGATGAAAATTTATCCTGCAAAACAGTAAATGCAAGCGCTGTCCAGTCACAGCCTAAAGCTGCCATCCTGTTAACAGATATACCTGCACGCTCGTCATTATACATATTTCGTCTGCCGTCAAAACCGTATGTAAATCCTTTTATAAACATAATTATGCACATCCTCTTTTTAATCTAGCACTCATTATATTGTATATTTATATTAATGTCAAGGTTAATTTTTATGTTAAACCTTTAAGGAACTCATATATTTACAAAACAGTCATAATGATAGTGAAATAAGATTATTTATGCATTTTCATATGCATATTTGAATTCTATTTTGATTAATCAGTGAAACTATAATGAAATGATGATAAACCACTTGATTTATAGGGAATTAATATGGTATAATGTATGTGTGAAATTATTTTGAAATTAATATATTATATACTGAAAGGAGAGTATGGATGCATTCATGTATCCATACGAATAATACTATGATAGCTATCGGAAGTGACCACGGCGGTTATGAACTAAAACGTGATGTTATTGATTACCTTGAAGAAAAAGGCATTGATTATGCTGAATATGGCTGTATGGACGGAATTGCCTGCGACTATCCGCTTGTTGCGGAGGAAGTTTGTAATCTTGTTGTAAGCGGCGAGGCTGAATGTGCTATCCTTATCTGTGGCACTGGTATCGGTATTTCTATGGCTGCTAACAAGGTTAAGGGTATTCGTGCTGCTGTTTGTACTGACACTTACATGGCGAAATACACAAGACTTCACAACAATGCTAATGTGCTTTGCATGGGCGGACGTGTTCTTGGTGCAGGTGTTGCTCTTGAAATTGTTGATGCATTTTTAAGCAATGGCTTTGAAGGCGGCCGTCATCAAAGACGTGTTGACCTTATTACTGCTATTGAAGAAAAAAGTCTGTAAAGGCTTTTGAATTTTTGTAATTTATAATTCATATACTTTTATTAATATAAAAAATGCTTATAAATTGTGATATGTTGTATCATCTAAAACATTACATAATATAAATATGTTTTGTAGGGACACCATACATGGTGTCCGTTTGTTGTCATGAATTATCGGACACGATATATCATGTCCCTACATACTATGTAAAAATTTAAAGCATACAAATAATTATATCAGTATAACAAAGGAGTATATTAATCATGTGCGGAATTGTTGGATATGTAGGCAGAGAGGCCTGCGCAAATATACTTGTTGACACATTAAAAAAGCTTGAATATCGTGGATATGACTCCGCCGGTATCGCTTTATTTGAGGGTGACAAAATTAAAACTATTAAAGCTCAGGGTAAAATAAGCGAAGGACTTATTCCTAAGCTTGAAGAAAAGGGTACATTAACTGCTGTATGCGGTATCGGTCATACAAGATGGGCTACTCATGGCGAGCCATCCGATATTAATTCACATCCAATAGGAAACGGTCGTGTATCTATTGTTCATAATGGTATTATTGAAAATTATCGTGAGGTAAAAGAATTTCTTACATCAAAGGGATATGGCTTTGAGAGTGAAACTGATACCGAAACTGTTGCAAAGCTTATTGATTTTTATTATGAGGGTGACCCAATTGATGCTATAACAAAGGCAATGGGTGACATTGAGGGTGCATATGCCTTAGGTATTATTTTCAGAGAGCATAAGAATAAAATTTTTGCTGTTAGAAAAGAAAGTCCGCTAATCGTTGGTATTGGCAAAAATGAAACCTTGATTGCATCGGATGTTACTGCTATTTTAGAGCATACAAAGGAATATTTTTTGCTTGAGCATAATGAAATTGCAACAATTGACATGAACGGTGTTAAGTTTGTTGATATTCATGGGTCTGAGATTACAAAGGAGCTTCAGACTGCTGACTGGGATATTGCCGCTGCACAAAAAGGTGGATATGAGCATTTTATGCTTAAGGAAATTCATGAACAGCCTGCTGCTATTAAAAACACATTATCACCACGAATTAAAAATGGTGTTATAGATTTTTCCGAATGTGGTCTGACTGACGAAAAAATTAGAGCATACCATAGAATTTACATAGTAGGCTGTGGTTCTGCAATGCATTCGGGTCTTGTTGGAAAGT
The DNA here is from genome assembly GCA_031550725.1 of Oscillospiraceae bacterium. Classification (GTDB taxonomy): domain Bacteria; phylum Bacillota; class Clostridia; order Oscillospirales; family Ruminococcaceae; genus UBA946. Next base: position 76,561 of record JAVBOH010000017.1, read on the forward strand.
CACTTATTGAGTCTTTGGCAAGAATTCCTGTTGTCGTTGAAATTGCATCCGAGTTCAGATATCAAAATCCACTTGTGACTGAAAATGACCTTGTTATTATCATTTCACAGTCTGGTGAAACTGCTGATACAAAGGCTGCATTAATACTCGCAAACGAACGAAATGCCGACACACTCGCTATTGTAAATGTTGTAGGCTCATCAATCGCTCGTGAGGCTAAGATGGTTATGTATACAAATGCTGGTCCTGAAATTTCTGTATGCTCGACAAAGGGCTATGCTGTTCAGGTTGCATTTATGTATCTTCTTGCGTTTAAGGTTGCATTTGCACGAGGTACAATTGTTGAGGAACGTTACCGTGAGCTGATAACTGACCTTATGGGTATACCTGATATTGTGGGAGGGTGCATTGAACATAAGGAAGACTATCAGTTCGTTGCATCAAAGATTATGAATGCCGAAAGCCTGCTTTATATTGGTCGTGGACTTGACCAAGCTTTGAGCATGGAAGGTTCACTAAAGCTTAAGGAAATTTCTTATATTCATAGTGAGGCATATGCTGCTGGTGAACTAAAGCATGGTACAATTTCACTTATTACAGAGGACACACCTGTTATTGTTGTTGCGACACAACGACACTTGTTTGATAAGACTATGTCTAATGTGAAGTCTGTAAAGAGCCGTGGCGCTAAGGTTGTTATGGTTTGCCATGAAAACATGGTTATGGATGAGTCAAGCGTTGATTACAAGGTTACACTTCCATCCATTGATGACCTGCTAATGCCGCTTATTACTGTTGTGCCTTTGCAAATGATTGCTTATTACACATCTGTATTACGTGGCTGTGATGTTGATATGCCTAGAAATCTTGCTAAATCTGTTACGGTTGAATAAATTTATATACTTAATAATTATCGGGTGACCCTGTGTGGTCACCCATTATTTTTGATAACTCCAAAAATAATTTTAGAAATTTTGTAACGTTCATTGATTTTTTCGGATATATATATTGTGCACATAAAATCATAAGGGGGTGAACTCTTGAACAAAATGGAAAGTGAACAGCTATACAACGATTATGGCAAGACAGTTTATCGTTTTCTGTTAAATTTATGCCGAAATCATGATACAGCCGAAGAACTAACGCAGGACACATTTTATCAGGCGATAAAATCAATCGGACGATATAATGGCAAATGCAGCTTATCTGTTTGGCTGTGTCAAATAGCGAAGCATTTGTGGTATCGTGAGCTTGAACGACGTAATAAACATAAACACTGTGAGCTTGATGATTATATTCCTGACAGCGATACTGAACGTGAACTTTTCGGAAGTGAAGATAAGCTAAGGCTATTTCGGCACATACATAAGCTTGATGAAATTTCCAAAGAGGTCGTATTTTTACGTCTTTCAGGAGAGTTTTCGTTCAAGGATATAGGTGAGGTTTTGGGCGAGAGCGAAAACTTTGCAAGAGTTCGCTTTTATCGTGCTAAACAGGAAATTATGAAAGGATTTGATGAGGATGAAGTGTGAAGTCATTAAGGATTTAGCACCGCTTTATAAGGATAAGCTTACGTGTGATGTTACAAATACCGAAATAGAAAATCATTTGAGCAAGTGTACGAACTGTAACAGCTATTATAAAGCAGTTACAGATGATAATGTGTTTGTTGAAAGAGTTAATATTGCTGATATAAATGGAGTTAAGATTTTAAAAAAGGTTCGCAAAAAGCACTTTTTAGCAATTATTATTTCTATTGTTTTAACAGCAATTTTAATTTTCAGCGTTGTTTATATCAGTACTTTAGGGACATTAGTTAACTCAAATGATGTTGATATAGTTTATCACATAACTGATGATGATTATATTTATGTTGAGTTTATACTTACAAATGGTGAGGTTCTTGCAATGACATCATCGAATTGGGATTCTTATATGACTGCTAGACAATCAAACAAAAAAAAATTCGATGATGGAGGAATATATCCAAAAAGATTCACCTATGGTTTTCATTTAAATAAAAATGAAGATGGTGTTTATATAATTAATTCGGATTATGTAAGGGATGTCAAGTTTGCTGATAAAACAATTACTATTGACTGTAAGGAAATTGCTGACGAATTAGGAATTGATTATGTTGTATAGGTAATTGAATTTGATTTTATAGAAAGATAAATATTGTGGCAGTTATTAATTTGACTGCCACTTGTTTTTTACAAAAACACCACATTGACACATACATAAAAAAATGTTATAATTATCAATAATTCATGTGGCTTTGAGGTATAATATTTAAAACACATTTAAAGGATAGTATATAATGAAAAATGAGCTGATATCCGTGGTAGTGCCTTGCTATAACGAGCAGGAGGTATTACCGTTATTTTATGATGAAATTGTTCGTGTTACAGATGGCATGAAAAAAGAGCATTCGCACCTTGAATTTGAGTTTTTGTTTATCAATGACGGTTCAAAGGATAACACCTTAAAAATGTTACGTGAATATGCTCAAAAGGACAGCCGTGTGAGATATGTTTCATTTTCACGTAATTTTGGCAAAGAGGCTGGAATGTATGCAGGACTTCACGAGTCAAAGGGTGATTATGTTGTTATCCTTGATGCTGATTTGCAGCACCCCCCAGCATTTATTCCGAAGATGTATGAGTATGTATCATCAGGTGAATATGACTGTGCATCGACAAGACGTGTTTCACGCAAGGGTGAACCTAAGCTGTTGTCATTTTTTGCGAGAATGTTCTATAAAATTATAAATAAGATATCACAGACTAATATTGTTGACGGTGCGCAGGATTTTCGTTTCATGACACGTCAGATGGTTAATTCTATCCTTGAAATGACTGAATATAACCGCTTTTCAAAGGGTATTTTCAGCTGGGTCGGATATGAAACGAAATATATAGAATATGAAAATGTTGAGCGTGCAGCAGGGAATACAACATGGAATTTTAGGAAGCTGTTTTTATACTCTCTTGAGGGTATTTTCGCTTTCACGACAGCTCCGCTATCAATTGCAATTTTCCTTGGTATGCTTTTTTGCATTGCGGCGTTCATTTGGATTATCGTAATTATAGTTCAAAAGCTTGCGTTGGGAATTGAGCTTAGAGGGTATGCCTCCACAATGTGTGTCATACTTTTTAGCGGTGGGTTACAGCTTTTCTGTACTGGTATTTTAGGACAGTATATTTCAAAAATGTATCTAGAAACTAAAAAACGACCTATTTATATTATTAAGGAAACAGAAGAAATTTATAATAAGAAAGAGGATTGAGTATGAATATTTGGCATGATATTTCACCTGACCGTATTACAAAGGAAAGCTTTTATGCCTGCATTGAGATTGAAAAGGGCAGTAAGATGAAGTATGAGCTTGATAAAAAGACAGGTATGCTTATGCTTGACAGAGTTTTGTATACCTCCACTCATTATCCTGCTAACTATGGTTTTATTCCGAGGACTTATGCTGAGGATGGCGACCCTTTGGATGTTCTTGTGCTGTGTTCTGAATCAATTTCATCCATGGCTTTGGTAAAATGTTATCCGATTGGTGTTATATCCATGCTTGATAATAACGCTCGTGATGATAAAATTATTGTCATCCCTTTTAATGATCCGACATATAATTCTTATACTGACATCAACGAACTTCCAAAGCATATTTTTGATGAAATGTCGCACTTCTTTTCTGTATATAAAAATCTTGAATGCAAGGAAACTATCATTGATGAGGTGCAGAATAAGGATGTTGCGATTGATATAATTGAAAGCTGCATTGACAGGTATATTGATAATTTCTGCAAGGGTAAATGCAGTTCAGATATTACATAAAAAAATCAGCAGATACATTAGCTTTTCACCTAATGTATCTGCTTTATTTTTTTATATTTTCCCTTTAATTTTATCTAATGTGAATTTTTCAAGGCGTGATACCTGTGCTTGTGAAATACCGATTTCATTTGCGACTTCAACTTGTGTCTTGCCTTGAAAAAATCTTAGATACAGGATGTTTTTTTCTCTTGGCTGGAGCATATTAATTGCTTCCTTTAATGAAATTTCATCAAGCCAGTTTGAATCATCGTTATTATCACCGACTTGATCCATGATATAAAGTGTGTCACCTGCATCGGAATAAACAGGTTCATAAAGTGAAACAGGGTCAGTTATGCTTTCCAAAGCCATAACAACATCAGACTGCTTTGCTTCGATATAATCGGCAATTTGCTTTATTGTAGGCTCTTTTTGATTTTGCGTAGTCAAAAGTTCCTTAGCCTGTAAAGCACGATATGCTAAATCCCGCAAGGAACGGCTGACACGAATAGGGTTGTTGTCACGCATATATCTGCGCACCTCACCGGCAATCATCGGAACAGCATAGGTTGAAAAACGCACATCTAAATCAGTATTAAAATTGTCAATAGCTTTCATAAGTCCGATACAGCCGACCTGAAACAAATCATCGGCATTTTCACCCCTGCCGATAAACTTTTGTATTACGCTTAAAACAAGTCTTAAATTACCCTTAATAAGCTTGTCCCTTGCACGTTTATCCCCCTGCTTATAGCTTTTAAGGAGAGAAATTTTCTCATCCTCTTTAAGAACCTTAAGTTTTGATGTATCCACACCGCTGATATCAACCTTGTTATAATACATATAATAAAAGCTCCTGACATAATTGTTCATTACAATTATTGTCAGAAGCTCCATTTTTTATACAGCATTACAGGAGTTAATAAATACCAGTGTATAATAACAGATGTATTCTACGATATGTTTTTTTCCAATTCCCTGCGTAATTTTTTTATGATGCGTTTTTCAAGACGGGAAATATATGACTGTGAAATACCGATAATATCGGCAACTTCCTTTTGTGTTTTTTCCTTGCCGTCAATAAGCCCGAAACGCATTTTCATAATAACGCTTTCACGGTCAGGAAGCTTGTTAACAGCCTCAAGCAAAACATTGCGTTCAGCCTCATTTTCAATATTGCAGTTAACAACATCCTCATCAGTTCCTAATATATCGGATAGCAAAAGCTCATTGCCATCCCAGTCAATATTAAGTGGCTCATCAATAGAAAGCTCATTTTTATATTGTGATGATTTACGCAAAAACATGAGTATCTCATTTTCAATACACCTTGATGCATATGTAGCAAGCTTGATATTACGTTCGGGACTGAATGTATTAACAGCCTTGATAAGTCCGATTGTACCAATAGAAACCAAGTCCTCAATGCCAACTCCTGTTGACTCGAACTTCTTTGCGATATAAACAACAAGACGCAGATTATGGGTGATAAGAAGCTGACGTGCCTCCATCTCGTTTGTTTTAAGCATATCAAAAACTTCTGCCTCACGGTCTTTTGAGAGCGGTGCAGGCAGTGTATCAGAGCCATTCACATAGAATATATTTTGCTTTTTTTGTATAAATAGAGCTTTTATCCATAATTTTATTTTTTGTATAATCTTCACTTTTTTATTACCAGCCTTTCAATTTATTACACATTTACGCCATTAAAATTTTCGGATTAAAAATCGCATAATCCATATCTTTATCAACAATGCCGATATAAGCGGCAGTATATTTGATACTTTTGGTTTCGTTGTTTTTTATGTAGATACTGCTTGGCAGAAACGATGGAAGTAAGCCATTTGAATTAATAGTGGAAAACGGTATAAGCCGCCACCCCTTGTATAAAACATCATTTTCCGGAGCAGACAAAAAATTCATTATGCTGTCAAGCTCGGTTTCATCAATTAGCGGCAGTAAGCTTTTTTTACTGCAAACTATAATCGGTTTGCCGCTGAATGAGTCAGTAAGATTATTGCAAGTATCGGAAATTGCTTTAAATTCAATGGTCTTGTCATTGTTCGTAACCGTTATAACATAGTCACCATCAAAATCATTTTTGTTGTCAAGGAAATACCTGAAAACCGATATGATAAGATAAGAAACAACCGTCGAAATAACAAGCATAGTAAGTGAAATATCGATATAAAGCATGGTGTTGTTCCAATAGACTGTGCCACTTTTAAAAAGTATTGTCAAGCCATATTCAATCCCTGCAAATATAAAGCATATAAAAAGAAAAACCAGACTTTTCCTGTAATAGTCCTTAAAGCTTTTGCACTTAAAGGCAAGAAAAACTATCAGTGCTGCTGAGGACATCCGCACAAGCAGTAAAATCAGGTTATCCATTTCAGGCAGGAGTATAATAAGTGAAAACAAGCTGCCTATAACCGCACTCAAAATGCATCTGCCATTTTTTAGCGGTGAATGTGAAACCCTTGCAGTTGCTTTCAGCAGAAAGAAATTCACGTATATATTTGTAATAATCAAAATATCTATGTATATGTACACACTAAAACCATCCTTTGCAATTGGTATAATAATATTATAAGACAAGGGTTTTTAAAAAACTGTCGATTATAGGACAAAGAATAAATTTTGTTTTAATGCAAAAAAAATCCCCCGAAATTAATCGGAGGACAGGCATTATGAATATATTTATTTTTACTGTTCGCAGGTTCGTATGTAATGAAAAAGATACTGCTGTGCAATGCCTGCATAGTTTGCAGCAAACTTCGGAAAGCCATTAGGATAATATTTTTCCATAACACGCTTTATCCAAACGTCAATCGGAAAGCATTCAATACGATACATACCATAAAGCAACGCACATTCGGCAACCTTTGGACCAACACCCTTTATTGTGATAAGTGCTTTTCTTGCATCTTCAATCGGCATTTTGCTGATTACATCAAGGTTTAATGTACCGCTCGACAGCTTTTCAGCACAGTCAAGAATATATTTTGCACGAAAACCACTTCTTAAGTATGACAAATCATCTTCACAAAGTCCTGCAAAATCATTATAGTTAGGAAAGCCGTCATAATGCTCACAAAGCCTGTTAATAATGCCTTTTATACGAGGTATATTGTTGTTTTGAGAAATGATAAACGAACATAAAGCCTCCCATTTATCCTGCCGCAAAAGCCTGATACCACCAGCATATGAGCAGGCTTTTGACAAGGTTTCATCCTCTGCAAAAACACCTTTAAGCATGGTATAATCGGTATCAAAATCGAAATACGGTACCCAGACATCATGAAAGGTCAATTCATCGGTATCATGAAGAATGAAATAATCTTTTTCAGCGGAGATGGTAAGCGGTGTGTTCAGCATAAACCCATGATATGAGCATACACTAGAATTATTCTCACGCTCCCAGCGAAAAGCCTGTCCGCAGTCAAGGGTTTCGTCAAGATTAAAGTCAGATGTTTTTAAAATAATGTCATTACCCTTTTTCATGTATTCCATTTCAACACCTCGTTTCTAAATGCACAAAAATTAATGTAGGGGCGATTAATAATCGCCCCTACGACGATTTGTTCTTGTAAAATTTAATTTTAAAGCAGCGATTTAGGGTCATAAGCAGGCTTTTTGAACAGCTTATCATCCTTTGCAGTGATTTCATCAGCGAAAACATCCTGCCATTCTTCAGCGGTATAATCCTCAACAGCGACGCTAACGTGTGACTCACCACAGCCCAAAGCTTCACACAATGCAGCTGCAAGCTTGTCAGCTGCGATTTGTTTTTGAACATCAGTTCTTCCCTTTAACATTTTAACAGAAATATGCGGCATAAAAAACGACCTCCATAAATTTATATTTTTATATGTTTATTTAATCTTTTTTCTACTTGCCAAAGTGCTTTTTTTCATTTGGCAAAGCACTTTCAATGACAGCAACATCATCAAACAAGCACTGATATTTAGGCGGTATAATCTTGTTTTTATGAGCCTTGCCAAAATACCACATCTTGAATGTGATATCATTCTTAATAGCATCAAAAAAAGTATGCATATAACTAATCTGATTAACCTCAAACCCCAAAAATTCCTTAACGCTTGCAGGTGGCTCATGTGTGATTATGTAGTCAGCAGCATTGCCATGCTCTTTTAACAGCAAAGCAGCAGCATGAATTTCTTCAGTTTCAGGCAATTCTGATTCATACCATGTATTCGATTCACGGCGGATATCAATTTCCTTAGTCTGCCCTCCGCCGAATGCGAAAAAGCTATGACCTTGTAAGTCAAAAATATTACCTCTCACAAGGTGCATAAGCTTGCCGGAAATAACATTTACCTTACCACCGCAGAAATCACTTTCAGGATATTCGCTCAAAGCGTCATAATTCTCATGACACCCTTCTACAAAAAGAGTATAAAATTTTTTGCGTCCAATCTTTTTAAGGATATGCTTTTCCTTTTTTGAATTATCCCATAAAAACCCGAAATCCCCACAAACAATGAGGATATCATTCTTTTTAAGCTTTTTAATATTTTTATGCTTAAAGCGAGTTAAATCGCCGTGCATATCACCCGTTATACAAATCAATTTATTACAGACCTTTCTTTTGCAATCATAAATACATTATAACATATTTTTTTCATAACGTAAAGAGGGAAAAAACTCGAAAGATAAGATATATCTACAAAGCTACTAAATATTGTGATGATACTTTGTACATATCTACAAATGTAAATGACATTTACCGTAAAATTATAATTTACACTTGAAAAATGTCGAAAGATATGTTATAGTGTAGATATAGTTTGAAAGAGAAATAAATATCTCTCAACCTTATAGCATATAAATATAATGATACATTGATAAATAAGGAGGATTGTAATGGTTATAATATGGATAATTGTACTTATAGCGGCATTGATTTTAGAAGCAGCGACAGCAGCACTCGTATCAATATGGTTTTGTGTTGCGGCAGTTCCAACGATAATTGCAGCGGTCTGCGGTGCTAATTTAACGGTGCAGCTAATAATTTTCACAGTTGTGACAGTGGTATGTTTGATTTTCACACGTCCTGCAATAAAAAAACTTATGCCAAACAAGTTCACGCCAACAAATTCCGAGCTTGATGTTGGTAAATCAGCGGTGGTTATTGAGGAAATTAATAATGCAATTGGAAAAGGCAGAGTTAAGTTAAATGGTGTTGACTGGGCAGCAGTTTCCATTGATAACTCTATAATCCCTGCTGATGCAGTTGTTATTGTTGAGGAAGTTCGTTCTGCAAAGCTTGCAGTAAAGAAAGCATAATTTTATTTGTATACATATAAGTTAAATAAAATGAGAAAGAGGTAAATTATTATGACAGCAGTTATTGTTGGATTGGTTATTTTGGCAGTTATTATTCTTATTTCAGGAATTAAGTTTGTTCCACAAGCAACCGTTTATGTTATTGAGCGTTTCGGCACATTTAAAGCATCACTTCCGGCAGGACCTCATTATGTAGTGCCTTTTATCGATAAAATCGCAAAAAAGGTTTCTGTTAAGGAGCAGGTTGCCGATTTTAAACCACAGCCAGTTATCACAAAAGATAACGTTACAATGCAGATTGATACGGTTGTATTTTTTCAGGTTACAGAGGCAAAGCTTTATACCTATGGTGTTGAAAGACCGCTTTCTGCGATTGAAAATCTGACAGCAACAACCTTGCGTAATATTATTGGTGACCTTGAGCTTGATGCAACACTAACATCCCGTGATGTAATTAATACAAGAATTACAGCTATTCTTGATGAAGCTACTGACCGTTGGGGCATTAAGGTTAATCGTGTTGAGCTTAAAAACATTCTGCCGCCTCGTGAAATTCAGGATGCGATGGAACGTCAGATGAAAGCAGAGCGTGAACGTCGTGAAAAGATTTTGCAGGCAGAGGGTGAAAAGAAATCACAGGTTTTGGTTGCAGAGGGTGAAAAGGAATCAAAGATTTTGCGTGCAGAGGCTGAAAAACAGGCTATGATTCTTCATGCAGATGGCGTAAGACAGCAGAAAATCCTTGAGGCACAGGGTGAAGCTGAATCAATCGAGCTTGTACAGAAAGCACTTGCAGACAGTATAGTTAAGCTAAATGCTGCTGATGCAAAGGAATCTGTTATCGCAATCAAGAGCCTTGAAGCATTTGCAAAAGCTGCTGACGGCAAGGCAACAAAAATTATTATCCCATCTGAAATTCAAGGTCTTGCAGGACTTGCTACTTCTATTAAGGAAATTGCAGCCGATTCATTTTCTGCTGATGTTAAGAAATAAAATATAAATTGTTAGGTTAATGTATGGGGCGATACCAAATCATTGGCATCGCCCCATAGCTATACCCATTTTACGAGAAATATTGAAAGGAGCATTAAAATCATGACAGAAAAGAAAAAATTCATATGGTATCTTGTTATAACATTTGGACTGGCTTGGATTTTTCAAGCACTTGCAATACTTTCCAATCCACTGTTATCGACATTATTTTTATCAGTGTCGATGTTTGTGCCGCTTGTTGCTGTTATCATCATAAGTAAGGGTATTACCCCTGCAAAAACAGGAATTAAATGGATGCCTAATTTCAAAAAGGGTTTGCCGTGGTACATTTTTTCATTGGTATCTCCGCTTATATTTACCGTTCTTGGAGCAGTACTTTACTTCTTGATTTTCCCTGATAAGTTCGACCCTGAATGTGGCTATTTTACAGCACTATTACCTGCTGGTACTAACCTTGGAATGTCGCCGATTACACTTCTCATTATCCAAAGTGTACAGGCTATAACCATTGCACCGCTTATAAACGGCGTTTTTGCAGTTGGTGAGGAGGCAGGATGGCGTGGTTATATGACACCTTATCTTGTTGAAAAGCTTGGCAAAACAGCAGGGCTTATAATTTCTGGCATAATCTGGGCAGTATGGCATTTTCCACTGATAATATTCGCAGGGTATGAATATGGTGTCGGATATTTTGGAGCACCATATACAGGGCTTGCAGGAATGTGTCTTTTCGCAACTGCACTTGGAATAATTCTTTCACTGATGTACGAAAAAGCTGGTTCAATATGGACTTGTGCTATTTTCCATGGTGCGATTAATGCAATAGCTGTATTAGGACTATATTTTACTCATGCAGGAACCACAGAATACTTGTTAGGTCCAGTTTTACCAGGGGTTATATCGATAATTCCAACTGCAATTTTTGCAGTGATATGGCTAGTGAAAGCAAATAAAAAAGCATAAAATTAAAGGAGCAGCTGCATGGGAGAAATCTCGTGCAGCTGCTCCTTTAATTTTATGTATGCTGAACAATTCAAAAACGCCTCAAAAGCTTGCCTTTATGAATAATTTATATCTAATCATACCAGTTTAAACATTGTCATATTATCAGTTTCACTAGAGTCACCAATCCAAACAGTAAAGTCACCATTCTCGCTTACGAAATCCATATTGATATCATAAAATCTAAGCATTTCTTCAGTAATATCAAAGCTGACAACAGTTTCATCACCTGCATCAAGATATATCTTCTGTATACCCTTAAGCTCTTTAACAGGACGGATAACACTTCCAGTCATATCACGGATATAAAGCTGAACAACCTCTTTACCACTCATAGAGCCACTATTTTTCACGGTAACAGATGCGGTAATTTTAGTGTTATTAGTAAGTATATCTGAACTTAAATTAACAGCCGAATATTCGAAGCTAGTATAAGAAAGTCCATGTCCAAACGAATATAATGGCTTGTTCGGCGCATCCATATAGTTTGAAATAAATCGGATAAATTCCTGTTCATCATTATGCTTTGGACGACCTGTATTGAATGTGCTGTATGTAATCGGTAGCTGACCTGTGCAGAAAGGGAAGCTCATGCTTAGCTTTGCGGATGGATTTACCTTGCCATAAATAATATTGGCAATGGCATATGCACCGCAAGTCCCTGGTAACCATGCCATTAGCATTGCACGGGATTTATCAGCCTCATTTGGTACAGCAAGCGGTCTACCGCCAAACAAAACTGTTACTATATTTGAATTAACATTATAAATCGCATCAAAAAGTTTTTTCTGATTATCAAAAAGAGATATATCAGTGCGGCTGCGTGACTCGCCTGAGAAATCCTCATCTTCACCAAGTGCGAGTATAACGACATCAGTGTTAGCAGCGGCATTTATAGCAGCATCGTTTACCTCATCGGTATCAACAAAAATAAAATTACAATCCTCATAAAGCTCCTCAAAAGCACCTTTTAGAGTTATAACATGGTCTTTATCAGCAAAAATTGCCCATGACCCAGTTATCTTGTCGCTGAATGCAAGACTTCCTATTACAGAAACTTTTTTGCAGCGTGAAAGCGGCAGAATACCATCATTCTTAAGCATAACAATGCTTTCTTCAGCTGCTTCACGTGATAACTTCTTATGCTCATCACACAATACAATATCACGCTCGTCATCTAAGGACGCATCTTTATATGGATTTTCAAAAAGTCCAAGATTATTTTTAAGCTCAAGTATACGCATACAAGCATCATCAATAAGCTGTTCGGAGATTTTACCGTCATTAACAAGGCTTTCAAGGTTGTTCAAATAACAGTCAGTTGCCATATCAATGTCACAGCCAGCCAAGATTGCTTTTTCGGAGGCATCAGCCATGTCATAGGAACTGCCATGCGAAATACTCTCATTTATAGCAGCATAATCGGAAATAAGAACGCCGTCAAAACCCATCTTGTCACGCAAAATATCACGCATGAGCCACTTATTTGTTGTGCAAGGAATTCTATCAAGCGTGTTGAATGACGTCATGACCATGGTGACACCTGCATCAACAGCAGCGTTATATGGTGGAAGATAATCCTCAAGCAGTGTCCTTGTTGATAGCTCGACAGGGGTATAATCACGTCCCGAGCCAGATGCTCCATATCCTGCAAAATGCTTTACGCAGGATGCAAGCCTGCCTTTTTCCTTTATATCATCGCCTTGAAACCCCTTTACAGAGCTTTCGGCAAAACGTGAATTAAGCCATTTATCCTCTCCGCATGATTCCATGCATCTTCCCCAGCGAGCATCTCTTGAAATGTCAACCATAGGAGAAAATGTAACATGAACACCTGCTGCCGCAGCTTCCTTGGCAGTAGCTTCGCAAATGCGCTCCGTTAACTCAAAGTTAAAGCTAGAGCCTTGTGCAATCGGCACAGGGAAGACAGTTTTATAGCCATGGATAATGTCCGTCATGAAAAGTGCAGGGATATGATGCGGTTGTTTTTCCATCATTCTGTCCTGAATGCTCATCAGCCACTTTGCACCATGCTCACCCAAAACACTTCCGATACGCAGAAAATCTTCTTCGGTGATATCAATTTTTTCAATAGAGCCAGTAGGTATAGCATAGTCACTAAGATACATACCACCCAACTGCACAAGCTGTTCGATTTTTTCTTTTAGTGTCATATCAGACAGCAGTTCTGCTAATTTTGACTTTTCCATAGTATTATACTCCTTAAATTAATGCGGCTATTGAAAAAACGATATTTTTTCAACGTACTACTTGATTGACGTCTGCTTACAAAATAATTTTCTATTAAAATCATTTTGTAAATGCAAGGGTTTTTTACATAAAAAATTTATTTCAAAAACCTTGCATTTGAATAATTCAAAACCACTTCCAAAGCAAGCTTTTACGACGTTTTTGAATTATTCAGCAGACATTAAATTAAACGGGCGAACGCAGTTCACTCCTACTATTTCGTTACACCAAAATATTTACATTTTGCGAATGAATTTTTGTAGGAGCGACCTGTGATCGCCCGATTTTGCATATTTGAACAACAGTCTTAACAATTATTACGCAGTAGTTATTTCAAGCTCATTCTTCTTATCACCAATTTTAATAGTAGTGAAAGGTTCAGCAGTTGAATTAATAATTAACTCCGCAACAGTGTCCTCAATATCGGTGCGAATAAACTTACGGATATCTCTAGCACCGAATTTCTGACCGAAAGCTTTCTCTGCAATAATGCTAAGTGCTTTTTTTGATGTCTTTAGTTTAATACCCTTTTCTTCAAGAGCTTCTTTCATTTCATCAAGCATCAAAGCGGCAATCTGCTCATAATCCTCCATATTAAGAGGATTAAAGACAACAACCTCATCGATACGTCCGAGGAACTCAGGGCGCAGGAAGTTTGATAGTGCCTTCATAGCCTTTTCTTTTGAAATGTCCGATATAGACTTGTCAAAGCCGACACCTGATGATTTATCGGTTGAGCCAGCATTTGATGTCATAGCAATAATTGTGTTTTCAAAGGAAACAGAACGTCCTTGTGCATCATTAATTCTGCCCTCGTCAAGAATTTGAAGAAGAACATTCATAACATCAGGATGAGCCTTTTCAATTTCATCGAAAAGTACAACGGAATATGGCTTTCTGCGTACCTTTTCTGTAAGCTGACCAGACTCCTCAAACCCAACATACCCAGGAGGTGAGCCTATTAGACGAGAAACAGTATGCTGTTCCATATATTCGTTCATGTTAATACGAATTAGTGGGTCATTACCGTCAAAAAGTTCATTTGCAAGCACCTTAACAAGTTCAGTTTTACCAACACCAGTAGGACCAACGAAAATAAATGATGCAGGTCGTCTGCGCTTGCTAAGCTGTACCTTTGAACGCTTAACAGCCTTACTGACAAGTGTACAAGCCTCATCCTGACCAATAATATGCTTTTCTAAGTTTTCTTTAAGCATTGCAACTTTTATATATTCGCTTTCAATCGCTTTGCTTGCAGGAATACCTGTCCAAAGCTCAATTACCTTAGCGATATCTTCTTCGGTAACATAAATAGTTTCAAGAATTTCAGTGAGTTCTGCTTTTTCTTTTTCAAGACGCATAACCTCTGCTTTATTTTTTGCAAGTGCCTCATAATCAGGCTCATCATCATCTTCAATTGATGAAACAATAGCAGTATGTCTTTCCAGTTCTTTTAAAACGCTGTCATACTTTGCAATTTCAGGACTGCGGATACTTCTGCAAGCACAGGCTTCATCAAGCAAATCGATTGCTTTGTCAGGTAAAAATCTGTCGTTGATATAACGCTCGGAAAGCACTGCACACATTTTTAGGAGTGCATCGGTAATCTTCACACGATGGTGGGCCTCATAATATTTTCTGATACCCAAAAGTACTCCTTCGGTTTCAGTAACAGTAGGCTCATTAATGGTAACAGGCTGGAAACGTCTTTCCAAAGCGGAGTCCTTTTCGATATATTTACGGTATTCACCAAAAGTTGTTGCACCAATAACCTGAACTTCACCACGGGAAAGTGCAGGCTTAAGAATATTAGCGGCATTCATAGACCCTTCGGAGTCACCGGCACCAATAATACTATGCACCTCATCTATAAAGAGGATAACATTACCCTCATCCTTAATCTCATCAATAAGCCCTTTTACACGGCTTTCAAACTGTCCACGGAATTGTGTGCCTGCAACAAGTGAAGTTAAGTCGAGAAGATAAACCTTTTTATCTTTAAGGTTAAACGGAACATCACCCGATGCAATTTTTTGAGCAATACCCTCTGCAATAGCAGTTTTACCAACACCCGGTTCACCAATTAAGCAAGGGTTATTCTTCTGACGCCTTGATAAAATCTGAATAGTGCGGGCAATTTCCTTATCTCTGCCGATAATATTATCAAGCTTGCCTTTTTCAGCACGGTCAGATAAATTTGTGCAATAGTTATTAAGGAACTTAAGCTTTTTACCCTCTGGCGCTTTCTTATTTTTATTATTTTTATTCTTACTAGAGCTGTTTGGTGCGGACTGAATATTTTCAGCATCACCAGCATTTTCACCTGCACCGGAAATCATATCCTGAATGTTTGAAAAGAAATCATCATCAGACATATCACTTTCAGCAGCTTTCTGAAACTGCTCCTTTAAATTCGGCATATTGCCAAGCAAATTCTGAATGAAGTTAGGCAAAGCGCCTGTACCGCCGAGCTTAAATGAATCGCCGTCAATTGATTCGGAAAATTCAGTCATCTGGTCTGCAAAGGTTTCAACATCATCCTCATCAATACCCATCTCGTCAATGTATTCCTTAACTTGAGGAATACCGAGCTCCTTTGCACAAACCAAACATAGTCCCTCGTTACGTTTTTCTGTACCCTGCATAGCTGTAATAAAAACCACAGCCGTACGTTTATTGCATCGTGTACATAGCATAAAATTATGACCATCCTTTCTAAAGTCCTGCTAATGCCGAATATTATGTCATTATGCAAGACAGCGCTTGATTATTTCAAGCAAATATATGAGCCGATTAAATCGGAAATAAACAAAATAAGCTTAATTTATTGTTTCAATAAAAATGTCTGGAAAAGTGAAAACATACCATAATAAACCCATTTAAAAACATAGGTCTGAGCAATGCTTACAGTACTAATAACAGCATTTTCATCACCTGTTAAGCTGATAAAAATATTACAAAGCAAAACAAAAACTGCTATAAAAATCAAGGCTTTTAATGCACCCAGCAAACCGCCTAAAAAGCTGTTTAAATTGCTTATTGCAGGCAGATAATCAACGATTTTTAATACCCTTCCGATAATATTAAACAGAAGTGTAACTAAAGCAAAAACAATTGCAAAAATGCAGTACCCAATTATTTTTACAATAACAGGTCTTATAATAAGGCTTTCGATTTTGTCAGCGAATGTAGCCTTGCTGACAGTAAGCATATCAAGCTTGTCTGTGACGGAATATTCATTGCCGTTAAAATAAGTTTTTGCATTGTTCACAATTTCATCGGGTACAATGTTCTCCATGCTCTCGGTAATTTTAACACCGATATCAATATAAACTTTATCAAGTGCTTCGGAAAATTTTTCATTTGCCATAAGTGATGTCATATCAGCGTTATTATAATAATCAAGCAAATCCTGACTATTTTTAATAACCTCGCTGATATCTTTACCATCAAGATACTCGGAAAAAGTATCATTAATAACGGCTGTGGGGTCATATTGACTAATAACTTCATCGGTTTTCTCATTAAGCTTTTCAATGACATAAGGGTGTATAGTTTTGTCATAAACATAATCGGAGCTTATTTGACTTACAAAAGATGCAGCACAAAATGCCGCAGCAATTCCGATAAACGAAACAACCGTAACAACAAAACCTTTATTAGCACCCTGTATAATTCCGATAACCAATATAAGTATAATAATTATATCTAAAATATAGTTCAAGCTGCCTCCAATATCAATTATAATCAATCCTGTTAATCTCGTCATATCCAAGCAGGAAGATGTATTTATCAATACGTACAAAATCATCATAATCGGACAAAAGCTCAGCAGTTGAAGTCATTTCACCTGCACTGTTGAAAGCAAAGATATCCGTACGTGAGTGAATATAAACAGTGTCACCAACACAATCAACATTAAGCGCAACAAAATCAAGCGGAATTTCAGCCGTTTCGTTTGAAACACTGTCAATGGTGACGAGCGTTGAGCATCTGCGTTCGGTATCATCAAAAATAAGTGCGCAAAGTCCCGATGAAACCTCATAATCCTTTAAATCTCTGTCATAAGAATAGCTGTCAATTAAAATACCATTAGTATCAAAGTATTCACATTTTGTATCGCCTATGACAATGATTTTGTCACTGCCAAATGTTTTAACATTTAAAGCAAGTGTTTCAATATCACCTGATTTCCATATAGGTTCAGGGTTTCCGAGGGAATCATAGTTAATTTTATTGAACTTATAATATAAAATTTCTGAAACAAGAATGCCACCCTTTGAGCCAAGCGTTGTGATATAACAGCCGTCGTTATCGGCATTAAAGCAGATATCGATAATTCTGTTTACAGAGCTGTAATTAAAGATATTATTGCCATTTGCATCATAAATCATGAGCGATGCCATAAACTTTTCGCTTTTTGTAACAACAGCAGAATAATCATTGCCGCTGATACGAGCAAGCAGGATAGGTG
The DNA here is from genome assembly GCA_031550725.1 of Oscillospiraceae bacterium. Classification (GTDB taxonomy): domain Bacteria; phylum Bacillota; class Clostridia; order Oscillospirales; family Ruminococcaceae; genus UBA946. Next base: position 94,415 of record JAVBOH010000017.1, read on the forward strand.
CTTCAGTTTTAATCTCATAAACTTGCTTATATTTTGTCATAAGCCTGAAGCTTTTGCCGCCCAAATCATAAATAAGAGCTTTTTTCGAGGATGTGGTTAAAATCGGATTAGCAAAGGTATGCTGTGCAGTGAAAAGTGGCTTGCCATCGAGATTATATGTGAAATATCTAGAGTCATCAAGCACACAAATGCCACTGTCAAGTCCATCAAGCTGATAGCTCGCTCCACCCTCAATTGAAAGCGGGAAATACCCCTCAGCAAGCTCGGCAGAATTAGTAGTAGTCGGGATTTTATTTAAGATACCATTTAATTTTGGGTACCATAATGAACGTGTTGAAACGACAGAAAGTGCTATTACAGCAATAACTAAAATTACTATAAGCTTTTTGAGAAAACGCTTTGTTTTCTTTTGCTGACGACGTTTTTTTATATCAGCGGAAATGTCTGTAACAGCCAAGTTTAGCCCCTCCTTGAACATAAATGTTTATATATTCAAATTCTTTGTATGGTGCGGCATCATCGACGCACCGCCACAGATTTAGTAAGCTTAGGATTAACATTATCAATAAAATATCTCATTAAGGAAAAGTCCATGTGGTTCAGCGGTTTTTCCTGCAAGAGAACGATTTTTTTTCTCAAGTATCATAGGTATATCATCAGCCCCAATTTTACCCTCGGCAACATAAATAAGTGTTCCTGCAATAATCCTAACCATATTATACAAGAAGCCGTCACCATTTACAACAATTTTCACCATATTTTCATCTTTGTACACATTGCAATTATATACAGTACGCACACAATTCTCTTTAAGATTAGCTGTGCCGCAAAGAGAAGTAAAATCCTTTGTGCCGACAAAATGCTGTGCTGCATAGTCAAGAAGCAGGGCATCAATTGGATAGGGGTAATGCAAAGTCATATCACTAGAAAATACATTGCGAACAATTGAATTGTCAATAAGATAAACATATTCCTTACCCTTGCAGTCAAACCTTGCGTGAAAGTCTAAATCAGTATCTTCGCAGGATAAAAAGGCGATATCACGGGGTAAAACTCTATTTGCAGCTCTTAGCAGATTTTCGCATGGTATTTGACATTCTGTTAGAAAATTAAAGCAGAATTTATTTGCATGAACTCCAGTATCGGTGCGTGAACAGCCATTAATAATGACATTACATTTTAGCATTTCGCAAAGTGTGTCTTCAACAATATTTTGTATAGCAACCGCATTATCCTGACGCTGAAAGCCATGATAAGCAGTCCCACGATATGACATATAAACTTTTATGTTACGCATGAATTTATCTCCATGTAATGTAATATTGTAGGTGTGATGCGTACAGCGTTTTAATCACCCGTATTTAATGAGATGTTATTGAGAGATACGCAATAGCGTTATAATCGTCCCTACAAATATTTTTTTAACCCAAAAGGATATTAATAATGATAACGACATTCAAAAAGAAAACAGAAACGGTAAGCGCATTAAAATCAGCAGCAGTTGAATGTAATTGTTTCAAGCGGGTTCGTCCGTCGCCGCCCTGATAACAGCGGCATTCCATAGCCAAAGCAAGCTCCTCAGCACGACGAAAAGCTGAAACAAAAAGCGGAATAAGAATAGGTGTCATAGCCTTTGCACGCTGCAAAAGATTGCCGCTTTCCATATCAGCGCCACGAGCCTTTTGAGCAGAAATAATTTTGTCAGTTTCCTCAATCAAAGTGGGAATAAAACGCAGCGCAATAGTCATCATCATCGCAAGCTCATGAACAGGAACTTTTATCTTTTTAAGAGGGGATAAAAGCCGCTCAATAGCATCTGTAAGTGTAATTGGTGATGTGGTATAGGTTAAAAGTGACGATCCCATAATAAGTGCAACGATACGAATAATCATAAACGCAGACAACTCAAGTCCATCACGAGTAATCTTGATAAATCCTAGCTTAAAAAGCGGTACACCAGTGATAAAGAAAATGTTAAGCACAGATGTGAAAATAATAATCGGTATAATAGGCTTTAGGCTTTTAAGCATAAGCTTTAGCGGTATTTTTGAAAGCAGGAATGCAAGTAATAAAAACACAACACCAATACCAAGTGCAATAAATGAATTTGCCGCAAAAAGCATGGAAATAAATATACCAGTAATAATAATTTTAAAGCGTGGGTCAAGACTATGGATAACTGATTTTCCAGGGAAGTATTGACCTATAGTAATGTCTTTTAACATCAGTTTTTCCTCCCTTGTTCCATGTATGAAAGGAGAGTTTTCTTAGCAAATTCAAGGGTATAAACATCATCACGAATATCAATACCACTTTGTCTTAGGCGGTTAAAAACCCTTGTAATCTGCGGTACTTCAAGCCCCATTGCAGTCAGCTCATTTGCACGAGTGAACACCTTTGGCGGTTCATCATAGCAAAAAACTTCAGCTTTGTTCATAACAAGAATTTTTTGTGCAAACTTAGCAACATCCTCCATACTGTGTGAAACAAGCAGAACGGTTGATTTTGTATGCTCATGATAAATCTTAATCTGCTCAAGAATTTTGTCACGTCCCTTTGGGTCAAGTCCTGCAACAGGCTCATCAAGGATTAACACACGAGGATACATCGCCATAACTCCTGCAATGGCAACACGGCGTTTTTGACCGCCAGAAAGCTCAAACGGTGACTTTTGCAGTAAATCCTTATGAAGTCCTACAATCTCGGCAGTTTCTAAAATACGTCTTTCGATTTCATCCTCGGGAACCCCCATATTTTTTGGACCAAAAGCAATATCCTTATAAACAGTTTCCTCAAAAATCTGATATTCAGGATACTGAAAAACAAGTCCGACTTTAAAGCGAACATCACGCAGACTGACACCCTTTTCGTAAATATCCTGACCGTCAATAAAAACCTTGCCCGAAGTTGGTTTGACAAGACCATTGAAATGCTGAATTAGTGTGGATTTACCAGAGCCAGTGTGTCCGATAATTCCAACCAGTTCACCCTCATCAATCTCAAGGTTAACTTTATTGACAGCAGTTTTTTCAAAAGGCGTTCCAATGCTGTATGTGTATGTTAAATTTTCAGTTTTGATTATAGACATAGCAAAATTCCTTTATTTATTTAAAATGCCAAGTAAAAACTCAACACATTCATCCTCAGTAATAATATGTGTATCCGTATCAAGCCCATCCTTGCTAAGCATAAACATAAGCTCAGTAACCTGTGGAACATCAAGACCAATGCTTTTCATTTTTTCAACATTAGAAAAAACATTTGCAGGGATATCATCAAGAATTACCTCTCCATTATCCATAACAACGATACGGTCAGCCTGTGCAGCCTCATCCATATAATGCGTGATAAGAACGATAGTGATGCCAAAATCTTCCTTGAGCTTACGAATGGTTTTTAGCACCTCACGTCTGCCCTTTGGGTCAAGCATAGCAGTAGGCTCATCAAGTACAATGCAGTCAGGACGCATAGCGATAATTCCTGCGATAGCAATACGCTGTTTTTGTCCGCCTGAAAGCTGATGAGGTGAATGCTCACGGTAATCATACATACCAACGGATTTAAGAGCATCATCAACACGCTGACGCATTTCGTCAGGCGGCACACCCAAATTTTCCAAGGCAAAAGCAACATCTTCCTCAACAATTGTGGCAACGATTTGATTATCGGGATTTTGGAAAACCATTCCGACGTGCTGCCTAATTTCAAAAAGTTTGTCCTCGTCGGAGGTGTCAATACTCATTGAATAAACTTTACCGCCGCATGGGAGCAAAATAGCATTCATATGCTTTGCAATAGTTGATTTTCCAGAGCCATTATGTCCTAGAATTGCAAGAAACTCACCTTTTTTAATGTCAAGCGAAACATCCTTTAAAACCTGCTTGACAGGCTCATTTTCTTCAAATTCATTGGAATAATGAAACTCCAGATGTTCAGTTGAAATTATATTTTCATTCATATAAGTTAATCTCCAAAAGCCAAAAGGCTATTATGATAAATACTGAATTAGCGCAATAACACCCACAACAAGCAAAAGTCCTGATGTAATAAAATAAAAAATTCTAGCGACCTTTGCCTCACGTTCAGGCAATGGCGTACCCATTTTGGATTTATACCCCTTGCCTTTTTTCGTTATTGCACAAAAAAGAAAGTAAGCAAATCCAAGAAAACAAAAAATCCACATTATATGCTTTCCTTTCAATTATGAAATCTTTGTAGGGATGCACAGTGTGCACCCAAAAATACATTATGAATTATGCATTAAGTGAAGTCCATACAGCCGTCGAGCCGCATGGAAGTGTAAATCCTGTTGCAGAAACTGGTAATCCGATTTCATCAGCTGTAATAACACCCTTATATTTTGTACCGACAGTTTCACCGATAATATATGCCATAACAGACGGCGAAAGTCCAGTTGTATAGCTGTTTAAAAGGAAGAAAAGAGGGTCATCGGAAAGAACTTCAGTGCAAAGCTTAACTAAATCAAAAATGCAGTCCTCAAGTTTCCAAACCTCCTGATTTGGTCCACGTCCATAGGACGGAGGGTCCATTATAATAGCATCATAAGTGCGGCCACGCTTGATTTCACGCTGAACGAACTTTTCACAGTCATCAACAATCCAGCGAATAGGCTTGTCCGAAAGGTTAGATGAGGCAGCATTTTCTCTTGCCCACTGAACCATGCCCTTTGACGCATCAACATGACAAACATTTGCGCCAGCTTCAGCACAAGCCAAGGTAGCACCGCCAGTATAAGCAAATAAATTAAGCACATTTATAGGACGTCCAGCATTGCGGATAAGGTCACCCATCATATCCCAGTTAACAGCTTGCTCAGGAAAAAGCCCTGTATGCTTAAAGCCCGTTGGCTTGATATTAAATGTCAGATTTTTATAATCAATAGTCCAGCCGTCAGGAATTTTTTTCTTAAAAGTCCATTGACCGCCACCCTTTTCAGAGCGATGATAATGTCCATGAGCGGAGTTCCAAACATTAGATTTATGTTCAGTTTTCCATATAATCTGCGGGTCGGGACGGATAAGCGAAATATCCCCCCAAATTTCTAATTTTTCGCCAGACGAACAGTCAAGCAATTTATAATCCTGCCAGTTTTCTGCAATTCTCATTAAAATTTAACCATCCTTGTTCTCTATGGTGTGGGTTTTATGCACACTTTTTATATACAATTGTTGTGTAGGAGCGAACTGTGTTCGCTCCTACATTGTTTTATTCCTTAGGACACCTCTCGGCAATTTTATCCGCAATCTGAACAGCCATTTCATTGATATGGTCGAAACGCTTACCCTCAATCATAACACGGACAAGCGGTTCTGTACCGCTTTCACGAACAAGAATACGTCCGTTTGAGCCAAGCTTTTTTTGATTAACCTCAATTATTTCCTCAATTTCGGAGTCGTTTTTCCAAACCTCTTTCCACTTTGGAGCAATGACAACATTAATCATAACCTGTGGGTATCTGTCCATAATTCCTGCTAATTGTGATGCTTTTTTTCCTGAACGGCTTAAAACGGAAAGGAACTGAATAGCAGTTAACTGACCATCACCAGTAGTTGAGTAGTCATGAAAAATTATATGTCCTGACTGCTCACCGCCAAGGTTATATCCCCCTGCAAGCATCTGTTCAATTATGTATCGGTCACCAACCTTTGTTGTTATCATGTTGATGTTATTATTCTTAGCAAAATGAGTAAACCCTAGGTTTGTCATAACTGTAACAACGGCTGTATTTTTAGCAAGCGTACCCTTTTCACTTAAATCTTTAGCAAAAATTGCAATAAGCTTGTCGCCGTCAATAATAACACCCTTTTCGTCAACACAAAGACATCTGTCAGCATCACCGTCAAGAGCAATACCAGCATGACACTTGTTGTCAACGACATATTTCATCAGCCCCTCCATGTGAGTAGAGCCGCATTTATCATTTATATTTGTACCGTTTGGACTTGCATTAAGCAGATGAACATTAGCACCAAGACCTGAAAAAAGTTTTTCAGCGGTTGAGTAAGCTGCACCATTTGCACAGTCAACAGCAATTTTCATACCTCTTAAATCATGGTCGACAGTTTTCATAACATTTCGGATATAATCCCATTCGGCATTTTTATCATAACTAATGCATCCAATGTTATCATTACCAGTCATAGCTTCTGTTATTTTTTCAGGCGTATCAAGAATTAAGCTCTCGATTTCTTCCTCGATATCATCAGAAAGCTTATAGCCATTACCAGAAAAAAGCTTGATACCGTTAAATTCCATGCTGTTGTGTGATGCGGATATTACAACGCCAGCATCAGCATTATGCTTTTTCACAAGAAATGAAACCGCAGGAGTTGGCACAACACCCAAAATCACAGCATCAGCACCAACGGAGCAAATTCCTGCAACGAGTGCAGATTCAAGCACATCGGAGGAAATTCGAGTATCCTTGCCGATAAGAATTTTTGCTTTATGGTGTGCTTTCTGTGTCAAAACCATTGCAGCAGCACGACCAATATTCATAGCGGTTTCGCAAGTTAATTCGGTTATTGCAACCCCTCTTGCACCATCTGTTCCAAATAATCTGCCCATATAAATATATACTCCTTATATAATTGTTCTTGTAGGGGCGATGCACCGCAGTGTTGTGTTCGCCCGAATATATCGCAAAGTATCGGGCGAACAAAGTTCGCCACTACGAAAATCAATCAAATTTAAGCTGTTCAGAAGAAGTATCTTCATGAAAATCATAGCCCATATGCTTGTAAGCAAGCCCAGTTACACAACGACCTCGTGGTGTACGTGAAAGAAATCCCAGCTGCATTAAGTATGGCTCGCAGACATCCTCAAGCGTAACGGCCTCCTCACCAATAGCCGCCGCCAAGGTTTCAAGTCCGACAGGTCCGCCATTATAACCCTTGATTATCATTTCAAGCATACGCTTATCCATGTTATCAAGTCCAAGAGGGTCAATCTCCATGCGGTCAAGAGCAATTTTTGCGATATCCTCAGTAATCTTGCCATTACCCATAACCTCAGCAAAATCACGAACACGCTTTAAAAGTCTGTTTGCAATACGAGGAGTACCTCTTGCACGCCTTGCCATTTCCATAGCACCATTTTTATCACAGGCAATACCCAAAATCACAGCAGACCTCATGATAATATCACAAAGCTGTTCATGCGTATAAAGCTCAAGACGCATAATAACACCAAAGCGGTCACGCAAAGGTGCAGTAAGCTGACCTGAACGAGTTGTCGCACCAATAAGAGTAAACTTTGGTAAATCAATACGAAGTGAACGTGCAGACGGGCCTTTACCTATGATAATATCAAGAGCAAAGTCCTCCAAGGCAGGATATAAAACCTCCTCAATTGAGCGTGAAAGTCTGTGGATTTCATCAATGAAAAGTACATCACCATCCGAAAGGTTTGTTAAGAGTGCTGCTAAATCGCCAGGTTTTTCAATGGCAGGGCCTGATGTTATACGAATATTAACACCCATTTCATGAGCAATAATTGTTGAAAGCGTGGTCTTGCCAAGTCCCGGAGGGCCATAAAGCAAAACATGGTCAAGCGGCTCATTACGCCTTTTTGCAGCCTCAATATATATGGCAAGGTTTTCTTTAACCTTATCCTGTCCGATATATTCGCTAAGCGAACTCGGTCGCAGTGAAAGCTCAATATCGTCGGTGTCAGCCTTAATGCGTTCTGGAGTAACCATACGGCTTTCAAATTCCATATCACTGGTTTCGAGCAAATTTATCATTCCTTTATGAGTATTATATGGTTTATCGTAAAAAATGTGATTTTTAAATTAAAAAAGCTTAAAAAACTTAGGTTTTGTGGTTTGTTCGGTTGATGCGATAATAAGCGGAATATCCATTTCCTTGTCAGTGATGCCACCATGGTTAGCAGGATTCATAGGCTTTGGCTTTGTGTTAAGCGTGCGGTATCGCAAAGCTTTGTCACCGATAGCAATTGCCATATAATCGCCAACAAAATCAAGTGTCTTAGGATGAATTTTACCACGTCCTAAGATTTCCTTTGCAAGAATATCACGCTTTGACATCAATATAAAGTCGCCAGCAAAGCGGCTAGCAAAAATCTTTTCAAAATCAGCACGCTTGTCATATTTAACATAAAAAGACATGGCACGGCTTTCGCAAAATGGCGGAATTACAAGACATTCAACAAGCTCAGGTATCTGATGCAGCAGAATTTCCTCCTCAATATCAATCATGCCATGGTCAGCGGAAATGATAAAAAGAGTATCCGAAACAGAATTATAAAGCTTTTCAAGCTTGTCGTTTATATCCTTGATACATTCCTTAGTCTGTTTTGCATAACAGCCATGCCTGTGGGCAACATCATCAGGACTTGACCACTGAAAGAATGTAAATGTATTCTGATTTGAGTCGCAGATAAGCTTGACAGTTTCACAAGCCTTGTCAAAATTATCGGTGGTTTTATGATAGTTCCCATTTTCAGCTATCTTGATATTTTTCTGTGCAACGGTAAAGGGCTGAACATTTCCGATTGCAGAATGCTTTATATCATAATATATAGTTTCATATGGCATGACAAAATCAGCCACATTTAACTGTGCAACGGGAGTTTTAATGTATGTGTCAACATTTTTAAAAACATCGATAGTATGGTTAAATTCCTTGAAATATAAAGACCAGCCAAGCCATGCGTGTTCATTTGGCGATAAACCCGAATAATAGCTTGTCATAGCTGATGCGGTTGTAGTTGGGAAAACGGAAGTGATATTACCCTTGCAGTTTTTACGCAAAAAGTCATGCTTATCAAGATTTTTAACAAGCATATCAGTTCCAAGACCATCAAGAACAACCAAAACTATATTTTTATAAAACTTTTTAAGTTCGCTGTCAACGCTTGGCAGTGTCGGATACTCAAACGGCGAACGATAATAATTTTTTATAGATGAAATAATATTAATAAGGCAGCGGTCGTAATCAGGATATGACAGCATTTATTTTGCCCCTTTCAGTATAATATTATGTATAATTTTTGGAGTATTACATATTTTTAGCAAATACTTTGAGAGCTTGTGTAATAAGCTGTTCAACAGAAAAGTTAGGGTCAAGTTTAGCAATAACTGATGCCGCTTCTGACTGTGAATAGCCAAGCACAACAAGTGCTGATACAGCTTCAGATGTGTTGCCGACTTTTATGGATGAAAAATCAGGGACATCGCTTGTAAATGCAGCACCAGATAGCTGTTCCTTAGCGATTTTGTCTTTAAGTTCAAGGATAACACGCTGTGCAACCTTTGGCCCAACGCCCTTAGTTTTTGTAAGTGCTTTATAATCACCTGATGCAACGTTTAAAGCAAAGCGTTCAGGAGTAGTGTCGGAAAGTATCGACAGTGCAACCTTTGGTCCAACACCCGATACGGAAATAAGCATTTTATAGCAGTAAAGTTCTTCTTCACTTGCAAATCCGAACAGCTCGACACAATCCTCACGAACATTCATATATGTAAGCAAAAAAGCTTCATCCCCAATACGTCCGAGGGATGATAATGTATTAAGCGTTGTGCGGCATCCATAGCCGACACCGCCACATTCAATAACAGCCAAATCGCTTGTTTTTAAAGTAAGTGTACCTCTAAGTGAGTATATCATTTATATCAACATCCTATTTGTATTTTAATTTAAGCATTTCATTTGCTTTTGTGGAAACATTCCCTTTAACCTTTAACTGACTTGCAATCTTTGTATTTTCCTTTGCGGCTTCAATTGTATACGCCTTTTTAAGCTCATTAACAGCAGAAGAATGTCCATGACAAATTGCAATTGCCAAAGCATCAGCAGTATCATCGGGCTTTGGAACATTTGCAAGTCCTAGTATTTGACGTGTCATTTCCATAACTTGTGCTTTTTCAGCACGTCCATAGCCAACAACAGACTGTTTAACCTGCAAAGGTGTATATTCATAAATTGGAATACCCTGTGCCGCTGCCGCTACAACAATAACTCCTCTTGCTTGTGCAACATCAATAGCGGTTTTCTGGTTGGTATTGAAAAAAAGCTTTTCAATACCCATAACATCCGGTTTGAATTTGTCTAAAATATATGTCATATCCTCAAGGATTGTTTTAAGCCTTATATCAAACGGAGTGCCTGCCTCGGTTGTTATAGCACCGAAATGAACAGGTGTGAAGTGATAACCGTCATACTCAAGAACTCCGAAACCAACAATGGCATATCCGGGGTCAATTCCAAGAATACGCAAGCTGTACACCTCCCATTTAGCAAAAAGCATATTAACCTATTTATTATACCATATAAAAGGTTAAACTGCAATAATTTTTTCAAACTTATTGTAATAAAGGAAAAAATGAGGTATAATTATTGTATATTAATTTTTTGTAGAGGTATATATAAATGGATTTAAAAGATTTAAGAGAAAAAATAGATGTGCTTGACGAGCAGATGTTATCGTTATTTATTGAGCGTATGGACGTCTGTAAACAAGTTGCTGACTATAAAAAAGCTAACAAAGTGTCAGTAATGCAGGGTGGTCGTGAGCAGGAAATTCTTGACAGAGTTAAGAATAACTCGCCGGAGAATTTGAAATCAGGCTCAGCTGTTCTTTTTCAGAACATTATGGATATAAGCAAGATACTGCAAAGCCTTGAAATTTCAAAGGAAAAAGAATTGCCGCAGATGTCAGAATTTATCCCTGCTAATGCAAAGAAAATTGCTTGTCAGGGTACAAAAGGTTCATACTCCGAAAAGGCTTGCCAAAGACTTTTTGGTGACAAGGATGTCAGCTTTTATCCTGCATTTGAGGATGTTTTCAAAGCAGTTGAAAATGGTGATGTTGAATATGGAATTCTGCCGATTGAAAACAGCACGATAGGCTCTGTTTCGGAAACCTATGACCTTATGGCAAAGCATGAGTTTTACATAAACTCGCTGATAAGGGTTGAGATAACACATTGTCTTGCCGCAAAAAAAGGCAGTACGCTTGATGGCATAAAAAGTGTGTATTCAAAGGAAGAAGCACTCTCGCAGTGCTCTGAATTTTTAAAGGAAAACTCTCTCGAATGCCGTCAGTATGCAAATACCGCTTTGGCTGCTGAAATGGTCGCTAAAAGTGATGATTTTTCATGCGGATGTATATGCGCTGAAAGCTGTGCAGAACTATATGGGTTGGAAATTTTAAGCAAAATGGTAGCAGATGCATATCCAAATTATACAAGATTTATCTGTTTTTCAAAGGGATTAACCACAACAGAGGATGCTGATACAATTTCAGTATGCATATCAATTCCACATACAAAAGGCTCACTTTACAGAGTGCTTACTAAGTTTGCTGTCAGTGGACTAAACCTTATGAAAATTGAAAACAAGAGTATCGCAGGCAGTGATTTTGAGGTTATATTTTATCTTGATTTCAATGGTAAATATAGTGACTCTGCCGTTCAGGCACTTTTGACTGATTTGCAGGGTGAACTTAGTATGTTCAGGCTGCTTGGTAATTTTAGTGAGTTGAAATAAATTTATGAAAATATGATTTTTGTAGGGGCGATTAGCAATCGCCCGCAAATAATTGATAAATTAGGGGCGATTGGTATCGCCCCTACAGAATGATGTAAAATTTTAGTTGTTACAGCGTCCTCGACATATATATAAATAATTATCGGAGGGAAATTTTATGCCTGATATAACTGTGTCTGTGATAATTGCAGCGGCAGGAAGTGCCATACGCATGAACGGTATTAACAAGCAACTGCTAGCAATAGATGGTATACCTGTAATTGCACGTTCAATGCTTGCATTTGAGAGCATTGATGAGGTTACAGAAATTATTGTATGCGCTCGTGAATGTGATTTCGAGGATATTGAAAATGCAGCAAAAACATATAACATTACAAAATTCAAGTGTGTAACCGAAGGCGGTGAAACACGCCAGCAATCTGTATTCAACGCATTTGCAAAAACCGACAAGGCAACACGATTTATTGCCGTTCATGACGGCGCAAGACCGCTTGTTGATGTCAAGCATATCAAACAGTGCATAAAGGATGCATCAATATTTGGCGGTGCAGTGCTTGGAGTGCCTGTAAAAGACACTCTAAAGGTAGTTGAGGGCGGTATGATAACCGACACACCTGACCGCAAAAAGCTTTATATAACACAAACTCCGCAAATTTTCAAGCGTGATGTTTATGTCAAGGGTATAAATTTTGCAAACGACCATGAACTTGATTTTACTGATGATTGTCAGCTTGCTGAAGCGGTTGGCACAAAGGTTAACATGACAACATCTGATTATAGAAACATAAAAATAACCACACCTGAGGATGTTGCAATTGCTGAAGCGATACTTAAAATGGAGGGACAGACACTATGATACGAATAGGTCATGGATACGATGTTCACAGGCTCGTCGAGGGGCGAAAGCTTATCTTAGGCGGCGTTACAATACCATATGAAAAGGGTTTGCTTGGGTTTTCTGATGCCGATGTTTTGTGTCATGCGTTGTCCGATGCAATTTTAGGGTCACTTGCCTTAGGCGATATCGGAAAGCATTTTCCTGATACTGACGAAAAATACAAGGGTGCTGACAGCATAAAGTTACTTGAGGCTGTCATTTCACTCATAAAAGAGCAGGGGTATAGCCTTTCAAATGCAGACTGTACAATACTTTGCCAAAATCCTAAGCTTGCACCGTTTATTGATGAAATGCGTGAAAAATTAAGCATTGCTTGCGGTGTAGATATATCACAGATAAGCGTTAAGGCAACCACCGAAGAAAAGCTTGGGTTTACAGGAAATGGTGATGGTATTGCTGTCCATGCGGTTTGTATATGCGAACAAATTAATATGTAGGAGCGTACTGTGTCTGCCCGCAAACAATGCATAAAATCAGGAGGTAAGAATGTCAATAAAAATGAAACCATATGAACATACAGCGTGTTATTACGAAACCGACCAGATGGGAGTTATCCACCATTCCAACTATATTAGATGGTTTGAGGAAAGTCGTGTTTACTGGATGGATAAGCTTGGATTTTCTTATAAAAAGCTTGAGGACATGGGTATAATGATACCTGTTTTGGCGGTTACCTGTGAATATAAAAATTCCGTGCGCTTTGGTGATACTGTTTTAATCATGCCGATGATAAAGGAATTTAATGGATTTAAGCTGACTGTTTCCTATAAAATTGTTGATAAGGAAAGCGGTAAGCTGATGTGTACTGGTGAAACAAAACATTGCTTTACAAAAACTGACTTTACACCATGCAGGACAAAGCGTGACTGCACTGAAATATATGAGATTTTCAATGGCAGTATTGGTGTTGATTTTTATTCAGATATAGAAGGGGATTGAATTTATGAAGAATTATAAGATGACTGAGGATAATGTTAGAGTACTTGGCAGAAGTATTTATCGTGATGGTGTCAGATATCTGAGTTATTCATGCTCGGCTGTTGAGTTTATGTTTACAGGTACTAAGGTGACAGCTGAGATTTGGACAGACTGGTCAAAGGACGAGGAATGGCAGGCGATTTTTCAGGGATTTGCGGCTGTTGTGATTGATGATAACGATGCTGATATGAAACGCTTTGCACTCGATATGGGTACAAATATATATACTATTTTCGAAAGTGATACCATTCAGACTGTTAAAATTCGTATTCTGAAGATGTCTGAAGCGGCTTTTGGTAAAATGGGAATTGTATCCATCGATTCAGATGGTGACATCAAGCCTACCGAACGCAAGAAAATTGGTATTGAATTTATTGGTGACTCAATAACCTGCGGATATGGTATTGAGGGTATTTGGAATACAGATGTTTTCAATACAAAGCAGGAAAATCCTTGGAATGCTTATGCCGCAACAACTGCACGCAGACTAGATTTTGAGTATCAGCTTATTTCATGGAGTGGGATTGGCGTTATTTCTGGTTGGGTTGATGCTGATAAAAATGAACCGCTAAATGACTGGCTGATGCCTGCACTTTATGATTATACTGACCGTGGACTTGAAAATATTTTGGGTGTTACTGATGATGATAAAAAGGAAATTTGGGATAATTCCATTTTTAAGCCTGACATATGTGTAGTTAACCTTGGTACAAACGACAACAGCTACACTAGGGATATGCCTGAACGTGTTGAGGCTTTTGGCGAGCTGTATATAAAATTCCTGCGTAAAATTCGTGCTAAAAATCCCGATGCTTATATCATTTGCACTCTTGGTGCGATGGGACAGAATTTGTATCCCGAGATTGAAAAAAGGGTAATGGAATTAAATGACAACAAAGTAAGTGCTATGCAGTTTGATGTACAAAAGGAGGATGACGGTATCGGTTCGGATTGGCATCCAAGCTATATTACACAGCAGAAAATGGCTGATAAGCTGACTGAATATATTAGGTCAAACTATAATTTTTAAGAGGTATATCTATGACAAATGATGAAATTTTAAAGCATATTGACCATACAGAATTAAGGGCATTTGCAAAACGTGAGGACATATATAACCTTTGCATTGATGCCATAAAATATAAGACTGCAAGTGTTTGCATACCGCCTAGCTATGTTAAATATGTTCGTGAAGAGTTTGGAAATGACGTTAATATATGCACTGTAATTGGTTTTCCGCTTGGATATAATACCACCGCTGTCAAGGTTTTTGAAACAGAACAAGCTATAAAAGATGGTGCCGATGAAATTGATATGGTTGTTAACATTAGTAATGTCAAGAATTGGCTTTGGGATGAGGTTACTGACGAAATTGGTCAGATAAAAGCCGCTGCTGGTGATAAAATACTTAAAGTTATTATTGAAACCTGTTATCTTACAGAAGATGAGAAGATTATGCTGTGCAAATGCGTTACAAAAGCTGGTGCGGACTTTATTAAAACATCAACTGGATTTGGCACTGGCGGTGCAAAAATCGAGGATATCAACCTGTTTAAAGATAATATTGGTGAAAATGTACGTATGAAGGCTGCTGGCGGAGTTAAATCGAAAGCTGACCTTGAGATGTTTATTGAGGCTGGCTGTGACAGAATTGGAACAAGCTCTGCTGTGAAAATTTTGATGGGGAATGATACTCCTGACACATATTAAGTGTGGAAATGGCTTATTTCTGCCGGAAACGTGTGTTTCTGATGAACAAATAACAAACAAAGTGGCTATTGCAAGTTTTTTTGCAATAGCCACTAATTTTATATTTAATTAATTTATTTATTCAGTTACAACTTTTTTAGTGTCAAGTTTTTCTTTATTTGATGGGATGAATACAACCAATGCCTTTGCGATTGCTGCACCAGCAACACAGCATACAACTGCCTCAACAAGTCCGTTTACACCAACAAGGGTAACGATGAATTTCCATATAGTTGCACCGTTCATCATAGATGTAATAAATTCCGATTTGCCAAAGAAAATAATCAATGCTCCAATAAAGAAAATTGTATTAAGTAAAGCTGCACTTAATGTCGAAACCGCAAAAGAAATAATTCTTGTTTTATCAATTTTACATAATGCTTTGAAAATAATTCCAGCGAGTAAACCAGCCAGCATTCTTGAAATAACACACATTACGAATAGTGCGATTGGATTAATTGCCATCAGTGCTGTTCCGAAAGCGTCTGAGCCAAAGCATTGTGAAAAGCTTATTAATCCAAATAATGTGCCTAAGACCGCTCCGCCTAATGGACCACATATAATACTTCCAATTGCAATCGGCAGCATTACGAATGTGATGTACAAGGGTCCTATTTGAAGACGTCCCAGCGGAGTAAACATCATAATGACAATTATTCCTGCGAGGATACCTAGCTGGACCATGGTGAGTACCTTTGAGTGTGCGTTTTTTGCGTTTGAGTTTGACATAAAAATCCTCCTACTGCTGTTTCATAAAATCAATGAATACAGCGTAAATATTAGACTATGCCGATTAAATTTTAACTTACATTCTTCTTGTAAAGCAAATAAAGACCGTCAAGCACCAAGGTTTCATCAAAAATAATGTTCTCCCTGCAATGAGAAATAGCAATTTCAGCTTGTTCGCCTGTTGCGATAACCATTGCATCCTCACCGATAATTTCCTTAAAACGAAGTATCATACCGTCAAGCATTGCAGCTGTACCAATAATAATACCTGACTGCATTGATTCAGCAGTGTTTGTACCGATTACATTGCCCTTATCAAACGACATGGCAACATCTGGCAACTGTGCGCAAGCTGATGATAACGCCTTTAATGAAATTTTCATACCTGGGATAATTGATGTACCTATGAAAAGTCTGTTTTTGTCAATTGCTGAAATAACAATAGCCGTCCCCAGTTCAATAATGATACAAGGCGGATTGTATTTTGCGAGTGCTCCAGCAGCTGAACAAACCAAATCAGCACCCAAAACAGCCGGATCATCGGTTTTGATGTTCACACCGGTCTTTATTCCGGCACCAACTACAATGATTTTACCATTGGTAAGCTTTTTGACGGCTCCTTTTATAACAGAAGAAAGCGGCGTCACAACATTTGAAATAGCAGCACCAGTGATTTCATTTAAATCACAGCTGTATAGCTTCAGTATGTCCATAAATTTGATTGCATACTCATCCTTTGTTAATGTGGATTGAGTTGAAATTTCGGACTTAAAAAGCATTTTTCCGTCAGGACTGTATCCGCCGACAGCAATATTGGTATTACCGACATTAAATGTTAAAATCAATGCAAAATACCTCCCGAATAGCTTTTCAATGTGTGTCGCTTAAGCAATTTAATTTGCAAATAGCCATATATATTATATCACATTTAAAATGAATATTAAAGCATAAGCTTAAAATTATACTTTTTCGCAACACTTTTTTAAAATTTACGCTTGCACTCCATAACTCTGCCAAAGACACGAACACGTGTTATATCCTCGCCCTCAAAACGTCTTGGCGGATAATATGGGTTTTCACTAATAAGCTCTATCCAATCTTTACCATATCGAACACGTTTAATAACTCCATCTTCATCGTCAATAACGACAACGCCAAGCGTACCACTGTCAATACTCGACTGACATCTGATAAGCACAAGATCGCCCTCCATAATAAGCGGGGACATACTATCACCCTGAACACGCAGATAAACAAAGTTATCACTGCTTGAAACGATGCTTCTAGATGCGAATTCATACCCCTCAACATCATCTTCGGCATGACAGGCAAGCCCTGCAGCAACTCGTCCGATTACAGCAACCTGAACATTTTCTGCAATAATATCAACAGGAACGCAATTTGCAGGCATTCTATCATTTCTCGGGTTTGTTAAGAGTTCGGATGGAGATATGTTTAATGTGCTTGCTAACAAGGCAATTCTGTCACGGCGCATATTGGAAATATACCCTGTTTCCCACTTTGCAACTGTGCTTTTGCTGACACCAACCTGACGTCCAACTTCTTCTAAGGTTAGTCCCATTTCTTTCCTTTGTTTTTTAATAATCTCACCAATAGTCATCTAAAGCACCTCATTTATTGTATAACATTCACAAGGAAATGTACATTTCCTGTTATATATCACGAAAACGGATAATCGGTATAGTAGGGAAAATGTCGATTTCCGTGAAAACAATAAAGCATATAGACAACTACATTCTAATATCATATTTATATTATAACATATAAGTTTCTTAAATGCAACAATAATAAATAAAAAAGTTTCCTAAAAGCTATTGACATAATAGAACGTATGTGTTATAATAAAAGTGTACTAAAAGAAACCAAATAGTATAATATCAGGAATTACTAGTATAAAATGTATTTCTATTTATTTTTTTAGTGTTTATGTTTCCTAAATGAAACAAGGAGGTGTGAAATGAGCTGTAAATGTATTTATGATGCATACTGTGAGTGCTTTTGCGGCTGTGAGGACTGTATGAGATACAGAAACAGTTGTGATGAGTGTTATGAAACGGGGGAATTGTATAATTTCGGCGATGAAATGCTGTGTATAGATTGTCTTATCAAGGCCAAACGTGATGAGTTTTATAATGATTTCATTGATAACAACATTGAAAATTACAAAGATTTTATTAGAGATGCTTGTTATTCATATAAAGTCAGTTGAAAAAGGGAAAAAGGAGAAAAAGACATGACACCAAAAGAATATCTTGAGCAAGTCAGAAAAATTGACAGAAAAATAACTCTGCTGGAAGAAAAATATGAAGAAATTCATTCGTCATTATATGGCAGAGCAATCGTTTATACTTCGGATGGAGCAAAAAAATCAAGCCATGACAATTCAATGGAAAATGCATTGATATGCGTTTTGGAAATAGAAGAAAAAATGAAAAACGAAATAAAAAACCTTATCAAATGCCGTATTGACGTGGAAAAAAGCATACATACACTTATTGATGATCCACTAGTGCAGGAAATATTCGAACGAAAATATTTGCTTTTTCAAACATGGGAGCAGATTTCACTTAAGTTAAACTACTCTGTCGTGCATTTGCATAGACTTCATTCAGCTAATATTTCTGCTTTTTCTTCCGTTTCCAGTAATTTGTCAGAACTTCAAAGTGTTTCATGAAAAATACCGAATAATAGTGAAAACGAGCCGTAACAATGGTAAATATAACCATTGTTACGGCTCGTTTTGATGGGGTATATCGGATTTAACGGAATATTAAAGTAATTTTTGTGCCTTTATCAACTTCGCTGTCAAGCAAAATTTCTGCATTATGTAGCATAGCAGCGTGTTTTACTATTGATAAACCAAGTCCTGTGCCGCCTGTGTCTTTTGAACGAGCCTTATCAATACGGTAAAAACGTTCAAAAACCCTGACTTGCTCACCCTTTGGTATGCCAATGCCAGTATCGCTGACGGAAAGTACAGTAAGACCGTTCTCATTTGCAGTTTCAATAGTAACCTCACCGCCGCTGCGGTTGTATTTAACAGCATTATCGCAAAGGTTATAGACCATTTCCTCAAGAATTTGTCTGTAACCACTGACAACAATTTTTTCGCCCTTTATGGTGAATTTGACATCCTTGCGTTTCGCTGCATCAGAAAGAACTTCAATCTGTGTGCTGCAAAGTGCGGACAAATCAACGTTTTCCTTATCAGGAAGTGATTCACTCTCATCAAGCTTGGATAAATCGAGAATATCGCCAATTAAGCGGACAAGTCTTTTTGCCTCAGTGAAAATCTTTTCAGCAAACTTCTTTGTATCTTCCGAAGGGGCTAAGCCATTCATCATAATTTCTGCATAGCCTGAAATAGATGTAAGCGGAGTTTTAAGCTCATGCGATACATTTGCGCTGAATTCACGGCGAAGCCTTTCACGTTCAAGCTTTTCTGTGACATCCATGATTAAAAGAACAGCACCAGCAGTTGCTTTTTTCTTATGTACAGGGTTGCAGATGATTTGATAATGACGAGCATCAATCTCCATAATATTGTCAGCTTTTTTGCCGAGCCTGATATCATCAACCAAATGCCTGAAAAACTCACCTCTGTTCACAGCCAAAAGACTGCTGCCAATTTTTATTTCACCCAGAATATTTGATGCACTTTGATTGAAAACTAAAATTTCAGAGTTCTGGTTCAAAAGCATAAAGCCTTCCTGCATATTTTCAGTAATGGCATTAAACTCATACTGCTTTTGACGAAGTTCAGCAATTTTTTCGTCGTTTTCAACCTTCTGAACGACTATTTTACGTAAAAGTGGTGTCAATTCTTCATCAGCTGTGTTCTTCTCAGGATTTTCAAGGTCAAGTGCATTAATTGGTTTTACAATCATTTTTGCGGTTTTCCATGACATATATATTGACAGGATTATTATAACACCTAAAATAACTATAAACGGCTGCATAATGCCGAAAATTAGCGTAACAAATGAATATCTTGTGCTTCCAAGACGCAGAATGCTGCCGTCATCAAGCTTAACAGCATAATAAAGCGTTGAATGATAAACGGTATCGGACAATCTGTTGTCAGTTCCAGTTCCGTTTGCAAACGCTTGCTTTACTTCAGGACGAGTGCCGTGGTTATCCATTTTTGTAATATCAGCAATACTGTCATAAAAAACAGTACCGTCTGATGAAATTAATGTTATTCTATCTTCATCATTACCGATTTTAGCAAAATAATCAAGCCCCTCATTTATATAACCATATTTTACATGGACCATTTCCGATTTCATATGTGCGATGCCCATATCAATGAAATAGGCATATAAAACGCTGAAAATAAGGATAAAACTTAGTATTAATGTAAGGAATGTACTGAAAAGCATTGCTTTTGAAATTCGTTTGGACATATATGTTTATCTCCCTATTAGATAATGTCTGTATAAAAATTATACAGACATCAAAAATCATACTTTATTTCCGTTGAAACAATAGCCTGTTCCACGAACGGTTTCAATGCATTTATCATACTCTCCAAGTTTTTGTCTTAGCGTTCTGATATGAACATCAACAGTACGGTTTTCACCGTCAAATGAATATCCCCAGATCAAATCAAGCAGTTTTTCCCTCGAAAATACTATCTCAGGATTTTGCATCAAAAGGTGAAGAACTTCAAATTCCTTATGCGTAAGCGGCAGCTGAACACCTTTAACCGCAGCATATCGTCTTGCAGGAATAAGCTCTAGGTCCTCGCAGACAAGCTTATCCTTTTTAACTGAGTTGTCATTGCGGCGCAAAACCGCTCTGACTCTTGCAAGCAGCTCCATCATGCCAAATGGCTTAGCAACATAATCATCAGCGCCGCCGTCAAGGCCTAACACCTTGTCATATTCACCGCTTTTGGCTGTAAGCATTATAACGGGGATTTCCTTGGTTTTCATGTTTGATTTTAGCTTTCCGAGTATGGTTAAACCATCCTCCTCAGGCAGCATAATATCAAGCAGTATTAGTTCCGGAAGAACAGATGCTTTGTTCAAAGAATTCCAAAATTCCGATGGCAAAGCAAACCCTTCTGCTATAAAATCAGAATGGTTAAGTGTATACACCACCAATTCTCTTATGTTATGGTCGTCCTCCAGAATGTAAATCAAGTTAATTCTCCTCCGATTCAATTTCGTGTTCGTGTTCATGCTTCCCTGTGATTGAGTAGCATACCCACTTTGCAATATTTACTGCATGGTCACCAATTCGTTCGAGATATTTTGCAAGCATAAGCAAGTTAACAGCATATTCACTATTTACACTCTTATCCTGAAGAATATCAACAATCTCATTTTTAACTGTGTTAAAGCCTGTGTCAGCAATGTCATCATCAGCAATAACTTTTCTTGCAAGTTCAATATCAACCTTAACAAATGATTCAATACTCTCACTAACCATCTTAATAACAGTCAGTGACATCTCACGGACATGAACTTTTCCTGCAATGTCCTTGTCATGAATCATTTTTGCAAGCTCAGAAATTTCAAAAGCATGGTCGCCGATACGTTCCATATCGGATATCATCTTTAATGCGGATGAAATAACTCGCAAATCTCTTGCAACAGGATGCTGTTTTAGTATCAATCTCATGCAAAGAGCTTCGGTATCACGCTCCTGTTGGTTGATTTCCGCTTCAAGTGCCTCAGCTTTATCAAGAAGTTCACTGTCAGATGTCAAAAAACCTTTTACAGACGCAGCAATTATATCCTCGCACAACGCACCCATGCGAATAAGCTCAATATTAAGCTTTTCAATTTTTTTATCAATTATAGCCATTATATAATACCTATCTTTCTCGCATCTACCAAATAATGTTTTTATTTTGTAAAACTTTTTGCTTTTTCTCAAAAAATATATTATCCAAATCTGCCAGTAATATAATTTTCGGTACGTTTATCCTGTGGCAATGAGAATATGCTATCTGTTGAGCCAAATTCAACAAGCTCACCTAATAAGAAGAATGCGGTATTATCAGCAATTCGAAGTGCCTGCTGCATATTATGTGTAACCATTACAACAGTGTACTTTTCTTTTAGTTCGATTGCAAGCTCCTCAATTTTTGCAGTTGAAATAGGGTCTAGCGCACTTGTTGGCTCATCCATCAAAAGCACCTCTGGCTCAACTGCCAATGCTCTTGCGATACATAATCTTTGCTGCTGACCACCAGAAAGTCCCAGAGCATTTTTTTTAAGTCTGTCCTTAAGTTCTTCCCATATTGCCGCCTGACGCAGTGATGTTTCAACGATTTCATCAAGCTGAACCTTGTTCTTAACGCCATGTGTACGAGGACCATATGCAATGTTGTCATAAATGCTCATTGGAAATGGATTTGGTCTTTGAAAAACCATTCCAACCTTTTTTCTAAGCTCATTTACTTCAATATCACCGTAAATAGCCTTTTTGTCTAGCTGCATTTTGCCATCAATACGACATCCTTCAACCAAGTCATTCATTCTGTTGATTGACTTTAAAAGTGTGGATTTACCACATCCTGACGGACCTATAAATGCTGTTATACACTGTTCAGGAATTTCAACATTAACATTTTTTAGTGCCTGAAAGTCCTTATAAAACAGGTTGAACTGTCCAATATCTATTTTACCCATAACTTTATTACTCTCCGTTTCCGCCTGTTTTTAGATTTTTTGTTAGCTTAGATGAAAGCAGATTAAGAAGTATAACCATAATAAGCAGCACGAATGCTGTTGCATATGCTTCATCCATATAAAGTCCCTCTGACAGAAGTGCATACATATGTACCGAAAGTGTACGTCCTGAGCCTAAAAGTGAACTAATACCTGCAACAGTACCTGCTGTATAAAGAAGTGCTGCTGTTTCACCAACAATTCTTCCTATACCAAGCACGATACCTGATGTGATACCTGCACTTGCAGATGGAAGTACAATTCTGAAGATAGTACGAAGCTTTCCTGCACCAAGTCCGAAGCTTCCCTCACGGAATGAGTCCGGAACACTGATAAGTGCTTCTTCGGTTGTACGCATGATGAGCGGCAAAATCATTAATGCCAAGGTCAGAGAACCGCCTAAAAGTGAATACCCTAGGTGCATTGTTACTGCAAACAAAAGATATCCGAAAAGACCAAAAACAATAGATGGTATACCAGAAAGGGTTTCTGTTGTAAGTCTTACAAGTTTTACAAGCTTACTGCCTCTTTTTGCATATTCAACAAGGTATATAGCCGAGAAAACTCCTGCTGGAACTGCGAATAGTAAGCTTAATAATACAACCGTAACGGTATTTATTATAGCAGGCATCATGGAAACATTATCACTTGTGTATTTCCATGCAAAAAGCGATGGCTTTAAGTTTGGTACACCTTTAATTACAATATAACCAATCATTATAAGCAAAACTGCTGCTACAAAAAATGACGATATCATAACAAGTGCTTTTAGAATTCTTGATTGTACAAATTGTTTCTTCATAATCAATTTTTCTCCTTTTTAAGTAATGAGAAGCATATATTGATAATGAGGATAAAGATAAACAAAACAACAGCGGTTGCGATTAGTGCCTCACGGTGCAAGTCAGCGGCATAACCCATTTCAAGCACGATGTTTGCAGTCAGTGTTCGCACACCTGAAAATAAACTGTTTGGAAGAACAGGCTGATTGCCTGCAACCATTGACACTGCAAGAGTTTCACCGATTGCTCGTCCTGTACCTAAGATAATACCTGCCATTATGCCGGACTTTGCAGCAGGGATAACAGTGAAAAATATTGAGCGTTCATGTGTTGCACCCAGTGCTAATGCACCCTCATAATAATTCAGCGGTACTGCACGAAGTGTTGTTTCAGTTACATTAATTATCGTTGGGAGTATCATAACTCCTAAGAGTATTGATGCAGTAAGCATATTTTTACCAACACCAGTAAGCTGCTGCATTACAGGTACAAGCATTGTTAATCCGAAAAAGCCATATACGATTGATGGAATACCTGCCAGCAAATCAATTGCCGGTTTAAAAATCTTATATACCTTTGGAGGACAGTAAAATACCATATATACAGCTGTCAGCAGTCCGATAGGAACACCGATTATCAGTGCTCCTGCCGTAACATAAATACTAGCTACAATCATTGGGAAAATGCCATAAATGTCATTCATTGGTTTCCACTTTGTGCCTGTTAAGAAATCCAGTACTCCGATTTTATGCATCGCAGGAAATCCATTGGCAAAGAGGAAAATACATATTATTATTACCGCAGCTATTGAAATACAAGCTGCTAAGGCAAATATTCCATAGAAAAGTTTTTCTTTAACTCTACCGCTTTTAGCTGTCATCATTAGGTAATATCACTCCATTTAGTAATTTCTCCTGTGTAGATAGACTTAACCTGTTCTGCTGTTATGCTGCTAACACTGCTTTCCTTGTTAACAATTACTGCAATACCGTCAGTTGCGATAACAACTGGTGTAAGTCCGCTTGACAATTCACTATCCTTAAGCTCACGGGATGCCATACCAATATCACTGATGCCATCAATTACTGATGTCATACCAGTTGTTGAGTCACTCTGCTGTACTTCAATTGTAATGCCTGAGTTAAGTGCGAGATAAGCCTCTTTTAGCTTTTCCATAACAGGAGTTACAGAAGATGAACCTCCAACTGTCAGCTTACCTGAAAGTCCTGCTGATGTGTAAGAAGCACCAGTGTAATCAGGGATATATTTTTCACCCTCAACAATTTTCTGACCGTCATCACTTAGAATAAAGCTGATGAAGTCCTTGCCGATATCGCTTAGGTCATCCTTATGCGCAATGTTAAATGGACGTGAAATTTTATATGTACCGTTCTTTACAGCATCAACGGATGGAGCTGTGCCATCAACGTTTAATGCCTTAACAGTGTCATTTAATGAGCCAAGTGAAATATAACCGATAGCGTCTTTATTTCCTGCAACTGATGTCATCATAACTGATGTGCTGTTTGTAATTTCAGCTGAATCAATTGTGTAGTCAACCTTATTGCCATCAGCATCCTTTTGTTCAATACCGAAAAGTTCAATAAATGCACCCCTTGTACCTGAGCCGTCCTCACGTGAAATAACTGTAATGTTTCCCCCTGCGGATGATGCGCATCCTGTGCAGATACCTGCAATTAATACAAATAAGCCTATACTTTTTTTAATGTTACCTAGTTTCATAATTTTAATCATATCCTTTCATTGATATGACTATATTTTAATACTCCTATGTTAAATCTGTAATCATCCTCTTGTAAAATCTACGTTAAACATAAAAAGCCTTGGTTTTACCAAGGCTTTTTGAAAAAATGAAAATTATTTTGTAAGTAGACGTCAATTATTTGTTAGCATATTCTTTGATTTTTTCTATTATTACATTAATATCAATAGGTTTTGGAATATGGTCATTCATCCCTGCATTAATGCATTCGTCGATATTTTCCTTGAATGCACTTGCAGTTAAAGCAATGATTGGAATGACTTCTGATTTCTTCGTACCCATATTTCTTATGACCTTTGTTGCCTCAAGACCATTCATTTCAGGCATATGCAAATCCATGAAAATGATATCATATTTATCGGGATTATTTTTGAAAAGCTCGACAGCTTCCAATCCATTAACAGCTTCATCAATGTTAATTTTTGTTTCCTCTAAAAGTGAGCATAGAATAAATCTGTTAATTTCAATATCCTCTGCAACCAAAATATTAATTTTTGAGAAATCAGGTATAACATCCTGCGATAATTCATCATTATGTAAAATGTCAAATGCATCGGTTACTGTATTTATAACGGTAAGTGTGCTTAGCGGAGTGTATAAAACCTTGTTCTGATGTTTTTTCTGCTTTTCATGGAACAGGATATTGTTTGAGATAAATACAGTTACATCAGCAATAGGTTTGTCCTGATTATTTGTAAACATATTGCACATTTCATCAGTCACAATAGATATATCAACAAAGCTAAGATTATATATTGTATTTCCAGATCTTTCAATCTGCAAATATTCCTGCGGTGAACTTATAATATCAATTTCCCAAGACAAGACACTGCTTAGCTTATTAAATATTGAAAGGATATTTTTATCATTTGATATAACGAGCAGTTTTACAGATGTTGCCTTGCATTTTGCATCAATCAGAAACTGCTTTTCGTAATCAACTGCATAATTAAGCGGCAGCAGCACAATAAATTCAGAACCTGTGCCAACCTCTGAATTGACAGTTATACTTCCGCCCATTGTTTCGATAAGGCTTTTGCATATTGAAAGTCCAAGTCCTGTTCCGCCGAAACGTCGTGAAATTGAGTTGTCAGCCTGCTCAAAGGTTTTAAATACTCGGTCAATTTGTTCAGACGACATACCAATGCCCGTATCCTTTACACGCAGCTCCACAAATGAAATATCATCCATTCGTGTTACTTCATCAGCTGATATAAAAATTTCTCCGCCGCTTTGTGTGAATTTAACGGCATTTGACACAAGGTTCATGATAACCTGTGAAACCCGCAGTTCATCACAGAAATAGAATAATTTCAGGTTATCCCCACACTTATAGTCAAGCTTAATATCATTGCTAATAATCTGTTCGTTTAACAGCATACAGCATTTTTCAATAAAATATTCGAATGATGCAGGCTCATATGAAAACTCCAGTTTTCCAGATTCTATTTTTGATAAATCAAGTACATCATTAATTATACCCAAAAGCTGTTCAGAGGCAAGCCTAACTTCATTTGCACAATTATCCCTTATATCTAAATCAGTGCTGCCTTGTGCAATTTTTGACATACCGATTATGGCATTCATCGGAGTTCGCATTTCATGGCTCATTCGTGACAAGAAATCGCTCTTTGCTTTATTGGCAGCTTGTGCTTCAGCCAAAGCCTCTTTAAGCTTAAGCTCACTTGTATGTGTGAAATATGCACCTGATATTACCGAGCAGGCTAGCTGTGCTAGGTGTAAATCATTATCGTCCCAGTGGATATTATCCCAAAGCACGTCCAAAATAAAATACCCGAGGATATTTCCATCGCAAAGCATTGGCATAAGCAAGCTGCTGACAGCACCATAATCAACCTTAGGTACTTCAGCGAAAAGTTCATTTGTATTCTCATAATATACATATGGATTACATTGCATTGCTTTTACAAGTATTTCTAAGTCAGAAAGCGGAATGGATGTGTTTAACAGTGACGGTACTTTTTCATTAATGCACTTTTCATATTTACAAGTAACAAACTGCTTGTCATCTGTTATTATCTGTATGCAAATTCTATCGGTATGGAAATAGTCCTGAAGCTGATTTAATGCATCCTCCATTAGCTTTTTGATACCGATTGGCTGTGTGAATGGCAATGTAAACATTGCAATAAATTCCTGTGCACGCATTTGCTTTTCTTTATACTCAATATATTTATTGCGCTCAACAACCTCATCTGTGATGTCATTAAGCATACCGATAATTCGTTCAGGTTTACCGTTTGCATCAAAGTAAGTTGTCGATGAAATATTCATATACCTTATTGAACCATCAGGAAATGTATACTTTCTTTCATTAAATTCAATGGGGATTGTACCATCGAAATTCTTAAGATAGTCAAGATACGTTTTATTTGCCGAAGCATCAATAATCGTTGAAAGATAATCTGCGAATGTTGATATAAGAACAGGTGATTTCCAGTCAACATCCATTAGCCTTACGAAAGCATCATCAAACTCAAATGTCTTGTGTGCAACAGACATTTCCCATACCCCGATTTTTGAGTAGGAAAGTGCAAGGTTAAGACGTTCTCTTGCAGTTACATAGCTCTTTTCATTTGAGATATCTTCAAGTGATGATGTGTAAGCAAAAATATTTCCATTAATATCAGTTACAGATGCCAATACAGCTCGCACAGGTATATTATTTCCGTCACGTCCCCTGACATTAAAGCATTCACATACTCTTTCTCCAGCAATAACTCTCGGTGTAATATTATTATTAAAATGTTCAATTTCATATTCGCTGATAAGATTTTCGGTAGGCATTCTATTACCCTTTTTAAGCGAAACCTCAAACATATTTTTATATATCTTGTTGGCAAAAAGCAGATTGCCGTCAGTATCCATTGCGCAGAATGCAGTGTTCATTGATTTTAGATATGCTTGATATATAGTATGTACAGACTTGGTTATTTCGATTTCGTCAATGTTTTTGACATCATTTATTACATCAAGAAATGCACATAAATGAGCAGGTCTGCCGTCATCCCAGTGAATAAGCTGTTCATAAATATCATAATAACCATCAGCAGCAGTGTTATAACCCACTCCAACTGGTGAAAGTGTGTTTTTATCATCCTTATCTCTATTACATTTTATCGGACAGCTTATACATGGTTTATCTATATGATAAAAAGCTTCATAACAGGTTTTACCAAGAGTGTAATCAGGATATCTTTTGGCTAATTTTTCGTTCAGGTATAACAATTCATAGCTGTTAGCATCAATAATGTAAACAGCTACACTTAGATTATCATATGAGCTATACCACTTGCTTCCATCCATAATAAACCTGCTTTCTTTTAATCATATTAAATAATGCGTACTGAATAATTCCGTTTTTAACTGAATTATTCATAAAATCAAGCATAGCTTGATTTTATACACGAAAATACGTTGTATTTTCGTGTTACTTCTTGATTGACGTCTACTTACAAAATAATTTTCTGTGAAAATTATTTTGTAAGTGCAAAGCTTTTCGCATAAAATGCTCAATAGCTTTGCACTAGAACAATTCAAAAACACCTCCAAAGCAAGCTTTTACGGCGTTTTTGAATTGTTCAGTATACATTAAATATAATAAAAAATCAATCATACATACATATAGTATACATCATAAAAATATAAAATACAACATATTTTTTCAATAAATATCGAGCAAATAATAATCGCCCCTGCAATGTATCACAAAAGCGTGAATTTGCAAAGGCGATAATCAATCGTCTGTATTATTAATCAATAGTAATAGTATAAGAAAAGTCATATTTGCCGCCGATATTAAGCTTAACCGCATGAGGCATTTTTGTTATATCCTCCTCATTATCGCAGTAAACAGGGATACTGCTCCAAGGCTCAAGGCATACAAATTCAGCCTGTGCAGTTTTATCTTCATCCTCAAACCACGATGACCAGACGGCGATACATCCACTGTTATCATAACTTAGCTTGACCTTATAATCAGAGGTCTTGCTTTTTAGAGCAATCCATGATGACTTTGGCTTATCCTTCATAAAAACATCATTAGCAAATAGATTGTGTGAAACTGCAACCTTCTTTGTATCATCAGCAATTGTAACAATAGTGCCATCGCTCAATTCCTGCGTGATGTTTTCGGGATACTCATATTCAACGTTATAGTCATTATAATTATCCTGTGCCGTCATCGGACATTTAAATGCGGGGTGTCCGCCTATAAAAAAGTATATATCCTTATCATCGGTATTTTTCACAGTAAAAGTGGTCTTAAATTCATTTTCATTTATGCTGTAATTAACATATAGTTCAAATTTGAATGGATAGATTTTCAAGGTTTCATCAGTGGACTTTAAAAGATACTCTGCTGAATTTTCTTTTGCAAAAAGCAGTTCAAATTCGGAATCTCTTGTAAAACCATGGTTTGAAAGTGAATATTCCTTGCCGTCATAAGTATATTTTTTTGATGCGGTGTTGCAGATAAAAGGGAATAGCACTGGAGCATGACGTCCCCAAACGTTCTTGTTTGCCTGCCAGATGTATTCTGTATCATTATGGTCACGAAGTGAGTGCAGTTCTGCTCCAAAGGTATCGATAGCCGCCTTGAGTTTTGCTGAACTGATTATAGTCTGCATATTGTGTAGACCCCCTAAAAATTTATTGAAACTTGGATATACTATTTTATTCTATATATTTGGTGAATGAATATTTTGCAGGGATATAATAATTATTATTAATATCTACCACGCATTGTTGTCGTGTAATCCACAAAACAAATATTCAAATCCACATCGCCGTCAATACCATCAACCTTGCCGTCGCTTGCATACTGCCAAATTTGAAAATCGTATGGGTATTCAGGCGGATTATGCCCATCCTTATATTGCGGATACCAAAAATCATAGCTATAAAGCTTGCTCATATCCATGACAAGAAGTGAAAGTCTTTTGCCTGCATAAATCATTGGCAGATATCCTGCATCAGCGATAGTATCGCAAAATGCCGCTGCACACTCTGTCAGCGTTTCGCCGTTCATGCCATTGGTACGGGCATTATCAGCATCGGGCAGCTCCCAGTCATATATAACAGGATATGTAATTTCATAAGCATCTATGCTATCAAGTACAAGCTGTGCTTCTTCCTTTGCTTCTGTGACAGTCACAGCCTGAGAATAAAAATATACACCTACATCAATTCCTGCGGCAATAGCACCGCTTATATGGTTTTTAAACTGCGCATCAACATTTAGCTTGCCTTCCTCATATCCACGATAACCGACACGAATTAACGCAAAATCAATTCCGTCAGCCGCCACCTTTTCCCAGTCAATGTTCATCTGATGATGAGAAATATCAATACCAGTTTTTGAAGTAACCACACCATTTTCATCATGATAAGTGTATCTGTTATTTTCAAAAACTAATTTATCATAATCATATGATGCCTTCGGAACATTCGGGTATGCAGGAATTCTTATCTGTCCGAAATAGCTATCCTCAAGGAAAATTGAATCACCATCGTTGAAAAAACTGTATATACGTGTATTAACAGCAGGAACAAAATCCTCAAGCAGAAATTCATGCTTAATATCATACTTTAGTTTATGTATTTTTGACACTAATATTATAACAGCAGCCGTTAAAACTAAAATTATTGCCAGCATAACAACTGATATTAAAATAAGTTTATTATTTGTTTTCTTTTTGGGGTTTATGATATTAGTTTGTGTATTGGTTTCTTGTGTATTAATATCCATTTTTTCACATCCTACTCGAAAGCGTTTAACTTCCGATTTTTCGTATCCTAATGTATACTATACGTAAATTATATCATATAACCGACTATTTTGCAATAAATTGTAAAAAATTTCACAATAAGGAATAATTTTATCTCCACTGCTTATCAAGCCAAGCAACCCTGCCATCGACAAAATCACATATTTTTATTGCATCGTCAATAACCCAAGGTGTTTCGCTTAAGTCATTCGAAAGAAGTTTGACGTCCTCTTTTACCTGTGCAGTAACCTTGCGAAGTGAATCATCAGCCATTAACTCTGCCCATTTTTCTTTTAAAACTGGCTGAAACCATTCAGCCTTCATTATTACTGTCAGCCATGGGTTTGAACGGTCCTCATTATACAAAGGCTCCTGAAATGCACCTGCATAATATTTACCGTCCGTTTCACCATAATAGCACCAGTTAAAATCCCAAGGTGCTAAGAAAGTCATGCGCTCATATTTGCTGTTCTCGCTGAAATCAACAGCCATATAGAAGCTGCCTGCACCAACATCATAGTCATGCACAAGCTCCTCGAGAATTAGCATATTAGCAACTGATTCAAGGTCAAGAACTGCCTCGGCTGCAGATTTGGGTGTATATGTACCAATAGCAGAAACAATGTTATAATCAGCATCAAACATCATAGGATTGTTATTTTCCACTGCCTCAAAAAGAATTTGGAATACACCTTTTGTGTATTTTTCAATAAATTTATTCTGTTCCTCAGAGGTAGTATCATTTTTTATAGAGTAGCATTTTTCATCCATTTCTCTTGTTTCACCATTAATATCTGTAAACGCTGAATTGCCATGTTTAACAGCAAAATATGGGTGCTCATCCGCATCAGGATAGTTGTCAAGCTCAAGCAGATAGCCAATTTCAGTTGGTAGTTCATTTTTCTTTGGCTCTTTTACATCAACACGTCCGTTTGCCGCCTGATTTTGTTCACAAAGCAGATATATCCCCATAAACTCGCCATTGATATACAGGTTTACAAAGGTGCAGTCGGAGCTGTAATATTTACCATCAAAAATTTCTTCTGCCATCTTAAATGCTGTATAATCAGGTGCAAGATTACCATATGTGCGTAAGAGTACCCAGCTTTTATATTCATTGCCGTCATGAAGCCCTAGCATATTATGCTTTTTTGTAAACTTAATTCGGTAAGGCTTTTCATCGTCCATTGTTGCGGTTGAATTACCCCTGATTTTAACACCGCATTCTGCAGACAGCATATATTTTTCCTCGCAGTTAAAAACATCCACAACAGATGTCACATAGTCATCCTTTGATGTGATGACACAGTTATCAAGCGTTGTTATGTTAATTGCAGGTGTATCTTCTTTAGCTGAAATTTGGCTGTATAACATTTGCAATTGTGCATATTTTGCTTTATATTGTTCCTCCATTTTGGAAGATGAAAATTCATTTTTATCTTTTTTATTGGTTGTATCTGTTGTATCGGCTATAACGATTTTGGGTGTGGTGGTTTCCTTTTGTATAGTTGTTGTTTCGGCTGTTGTCATATTTGTTTCGGAAACAGTGGTTGTCACAGTTAGCTGCACAGGTATGCTTTCATCCTCATTGCATGAACAAAGCACCAATGAAATTATTAATGGGAGCAGGTATTTCAATTTGTTTTTGATATTGATGTCTGGCATGATAATGCCGCCTTTCGTGGTTGGTAGGGAATTTATATTATTGTACACAGTAATCGTATATAATATAAATTATGCTAAAAATGGACTGCCGCATATAAATGTGACAGTCCATAAATATTTACTTACTTGATAAGTGATTTACCAGTCATTTCTTTCGGCTGTGGAAGTTCCATAAGTTCAAGCATTGTAGGTACTAAATCAGCAAGTACTCCGCCATCCTTTAGCTCGCAGTCACGTCCTACAACGATAAGTGGTACAGCGAATGTTGTATGTGCTGTGAAAGGTGAGCCGTCAGGTTCATACATCTTGTCAGCATTACCATGGTCTGCTGTGATAAGTGCAGCACCGTCATGTGCAAGCAATGCATCAACAACCCTGCCAACGCAGGTGTCAACAGCTTCAACTGCTAATTTTGCTGCATCGAGAATACCAGTATGACCAACCATGTCGCAGTTTGCAAAGTTTAGGATAATCGCATCATACTTGTCAGCATTAATAGCCTCAACAGCTTTTTCTGTAACCTCAAATGCGCTCATTTCAGGCTTCATGTCAAATGTTGCAATCTTTGGTGAGTCAACCAAAATTCTGTCCTCACCCTCAAATTCTGTTTCCTCGCCGCCGTTAAAGAAGAATGTAACATGTGCATACTTCTGTGTTTCAGCGATACGGAGCTGTGTTTTTCCGCACTTAGCCATATACTCACCAAATGTCATAGTTAATTCTTCATTTGGGAATGCAACGGATACGTTTGGCATGGAAGCATCATACTGTGCCATGCAAACGAAATTTAGCGGGAGGTGACCTGACTTTCTTTCAAAGCCATTGAAATCAGGGTCAACGAAAACTCTTGTAAGCTGTCTTGCTCTGTCAGGACGGAAGTTGAAGAACACAACACTGTCATTAGCTTTAATTGCGCCATCCTTGTTAATAACAGTTGGGAGCATAAATTCATCAGTAACGCCATTAGCATAGGAATCCTTAATAGCCTGAACAGGATCAGTGCCATCAACACCCTCACCCATAG
Source organism: Oscillospiraceae bacterium (assembly GCA_031550725.1). GTDB lineage: Bacteria > Bacillota > Clostridia > Oscillospirales > Ruminococcaceae > UBA946. The sequence continues at coordinate 128,047 of JAVBOH010000017.1, forward strand.
TCATAGCATCATATGCAAGAACAACTCTGTCCCACATATTATCTCTGTCCATTGCATAGAAACGTCCTGAAATTGTTGCAACTTTACCAACGCCAATCTTGTTCATCTCTGCAACTGCTTCTTCCATGTAGTCTGCTGCGGAGGATGGAGGAACGTCACGTCCGTCAAGAAATGCATGGATATAAACTTTGTCAATACCGTTCTTCTTAGCCATTTCGCAAAGACCATACATATGCTCAGTATGGCTGTGAACACCACCAGGGGAAAGAAGTCCCATAAGGTGAAGTGCAGAATTATTCTTTTTGCAGTTCTCCATAGCACCCATCAAAGCTGTGTTCTCGAAGAAATCGCCATCCTTAATGGACTTTGAAATCTTAACAAGCATCTGATAAACGATACGTCCTGCACCAATGTTTGTGTGACCAACCTCGGAGTTACCCATCTGACCATCAGGAAGTCCAACATCAAGACCTGATGCACCTATAACAGTATTAGCACATTCAGCGAAATACTTGTCAAGGTTAGGCTTATTTGCAGCGGCTATTGCGTTACCGTATGAATCAGGGTTAATGCCATAACCGTCCATTATAATCAAAGCTAGTGGTTTTTTATTCATAATAAAATCAATCCTTTATATGTGGTGTGAAAAAATTTATATAATACCTTCCAAACAATTCTGTGAAAACGGAATTGTTCAGTACGCATTATATATGCCAGAACTTTGGTAAAATCCAAAGCGTGACGTAATATTCCGTTTTATTGTCAAAGGGGTCGTAGTCTTTCCAAATCTTATAGCCAAAGCCAATATAATCAACACTGCCGTTATCATACTGATATACAGGAATACAGAAAACAGGAGGCTGCTTATAACGCTTGATTTTCAAGAAATCATATGCAAAAAAAGAGGATATCATGATAATAAATGCTGCAAAAATACTAAAAATAATAAGTCTTTTTTTCTTTTTGCGGCTTAATTTTTCGCTCATGATACACCTCCGAGAAATAAATATTGTAGGGCGCACATTGTGCGCCCGTTAAAATATTATATTATTTAACCCAAATTAACCGTTTGTAGCAGCATCAAGAAGAACGCCGAAATCAGCAGCATTAAGTGATGCGCCGCCAATAAGACCGCCATCGATATTTTCCTTAGCAAGAAGTCCTGCACAGTTCTTAGGGTTCATAGAACCACCGTACTGAATTGTCATGCCGTCAGCAATTGCCTTGCCATACTTGTTTTCAACAACCTTACGGATGAAAGCACAAACTTCTTCAGCCTGCTCATCAGTAGCAGTCTTGCCAGTGCCGATAGCCCATACTGGCTCATAAGCGATAACAACCTTTTTAGCATCGTCAGCAGAAATACCAGTGAAAGCAGCAACAGTCTGAAGTTCAACAACATCCTCAGTGATACCATCTTCACGCTCTGCAAGCATTTCACCAACGCAAAGGATTGGCATAAGTCCAGCAGCCAAAGCAGCCTTAGTTCTTCTGTTAACAGTCAAGTCAGTTTCAGCGAAATACTGACGTCTTTCTGAGTGACCGATTACAACGTATTCTACACCCATTTCTGCAAGCATATCAGCAGAAATTTCGCCAGTGTATGCACCGCTGTTCTTGAAGTGACAGTTTTCAGCACCAACCTTGATGTTTGTACCCTTAGTTAACTGGATAGCAGTTTCAAGATTAGTGTAAGGTACACAAATTACAACCTCACATGTTGCCTTTTCAGCAATTGGCTTCAAAGCCTCGATAAGAGCCTTAGCTTCAGGACGAGTCTTGTTCATTTTCCAGTTACCAGCGATAATTGCTTTTCTCAATGTTTTATTCATGATATATGAACTCCTTAATTTTATTTTATTTTAAAATATTTGTAGGGAGCGACGCCCTCGTCGCTCCGTGGCATACGATATTGGCGGTGGAGCGACGAGGGTGTCGCTCCCTACAAGAATTATATGTATACATAACGAAAGGCGGAAAACGATATTCATTAAACAAATGTATAATGGATATCGCCATCCGCCGAAAGTTTATAAATTATGCCTTTTCAGCGATAACGTCAACACCTGGAAGAACCTTACCCTCAAGATATTCAAGGGAAGCACCACCGCCTGTTGAGATATGGGACATCTTATCAGAGAAACCAAGCTGTATAACAGCAGCAGCAGAGTCACCGCCGCCGATGATAGTTGTAGCATCAGTTTCTGCAAGAGCCTTAGCAACAGCAATTGTACCCTTAGCAAGAATTGGGTTTTCAAATACACCCATAGGACCGTTCCAAACAACTGTCTTTGCAGACTTAACAGCATCAGCAAATAGTTCCTGAGTTTTAACACCAATATCAAGACCCATCATATCAGCAGGAATTTTATCAGAATCAACGATGGAAACTTCGATTTCAGCATCAATAGGATTTGGGAAATCCTTTGTGATAACTGTATCGATAGGAAGAAGAAGTTGTTTGCCAGCTTTTTCAGCCTTTTCAATCATTTCCTTACAATAGTCAATCTTTTCGTCATCAACAAGAGATGTACCGATTTCATAGCCCTTAGCCTTAAGGAAAGTATAAGCCATACCGCCGCCAATAATAAGAGTATCACACTTTTCAATCAAGTTAGAGATAACATTTAGCTTATCAGCAACCTTAGCACCGCCAAGAATAGCAACGAATGGACGAACTGGAACTTCAACTGCATTACCAAGATATTGAATTTCCTTCTGCATTAGGTAACCAACAGCAGTTTCTTTAACAAACTTTGTAACGCCAGCAGTAGATGCATGAGCTCTATGAGCAGAACCGAAAGCATCCATTACGAATACTTCACCGTCAACCAAATCAGCCAATTCCTTAGAAAGATTTTCACCATTCTTAGTTTCGTCAGCACCTCTGAAACGAGTATTTTCAAGCAAAACAACATCGCCGTCAGCCATTGCAGCAACAGCAGCCTTAGCCTTATCACCTACAACTGTATCATCAGCTGCAAAAGTAACCTTTGTGCCCTCTAGTACTTCTGCAAGACGTGCAGCAACTGGCGCTAGTGAGAATTTATCTTCTGGACCATTCTTTGGTTTGCCGAGGTGTGAGCAAAGTACAACCTTGCCGCCTTCAGCGATTAATTTTTTAATAGTTGGAAGTGCAGCAGTAATTCTGTTATCATTTGTGATAACGCCTTCCTTTAGAGGAACGTTAAAGTCACATCTTACGAGAACTTTTTTTCCTTTTACGTTAATGTCTTCTACGGTAACTTTGTTTAAACCTGCCATGTTAGTGACATCCTTTCATAAATAAGATTATTTTAAAGCTATGATAAATATAATAGCATAAAACAGGCATAAATATACGTTAAATATTTAACACCCTACCACCTTATATTGTATAACATTTTTAGAGATTTAGCAAGGGTTTATATAAAATTTAACATTTTTTTATAAATTACATACATAAAAATAGCTATTAGTTGAAATACATATTATTTTCCAAGTGGAAATACCTTTTCAGGAGCTAGTTCAAGCACAGGAGCAGCACCTTGTTTGCAGTCCTCAAAACCACCGCAGCCATCCACGCCGTTAGAAGTCCATACCATTACGCCATTCCAGCCGTTTTCATATGCACTATTATATAGTTCATCAATTTCACGTCCGGTTTCATCACTGTTTGCAGACATTTCACCAATAACGCATGGCTTACCGTCTGTAAGTCCGAATTTTTCAGGTGTAGTTTCAAATGGAAAGCCCATCCATTGCTGCTGCCACCAATAATAATGTGTTGAATAAAGATCAAGATAGGCATTTTCACCTGCAATTGAAGAAAGATATTCATCAGACATAAAATTACCATCATATTTGTCAGAATTATATTTTATCATTCCAATACCAACTGTTACAAGCACATCAGAATTTTCATGTACTGCTGCTGCACAGCGAGCAAAGAAAGGACCCATGACTTTCCATCCAAGCTTACCGCATTTTTCTTCCTCAACAACCCAGTCAGGCTCATTCATAAGGTCAACACACCATAAATATGGCTCATCTTCATATCTTTGAACAAATGGAATTATATATGAGTCAATATAAGTCCTCGTTAAAGCTTCATCCGCTGCTAGCATTCTCCAAAGGTCACATCCTGTGTTCCCATCCTTAAAATGATCAAAGGACAACAGTGTTGGCATAATATAAATCTTATGCTTTTCTGCTAGCTCAAACAGCTTGTCAACATCCTGCCAGTGCTTTTCAGATACACTTTCCACTTCACCATTTTTGTTAAGCTGCACAGCAGTCATTCCATTGCAATTCACCCATATTCTTGTCGCATTCACACCAATCGATTTAAGGTCTGCAAAGTGTTTATCCCAAAATTCTTCATTAAATCCCCCACCGAAGTCATTCCACTTATCCCAAGGTGTATTAACGCCATTTATCCATAGCTCCTTACCATCAACCATGAACTTCGTGCCGTCAATTGTGATTTTTGCGCTGACGTTAACAGTGTTTGGCTCGTCAACGCTGTTGTTTTCAGTTATAGCTGTGTCAGCAACTGATGATACACCTTCATCCAAAGAATTTGTTTTACTGTCACAAGCTGTAAGCAAAACGCTTAATGACATTGCCACTGTAAGAAATACTGATACTGTTTTTTTCATTTACATAACCCATCCTTTATTATAGTTCGTTAAGGGGTTTTTAACGGAGCTATGCTCCCTTTCTCACTAAAGGTGCGAAAACTACCTGTTATATATCAATCTTACCTCCAAAATCATATAATCAATTAATTTGCATTTATATTTTAACACATATGATATTAATAAGCAATACAAAAAAGTTTTTTACAGTGATTGAAACATTTATTGTAATGAAAATGTAATTTGCATTCAAAATCTTAATATGCTATACTGATAATATAATTTTAATCAGGAGCTAAAAAATGAAATTAATTAAACAAATTCGTATATTTGCATTTATTTTAATGTTATTTATGCTGTCAGGATGTTCAGAAGATAAGATAAATAGTGATGATACTGACAACAACACTGATTTATCAGCAACTCAAGCAATAAATCAATCGGAATTAAATTCATATAATGCAACAGAAGAAAGCCAGATAAATAGTGATGACACCAACAATAACACTGATTTAACAACAAACCAAGCAATAAATCAATCGGAATTCAAGTCATATTGCGCAAAAGAAGAAAACCAAAGCAATCAGATATTTTTCAATTATCCACAGTTTATAAATACTGATACTAACACAGATAAGATGAATATGATGATTGAGGATTTTGTGAAATCGGAATTATACTTATTTATTGATGAGGATTTTAAAGGGACTATGTCCAATTCTCATGAAACAATAAACTGGTCTAATGATTATGAAAATTATGGTATTGATGTTGATTATGAAATAATGAGGAACGATTCTGATTATTTTTGTGCTGTTTTTAAAGGTTCAACTTACTATAAAATGGCTCCGCATCCGAATAGTTATTTCAGTGCTTTGATAATAGATGTTGATAATTTGAGCTTAGTGAAGCTTTCTGATTTATATAATGTTAACGATGATTTTATTGCAGTGGCGCAAAGAAATTATGAGAAACAAATCAATGAAATAGAACTGGATACGTTATTCAAGGAGGCTTTGCTCGAGATTAATTTAGAAAAACCAGAATATTGGGAGTGCTTTATGACCGATACAGCGCTTGGAATAAGTGTATGGTTAAATCATGCAATGGGTGATCATTACGAGTTTTTGATTGATTATGATGAATTATTGGCTTTTGAAAAATGCTAAACAGTGTATAGATTATTATGTCGAAGTTTAAATTTAGCAAAATACAGTACAATCCTTGACAAAACTTAGATAATGTGATATAATTTTTGTTTAGAATTGATAATTACAGAAGTGTGATTATTTATAAAAAAGGAGTGCTTTTAATGGCTGTTAAGAAGGTTAAAATGTCCGCTGAGGGTCTTGCTAAGCTGGAGGCTGAGCTAGAATATCTTATTACCGTCAAACGTGCAGAGGTTGCACAGAAGCTTAAAGAAGCCCGTGCATTCGGTGACCTTTCCGAAAATGCCGAGTATGATGAAGCTAAAAATGAACAGGGTATTCTTGAAGCTCGTATTCAGGAAATGGAATATACAATTGCTAATGCAACTATTGTTGACGAGTCCGAATTGTCTGTTGATGAAGTAGGCGTTGGTTCTGTTGTTACTTTAAAGGATCTTGAGCTTGATGAAATCATGACTTTGCAGATTGTTGGCTCAACTGAAGCTGATCCTGATAACAATAAAATTTCTGATGAATCTCCTATTGGTATTGCTGCTATGAAAAAACACGTTGGCGATATTATTGAGGTTGAAGCTCCAATCGGTATCATCAAGATGGAAATTATGGATATCGGCAAGTAAAACTTAGTTTGAAAGGAATGTCATAATAAATGTCCGAAGAAAATTTGAATGTTAATCCTGACGCTGCCGTTGAAGAAGAACAGACCGAGCAGGATATTCATATATTAAAGAAAATTCGTATTGAAAAGCTTGATGAACTCAAGGCTAATGGCAAAAATCCATATGAGATTACCAAGTTTGATGCAAATACACAGAATATTACTATCCGTGAGGATTTTGAACGCTTGGAGAATACCGATGTTACCATTGCTGGACGTATCATGTCATGGCGTGATATGGGTAAGGCTAACTTTATTGATGTTCGTGATAACACTGACCGTATGCAGATTTATGTTCGCATGAATGATATCGGCGAAGAAGAATTTGCAGAGTTCAAGAAGTGGGATATCGGAGATATCGTTGGTGTTGAAGGTATGGTTTTCAGAACTCGTAAGGGTGAAATTTCCATCCACGCTAAGAAGATTACACTTCTTTCAAAGTCACTTCTTCCTTTGCCAGAAAAGTGGCATGGGTTAAAAGATCAGGATATGCGTTACCGTCAGCGTTATGTTGACCTTATTTGTAATCCTGATGTTAAAGATACTTTTGTTAAGAGAAGCCGTATTCTTTCCGAGGTGCGTAATTTCCTTGACAGCCGTGGATACTTAGAAGTTGACACGCCTGTTCTTCATACACTTGAAATTGGTGCTGCTGCAAGACCTTTTGTTACTCACCATAATACGCTTGACCTTGATATGTATTTGCGTATTGAAACAGAGCTTTATCTAAAGCGTCTTATTGTTGGTGGCTTTGACAAGGTTTATGAGGTTGGACGCATTTTTAGAAATGAGGGTATGGATACTTCACATAACCCAGAATTTACAACAGTTGAGATGTATCAGGCATATACTGATTATCTCGGCATGATGGACTTGATTGAAGAAATGTATGTGGGTCTCACAGAAAAGATTTGTGGTAAGCTAGACATTTCTTATCAGGGTACTGAAATAAACATGGCATCTCCTTGGGAGAGATTGACTATGGTTGAATCTGTTAAGAAGTATGCTGGTGTTGACTATAACACATGGACTGATGATGAAGCTGCTCGTGCTTGCGCTAAGGAGCATCATGTGGAAGTTCCAGAGGGTAAGAATGCAACTAAGGGTCATGTTTTGATTGCATTCTTCGAGGAATTTGTTGAGGATAAGCTTATTCAGCCTACTATCATTTATGATTATCCTGTTGAAAATTCTCCACTTGCAAAGAGAAAGCCTAGTGACCCTGCATTCACTGAGCGTTTTGAGTATTTCATTTATGCTCGTGAAATGGGTAATGCGTTCTCTGAACTTAATGACCCTATTGACCAGCGTGAGAGATTTGTTAAGCAGGTTGAAGCTAAGCGTGCTCAGGGTGCTAATGCGCAGATTGATGAAGATTTCGTTGCTGCTCTTGAATATGGTATGCCTCCAACAGGTGGTTTAGGCTTTGGTCTTGACAGACTTGTTATGCTGCTTACAGATAGTGCATCCATTCGTGATGTATTGCTATTCCCTACTATGAGGCCGATTGAGCAGTAAATCCCTGATTTACAAGGGTTTCGTGGTATGAGTTATCATATTTACGACAGACTTACGACTGAAATTTATTAAAGAGAATACGTTCAAACTATATATAGTCACATGTGTTTATGAAAGCATATGTGACTATTTTTATGACAATTTGTATTTTTACTTGTATTATTTGTCTGAATATTGTATAATTATATGTAATATATGCAAATTCAACAACGGAGGACTAATTATGCATGCTGAAGAACATATCGAGAAAAAACTAATTGATATTTTAACTGTGAATGAAAATCAATGGACATACCGAAATGATATAAAAACAGAAGCAGACCTTTGGAATAATCTTCGTGGTCATATTAATCGTATAAATATAGCACAGTTGGATGGTATACTGCTTACAGATAATGAATTTACACAGGTTAAAAATGAGTTTTTGCGTTTGACACAAACACCATTTATGACATCAGTTTGGCTGCGTGGTGAAAATGGAATTGCTCAAATTAACATTGAACGTGAGGACTTAGATAACAAGAATGTAACGTTGACATTATTCAGCAACAAGGATATTGCTGGTGGCATATCAAGCTATGAAGTTGTAAATCAGATTGTTCCTGATACAGATATAAATATGCGTGGAGATGTTACTTTACTTATAAATGGCTTGCCTGCAATTCACGTTGAACTTAAAAGTGAATATGCTAAGGATGGCTATTTTCAAGCTTTTGACCAGATAGAGCGATACTCAAAAGCAGGATTTTTTGATGGTATTTTTGCAGTTGTGCAGATTTTTGTTGTGAGTAATAAAGTTTCTACAAAATATTTTGCAAGACCAAGTACAAACGGAGATTTTTCTGGTGCTAAAAAGTTTCTCTTTAACTGGCGTGAAACAGATAATACACCTGTGGAAGATTTATATGACTTCACTCGCACAGTTCTCAAAATACCTGCTGCACATGAGTTAATAAGCCGATACACCATTTTAGTTGACGATAAAAAAGGACAAAAATTCATGATGGTTTTGCGGCCATATCAAATTCATGCAATTGAAAAAATTAAAAAGCAAGCATCGGCACATGAAGGCGGTTTTATATGGCATGCAACTGGATCAGGTAAAACAATAACTAGCTTTGTAGCAACGAAATTGCTTGCTCAATCTTCAATTGGCGTTGCACGTACTGTTATGATAGTTGACCGTAAGGATTTAGATAGTCAGACTAAGAATGAATTCAGTAAATTTGCATCAGAATATAACACGGGAAAATCTTCAGGTAATGCAACTGATAACACATTAATTGTTGGAATTGACAATAAACGTGAGCTTGTTAAAAATCTGCTTAGCAAGAAAAATAACAATACTATAATTGTGACAACAATTCAAAAATTAAGCTATGCAATAAGAGAGTGTAAAGAAACAGATAACAATAAATTTGAGAAATTAAAGGGCGATCATATTGTTTTCATAGTTGATGAGTGTCATCGTGCAGTTTCTGACAAGGAAATGAAAGAAGTTAAGAAATTCTTTCCTATGTCAACATGGTTTGGCTTGACTGGTACACCTATTTTCGAGGAAAATAAAAAGCTTGAAAATGGTACATATGCACGAACAACTTTTGACCAGTATGGCGAACTTCTTCATGCTTACACAACCAAAAATGCTATGGATGATAAGTCTGTTTTGGATTTTCAGGTAGAGTACCATTCTCTTATGAATAAAGAGGAAGAAGAACGAATTTATTTATCAAAAATCAAGAGTAAATATCCACAAGCTGACCCTGTTCAGAAGCTTAAAGCTATGACTGATATTGAAAAAGAATCACTTTTAGAATCGTCAGATTTTGAAAATGACACTTATATCGAAACAATGCTTAAAAAGATATTTCGTCATCAATCTGTAATGGAAAAATTCAAGGTGGTTAACGGTATACCTACTATGAGTGGAATTTTAACAACTCATTCAATTGCACAGGCAAAGCGAATATATAAGAAACTTATGGAACTAAAAAAGTCTGGTGAACTTATTACTGGAAATCCACTTTATGAAACTGCAAAGCTTAATGACCCTGATTTTCCTCGTGTTGCAATTACATATTCTGTGTCTGAAAAACAGGATGAAATTAATAATGCACAAGAAGAATTGCTCGAAATTATGCGTGAATATGATACTGTTTTTGGTACGCATTATGCTGATGGAAATACTGCAAATACCTCCGATGAAAAAGGTGGTATTGATGATTCAAACTATAATCAGAATATAAATAATCGTCTTGCCCGAAAAGGTGCACAATATCAGAAAGATGGGCAGTGGCTTGATTTTGTTATTGTTGTAGACAGGCTTTTAACTGGTTTTGATGCTCCAACTATACAAGCTTTATATGTTGACAGAGAACTTAAATGGCATGGTTTACTGCAAGCTTTTTCACGTACTAATCGTGTATACAAAGGCAAGGATAAGGGTATGATTGTTACATTCCGTAAGCCTTTGACTATGGCACAAAATGTGCGTGATGCAATAAAATTATTTTCTAATGAAGAACGAAATTGGGAAAACCTTGTGCCTAAGCAATATTTTGAAGTAAGAGATGAGTTTGAGTCCGCACATAAATCTTTTATTGATGCAAAAAATGACTTACAGGAAGATCCTAATGACTTGTTAAAGCAAATACACTTTATCAAAACTTTCCAAGGTATGAAAAGACTTGAAACAGCTATAAAAAGTTATGAGGAATATGAAAGCGATTTTGATGAATTAACCGAAATATCTAATACTATAATTTCTGAAAATGGATATGTTGAAAATGTAAAGGCAGAAGTCAGAGATAAAACTAACGGTGATGACCCTATCAAAGAACTTCTTGAAATAGAATTTTCTGCTGAACAAAATGCAACACTTACTGAAAAAATAGACAGCTTTTATATTGCACAATTGCTTAAAGATATTAAGAACGATGAAAGCAAGAAAAAGTTTGACGATATTATCAAGAACAAGCCTACTATCGTAAAATCTGCATATGAAAATGCATTAGGTAATATCGACGATGAACAGGAAGTTATCGGACGTGTTGATAATCATTTTAAACAGATGATAAATGATATTATTGTAGGTACTGCTGGTATTCTGAAAGTACCAACAGAGGATCTATTTACTAGCTTTAATGAATATCGTAAGGATAAAGCAGAGGTGCATTATATCAACACAATAATTGATAATTCTGCCTTGACAAAAGAGGAGTTTGAGAGTTTATTTAATGATAAATTCAGAAAAAGACGTCCGATTGTTGAGGTATATTGGAGAAATATTATTGAGGAAAAGTTGTTACCTTTAAAGGAAGAACTTACGAATTTTGCTGGGGAATAGCAAAATATAGAATAATAGATTAACCCACCCAAAAGGATGTTATATTCCTTTTGGGTGGATTTTTATTTGAATGTGTAATTATACATAAAATTTAGATATTGTTAATATTTACACAATATTTACGTTCCGTTTATACTGACGTTTCAAGTAAGCGATAGTATATAAATTAAGGTTATTTCAACTAACCTTAATTTATATGAATTGAGGACGCAAATATGGGTGAACTTAACAATCAATTATGGGCAAGTGCTGACATTCTACGTGGTAAAATGGATGCAAGTGAATACAAAAACTATTTGTTAGGATTAATTTTCTATAAGTATCTTTCTGATCAGGAACTTCGTGCTGTTTATGAAGAAGAAAACGGCAAAGTTTCGGAATACCCAAGCAGAAGCGAGCAGTATGATGTGCTTTTAGACTGGTACAATGAAGATGCTGCTGATGTGAAAAATATTATTAAAATTAAATTAGGGTACTTCATTACACCTGAAAACCTGTTTTATACACTAAGAAAAAAGGCTGAGGGATATGAGTTACAAATATCAGATATTCAAAACGCTTTCATAGAACTTGGCCATCAAGGTGAACATTTTATCGGACTATTTGATGACGTTGATTTGTCATCATCAAAACTTGGTTCAAATGCACAGCAGCGAAATGTGACAATCACAGAAGTAATAAAGGCTCTTGATGAAATAGACCTTTTCGGTCACGATGGCGATGTTATCGGCGATGCATATGAATATCTAATCGGACAATTTGCTGCTGGTGCTGGTAAAAAAGCTGGTGAGTTTTATACTCCACAATCAGTAAGCAAAATTATTTCGGAAATCGTTTCAATTGGGCAGGAAGATGTCGCACCATTCCATATTTATGATCCTGCAATGGGTTCAGGTTCGCTCATGCTTAATATACGACAGTTTGTGAATAATCCTGATAAAGTGCATTATCATGGTCAAGAACTTAACACCACAACTTACAACTTAGCACGAATGAACTTGATTTTGCATAATGTTGAAAGCTCTCAAATGCGATTAAAAAATGGTGATACACTCGATGAGGACTGGCCAACTGATGAGCCATATTTGTTTAATGCAGTAGTGATGAATCCACCGTATTCTGCTAATTGGAGTGCAGATAACAAATTCCTTAACGACCCACGTTTTGAACGATACGGTAAACTTGCACCAAAATCTAAAGCTGATTTTTCATTTTTGTTGCATGGTTTTTATCATCTTAATGACAAAGGTACTATGGGAATTGTTTTGCCACATGGTGTGCTTTTCAGAGGTGCTTCTGAGGGTGCAATAAGGAAAACTTTGCTTGAAATGGGCGCAATAGATGCAGTTATTGGACTTCCTGCAAATATTTTTTATGGTACAAGTATTCCTACTGTTGTACTTATATTAAAGAAAAATCGTGCGACACGTGATGTGTTATTTATTGATTCGTCAAAGGATTTTGAAAAGCAGAAAAATCAAAATAATTTGCGTCCACAGGACATTTTGAAGATTGTTGATACATATAAAAAGCGTGAGGATACACCGAAATATGCTCACTTGGCTAGTTATGATGAAATCGTTAGCAATGACTACAACCTTAATATACCTCGTTATGTTGATACTTTTGAGGAAGAAAAGCCAATTGATATTGTTGCTTTAAGCAATGAAATTGTTGACATAAATGCTCAGATTAAGCAGAAAGAAGCGGAGTTTTTAGCAATGCTTGATGAGCTTGCTGTAACAGATGATACAAGAGAATTAATTGAAGCTACTAAGCTCATTTTTGCGTGAGGTAGTACTATTATGAATAATATTAATAATAATAGTAACAAATTAGTTCCTGAAATTCGTTTTAAGGGATTTACTGACGCTTGGGTACAGCGTACAATTGGTGAATATGGAACCTTTCAATACGGAAAAAGTGCACCTAAATGGTCTGTCACTGACGATGCTACAACGCCATGTGTAAGGTATGGAGAACTTTATACAAAATTTAATTGTAAAATAGATAAAATATATTCTTATACAAATATTCCGACTAATCAACTAAAATTCAGCACTGGCAAAGAAGTTTTAGTTCCTCGTGTTGGTGAAGATCCTTTAGATTTTGCTAATTGTAGTTGGCTTTCTCTTTCTGATGTAGCTATTGGGGAGATGATTTCAATTTACAATACAGAACAAAATCCCCTGTTTGTTGCAATGTATTTTAATGCTTTATTAAAAAGAGAATTTGCCGAAAAGGTTGAAGGTGGAAATGTTTCAAATTTATATTATGATAGGCTAGTTGATATTCAAGTTAAATTTCCATCAATATCCGAACAAAACAAAATTTCTAAGTTTTTTGATTTACTCGACGATACTATTGCTCTTTATAAGCGTAAGTTAGAAAAACTCAAGGAACTTAAAAAAGGGTATTTACAGGTTATGTTTCCTCAAGGGGAGGAGGTTGTGCCTAGAGTTAGGTTTGAGGGGTTTATAGAGGATTGGGAA
>JAVBOH010000012.1:0-56873 GCA_031550725.1 Oscillospiraceae bacterium
ATCAGGTAGACGAAACGCACTGCATGGCCGATGGCGGTTTGCTGTTCGGCAAGCGGCTGGTGCGCCTGGCTGTAGGCTTTGTCCTTTACCATCCACGCTGGGCCATAGGTGTGCCAGTAGGAGGTCTGGCCGCGCTTCTCGTATTCACTGTCGTAGAAGTGGGGCGGTTGTTTTCCGCGTTTTTCAACGAAGTAGTTCGCCAGCGCCAGGTAACGTGGCTCTTCGGTGACTTCGTACAGGCGCATCAGCGCCAGCTCGATTTCCGGGTGGCCGGGGTAGCCGTGAATCTGCGTTTCCCCATTGCCGAACATCTGGTCGATATGGTCGGCGAGGCGGCACACCACCTCCAGCAGACGGCGTTTGCCAGTGGACTGGAAGAAGGCGACGCCGGCTTCAATCATATGTCCGGCGCAGTACAGCTCATGACATTCGGCAAGATTGCTCCAGCGTTCATCCGGGGCTTTGACGGTGAAGTAGGTGTTCAGATAGCCGTCTTCACATTGGGCGGCGGCAACCAGTTCAATCACCGCATCAGCGGTTTCCTCCAGCTCAGCGTCCGGCTTCTGGCACAGCGACCAGGCAACGGCTTCCAGCCATTTCGCCACATCGCTATCCTGAAAAACCATGCCATAAAATTCACCCTCACACTTGCCATTCTTCAAATATTCAGCAGCAAGACGGAAATTCTCAATACAATGACTTTTTTCAGCGCCCTCAATTTCGTCCTTAAGTGCACGCTCCTGATATGGAATAACAACATCCTTAACGAGTTTCTGATAACGTCCCAAAAACTTGTCATTCATCTTAAAATTATGCAAAACAGTGATATCTTTCATAATAAAATCTCCTTAACGTTCAAATTTGTTATACTCATTATAAATCAAATAAGAACATTTTAAAATGTACAATACTCGCTAATCGATGTACTATATTCCGAATTTTTATATTTTCGGTATATAAGCCTTTCGGAATTCAGTAGGTGAAATCCCTTTTTCACGTTTGAAAATTTTACTGAAATGATAGGTATCATAAAACCCTGTTAAATCTGCTATTTCAGAGGTATTCATATCAGTTTCGCAAAGTAACGAAACAGCTTTTTTTATTCTTAACATGAGAGCGTATTCTTTGATTGTAACACCCATATGTTCCTTGAAAATAGTACCTATGTATTTGTATGAAAGTTCGACGGCGTTTTCGATGTCATGTGAAGAAAAATTTATGGTATAATTATTCTCAATATACTTAACAGCCATTTCAACCCTGCTGTCACCAGAAAAAAGCTTGTCAGACGGGTAAGCTGTTTCGCATAGAATATTCATCATTTCAATATTTGCTCTAAGCATATCCCCTGAATTATGCAGATTTACAAGATTATTCAGCATATAAGCTATTTTGTTATCAGGAGCAAGATGCAAAAGCTTTGGTACAGTTAAAACTTTATTGCCATCCTCACGAGAAAGATAAAGCCCGTCCCCGCTAGTCTGTATAACTTCATATGGTGAATAATTATCACACGGTTCATTGCAGTAAAAATGTGTGTAAAACCATGATGAACCTATATCAAAATTCTTAATGCCATAGTGACGAACATCACTTTTTAAGAAAAAAAGCGTGTATGGTGTTAGTTCATAGAGAATATCATCCTCATAAATTTCCATCTTGCCTTTTGTGAGATAAATCATAACATTGAAATCAGCAGTTCTGTCGCAATGCTTCATTGGTTTTAGTGAAACCTCATACCCAGCTTGTGTGACAACTGGCAAGCAATCACACCCTATTTTAATTAAATGCAAATTATCCGTAATTATCACCCCTGCTACATTATTTAATGTCTACTGAACAATTCAAAAACGCCGTAAAAGCTTGCTTTGGAGGTGTTTTTGAATTGTTATAGTGCAATGCTATTGAGCATTTTATGCGAAAAGCTTTGCACTTACAAAATAATTTTCTGTGAAAATTATTTTGTAAGTGGACGTCAATCAAGAAGTAACACGAAAATACGTTGTATTTTCGTGTATAAAATCAAGCTGTGCTTGATTTTATGAATAATTCCGTTAAAAACGGAATTATTCAGTACGCATTATTTATTATTATAATTATACAACATAAGTACCCTAACATACAATAACATAACAAAAAAATTATCCTCACACAGAGGCAAAATAAACAAAAATCCCTCCGTTTGATCAGAACGGAGGGATTTTATTAACTAGCTAGCTTTAAGTTTTTTGGAAATTTTCTCGAGTAAGTTAAGCTTACTGAAGAAGGGAAAGAACGCCCTGTGGAAGCTGGTTTGCCTGAGCAAGCATGGACTGAGATGCCTGAGAAAGGATCTGATTCTTAGTAAAGTTCATCATTTCCTTAGCCATATCAGTATCACGAATACGTGATTCAGCAGCAGTTAAGTTCTCGGAAGTTACGTTCATGTTATCAATCTTGTGTTCTAGACGGTTCTGGATAGCACCGAATGTTGCACGAACAAGAGAAGTCTTGTTGATTGCGTAACCGATCTGGTCGATAGCTGCGTTAGCAGATGCCTGTGAAGTAAGGCTAATACTAGCAGTGTCAACCTTAAGACCCTTAGCAGAAACGTCCATATTAGCAGTAAGAGTACCAATACCGTTGCCGCCTGCAGTGTAAGTTGCATAATCAAATGTGAACTTAACAGCATCCTTAGATCTAGCACCAACCTGAAGAGTGATAGTAGAGTTGTAAGTCAAAGTAGGGCCAGCAGCAGCATTAGTGTAAGCGTCAGATACAGAAACTGTACTTGCTGGTGTGATTTCATGAGCATTAGTACCCTTGTCGTTAAGAGCCTGAACGCCGTTAAAGTCAGTATCAGCAATCTGATTAAGTTCGTCAGCAAGCTGGTCATATTCGAGCTGAATAGCAGCACGGTCAACTTCGTCATCGTAAGTGCCGTTAGCAGACTGAGTAGCTAGAGTCTTCATTCTCTGAAGAATGGAGTGAGTTTCAGTAAGAGCACCTTCAAAAGTCTGAACCATTGAGATACCGTCTTCAGCGTTCTTGATAGCCTGATCGATACCACCGATTTGAGCTCTCATTTTCTCGGAAACTGCCAAACCTGCAGCGTTATCGCCAGCACGGTTGATCTGGTAACCAGAAGAAAGTTTTTCCAAAGACTTAGACAATTTGTTATTGTTGATACCCAAGTATCTATTAGCGTTAATCGCTGTCATGTTATGCTGTACTACCATAATATTACCTCCTGTAATTTACAAATCAAATCATTCGATTTGTATTATAATATAATAATTTTTTTGTGAACGGCATTAAACCTTATTGCGCAATTCAGTTTTAAACTCGTTCGTTTGAAGCCGTTCTCGAAAGGAGAACATTTCCATGGGAGAATTACCTCGTTTGGTGGTGTTCTCCTTGCTTCTGTCTTATATATCGGCACAAATTCGCCAGACTTTAGCCTTTTTTAAATATTTTTTTGCTAAATTATCGCTAAGAAATTGTTTATATTATACAAAACACTATATGTTAGAAATTATAAAGCAGCCAATTTAGCACATTTATCCTTAACAGCAGGATAAATCTCTGTATAAAGCTGATAGAATTTCTCATAGAGAGGGATATTTGCATTAACAGGCTCCTGCACCTTGTCGGCTTTAATGATAACTTCACAAGCTGCAGCAACGCTGTCATAAACACCTGCGCCAACCAAAGCTAAGATTGCAACACCCAAAGCAGGGCCCTCTTTTGATGCAACAGTTTTAACAGGGCAAGCATAAAGGTCAGCAAGCATCTGACGCCATAACGGTGATGAGCCGCCGCCGCCGCAAGCCATCATATCGGATACATTAATGCCCATGTCACGACATATTTCCATACAGTCACGAAGTGAGTATGCAACCCCCTCCATAACAGCACGGAGCATATCTTTTTTTGTATGCATAGCGGAAAGTCCGAAGAACATTCCTCTCGCATTGGGGTCAAGATGAGGAGTACGTTCGCCCATTAGATATGGCAAATAAAGAAGTCTGTTTGCACCAATTGGAACAGTTTCAGCCTGCTTATCCATGAGATAGTATTCATCAACACCCATAAGCTTAGCGGTATCCATTTCAGCATGACAGAAATTATCTCTGAACCATTTCAAAGATAACCCTGCACCCTGTGTAACGCCCATAACGTGCCAAGCATTTGGAACTGCACAGCAGAATGTATGTACACGACCCTTAGGGTCAATGGAAATTTCAGAGGTATGTGCAAAAACAACGCCGGATGTACCAATAGTGGTAAAAGCCTTACCATCCACAACAACGCCAGTACCAACAGCAGCAGCGGCATTATCGCCAGCACCGCCGACAACCAAAGTACCCTCTTTAAGTCCTGTTAAATCAGCAATTTCCTTAGTTATATAGCCAGTAATTTCAGGAGATTCATAAACATCAGCAAGCATAGCCTTGTCAATGCCTAATTTCTCTAAAACTTCATCAGACCAGCAGCGGTTTGGAACATCCAAAAGCTGCATACCAGATGCGTCAGAAACCTCTGTTGCATAAACACCAGTCAGCATAAAACGAACATAGTCCTTTGGCAAAAGGATATGACGGCATTTTGCATAGTTTTCAGGTTCGTTGTTCTTTACCCACATAATTTTTGATGCAGTAAAGCCAGTCAAAGCAGGGTTAGCAGTGATTTCAATTAAACGCTTAGCTCCAACTTTTTCAGTGATTTCCTCACATTCCCTAGCAGTACGCTGGTCGCACCATATAATAGAACGGCGGATGACATCATTATTTTCATCAAGCATAACTAAGCCATGCATTTGTCCTGAAAGACCAATGCCTACGATATCAGCATTATTAACTTCACTATTAGCGATAACAGTTTTTATTGTGGAAATACTAGCGTTATACCAGTCAATCGGCTCCTGCTCAGCATAGCCATTCTGTGGCTGATACATAGGATATTCCACTGTTGCGGAAGTTATAACATTACCCTTTTCATCAAACAAAACGGTTTTAGTACCGCTTGTACCAAGGTCAACACCTATTACATATCTCATTATATTTCATACCTTTCGAACATTATCAATTATAATTTTTGCTATATCATTAATATTTTTGTTTTGAGTATCAAATTTAATTCCATCAATATCATTCTCAAACGCATATAAACATTTATCAATTTGCTGTTCTGCCCATGAATTATCAAGTTCACCTCTGTTTTTCAACCGACCGATAATAATTTCCTTTGGAGCAGTTAAAATATAATGATATACAATTATATCATTAATTAATAAACGTCCGATTATTTGATTATAATAATCGAGATTTATAATTGTCATGGGGATAATAATATGTCCGTCGAAATTTTGATACATATGCTTTATAATATTGTAATTCATTTCACGCCAGATTGGGATATACTGAAAATCACCATTACGTTTCATTTCATTAGGGAAGTTGTCCCATAAAAAATATCCGACTTGTTCAGGGTCATAAATATGTGAATGTGGAATAAGATTATGTAATGCATTAGCAGTTTCAGTTTTTCCAACACCAAATGCACCGTTTATCCATATAATCATATATAAATTCACCTCAAATATTGAATACTGTTAATGTAGTATCTTGTAAACATTAAATCTTCACCTTTTTATTGTAGGGACACCATACATGGTGTCCGCTAATTATTATGCATTTTGCGGACACGATATATCGTGTCCCTACAAAAACCACACATACAAATGTGAAGTTTTGTATTTTTACAAGATAGTAGGGGCGAACTATGTTCGCCCGCAACTTATCAATATGCCACGGGCGAACGCAGTTCGCCCCTACGTTTTATGTGTATTATAATTTCAATTACATATTAAACATAATATTATTAACAATAGCCTCAAGCTGTTCTTGGCGACCACTCTTTAGAGAGTCAGTAACCTCACCCTTTTCAAGTGCATATTTCTCAAGGTCAGCAAGAGTAACCTTGCCAGCAACGATATCAGCACCGATACCAGTAGTCCATGAGGAATATCTGTCATCAACGAACTTGTCTAGTCTGCCATCCTCAATCAGCTTGTATGCAATACGAAGTGCCTGTGCAAACGTATCCATACCAGCGATATAGCTGTGGAAAATATCAACAGCTTCGAATGAGCCACGTCTAGCCTTAGAGTCAAAGTTAAGACCACCGTTAGTAAATCCACCAGCCTTTAGTACTTCATACATACAGAATACAGCATCATAAATGTTAGTAGGGAACTGGTCAGTATCCCAGCCAAGAAGCATATCGCCCTGATTAGCATCGATTGAACCGAATACACCATTTTCTCTAGCAATACGAAGCTCATGCTGGAAAGTATGCTGTGCAAGTGTAGCATGGTTAGCTTCGATATTCATTTTGAAATCCTTGTCAAGACCATATTTTCTAAGGAAACCGATAACAGTAGCAGTATCAAAATCATACTGGTGCTTTGTTGGCTCCTTTGGCTTTGGTTCTATGTAGAAATCGCCTGTAAATCCGATTGAACGAGCATAATCAACAGTCATGTGCATCAAACGAGCCATGTTGTCCTGTTCAAGACCCACGTTAGTGTTAAGAAGTGTTTCGTAACCCTCACGTCCGCCCCAGAAAACATAACCATTACCGCCTAAGCGAACAGTTGCTTCAACAGCTTTCTTGATTGTAGCAGCAGCATAAGCGAAAACATCAGCAGATGGAGATGTACCAGCACCATGCATATAACGTGGATGACCGAAACAGTTGGAAGTACCCCAAAGAAGCTTCTTGCCAGTTTCAGCCTGTTTTTTCTCTAGGTAAGCAACAACTTCGTCCATCTTAGCGTTAGTTTCGCCTAAAGTACCATAATCAGGAGATAAATCTCTGTCATGGAAACAGTAGTAATCAATTGAAAGCTTTTCCATCAATTCGAATGCAGCGTCAACCTTAGCTTTTGAACGAGCAGCACTGTCATCCTCGCCCCAAGTCTTATCAGCAGTACCAACACCGAACATATCAGTGCCGTCGCCGCCCATAGTGTGCCACCATGAAAGTGCAAACTTAAGCTGCTCCTTCATAGTTTTTCCACCGATAACCTCATCAGGATTATAATATTTGAATGCTAGTGGATTAGTACTTGCTTTACCCTCATATTTGATTTTTTCAATACCTTTAAAAAATTCGCTCATTTTAAATAACCATCCTTTCAAAAATCGTCCATTCCGAACAATTAAACTATTAACTATATTTTACATTGTAATCGATTTACTGTCAAGAGGTTTTGTAAAAATTATATAAAAATTTTGAAAGGAAAGCTAATTTTATTCATTAAACACTATGTAAATATTTTCGGCATTGCGTTGTGCTGATTTTATGTTGATAATTTCATTTAAAGCAAACCTGCGGATAGTATCGAAATTTTCCTTGTAATTCTGCTTGTCCGATGCTAATTCAATTATTTTTTCAAGACAGCCTATTACATGTGAAAGCTGATGGTTTTCCATAAAATACATTTTTTTATACATACCCTCTTCGGTCTCAATAATATTTTCTTTTTCCTGCATTTCTATCATAATAATGTACTCCTTTTATTTTATATATTATACTGATATACTATAACATATAAAAGGTGTCGAAAATTGTCGAAAATAGTATTAAAAGTGTAATGATATTATACTTTAGTGAATTAAATAGTGTTCCCAACTTTTTGTAAGTATGCTTTAATTATAAATAAGTATAATGTTGTTACACTTTGATGTAATTGCATTATACTTCAATATGAAAAGGAAGTGGATGTATGAGTAAAATTTACAATGTAGACGGTTTAGGAAAAAATATCAAGTATGTACGAATGAATATTTGTCATATGACACAGGAGAAATTTTCTGAGGCAGTAAATCTATCGGTAGAACAGCTTAAAAAAATCGAAACAAATGCATCGCTTCCAAGTATTGCAAGCCTTTTTTCAATTGCAGACTATGCAAATATTCCGCTTGATTTGCTTTGCAGGGATGATATAAAAGCGTCCGAAATTTATACAGTCATTACACTCATGGAAGAATTAAAGGAACATGACGAAAATTACATTCATGGCATATGTGACATAATGACATCTCTTTATACAAGGCTTAGAAATGATAAGTTGTAATTATAGTGCGTTAAGTTAAACAACTATACAATAACAAAGTCAAGGGTTCATAATGTGAAATGCAAGTCCTTTTTAGCACATATTTATTGACACGGTATATTAATAATGTTATAATATTTCTAATATAAATATGAAATTATTCACGACAGGAGCATGTATTGAAATGGCTATAATAGGAATTGACCTCGGAACAACAAACAGCCTTGCAGTATGCTATAAAGACGGCAAAGCTGAAATAATAAAAAATGCATTAGGTGATAATTTTACGCCATCGGTTGTAAGTATAGATGATAATGGCGAAATGCTTGTCGGTAAAATTGCAAAGGAACGCCTTATCTCAAACCCAGAATGCACCACATCGGAATTTAAACGTGATATGGGAATGCGCAAAAAAATAAATTTAGGCAAGAAAAGTTTTTCGCCTGAGGAGCTTTCGGCACTTGTATTAAAAAAGATAAAAGAGGATGCTGAAAAATATTTAGGTGAAACTGTTGATGAGGCTATAATCAGTGTGCCTGCATATTTTGATGACAATTGTCGAAATGCCACTAAGGCAGCAGCAAAAATAGCAGGACTAAAGGTTGAAAGGCTTGTTAATGAGCCATCAGCGGCGGCACTTGCATTCCAGTCCGAGCATGATTTTGATGACGGCACATTTATGGTAGTTGATTTTGGCGGCGGAACACTTGATGTATCTATCGTGGATTCATTTGACAGTGTTATGGAGATACTTGCAGTTGCAGGAAATAACCATCTAGGCGGCAAGGATTTTAATGATGCCATTGTTGATTATTTTTGCAAAACAAATGAAATAAACAAAGCAGCACTTTCAAAGGATGACAGTGCTATAATATATAAGCTTGCAGAAAATTGTAAAATTGCTTTAACTACAACAGCATCTACAATAATGATTGCAAACATTAATGATAAGCAATATTCATTAAAGCTTGATAATAATATGCTGATTGAAATAGGCTCGGAAATATTCAGCCAGATGACAATTCCAATCCGCAAGGCTTTAAAAGACAGCCGCTGTCCTATTGAAGAAATTGACGAAATAATTTTAGTTGGCGGCTCATGTAAAATGCCCGTTGTAAAAGCATTTATTGAAATGATAACAAATAAAACACCTTGTACGGATATTGACCCTGACACAGCGATTGCATTAGGGGCTGGAATTTTTGCAGGAATTAAGGACAGGAATGATAACCTCAAGGATATCATTCTGACAGATATATGTCCGTTTTCTCTTGGCACGAATGTACTTGATGAGCAAACAGGCGAGGATGTCATGAGCTTCATTATCGAACGCAATACAATATTGCCGTCAAGTCATGAAAGAACATACTCCACCGCAGCCGATAATCAGACAAGAATGTTATTTAAGTTTTATCAGGGCGAAAACAGACTGCCTGATAAAAATTTATTTCTTGGTGAATTAGAGGTTGCTATCCCAGCAGCAAAGAGGCATCAGGAAGCCTGCAAGGTTAGAATGACTTATGATATCAATGGCATACTTGTTATTGAAGCGACAACACTTGAAGAAAACAAGGTATATCAAAAAACTATTTTAAGCAAAAGCGGCAACATGAGCGAGGCAGAATTAGCAGCTGCAGTGAAGCAGATGGAAAAGCTAAAAATCAGTCCTGCCGAAAAAGAAGAAAACCGACTTCTTATTGCTCGTGCAGACCGTCTTTACAGTGAGGTTTTATCGGAAGAACGTGATATTATTGGTATAAAATTAAGTGCATTTATATCAGCGTTAAATACGATGAATAATCATGTTATCCGAAATACATATGATGACTTGAAAACATATCTTGATGAAATTGATTATTAAGGAACATACTTATGATATGGGATATACTCGAAATTGAGCCTACCTCTGACATTAAAAAGATAAAAAGAGCATATTCACGACTTGCCAAAATATATAATCCCGAGGAATGTCCTGACGAGTTCAGGAGGATTTATGATGCATATAAAATGGCATGTAAATATGCAAAGGGTGCCGAACGTTATAATAATTATAACGTTCAGGGCAATTTAAATGATTTACAGGAAAAGATACCAAAGCTTGATTTTTCATATGCATTATCTGAAAGTGCGGATGTTATCACAGAAGATGAAAAAACATCAAATTCATATGGATATGATTTTGACTGTGTAAATTTGGACGATATTGATTATGATGACGAGCAGAATATATATACATCTGAGGATGATAAGCTGAAAAGGCTAAAGAAAAAAATGAGAAAGCTTGTAACAGATGAAAATATGCGGGATAATTTATTGTTATGGGAGCAGTTTTTCGGGCATGATGATTTCCAATGCTTTATATATGACAACAGATTTAGAATGTTTGCATCGGACTTAATTTTTGAAGTGCTTTTCACACCTGAAGCTGCACAGCTTATTGCGAATAACTTTGGCAGGAATTCGACAGCCGAGATAGTAATATTTTCACCAGTTCCAAAGTGGAAAGTCAGCATATTAGGCTTAGGCGGCAAAATTCAGCCACCCGAAAAAAGAATTAATCATATGCAGGGTACTGACTATGACCCAGGTATAATACTTAAGGATTTATGGAAAAGTTCGTTAGTCTTTATCGGTGTTATGTTAATATTTATAATTGTTGTATATGTTATGAGTTTGTATGGGTATTAGGGTTAGCATGCTGTGGAATATCGAAGTTATTTTTGTTGAGGCTGGATATTATCCACCTATACATTATCGTCTTATTAAAGAGTGATGAAAAGGGGGTATGAATAAAGGAATGTGGTATATACTAGGTATAGAGCCAACGACTAATATAAAAGAAATAAAAAGGGCATATGCAAAGCTTGCCAAGCAATACAATCCCGAGGAACATCCTGACGAGTTCAGGAGGATTTATGAAGCATATAAAACGGCTTGTGCTTATGCAAAAAATAGTCATCTGCATAATATTATAACTCTTGATATTTCATCGCATAAATCACAAGATGATATAACGGATAATAATGATATTAATGAAGAAAAAAGTTCGGAGTATGATTTTTCTGATGTTGAAATAGAAAAGCCTAAGGTCACGCTTAAATCAAAGGAGATACCTTTTGAATTTGATTTTCTTGATATAAAAGTATATAAAAAATCTGATTCTGACTATATTCCAGATGATGTTACACCTAAAGCACCAGAGTTTGATTTCAGCGGTGTTGAGCTTGATTTGGATTTGACGTATGACGATACTTATTGGTTTTCAAGCAACATACATAGTATCATTGCCAACATGGAATATCTTTTATCTGATGAAAATGAATACATAAGGTATACAGCATGGCAAAGGTTTTTTATTGAGAATGATATTGAGCCTATAAAAACTGAAATTGAATTTCGCAAAGCGGTATCAGATTTGTTAAAAAACAAGCTATTTCCAAAGCAAACAGCCATTTTACTGCAGCAGAAATTAGGCTATAACACCATAATCTATCCCGATAAATATAATTCTAAAAGGTATCATGTCAATATAAAATCGGAGCTTTCTAAAAACGATTTACATAATCCTAATTCGCATATTAAAAGGAAACAAAAAACAGTATGGGATAATATTAAATCAGCATGCTTTATTATAACTATAATAGGAATTTTAGGGGCAGCAATTAATGTAGGCTATTCTGTTGATAATAAGCCGAAAACACCTGTAATGTCAGCACCAATAGTATCAATAGATACATCAATGAATGATGCAATTAATGCGATGATTTCTGAAGCTATAGAGCGAAACAGAAATGCATCAAATGATTATGGTATATATGGATGCATTGAATTTGAGGATTTTGATATTTATTTTGATGATGATTCATTTACTATGACAACTGACGATGAAGATATTTTTGGTAAATATAATGCGATTTACAACGAAGAAAAAAATATATATACCATTATGCTATGGGCTGAAGGGACTATGGTTCATAAAGCAGTTATAAGAGTAAGTTCCACAGAAAATTTTAGAGTTGCTGTTTTCATAGGCGCAGATTTAGAAAAGTGTGTTGGCGTATATAAGGATTAATATTTAAAAGGACTGCAAAAACAGTCCTTTTATTTTTATGGAAATCTGTCAATACTGTAATAATTGATTTTAAAAACGAAAGATTTCAGAAAGATTGTTATGTTAATATAATAGCACGGGGTAATAAAATCATCTGCAATAGAAAGGATAGAAATAAAAATGAAAATGAAAATACTAACAACAGAAAATCTTGTAAAAAAATATGGCAATAATGATACACAGGTTTTAGCACTTGACGGTGTAAATTTTACCGTTGAAAAAGGTGAGTTTGTATCAATAGTCGGCACATCAGGCAGCGGCAAATCAACACTTCTTCATATGCTCGGAGGACTTGACAGAGCAACATCGGGTAATGTTACAGTTGACGGGCAGGAGATTTTTTCGCTTTCCGATAACGAGTTAACAATATTCAGACGACGTAAAATAGGTTTTATTTTTCAGAATTATAATTTAGTACCAGTACTCAATGTATATGAGAATATTGTGCTGCCGATTGAGCTTGATGGCTCTGTTCCAGACAGTGAATATATCGATAATATCGTTGAGGTTTTAGGTTTAAAATCAAAGCTTTATAACCTGCCGTCACAGCTTTCAGGCGGACAGCAGCAAAGAGCGGCAATAGCCCGTGCGGTTGCATCAAAGCCTGCAATAATTTTGGCGGATGAGCCAACAGGAAACCTTGACAGCAAAACATCACAGGATGTTCTTGGTATGCTGAAAATCACAAGCGAGCGTTTTGGTCAGACAGTTGTTATGATTACTCATAACGAAGAAATTGCACAGCTTGCAGACAGAATTATTCGTATTGAGGATGGTAAAATTGTCAAATGCGGTAAAAAAGGAGGTTGAATATAATAAATGTTTAATGTTGAAAATAAAAAAGCCATTAAAATGCTTAGCAAAAAAAGTTATAAAAACAATGGCAGACGAAATATAACTGCGATACTTGCAATAATACTGACTACTATACTTTTTACAGCTATTTTCACAGTTGGAATGGGATTAATAAAAAGTATGGAATATAATTCAATGCGTATGGCAGGCGGAATGGCGCATGGTACTTTCAAATATCTAAGCGATGAGCAGGCAGAAAAATTTCAAAAGCATGAACTGTTAAAAGAAGTGGGTATATCAAAATTAGCAGGATTTATCAGTGATGAAAAGCTGCTAAAACGTCCTGTTGAACTTGACTGCAAAAATAAAACAGATATGAAACTTTGTTTTATAGAGCTTTCCGGCGGTAAAATGCCAGAGCAGGAAAATGATATTGTTCTTGATACATCTGTGCTTGAAATGTTAGGCTTAGAGCAAAAAGCAGGACAGGAAATAACACTTGAAACTAATATTGGAAATGGTGAAAAAGTTGTAATAACATATAATCTTTGCGGATGGTATGAGGGTGACTCGGCATTTATGACAAGTATAGGGCTTGTGTCGCAGGCATATATGGATAAATACCTCACAAACAGGGGACAGCAGTATTTGAAGGATTATGATATGGAAGGCTCAACAAACCTTAATATAATGTTTAAGAACAGTCTTAACATAGAAAATGACCTGCAAAAAGTCATTGAAGATATTGGATATTCAAACGATCAAACTTCACCAGATTATGTTCCATATGGCGTTAACTGGGCATACATGACAACATCACAAACGGAGGATAATATAAGTACAGTTATTGCAATAGCAGCTGCATTACTGCTCATTATGTTTACAGGATATCTTATTATATACAACATTTTTCAGATATCGGTTATAAAGGACATACGCTTTTATGGATTATTAAAAACCATTGGTACAACAGGAAAACAGATACACAAAATTCTTATTAATCAGGCTATGAAAATGTGTATAATCGGTATACCACTAGGACTTTTAGCTGGGTTTGGTGTTGGTGCAGCTATCTTGCCGCTTATCGCATCACAGATGTATGGCGGCAAATCATATGTCAGCTTTAATCCGATTATATTTATAGGCTCGGCTGTTTTTGCGGCTGTAACTGTGCTTATAAGCTGTTCGAAGCCCGCTAAAACCGCTGCAAAAATATCTCCTGTTGAGGCAGTAAAATATAGTGGTGTTGACAACTCATATACAAAGAAAAATAAGAAATCAAAAAGCGGTGCAAAGCTATATAAAATGGCGTTTTCAAACCTCGGACGAAACAAAAAGCGTACCGTAATTGCAGTGCTTTCAATGTCACTTAGCCTTGTTTTGATGAATACGGTATTTTGCTTGTCAAACAGTCTTGACCTTGACAAATTTGTATCAAATATGATTGATGTTGATTATCAGCTTGCTCATGCCAGCTATTTCAATTTGAAATACAGGGATGAAGAAATGCCAGTGAGCGACAGCTTTGCAGAAGCCTTTTCTTCACAGGATGGAATTATAGGCAGCGGCGGTATTTATACTGATTTTGAAAAAGTAATTTGCTCTGAATATGAGGGTGAAATTACAACATTGTGGGGTGATACTCAAACATATACAAAAGAAGATGGGGTAAGTACAGCAATTTATGCTATGGATGATTTTGTTCTTGAAAATTTAAATATTGTTTCTGGTGAATACGATGCTGAAAAATTTGCAACAGGTGATTATGTTTTGCTTGGATGCAATACAGATGATTTTGGCAATGTCGTCTTAGATTCAGTATTATACGATGTTGGAGATAAAATTACACTTAAAGAACAGACGAATTTTGAAATAAATCCAGACTTTGACCATTATGATTACGATTTAGGTCAGTATATCGCTAAAGACGGCAGTATAATAAATACACCAATTATGCAGTATGAATATGAGGGAATGTCAAAAGAATATACAGTAATGGGGCTATATACAATGGGTTATACTAATACAAGCAGAAGCTATGGTGACAATGTCACTGCCGCTATGCCGATTGATGAATTTACCACATGGGGTACAAGTCCTAAAATGATGACATATCTTGTTAATGCAGATAAATCATCCTATGAACAGCTTGATAGTTTTCTTGAGCAGTATACAACAGGAGTTGAGCCATCCATGAATTACAATTCAAGGGACACATATAAAGATGAATTTATGCAGATGAAAAATATAATTTTGACAGTCGGCGGTGTATTAAGTATAATTATCGGTTTAATCGGACTGCTTAATTTTGTGAATTCTATAAGCACAGGAATTATAGCAAGACAAAAGGAATTCGCAATGCTTAACAGTATCGGAATGACACGAACTCAGCTAAAAACAATGCTTGTTTATGAGGGCTTTTATTATGCATTTCTAACAGCAGGATTTTCACTGGTTATCGAATTTGCAGCAGCATACACAATCATAAAAACCTTGATTGACGGCGTGTGGTTTTTGAGCTTTAACGTGACATTTGTACCGATAATATCAGCATGCATTTTGCTTATAATATTTGCGGCGATAATACCAGTTATGGTATACAGAAACAATGTTAATACATCGGTTGTCGAACAGCTAAGGTCAGCAGAATAAATATTGAAATTATACATTTTATGTGGTATAATATTTGTAGGGGCGAACATCCTTGTTCGCCCGCTTTTGTAACATATTAAAAGGAGGTATTGAGCATGAATAACATTCTCATCGTCGAGGATGACAAAGCACTTGCAAGAGGTATATCACTTGCAATGGAGCAATCGGGATATAAAACCGAAATTGCAAATGATATTAAATCGGCAGAGAGAATTTTGTTATCTATGCCAATTAACCTCATTTTGCTTGATATAAATTTGCCAGACGGAAACGGTCTTGATTTATGCCGTAAAATACGAAAAAAATCATCGGTACCAATATTAATGCTGACAATTAACGATATGGAAATTGACGAGGTTGCAGGACTTGAGGCTGGTGCTGATGATTATATCAGAAAGCCATTCAGCCTTGCTGTTTTGCGTGCAAGAGTGCAGTCTGTAATAAGGCGTATGAAAACAAAAACAGATAATTACTATGAAACGTCGGAGTTCGTTTTTGACTTTGACAATATGATTTTTAGCAAAGGAAATACAGAGCTTACTCTTAGTAAAACCGAGCAAAAGCTGCTTAAATATCTGATAGCAAACAAGGGTAATGTTTTAAGCAGGGATATTCTGCTTGATAAGGTTTGGAGCGGCGGAGATTATGTCGATGAAAATGCACTTTCTGTTACAGTTAAGCGACTGCGTGAAAAGCTTGAGGACGACAGCACAAATCCACATTATATAAAAACTGTGTATGGTATAGGATATCAATGGATAGTTTAAAAATAAATTAAGCGGCTTATAGAAAGGGTGGTATAAATATGAGTATTGTTCATAACGATATGTATTTTTATATCGCCATTTCTATAATAATTGCAGTAGTTGGAATTGCCTGTGTTGTTATATCTTTATCGAGATATTATAAGGTTAACAAAACTGTAAACAGGCTTGAAAAAATGCTTGATGATGTAATAAATAACAGATTTAAAGAGGATAGCTTTGATGAAACAAAGATATCAAAGCTTGAGTCGAAGATGGCAGATTTTTTGTCACAAAGCAGCCTTTCATCTAAGAATATTGAAACTGAGCAGGAAAGAATAAAATCGCTGATAGCAGATATTTCGCACCAGACAAAAACACCTGTTGCGAATATCATGCTATACAGCGAACTGCTGAATGAATGTGAGTTAAATGACGATAGCATTGAGCTTGTTAAGCAGATAACAAGACAGAGTGAAAAGCTTGATTTTCTGATTAGCTCGCTTGTTAAAGCTTCAAGACTTGAAAATGGAATTATAGCAGTTTCACCTAAAACTCAGGATATCGTGCCTATGATAAATGATGTTATTGAAGCTGTAAATTCTAATGCTGCTGCTAAAAATATTAGTATAAATTCAGATAATTCTGAATGCTTGGAAGCAGTATTTGACAGGAAGTGGACGTTTGAGGCAATATACAATATCCTTGATAATGCTGTGAAATACACGAATAAAAACGGGTATATAAACATAAAATTTTCGGAATACGAAATGTTTTTGCGTATTGATATTTCTGATAATGGCATAGGTATATCGGAGGATGAAATCAGCAAAATATTTCTGCGTTTTTACAGGAGTGCAGCGGTTTCAGAGCAGGAGGGTGTTGGAATAGGATTGTATCTAGCGAGAAGTATTATTACTGCCGAGGATGGATATATAAAGGTTTCTTCCGAGTTAGGCAAAGGCACAACATTTTCGGTATATTTGAAAAAATGATTGCTATTCCAACTCATTTACAGGCGGCAAACAAGCATGGTTTTTACAAATATAATAAGTCGTTTTATCATTTACAATAGGATAATCAGTACTTTCATGAGCTATTGTTACATTCGCAAGATAAGGTATCCTGCGAATTGTTTTTTTATAATCGGGTTCATCTTTTGGAACAATGACAATATGTGTTGGTGGATTTTCATACATCATTAAAGCAAGCAAAAACAAGCTGTTTCCTGATGGATAAATGGCTGTTTGAGTGCTAAGAAAATCAATCTGTTTTTTTGCCATCGCATTAAAATACTCATTATCTGTAAGCTGATAAAGACGCACAAAATTATATGCCATACATGAATTCCCGCATGGAATTGCGCCGTCATAGGTTTCCTTTGGATTGATAAAAAGTTCGCTGCTATCTTTTTTGCATAGAAAAAATCCGCCGTTTTCATCATCATAAAAATGTTTTATAACAGCTATGGAAATCTGCTCTGCTCGGTCTAAATAAGTCTTGTCAAAAGTAGAATTATACAGCTCAATTAATGCAGAAGTATAAAAAGCATAATCATCTAAATAGCCATTTTTTGAATGGACTTTATTGTGACAGCTTGTATATATTTCATCGACCTTACATAAGTTTTCTTCGATAAATTTATATGCATTCAAAGCGGCATTCAAATACGTTTCGTTACCGCTGACTCTATATAGCATTGACATAGCAGTTATCATTAAAGAGTTCCATGATGTCAGAATTTTATCATCAAGATGAAGCTTGAAACGCTCTTTACGGTAATCATAAAGTGCTTTGATTTCATCATCAAAATTGGTGGATATATCATTGCTTTTTAAAAGGTTTGGTATATTAGCACCTTCGAAATTTCCGTTTTTTGTTATATCAAAAAATTCTGCGAATTCTCTACCCTTTTCCTCACCCAAAACAGATATGATTTCATTAAACGTGAATGTATAAAACTTACCCTCAACCCCCTCGCTGTCAGCATCCTGTGCGGAATAAAATCCACCGTCAGCAGATGTCATTTCACGAAGTATATATTGAGCTGTTTTTTCGCTGGTATCTAAATATACATTTACATTTGAGATGCTGTATGCCGCTGAATATGCTATTATCAGCAAAGCATTGTCATACAGCATTTTTTCAAAGTGTGGTGCTAGGAAAAATTCATCTGTCGAGTATCTTGAAAAGCCATAACCAATGTGGTCAAAAATGCCGCCTTTTCGCATTTGCATTAATGTTTTATCAGCCATTTCAAAAGCAAATTTATTATCATTGAGCCTCGAATAATACATTAAAAATAAAAGGTTATGAGGAGATGGGAATTTTGGTGCATTGCCAAATCCACCATTTATATTGTCATAGCTTTCTGCAAAAAAATCAACGGATGTTTGTATCATTTTAGTTGTATCAGACGTATTTGAAACAGCACGCTTTACTTCCGTTTTTTCAATATGGTTAATGATTATTTCAGCTGAATTTAATAGTTTGTTACGATTAAAATTCCAATGTTCCGAAATGGTTTCAAGCAATTCCTTGAATGATGGCATACCGAATTTTGAAACAGGAGGGAAATAAGTCCCTGCATAAAAAGGCTTTTTATCTGCTGTTATAAAAATGCTCATCGGCCAGCCGCCGCTGCCTGTAAAAGCCTGACATACAGACATATAAACGCTGTCAATATCAGGACGCTCTTCACGGTCAACCTTGATTGATATGAAATTTTTATTCAAAATTTCAGCAGTACTCTCATCCTCAAAGCTTTCATGTGCCATAACATGACACCAATGACAAGTGCTGTACCCGATACTTAAAAATATAGGTTTATCCTCTGACTTTGCCTTTTCAAAAGCCTCGTCACACCATGTGTACCAGTCAACAGGGTTTTCTGCGTGCTGTAATAAATATGGGCTTGTACTATTTTTCAAATTGTTGCTCATAAAATATATTCCTCACGATTTTTTTGAAATTAGTATATCCTTACATTAATTAAGTTATACTATTATAAAAACAACTATTTGCGGAGGATGTATGAGTTCGATTTGGATAAATGAAGTTTCAATGCCGGAATTTCCGAAGCTTGAGGGTAATAAAAAGACCGATGTTTTAATCATAGGCGGAGGAA
This sequence comes from Oscillospiraceae bacterium, assembly GCA_031550725.1. GTDB lineage: Bacteria > Bacillota > Clostridia > Oscillospirales > Ruminococcaceae > UBA946. The sequence continues at coordinate 19,530 of JAVBOH010000012.1, forward strand.
TGGCTGGTATTTTGTGTGCATATTTTTTAAAGCAAAAAGGTGTGGATTATATTCTTGCCGAAAGCAAGACAATATGCTCGGGAGTTACAAAAAATACAACGGCAAAGGTTACTGTTCAGCATGGGTTGATTTATGATAAAATGCAAAGCAGTATTGGCACTGAAAAAGCAAAAATGTATCTTGATATAAACAACACAGCACTTGAAAAATATGCGGAGCTATGTCAGAATATTAATTGCAATTTTGAAAGAAAAGATGCTTATGTTTATTCACTTGATAACAGAAAGGTTATTGAAAGTGAAGTATATGCTTTGCAAAGACTTGGCATCTCACCGTCATTTGAGGATAAAATTGAACTTCCGTTTAAAATTGCAGGAGCAATAAAACTTAAAAATCAAGCACAGTTTAATCCCTTGAAATTTGTGGCAGAGATAGCAAAGGAGCTTAATATTTTTGAGCATACTCATATCACTGAAATAAGGGATAATTCTGCATATTTTGATAAAGGAAGCATAAGTGCGAAGAAAATTATCGTTGCAACGCATTTTCCTTTTATTAATAAGCATGGCAGTTATTTTTTGAAACAATATCAGCACAGGTCATATGTAATTGCGTTTGAAGATGCACAAAAAATCAATGGTATGTATGTTGATGAGGCTATGAAGGGGATGTCGTTCCGCAGTTATAATAATTTGCTTTTAGTAGGTGGCGGTGACCATCGTACAGGTAAAAAAGGCGGATGTTATCAGGAGCTTTTATCATTTTCGAAAAAACATTTTCCTAATGCTAAAGAAAAATTTCATTGGGCAACGCAGGATTGTATGTCGCTTGACGGTATCGCTTATATAGGAAAATACTCCAAAAACACATCCGATTTGTATGCTGCAACAGGGTTTAACAAGTGGGGAATGACATCCTCAATGGTTTCGGCTATGATACTATCTGATATGGTTATGGGTATTAAAAATGATTATGCCGATATTTTTTTGCCGTCAAGGTCAATGCTAAAACCACAGCTTGCGGCGAATGCATTTGAGGCTGTATGCGGTATGCTCACGCCAACGACAAAGCGCTGTCCGCATTTAGGCTGTGGACTTAGATGGAATAGTGCAGAGCATTCGTGGGACTGCTCTTGTCATGGCTCACGATTTGATGATAACGGCAATTTGATTAATAATCCTGCTAATGGAAATCTTAGAATTCGATAAAAAAAGCAAAGTCAGTTCCATATGTTTTGGAATTGACTTTGCTTTATATTTGAGATTAATAGTATACTTGCTCATATAAAATCGAATTACCATTTTTATCTATATAGTAAATACCCGATTTCACTACCGTTAAATGAGTTGTTTGTTGAATTATCAACAATAGTCGTGGTTCAGTACACATTAGTTATAGGAACAGCAGGTATTAACAAGCATATCGGTGGGAGTTAGTATTTTTAAGGCTGTTCTATCTTACATCCGCCTTCTTTTTTTGCATATTTTAATTTAGCCATTAAAATGGACTCCAAGCCATAAATGCTGTTGATAGTTTTTTCAACTGATGCATTTATTCTAAGAATATCGTCCTTAGAATCACTGATTTCCATAATACGCTGTATCTTTTCACCCTCGGCATTGATGATATGGGATAATGCAGTCTGCTCCAAAGCAACGCTTTCAATTAAGTCAATTCTTGCCTGCTCACGCTTTGTTATACTCTGAATATAGACAGTATTGGACGGCAAGGGTTCTTCGGAATTTATCTGCATAAACGAGGTGTTTATGATAGTATAGCATTCACCCTCAACAGTATCCTTAAGATAGGTGGTTTCAATATAAAGACTAAAACCTTCAGGGAATACTGAAGTTCCGTTTGCTGTAATAACATATTTGATTTTATTGCCGACAGTCTGATTTACAATAGAAATTCCAGAAGATGGTGTTAAATCAATATAATAATTTCTGATTTGTAATATACTGTCAATTTCATCCTCTATGGTTATTACACTGCTATTATTTCTGATATTGCTTGTATTGTAAGTCACCTTAAAATCAATATCACTGGTGATATGAGTTCGGAATGAATATTTGCTTGCTCTTTTTACAGGGAATGGACTGGCATCAACTTCAATTGTGTTTTTGCCCTTAAAGGTGAATGATTCTTCCGTTTCCTCTGATTTTCCTGATATAGTCGCTATATTGGTAATCAGGTCGCCAACATTTGCATTACTGTTGACAATTGCTTTAAATTGTAACCTTACTGTGTCATTAGGAACCATCACACCGCCTGTATCAGATGTTGCACCAATTCCTAAATTTATAGTAACAGTATTCCCAATCGCTTTACCGTTATCAGTGTCGGCAGGGTCAGTCAAAGTGCCAATATAACCACCAAAATTGTCGCTTACAATCCGCATACTGTTTGGAACATAAGTCAGCTTAGACGGCAGTACATCCTTAAAAACTAATTCATGTCCACTTGAATAGTCAGACTTATTTGTGATGTCAATGGTATAAGTTATTGTATCGTTAACATACGGGAGATCGTTATCAACATTTTTTTCAATACGAAAATCCGCATCATAAAGGTCAAATGCTGTAACGATTGCAACGATCTGGTCATTTGATGTCGGAGCAAAACGTGGAACATCAATACTAACATCGATTGATTCAGCCCCATTTGGTACTTCGTACCCTTTTAAGGCGATAACTTTAGTTTGAAATTCCTCTGTATCCGTAGTGGCGGGAACAGACTGCGGAGGCCATGTGTCCATTAAAGTGTTATTAATGGTCGATATACTGTTTGCAAAATCGTTCTCAGGTGTGAAATCATCAGACATTTTAGATGTATTAACATAGAACGAATCTGGCTCGCCAGCCGTGGTGTTAAGCTCTGTTGCACCAATTCTGCCGTATACATTTCCCGATGTCGGCGTTAGAATGCCATCAATCGTTATTGTAACAGGGGTTGTGAAAAGTGCACCAACACCAAGCATACCTGCATTAAAGCTTAAATCCTTATAGCTTGCTGTATCATCCTTATAAAAGACATATAAAGACCAGCCTGCTTTTCCAGGGATATTTGGCTTTGGGGTAACATCAAAGTTATATACCCAGTAATCACCTGTGCCTCCGGCTTTAACAAGGTTTGTGACATCATAGGAGAAGCCATAATAGTTAAAACCGTGACTGCTGCTGCTGACTTCAAACTGGTCAGTAGTAATATATGAAGCATCAACAAGCTTGTCGGTTGCAGATGCAGGTGTTCTAAGGTACAATGAACTTGTTACTGTGTCCTCATAATAAACATCGCATGCCCATACTAGAAACGCTTTTTCTACTGTGGCAGTTGATGGAATATCAATTCTGCCACGAGTTGCCTGATAAACAGCTGCATCAGTAATATCTGGCGATTTCAAATAGCTATATTGAAAATATCCAGTTATACTTGCACCTGTTGCAGTAAAATCTCCACGATATCTTTCGTGGTATAATTCATTGATTGCCATTGTATCTATCTCCTTTTTTAATATACGTCCCTACGCTATTTTATTACATTTACATTAAAAGGTGATAAGTAAATTGGCAAAATTTAGCTTAATATATATCATTGCTTAATAATATTTGGAATTGCAATAAAAATCACGGAAAAATGCTATATAAAAGGTGTCAATATGTAAAAAATACTGATTTACAAATGTTTATTAGTATGTTATACTTGTGATAGTTAAGTTTTCGTTAAGAAATGTGACGTAATAATAAAGAACTCGTCTTCACAAGTCAATATGCTCGAAAATAAATACGCACACAATCCTTAGGAAGACAAGTTTTAAAACACACAAGATAAACGGTATATTATTAAGTAAAAAGGAGTGACAGGGTTGAAAGATTTATGTAAAAAGTTATTTCAAAACGTACGGAATTTTTATCATGACCATTTTGTTTTCTTTGTCATGATACTTTCGATTATGTTAAATATAACTATTGAATGTCTTGGCAGACGTAATTTTATATCCGGATGTGTTTATGTTGTGCATCATCCGCTCATGTTTTTATATAATGCGCTTATTATCTTTTTCACACTATCTATATGCCTTGTGTTTAAGCGGCGTACGTTTGCTTTAATACTGCTGTCATTTTTCTGGATTGCCTGCGGCTCTGTAAACTGTGTGCTTTTAAGCTTCAGAACAACACCATTTTCAGCAATGGACTTGCAGATACTTAGCTCTGTTATGGGAATAATAAAAATTTATTTAAACCCTTGGCAGATAGCACTGCTGTTTTTATTGATAGCTGCTGTGCTTTTTGGATTGGTATATATGTGGATAAAGACACCTGTTGTGAAAGGAAAGATACACTATCTGAAGTCGGCTAGTGTAATTGGAGCAGTTGCGCTTAGTGTTGTTGTAATAAATGTTACAGCAATTGCTGAAAAAACCGAGCAGACAAACTATCCTAATATTGCTGATGCATATGAGGATTATGGCTTTGCTTACTGTTTCTCGACAAGCATACTAGACCATGGCATAAAGCGTCCTGATAACTATTCTGAGGATTATATGGAAATGCTGGCATCAAAGCTTGATGGAGCTAACAAAAGTGGAAATAAAGAGATGACACAGGATGAAATGCCCAATATAGTTATGATACAGCTTGAGTCGTTCTTTGATGTTAGCCATGTTATTGGCATGGAGTATAGTGAAAACCCAATACCGACATTTACGTCGTTAAAGGAAAACTATTCAAGCGGATTTTTGACAGTGCCGTCAATTGGAGCAGGCACAGCAAATACTGAGTTCGAGATAATAACAGGGTTCAGCCTTGATTATTTCGGTGCTTGTGAATATCCGTACAAAACTGTTTTAAAAGATAAAGCTTGTGAAAGTATTTGTTATGACCTTGCAAAGTATGGCTATAAATCTCATGCTATACATAATAATGAGGCAACATTTTACGGCAGAAATGAGGTTTTTGCAAACCTAGGCTTTGACAGCTTTACGTCTGTTGAATATATGGATGATGTTAAGATTAATGCTCTTGGCTGGGCAGAGGATGACACTCTTATAAAGGAAATCACAGATGCAATTGAGCAGACGGATGAAAGAGATTTTGTATATACAATAACAGTTCAGTCACATGGCAAGTATCCGAATGAAATTCTCGAGGGTGCACCAATGAATATTCATATTACATCCGACTCTTATGATATGAGTGATGAAACTCGAATTGCAAGAGAGTATTACCTTAATCAAATTAGGGAAGTTGATAATTTTGTAAAGGAAGTTACTGATTACTTTGAAAATTATAACGAACCGGTTGTAATAGTATTTTACGGCGACCATCTTCCAAATCTTGAACTAACAGATGAAATGCTTGATAATGGCAATCTTCTCCAGACAGAATATGTTATCTGGAACAATTTTAATATGCTTGTGCAGAACAAGGACTTAGACTCATATATGCTGTCTGCATATGTTACTGATTTACTGGGTATAGACGGCGGATACTTCAATACAAACAACAAGTGTGTGATGAAAGATTCTTTATATACCGATTGTGCACAGTATCTTGGTTACGACTTAATGTTTGGTGATAAGTATATTTATGGCGGTGCTGACGAAGAAAATGCACACTATAAAACAATGCCGATGAAAATGGGTGTTCGTGAGATTGTTATTAAGGATGTCTTTATGGAATCGGATGATGACGAGGATGAGGATGTGCAAAAGCTTGTTGTTACAGGCAAGAATTTCACTCCATACAGCGTTGTGCTGATAAATGATAAAGCACAGAATACAGAATTTATTGACAGTGAGCATATTGTGGTGTATAATGTAAAAAGTCTTGAAGTTTCAGATAGAATATCCGTTTCACAGGTAAGTGATAACAACAAGACACTCAGCACTACAAACGAATTTGTTTATATAAAATAAAATTAAGGGGTGGATGTAAATCTGCCCTTTAATAATCTAAAAAAATAATCAGATAGGAAGTTTCATATGAATATCTTTGAAACAATGGATTACATAAACGGTTTTTCAAAGCTTGGTGAGCCGATTAAAGACCTTTCGAGGTTTAAGCAAATTATGGATGCGCTTGGTAATCCTCAAAAGCAGACGTACTTTGTTCATGTTGCAGGAACAAACGGTAAAGGCTCGACAGTTCGAATGATATCAAACACATTGTCATTTGCAGGATATAAAACAGGGGAATATACATCACCGTTTATTAAAGTATACAACGACCGTATGCGAGTTAATGGTATTATGATAACCGATGAGGAGCTATGTGAAATTGTAACGCAGATATACCCGATTATCAATGGACTTGATATTCACTGCTCACAGTTTGAAATTACAACAGCTATTGCGTTTATATATTTTGCCGCAAAAAAATGTGATGTTGTTGTTCTTGAAACAGGACTTGGCGGGCTTTTGGACTGCACAAACATCATCGAAAAACCGCTTGTTTCAGTTATAACATCCGTATCGTTTGACCACACAGGAGTTCTTGGTGATACGCTTGATGCAATTGCTCGTCAGAAAGCCGGAATTATAAAAATGGGTTGTCCTGTTGTGATGTCACCTAATCAAAATCATGACGTTCATTCGGTTATGTACAGCACAGCGCTTGTTAATGAAACTCGCCTAAAGGTACCTAATACTGAGCTTTTGGTGGTGCAGAAAAGTGATTATACCGGCAATGAATTTATTTATAAAGGTTTTCCATATCAGACAATAATGCTTGGACATCATCAGATTGACAATGCTCTGACTGCAATTGAAACTTGCCGTGTTTTGAAAAAGCGTGGCTTTCCTAAGATATCCTATCTGCATATTCATGATGGTGTTAAAAGTGCACAGGTTCCATCAAGATGTCAGGTTTTAAAGGCTGATAAACCGTTTATAATGATTGATGGTGCACACAATCCTGATGGCATGAAAGCGCTTGCTGATTTTATCCGTGAGATACCCAAAGAGCCTAAGGTTATGGTTTGTGGTATGATGGAGGATAAGGATTGGGAAACTGCAATTGGTTTTATAACACGTTATATTGACTATGGTATTTGTGTGGATGGGTTTGCTCCGAAAACAGTTTTTGCGCCTAAGTTGGCAGATATGTTTATCAGAGGTGAAACATCTAACCTTAAAAATGCTGTGACAAAAGCGGTGGAGATAGCAGGAGAGCATGGTATGGTTATTATTGCTGGGTCGTTATATTTGGCATCAACTTTGCAGCAGCATTTAGGATAAGTCTTGAAAATATATGGTGCAAGGTGATTATAACCAGCAAAAATAATGTTTTATAATGCGTTAAGTTTAAAATGCTACGCTCCTGTTTGCACCTATGGTGCAAACAACAATATCAAGTTGCTATACTTTAAAAAAAGAAATTTAATAAATAATTAAAAATCCCCTTGACATAGAGCATACTCTATAGTGTATACTAGAGTTAGATAAAACTTTAGGGGTTAAATTTAAAAGATAAATCTTTTGAATTCGGATTGTTGTGTTTTCATAAAAAATATTCGGACTCCTTTAGAAAAGGATGGTTATAAAGTTGAGTAAAACAATTAAACAGGTTTCAGAAACTTTGGGTATATCCGTTCATGCGTTAAGGTATTATGAAAAAGAGGGGTTAATTCCTTTTCTTGACAGGGATTTGCATGGCAACCGAAGATACAGTGAGAACGACGAGGAATGGATACGCATGATAATTTGTCTGCGTGAAATCGATATGCCGATTGCAAAGCTGCGTGAATATCTTGGCTATCTTAAAAGTCCCGAGGAAACAACAGAGCAAAGGCGTGCTTTAATTAATGATTATATGAATTTTATAGACAGAAAAATCAATACTACTATTGAATGTCTTAATCTGACTGCTAAAAAAATTGAGCAGTATGACCCTGAGGTTGTTGATATTCTAACGGAATGCAATGTGTTAAAAAGGTTTTCAATGCAATAATTTATTATATATTAAGGAGAATTACTATGACCTTTGAAGAATGTTTTGCTAATCTAAAAGAGATTTTTGGGAAATCGGATGTTAGTAATTATAATGGCAAGCTTGCATATCAGTTTAATATCAAGGGCGAGGGCGAAGGTAAGTTTTATGCCGAGGTAAAAGACGGTAAGCTGTCAATTGAGCCTTATGAATATAACGACAGAGATTCAATGTTTACTGCGACCTATGACGTTTTTCTTGCTGTTGTTAAAGGTGAGGCTGACCCTGTTAAGCTGTTTTTTACAGGCAAGTTAAAGGTTGACGGCTCTATTGAAAAGGCTTTGGAGATACAGAAATTTATCAAAAAATAATTTGTATCGCAGCGTTGTGTGCGCACGATATTCATGCGTACACTTTGTTTCAATGCGTATATGAAAAAAAATTTTATAAAATGCTTGACAAACATATATTGATGTGGTATACTAAATAAGTTATTTGTGATGTAATGTCATAAATATTAATATGAGCTATCGATTCTAAAGACAGCAGGTGGGTTTATCCGTTGTGGATTTATCTGTAAGTCCTGCCGAGGAAAGATAAAGTATATAATATGTACTTATATCCTTTTTCGTCTTTTGATGAAAAGGGTTTTCTTTTTTGAATCCGTTTGGATAGCTAAATTCCTCGAAGTAAACTTCAAGGAATTACTAATAATTCGGAGGTGAAATTAATATGCCAAGTGCAAAGGTTCTTGAATCCAAAAAGGAAAAAGTAGCAAAGCTTACCGAAATGCTTCAGAATTGTGCAGCAGGTGTACTCGTTGATTACAAGGGTATCACTGTTGAAGAGGATACTAAGCTCCGTAAGGATCTTAGAGAGGCTAACGTAACTTACTTCGTAGAAAAGAATTCAATGCTTCGTCTTGCTTTCAGAAATGTAGGCTTAGAGGGTCTTGAAAACGTTCTTGAAGGTACAACTGCTATCGCTATTTCCAATGATGACCAGACTGCTCCTGCACGTGTTCTCGGTAAATTTGCTGAAGATGCTAAGGATAAGTTCAATCTTAAGGCAGGCTTCATCGGTACTGAACTTTACGATGAAAAGGGTGTTACTGCTCTTTCCAAGATTCCATCCAAGGATGTACTTCTTTCTCAGCTTGTTTACTCTCTCCAGAGTCCTATCCAGAAGCTTGCTGCTACACTCAAGGCTCTCGAAGAAAAGAAGGCAGAAGAAGCTGCATAATTCATATGCAGAAAACAAAAAATGTGCGTAAATTATACGCATAACTAAATTAAAATTTATAAGGAGATTATTATCATGGCTTCAGAAAAAACTTTAAAATTTATTGAAGATATCAAGGCTTTGTCCGTACTAGAGCTTTCCGAGCTTGTTGACGCTATTCAGGAGGAATTCGGTGTAACTGCTGCTGTTGTTGTTGGCGGTGGTGCTGCTCCTGCTGCTGCAGCTGCAGAAGAAAAGACTGAATTTGATGTTGTTCTTGTTTCCTTCGGCGACAAGAAGATGGACATCATCAAGGTTGTTAAGGATATTTGTGGTCTTTCTCTTAAGGAAGCTAAGGAGCTTGTTGAAGCTGCTCCTAAGGCTCTTAAGGAAGGCGCTTCTAAGGCTGATGCTGAAGATATCAAGGCTAAGCTTGAAGCTGCTGGCGCTACTATCGAACTTAAGTAAGTTTAACTCTTACCTAATAACAAATGCCGTACCTTATGGTGCGGCATTTTTATATATATATGCTGTGTGATTTTATATCGTTATACAAAAAATGCTCCGAAAATTAACTTTCAGAGCATTAAATATTTATTTCATGAATTATGCCATATGCTTGTTAAGTCTTATTGATGCAGCCTTTGAAACTTCTGGTTCAACATCAGCTCTTTGCATAATATCCTTTAAAAGATTTATGTAATCACGCTTATTTTTAAGCTCAAATCTGTTTAAGATACGACCCAAAATAATCAAACCGTGCATAGAAGGTGTTCTTTGCATGGACTCAATCAGCTTTGCTTCATAACCGTCAGTTGCTTCAATAAAATGAACAAGTGAACCTGGGTTACCGAAATTGAATAGTGGCGCTGCTTCCATCATACGAAAAATTGGCTCAAGGAAAACTGAATTATCCTCACACTCTTTCATCTCCTCAACAACAGAATGCGACTCAAACTCAAAATATGGAGGATTAGCCATCAATGCAACCAGCTGCTGCATAAGCTGTGTTTCTTTTTCGTTCATACAAAAGTACCTCTTTCTATATATAAATTTACAGTTTAAAAGAATGCGGCAATAAATCACATAGCATAAAGCATTCTGGTTCTTTTCCATCCTCGCATAAAACTATACGTAATTCTGTCGAAAACTCGGACATAACCTGACGGCATATACCGCATGGAAATGTTAGAATACCGCCGCTTGAAGTAATAGCAATTTTTTCAAAATCGGTATGTCCATCCGAAACTGCTTTAAAAATGGCAGTGCGTTCAGCACAGTTGCAAGCACCATAAGATGCGTTTTCAATGTTGCATCCTGTGAAAATAGTGCCATCCCTGCATAAAAGTGCCGCACCAACCTTGAAGTCTGAGTATGGTGCATATGCTTTTTCCTGCGCCTGCCTTGCAAGCGTTATAAGTTCCATATCAGTCACAAAATCACCTCTACACAAGCATTGTAAACATTATACCATAATTTTTTATTGATTACAATAAGAATATTACACTTTATTTCTGATACTTTTTGTACTCGTTATAAGCCTTATCCCACAAATCATATTCATTCGGAAGATATGACATAACATTATCGGATTTTGCAATAATTTCACGAGCTTTATGAATATCGGAAATCACACCGCCCCGAATAAGCTGAATGGCAATATTACCATATGCAGTAGCCTCAATTGGACCAGCGATAACCTCACATCCGCAGGCATTTGCAGTCATCTGACACAAAAAGCCATCCTTTGTACCGCCCCCTACAAGATGAATTTTTGTATATTCTTTTTTTGTGCATTCACGAATTTCATCGAACGCCTGACGATATTTTAGAGCAAGACTTTCATATATACAGCGCATAATTTCACCGACAGTCTGAGGTACATATTGCCCTGTGCGGCGGCAAAATTCTTTAACTCTTGATGGTATATCACCCTCGGGGGTAAACTCTTTAGCATCAGGATTTATAAAGCAAGCAAACGGTTTCGTATCCTTTGCAAACACCTCAAGTTCAGCAAATGAATAATCATTCCCCTCACGTTTAAACTGTCGTCTTGATTCCTGAATAAGCCACAAGCCTATGATGTTTTTTAGAAAAGTTGTGGTGTTTCCAAACCCTGTTTCATTTGTAAGATTTAGTGATGCTGATATTTCATTAATAAGCGGTGCGGACATTTCTGTGCCAAAAAGCGACCATGTACCGCACGAAATAAAAATAAAATCCTCACCTTTTTTTACTGGTGCAGAGAAAACAGCACATTGAGTATCATGACCGCATACAGCTATAATATCAGCTTGCGGTGCATTTAATTCATCACAAATATCCTTGCGTAATTTGCCGATAACAGTACCAGACGGTACGATATCAGTCAAAATCTCAGATGGTATACCAAGGTTTTTGAGTACATCCTCAGACCATGTTTTTTCATATGGATTAAGCATTTGAGTTGTCGATGCAATTGACATTTCAGTTTTCATATTGCCTGACAGGAAGTAATTAAACAAATCAGGCATAAGCAGAATTTTGTCTGCATTTTTAAGTATATGAGAACGATTTTGTTTAAGAGATAAAAGCTGAAAAACAGTATTAAGCTCCATAAACTGAATACCTGTTGACATATAAAAATCATCTTTATTATATAGTTCAAATGCCTTATCGACCATCCCCACAGTGCGCTTGTCACGATAATGAATAGGTGCTTCCATAAGGTTTCCATCCGCATCAATTAAACCAAAATCAACCCCCCAAGTATCAATGCCAATACTATCAAAACCGCCCGACAGCGCAGCCTTTGAAATGCCCTGCTTTATCTCATAAAAAAGCCTGTAAACATCCCAGTAAAACGTATCACCGATACGAACAGGGTCATTTGAAAATCGGTGTATTTCTTGGGTCTTTATTGTATTTCCGTCAAAAATTCCAAGCATAGCACGACCGCCTGATGCACCGAAATCAAAAGCAAGAACACGTTTCTCCATATGTAAAATCTCCTGTATAAATTATACTCCTATGACACAATAATATCATTCTCGAAAGGAAAGTTTTCCACTTCTTTATTAATAAAATCCACTACATGACCGGTGCCATTCTTATAAAAAAAACCTTTTTCTATAACAAATTTAACATAGCACATATTTTCATCAGCTTCATTATTATGAGCAAAATACCAAGGCTCAAAAACCTTAATAAGTTTATCCCTAATGTCCTTATTTTCTGCTTTCAAAGGATGTCCTACATTATAAGCTTTACCTGAAAAATTATAAAAGTTATTGCATAAAGAAACATTTGGATTGTCTTTTATCTCTTTAGCTTTTCTCGACAATGCATATGTAACTATCCAGAAAGCACCTTCGGTATAAAAGGTATCTACAACCCTTTGTGACGGCACGTTATCCTTAGATGTTGCAAGTGTAAAAAAGCAGTCTTTGCCAAAAAGTTCATTGAGTACAGCAAGGCTATTTTCATAATTTGTCATTATATATCCTCCGTTTAAACCTTTACAACACCCTTTTTAAGAATGATATTAGCATAAATAGCAGTTTCACCAGTCGCAACAACAGCATATGCAGTTTTAGCACGCTCATAAAAGGCAAAACGTTCAATCATCTCTATTTTGCAGTTTTCAGGCTCATATTTATTTATTGTCGCATCATAATCAGCCCAAATAGTCGGCACGATATCATCACCCTTGACGACCTCCATTAACATGACAGGCTTGTCGGTATATGTATCAAGCGGAAAAAGCTGCATGATTGCATCAAGAAGCTCGTTAACACCATGACCGTCCGCACGAATTACCCTTTGACCCAAACTTTGCGCAGGGAAATTCCCATCTGCAAGCACGATTTCGTCGCCATGCCCCATTTCCATAAGAATTTTTAGAAGTTCAGGTGAAAGAATAGGTGGTATGTTTTTCAGCATATATTTTTCCTCATTTCAATTATTGGTACGTGTTTCATAACAAACGTATGCAAACATAATTTACATATGTTTGTTATGAATATTAAAGCAATTCCAATGCACGTTTATAAAGCCAGTCAAATTCACATCCGCAAGTGCCGCATTCAACATCAGCTTGTTTGATTGCACTGACTAATGTATCGATGTCAGGATTGCCGTCAAGCCATTCGGATGCAGGTACAGATATTAAATCCCAGCCGCTTTCAGCGAATTTTGTCATTATAGTTTTTAGTTCATCCATTTAAAGCACCTCATTTAAGTAATTTATTTTTGGCTATTGCATATATTGTTTTCATAATAACAATCATCTGCTCATCTAATAGGATTTTTATCAATGTATTGCCATATTTTATACCCTATTTGTTTTGTAACATATTCCTTGCATTGTTTGATAACAAGAGATATTGTAGTATAATGTAACATCTAAATGTTTACAAATAAATTGTAGGGGCGACTATAACGCTGCAGCGCATCGCCCGAAAATAATCGAGAAATTACGGGCGATTGCTAATCGCCCCTACAAAAATACATTCATATAGCGTAAAGATTTAGATGTTACTGGGTACTACATCTATCTGTCCCAATAATTCATATCGATTTTCAACACAAAACGTCACAAAATACATTTATTTGATGAATAATCAAAACCTTTTAATCATAATAATTTTCTTTGTTTTAATTCATTCATTATCGTTATTTACATCATAGACTTATAAAGCTCCAAAATTTCAACAACAGAAGTATCACGAGGGTTACCACCTGTACATACATCAGCAAAAGCAGACTCAGCAAGGAATTGCAAATCTTCCTCTTTTACGCCAACATCAGTAAGCTTAGCAGGAATTCCAACCTTAACAGAAAGCTCACGAACAGCATCAACAGCAGCCTTGCGGTATTCATCCTCCGACATTTTACAGCATCCACAAACGCCAAGTGCCTTAGCAATATCCTTATATTTTTCACCAGTCGCAGCAGCGTTATACTCCATAACAGTAGGCAAGATTATAGCATTAGCAACACCATGAGGAGTGTCATAAACAGCACCGAGTGGATGTGCCATTGAGTGAACGATACCAAGCCCTACGTTAGAAAATCCCATACCAGCGATATACTGTGCAAGAGCCATATCCTCACGAGCTTTTTCATCACCCTCAACAGCTGCAGCTAGTGAACGACCAATAATCTCGATAGCCTTGATATGAAGCATATCAGTCATTTCCCATGCACCCTTTGTGATGTAACCCTCGATAGCATGAGTAAGAGCGTCCATACCAGTAGCAGCAGCTAAAAACTTTGGCATAGTAGCCATCATATCGGAGTCAATTACAGCAACAAGTGGAATGTCATGTGGGTCAAAGCATACGAATTTTCTATTCTTGTCAGTATCAGTGATAACATAGTTAATTGTTACTTCAGCAGCAGTACCAGCAGTTGTCGGAACAGCAATAATATCAACGCATTTACATTTTGTAGCAGCACCACCCTCTAAGGATGCAACATCTTCAAATTCAGGATTTTTGATAATAATAGCAATAGCCTTAGCAGTATCAATAGCAGAACCACCACCAACAGCAACGATAGCGCATGCCGCAGCATTAGCGTCAGCTTTTTTGAATGCCTCAACACCGGCTTGTACATTCTTTATGGATGGGTTAGCCTTAAAATCCGAGAAAATCTCGTAAGGTATATCAGCAGATTTGAGCACATCCTCAACCTTAGCAGTAACACCGAATTTAATGAGGTCAGGGTCTGATACAAGGAAAATTTTCTTGTATCCTCTTGCTTTGCATTCGTCAGCAATAACACTTCGTGCACCTGCACCAAAATAAGATGTTTCGTTTAAAATCATTCTGTTTGCCATAGTAAATCAAACTCCTTTTATTTTAAATTTAGAACATATTTTATTATGTCCATTATTTATTGATTTTCATCGGACACGATATATCGTGTCCCTACATTTAGTTTTTATATTACATAAAATTTATCTGTTGTCCACCTAATCGGATTTTCGTAGATATACTGCCATATTTTTTGATATTCGGTTTCGTTTCGGATGATGTGGTCATGGTATTTTGATTGCCACAAACCAGCAATACCTATATTTCGTGAAACTGATGCCTTATATTGTTGTATTGTTTTGGGTACAATTTGTTTGGATTTTTGTTGTAGGGACACCATATATGGTGTCCGTTCATCTTTCATATTGTTTGTATAAATTGGTGATTTATCCGAATTATCGGACACGATATATCGTGTCGCTACATTTAAATTATCATCATTATCAACAATCAATAATATATGAACATGATTAGGCATTACAATATAATTATCAATGCGAACATTTTTTATATGTTCTGGGATTGATATTATATTATTTTCTGCAATCAAACCATAATCTGATAATGTCATTATGTTATTAGAAATATCCCCAAACAAACATTCACGATTTTTTGTACATATCGTAATAAAATAATACCCATATGACGAGTAATCATAATTTTTTAATCTTATATGTTTCCTAACAGGTAAATCATCCATGATATTCACCAACAATCAAACCATATTTTACATCTTCCTAATTGGCGCATACAAATACGCTTGTCCGTCTTTTGGATCAGTATGGTCATGAACAGCACCAACAAGTTCTATATCATTAGATTTCATATACTCAATAAGCTCTAGAAAAGTTTCGTATCCACTATTTTTAACGACAATATATTCATACGATGGAATAACCCACTTTGTCCATCCATCAGGAGGAACAGCGTCGTCTAAAGCCTCAAATCCAGCAAGATAAAGTCCTTTTGAAAAATTATCCTCCCAAGGTAAAAATGAACGTGATAAATCTGACATAGCTCCCCAGTATCCGACAGGCATACCGTTTTCATCTTTTTTTACACACGCATCAGCCTGTGTAAAATGTGCTTCGGCATCCTGCCATAGCTTAGCAATAAAATCCACACTGTCATTTGTAGAGCCCTCTCTGCCGATAACAGAAAAAGAATTTTTTATACACTTGTTTATATCCATGAAATTTACCTCCTAAAAATCATTTAAAGGACATGAACTTCTGCATGAATTACAATCAACAGTTTCAAACCCACGTGCAGTTTTTCCGTAAGTATTTTCTCTGCATAATTTTTGATTTACAACACCATCTTTTATTGCTTTAACAGGACAAGCATCGACACATTTATGGCACTTAGCAATACATAAATTTTTAGAAAGCTCATCTGAATCCACATCCAAATTAGTAAGCATTGCACCAAGTGTCACCATATTTCCAAACTGCTTAGTTAAAAGCAGCGAACTTTTTCCGATAGAACCAAGTCCTGCTGCTACAGCAATTTGTTTCATTGAAAGCAAACCTTTCCCTTCTAATCTGTCAGCATCCCAATATTCATATGGTGCATCACAGGGAAGTGGTACTACTGTACATTTCATCTCTGTTTCAATTTTTTTAGCTGCTTCAAATGTAATCCTATCCAGCTCCGAACAGCTAAGATTATTATAATGACCATAAATAAGTCTGGGATTTACTTTTATCAGTCCTTTTGGTAAAGCGACAGCAAATGAAATAACAGTTTTGCAATCAGCATAAATATCTTTCGGATTATATCCAGAAGATGTATCATCAAAGCGTTCAATATTTGCAAAACCACATAAATCTGCACCTGATGATAAAATTATTTTACGTATTATATCTTTCATGTTAATCAACCATTCCTTAGAGGGAATTGTGCTGGTTTCACCGTAAGGTGAAATTCAATCCGACAGGACTGAAAGGCACAAAACCGATGTGAAAATTTATTTTTCGCATTATCACCCAATGTATAAACACCAGTTAACACCATATTTATCGATAATATTTGTCATAAGTGGACTAAAAAAGCATGGACCAAGAGGCTCAACAACTTTACCATCCACTTTCATTTTATCATATGCACGTTCAATAATATGTTCTTCCCCAGGCTCAAACTGCAGGCAAAACTGCATTGTATTTCCTGATATAGCCTTTTCATTTTGGTTATTAAGCTTACCCACTGCAATATTTTGACCACAAAGGTTTAATTCTGCATGAATAATAGTACCATCATCAGCTTTTTCACAATAACCAATTTCAGCACCAAAAGCATCTCTATAAAATTCAAATGATTCTGCTTGATTTTGAGTATAAATTTGCAACAATATTCTTCTCATGTAATTACTACTTATCCCAATCATTCAATTCCCAATGTGAACTATTCAGTTGCCAATGTGAATTACTCATTCCCATACGGATATTTCTTATACCCAGGATGTTTTCCCGTAACCCCATACTGCTCACGCATACTGCAAAGCCTGTCGATGTTAGGACGAGAAATCTCCTTTTCACCACCAAGTAAATGAGCAGTCAACGAAATCTTAGCCCATAGCTCAAGAGTTTCCATACGGTAATATGCAGTGATAATATCAGAACCAACAGTTAATGCACCATGATTTTGCAAAAGCATAACATCATGCTCCTTGAGGTATGGTGTGATAGCTTCAGGAACTTCGTATGTGGACGGAGTGCCATATGGTGTAACAGGAACAGAGCCAACAGCAATAATGGCTTCAATCATAGTATAGCCATCCAAAGCCTTGTTAGCAACTGCATATCCAGTTGCAGTTGGCGGATGCGCATGAACAACAGCACCTACATCCTCACGTTCCTCATAACATCTAAGATGCATTTTTATTTCGGAGGATGGTTTATAACCATCCAGTGCCTCAATAACCTCACCCTTAGCGTTAATCTTCACAATTTTTTCAGGTGTAATAAAGCTTTTGCTAATTCCAGTCGGGGTTGCAAGAAAGTTACCATCCTCAAGTCTAACGGACACATTTCCGTCATTTGCAGCAACCCATCCAAGCTGCCACATTTTATGACAGACATCACACATTTGCTCCTTAATTTCCATTTCAGTCATTATAATAATCCTCATTTCTTTTATTATATCAAAAAGGAAGTATGTAATCATTTACAATACCACAATATATGTTATATTATACAACTTTTCATATAGTTTGTCTAGCAGATTTAATCAATGTTAATAAAAACATTTGCATTCTTTTTTGTGCATAATACCAATCAAATAAAAAAGCAGACACCAATTAAATGGTGCCTGCAATATGTAACTATAAAATTAAACAGAATATTTCGCCATATAGTCTTTATAAAGGTCTTTATATCCCTGATTAATACCCTCATGAGCATCCTTAATGTAATCATGGTGGTTGAAAATTATGCCGGATGTCTGCTGACCGCCGATAATATAAACAGCAATATTTGAGCAATGGTCAGAAATTCTTTCAAGGTCAATAAGCATATCAAGGAAATTTACACCACATTCAATAGTGCATTTGCCCGATTTTAGACGTTCAATATGCTTAGCCTTTAGAGTTTCATTAAGGAAATCAATAGTTTCTTCAAGCGGCTCAATTTTGTATGCTAAGTCAATATCGTTATTCTCAACAGTACTGACAGCCATAGAAATAATTTCTTCAACCGCACCGGCAATAACATGAAGTTCACGAATAGCGCTTTCTGAAAAACGGATGTTGGCATCATTCATTTTTCCTGCAACTTCAATCAAGTTCATTGTATAATCGCCAATACGCTCAAATTCGGATGTAAGGTGAAGAAGTACTGTTACTTTGTGGTTTTCAACCTCTGTCAGCTCACAATCAGTCAGCTTGACAAGATAAGCATTAAGCCTGTCTTCCATGCGGTCAAGATTTGTTTCGTTTTCATTAAGCTTTTCAACAAGCTTAGGGTTATACTCTTTAAACAAGCCAAGAGCCTCTTTAAAGTTGAACAAAGCTATTTTACCCATATTAACAGCAGTGATATTTGACTGCTGAATAGCTAGGGAAGGGGATTTCATAAGCAAATCATCAAGGTTGCTCAAAGAAATTTGACCGATAGCCTCAGCCGAGCCTTCCGCTGCATCGGCTTTGTCAGGGAATGTCATCATAGCAAGCTTTTCAAGAAGTTTAGTGAATGGTATAAAAATAAGTGTTACAGATACATTGAATATCGTATGGAAATTTGCTATTCCTGCCATATCAATTCTGTCGTTCCAGAATGAAAAGCCAACGAAATGCTGGAACAGATAAATTCCTGATACAAATAGTAGTGTTCCGATAATGTTAAAGTAAAGGTGAACACAAGCAGTTCTCTTTGCGGATTTGCTAGCGCCGATAGACGCCATAATAGGAGTGATACAAGTTCCGATATTCTGCCCGAGAATAATAGGGAATGCAGCCGAGAAGGTAATAGCACCAGTTGTGGAAATAGCCTGTAAAATACCAATTGAGGCGGATGAACTCTGAATAATCATTGTAACTCCACAGCCAACTAAAATACCAAGTACAGGATTTGTAAGTGTCGAGAATAATGTTTTAAAGCCCTCAAGCTCAGCCAAAGGCTCAACCGAGTCTGTCATGGCAAGCATACCTGTAAACAGAATGCCTAAACCTAAGAATATCTCACCAAGACTTTTAACCTTATCCTTTTTGCTTGCAAGTATACACAAAACACCGATAAGTGCAATAAATGGTGCAAGTGTACGTGGGGTAAGGAGCTTTAATGCAGCTCCGACATTTTCATTGTTTTCAAGGTCTGCAAGACGTAAAATCTGACCTGTGATTGTTGTACCGATATTAGCACCCATGATAACACCTATCGCAGATGATAATTTCAAAATTCCTGCATTTGCAAGACCAACAACAATAACTGTTGTTGCGCTGGAGCTTTGAACAACTGCTGTTACAAAGGCACCAAGCAAAACGCTTTTTACTACATTGTTTGTCAGGCTCTCAAGAACCTTTTCCATTCTGCCGCTTGAAACCTTTTCAAGACTTCCGCTTAGCATTACCATACCATAGATAAACAACGCCAGTCCACCAAATGCTCTGATCAAAATGTTGACCATGTCAAAACCGGATATACTTCCCATAATACATTTTCGTGCCGAATAAAAACGACACACCCTCCTTTTTTACTGCGATAACTTCCAATAATCATTCCATCGACGACTACTCGCATATTTAAAATAATCTTATGCCATAATAATTATAACAGTAAAAAAATCAAATGAAAAGCATAATTTTATGAATTTACATTTTTCGTGATTTTTCTCGATTTTACACAAATTTAACCTAGAATTTACTTAAGCTTTAGGAGCATACGACAATTTAAAAAAATTAAGATATAATACCATGAATATGCTTGACTTATGGTGCTAAATATGGTATCATACTTTTTTAAACTGAAATATAAAGGTTTCATTAAGAGCGCTTTTATATGCTTTATTAGATATATAAGTAATTTTACCGCTTGTGATACAGCGGTTTTATAAATTTTATGGTGCTTTCCAGTAATATACATTATATGCGTAACACAAAAATCCACATTCCAGCACAATGACAAATACATCGCAAAAGGGGAAAAGCTTCCTCTCGGAAGCGTAAGTAGAGTTTAAAGCAACTGAAAACAATGTAAAATGTAACCAACGAGCCCATGCCAATACTGTGGTATGGGTTATTGTAACAAGGGGGCATGGGCATAGTTATGAAAAAATGGACTGTAAATAGGCCTGATAAGGCTTTATCAGATAGTCTTTCTGTTGGCGGAGGACTTCCCAAAATATGTGCTGATATTCTGGTGTCAAGAGGGATTGATACTATTGATAAAGCACGGGATTTTTTTGGTATGACTGATGAAAGTGAGAACGGAATATCGCTTTCTGACCCATTTTTGATTAAGGATATGGAAATTGCCGCAGAGCATATAATGGATGCTGTCGATTGCGGAAAACGTATATGTATTTATGGAGATTATGACTGTGACGGCATAACCTCAACAGCTGTTTTGTACCGTTATATTGAATGCATGGGAGGGGACGTTTCCTTTCATATCAATATTCGCTCGCAGGGGTATGGAATGTGCGAGGAGGCTGTGAGAAAGCTAAGTGATGACGGCATAGAGCTTATTATTACAGTGGATAACGGAATATCTGCTGTAAAAGAGGCTGAACTTTGTGCAAAGCTTGGTATGGAGCTTATTATTACAGACCATCATCAGCCGCCTGAGGAGCTTCCTAACGCTATTGCTATTGTTAATCCGCACAGAAGTGATGATATGTCACCATTTAAAGAGCTTTGCGGGTGCGGAGTTGTTTTAAAGCTTATTGCTGCTATGGACGGCGGTGATTATTCATCTGCTGTTGAGCAGTTTTCCGATATTGCAGCAATTGCGACTATTGCTGATATTGTAACGCTTACAGGTGAAAACCGTGAGATAGTTCGTCATGGGCTTCATTATCTTGAAAACACTGAAAATCTGGGACTTCAGGCTCTTATTAAGTTAGCGGGTATAAAAGGCAAAATTGACAGCACAACAGTAGCATTTATGCTAGCGCCTAGGATAAATGCATCGGGACGTTTCGGCTCTGCAGAGGATGCTTGCAGACTGCTTTTATGTGAGGATTATGAGCAGGCGGAGGAGCTTGCACAGTTAATCGGTTCGCTTAATACCGAAAGAAAATCAGTTGAGGCTGAAATATTATCTGAAATTGAGGAAATGATAAGGAATAAGCCATCAATATTAAATAACCGTGTGCTTGTTTTGTACGGAAAAGGATGGCATCATGGCGTTATCGGGATAATTGCTGCCAGGCTTGTTGAGCGCTTTGGAAAGCCTGTGTTTATCATGTCCGATGATGAAAATGAGGTGCGTGGGTCTGCACGAAGTGTGACAGGATTTAATGCGCATTCTGCATTATCAGCCTGCTCGGAAGTGCTGTTAAAATATGGCGGACACAGCGGTGCAGGCGGATTTTCTTTATCACTTGATAAAATTGATGCATTTGATGCAGGCTTGCAGGAGTATGCTGCGAAGAATTTTGCTGTAATGCCTTGCTATGCATTAAATGCTGATAAAATTATAACTCCAGAGGAACTGACAGTTGATACGGTTAATGCATTACATATTTTAGAGCCATTTGGTGAGGGTAATAAACAGCCTGTTTTTGCCATGGTTTCAGTGCGCCTGCTTGATGTTATGCCACTTTCTGGCGGTAATCATACTAAGCTTAAGCTTACATATGGTAACTGTGGTGTATATGGCTTGCTTTTCGGCACAAAAACTGCCGATTTTCCATATAAATCAGGTGATATGCTTGATATGCTTGTTCATACTGAAATAAATAATTATAATGGCAGTTCTAGTGTTAGCTTGCGTATTATAGATTATAGAATGAGCGGACTTTCACAGCAAAAGCTTTTTGCGGCTAAAAATGCATATGAAAAATATATGCGTGGTGAGGGTGCTGATGAAAAGCTTATCCCACGAATTGTGCCAACCCGTGACGAATTAATCATGGTTTATAGAGCAGTTCCGAAAACAAGTTTTGTTTCATGCGATTTTGTTTACAGTAAGCTTGACCCTGAGATGATAAACTACTGCAAATTCAGACTTTCTCTTGATATATTCGAAGAACTTGCACTTTTTGATGTTAACAGATTTACAGACACAGTTAAGATGTCCGACACGCAGAATAAGGTTGATTTGGACAGCTCGCAGATTTTAAGCAGACTTAGTATGCTGACAGTTTCCGTTTAATTTGTGAAAGGAGGATTTTTATGAACAGTATTAATAACGAAAATAACAATGTGATTGGTGCAAAATCAGCAGACCAGAAAGCAGAGATTGTTTATTCTATCGATATGATAATCGAGCTTGTGATGAAAAATAAGCAGTATGATTTAAGCAAGATAATCTCGGCATATGAGGTTGCTGCAAAAGCACACCAGAATCAAGTGCGTTCATCGGGAGAGCCATATATTTCTCATCCTGTTGCAGTGGCATTTATATTGCTTGAATTTGGTATGGATACCGATACAATTTGTGCGGCACTTCTGCATGATGTTGTTGAAGATACCGACATGACTTTGGAAGAACTGAAGAAAATGTTCGGTCAGGACGTTGCTATGCTTGTTGACGGCGTTACAAAGCTTGGTAAAATTCCTCTTTATACAAAGGAAGAACAGCAAGCAGAGAATGTTCGTAAAATTTTGCTTGCAATGTCACAGGATATCAGAGTTATCATTATAAAGCTTGCAGACAGACTGCATAATATGAGAACATTGCAATACAGACCTGCTCATAAGCAAAGAAATACTGCTTTGGAAACAATGAATATCTATGCGCCGATTGCACACAGACTTGGTATGCGCATACTTAAGGATGAAATTGAGGATATTTCTTTCAAATATCTTGACCCATATGCATACAGCGAAATTGACTCAATGCTTACAAAGAAAAGTGTTGACAGGGAAGCATTTATCAACAGCATTAAAGAGCAGATTACAAAGCGTTTTATTGAATCTGTACCTAATGATAAGCCGCCGTATATTGAGGGACGTGTCAAGTCGTCATACGGTATTTATAAAAAGGCGTTTTTGCAGGGTAAATCGTTCGATGAAATTTATGATAAATATGCGGTTAGAATTATTGTTGATACGGTGAATGAGTGCTATAATGCGCTTGGTATTATCCATGATATGTTTACACCCATTCCAAACCGTTTCAAAGACTATATTGCAACTCCAAAGGCTAATCTTTATCAGTCGCTTCATACAACTGTTCTTGGTCGTGATGGTATTCCGTTTGAGGTGCAGATACGCACATGGGATATGCATCATACTGCGGAGGATGGTATTGCTGCGCACTGGAAATATAAAGAGGGCATCAACGGCAGGGATAAGTTTGAAAAGCGTCTTGCATGGATACGCCAGATTATTGAAGCACAGCAGGAAACTGATGATGTTGAGGATATCGTTCGTACAATAAAGAGCGACCTTGCGCCTGAGGAAACATTTGCATTTTCGCCAAAGGGTGATATGATTTCATTGCCGTCCGGCGCAACAATCGTTGACTTTGCATATGCAATTCATACGCAGGTCGGAAACAAGATGAAGGGTGCAAAGGTTGACGGCAAGCTCGTGTCCTTTAATCATGAAATTTCCACAGGTGAAATTGTCGAAATTTTAACAACCAAGGACGAAAATCATGGTCCAAACCGTGCTTGGCTTGATATATGCAGAACCAATGAGGCTCGTTCGAAAATTCGTTCATGGCTTAAAAAAGAACGCCGTGAAGAAAATGTGGCTAGGGGTAAGGAGGAGCTTGAAAAGGAATTTAAGCGCAACTTTATTCGTGTTTCAAATGAGGATTTACCTGCGTTTTTAGCTGACGATATGAAGCGTCATAACTGCAATACAACTGATGATTTCTTCGCTGCAATTGGATATGGCGGAGTTACACTTTCTCGTATTATGCAGCGTTTAAAAGACCGCTATAACAAGATGTATGCTAATACTGAGGTAACAGAAATTAAGCCAGTTACCATAAAGAAAAATAATTCTGATGTTATTATCGGAGGCACAAATAATATACTCTGCAAATATTCACAGTGCTGCAACCCGCTGCCTGGTGATGATGTTATAGGGTTTATAACACGAGGTCATGGTGTTTCTGTGCATAAAAGGGATTGTGAGAACTATGTTAATGCCATTGCAAGAGGTTCTGATACTGAAAGATGGATTGATGTTAAATGGTCAGAGGATGCAGTGAAGGATGGCAATACTGCATTTAAGGTAACTCTTGATATTGTTGCTGATGAGTCAATGTCACTCATTGCAAATGTAACTATGACACTCGCAGAGCTTAGAATTCCTGTTACAGATATACATTCAGGTACGCTTAAAAACGGTAACTGCAGCCTGCTTGTTACAATTAGTACTGCGGGTGTTTCACAGCTGAATAATATTCTGACACGTCTGCGTAAACTACCGAATGTGATAAGTGTTGACAGAACAATAAAAGCATAAAGGGATGAATTTTTAATTGAAACTTATTAAAATACAGCCACAGGGAATTTTTCAGGTTAACTGCTATCTGGTCGTTTCAGATGAAAATAATGGTGTTTTGATTGATGCACCTGCTGGGGCTGAAAAAATCATGGCTGCGGCTAGTGAGAATGGCGTTAGCATAAAGAAAATTTTAATAACACATGGTCATTGTGACCATATTGAGTCGCTTGCACAGATTGCAAATACCTGCAATGCGGAAGTGTATATTCATACAAATGATGCACCAATGCTTACAGATGCTGATAGGAATTTATCAACACAGCTAGGTCCATATTTGGTAAATCGTAATGTTCCTGAATATGATAAGGCTGTTTGCATAAATGATGGCGATGTGATTACACTTGATGAGCTTTCATTCAAGGTTTTGCATACCCCTGGGCATTCAGGCGGATGTGTATGCTATATACTTGATGATATTATTTTCAGTGGAGATACACTGTTTAATATGTCAATTGGACGCACTGACTTTCTTGGCAGTGACCAAAGTGCTATGAATGATACTCTTGATATGCTTTATGGTTTCAAGAGTGGATATGACGATTACAGGATTTTGGCAGGGCATGGCGATGAAACAACTCTATCCTATGAAAAAGAAAATAATCCGTATTTTTAATGTGAGGGAAAGCTAATGACAATCTGCTTTAAGGGTAATAATTATAAATATGAAATTGAAGCGGTTATGAAGCTTTTTCTGCCTATTGTAACGTTCGGTTTTGTGTTTTTGGATGAAGGCGAAATATTTCCAAATGATACAGATATATGTATTGTATCACGTGAAAACAGGGATGATAATACCCGTTTACTTAGTATTAATGTCAGTCTGAATGGTGATAATGCCGTTCAGACTGAATTTGCACATGATAATGATGACGATGAACTTATTTTATGCAGACTTCTTTATGCCTGTTTGAATAAGCTGACGCAAAAAACAATTTCATGGGGATGTTTAACTGGTATCCGTCCTGTAAAAAAGGTTAATGCTTTGCTTGATGATGGATATAGCAAAGAAAGTATTTTCACACAGCTAAGAGATAAATATTTAGTGTCCAATGAAAAACTCGAGCTTGCATATCAGACTGCTCTTACACAATCTGTATACTTAAACAGTCTTGATAAAAATTCTTATTCTCTATATATTTCGATACCGTTTTGTCCGTCGAGATGTTCATACTGCTCGTTTGTATCTCATTCAATTGAGAATAACAGCGCAAAAAAGCTGCTGCCGCAGTATGTGGAAAAGCTTTGTGAGGAGCTTGTATTTACATCAAAAATGGCAAATGAATTAGGTCTTAAGCTTGACACAATTTACATAGGCGGTGGCACACCAACTTCGCTTTCTGCTGAATTTGTTGAAATTTTAATGCAAACAGTGAAAAAAAACTATGACATTTCGTCAGTTCGTGAATATACTGTAGAAGCAGGACGTTCAGATACGATAACTTCCGATAAGTTAAAAAGCATTATAAATAACGGTGCGACAAGAATTTCTATTAATCCTCAGACTATGAATGACAGTGTTCTGCAAAAAATAGGCAGGCGTCATTCGGCACAGGATGTTATGGATAAATTTAAGCTTGCAAGAGGTATTGGCTTTGATAATATCAATATGGATACAATTGCAGGTCTTCCCACCGATACATTGGAAGGATATAAATATACCATTGATACGCTTTGTGAGCTTGATCCTGAAAGTATAACGATACATACTCTGACGGTAAAGCGTTCGTCCGATTTGTTTTCGGAAACAGACTTAAAGCTAGATGAAAGCATTGCTGAAATGGTTTCCTGCGGACATGAAAAACTTTGGCAGTCGGGATATCTCCCCTACTATCTCTACCGTCAAAAGAATACGCTTGATAGCCTTGAAAATGTCGGATATGCTAAAAAGGGTTACGAGAGTCTTTATAATATTTATATTATGGAGGAGGCTCAGACTATACTTGCGTGCGGTGCGGCAGGCTCGACAAAACTTGTCAGCCCTGTCACAAGCAAGATAGAACGTACCTTTAATTACAAATTTCCATATGAGTACATATCAAGATTTGATAAAATGATGGAAAAGAAAAATGCAGTTACAGAGTTTTACAAGAATATATAATTTTATACGGAGGATTTTATTATGGCTTATAATTTTGATAACTTAGTATCGGATGCAAAAAATGTTTTTGACAAGGTTGCAAGTAAAGCAAATGAGGCTGTTGATTACTCTAAAGCACAGATTGATAAAGCACAAATTCGTGCTAAAATTCGTGATAAGTATGAAGAACTAGGCAAGATTTGTTATGAGATGTATGAATGTGATAATGACAAAACGATTGGTATGAAACCTGTTATTGCTGAAATAAAAGCACTCAAGGAACAGCTTGATTATGCTGATGCAGCTGCTAATTTCAAAAAAGAAAAGGTATGTGCATTCTGCGAAACAAAGAATGACCCTGCTTCTGTTTACTGCAAGAAATGCGGAGAAAAATTGTAATACATAACAGGCAATGTTGCGTGGATTTAAAATATATTTGACGGGCGACCACATAGGGTCGCCCCTACATTATCTTGCAACATAACTTAATATGAGGATATAAAAATGAACTTGAAAAAGAATGATATAATAAATCTTACAATAACAGGCATGACGTCCGAGGGAAACGGTGTGGGAAAAACTGATGACGGTATAGCGGTATTTGTGCCGCTTACCGCTGTTGGTGATGAAATAAAATGCAGGATTGTCAAGTTTAATAAGACCTATTGCTTTGGTATTATTGATGAAATCATCACGCCATCTTGTGATCGTGAAAAAAGTTCATGCGAGGTATCAGCAAAGTGCGGTGGGTGTACATTCCGTCATATCACATATGATGCTGAATTGCGTATAAAGGACAAGCTTGTTAAGGATGCTTTTGAACGGTTAGGTGGATTTACTGACATCACTTATGATGATATATGCGGTGCTGAAAATACTGATAATTACCGCAATAAAGCACAATATCCTGTTGCACAGATTGATGGTAAAATTGTATGTGGTTTTTACTCAAAACGCAGTCATAGGGTTGTGCCATATACGCAGTGTGCATTACAGCCGAAAGTTTTTGCGGATATTGCAGATTACTGTATTAAGTATGCAAATGACAATAAAATTTCTGCATATAACGAGGAAAACGGCAGTGGTATTTTGCGTCATATTTATTTGCGTAAAGGACATCATTCGGGCGAAATTATGGTGTGCTTTGTTGTTAAGGCAAAGTCTGCTCAAATGCAGTTATTAGATTTAGCAGACAAGCTTATGGCACAGTTTTCTGACATAAAAAGTGTTATAATGAACATCAATCCTAAGAATACAAATGTTATTCTCGGAGATAAAAATATAACCCTGTTCGGTGGTGATTTTATAACTGACACCCTTTGTGGAAATAAAATCGAACTGTCGCCGATGTCATTTTATCAGGTTAATACCATTCAGGCGGAGCGTCTTTATTCATATGCAAAAGAGTGTGCAGACCTAAAAGGTAATGAAACCCTTATTGATTTATACTGTGGTGCAGGAACTATTGGACTTTCCTTTGCTGATAGGATATCGAAGATTATCGGCGGCGAAATTATACCTGAGGCAGTAGAAAATGCTAAGAAAAATGCACTTGCAAATAATATCGCAAATGCTGAATTTATTTGTGGTGATGCGGGTAAAATTGCATCCGAACTAGCACAAAAACACACCTGTACTGATGTGGTTGTGATTGACCCGCCAAGAAAAGGTTGTGACAATCTCACGCTTGACAGTATCGTTAAAATGTCACCATCTAGGGTTGTTATGATTTCTTGTAATCCTGCTACTGCTGCTAGAGATGCTAGGTATCTTTGCGAAAATGGATATGAGGTTAGGGTTGTTCGTGCGTTTGATTTGTTTCCTAGGACGGGTCATGTTGAGTGTGTCTGTTTAATGACCAAAATCAAGTAGAAAAAATGCCGAAAAAGCCGATAAAATGGGCATCTTTGAGAATTTCTAAATTCTCGGGATGCCCTTTATTTATTTTTAACCTACTCGAAGCAATAGCCAAAAGCACTCAAATTGAGTGCTTTTGGCTATTGACCGATTATTCGAGATACCCCTTAGTGAGTGCATAGGATTGCTGAAATAGTGTGAGTGTAGAGAGTTGTTGACAGCAATTGGAGACACAGGGGGGTGAATGAGATAGACATCACAACAAATAATCGGAATCAGTAGATATTACAAAGTTCGAAAATATTTAATATAACGCATTTAAATTTACGCACGTGCGTGGCTGTTTAAATGTGTTTTTAATTAAAATAGTAATTACAATTATTATGATAATTATTATTTTAATATCTATTTCAATTACAATCTGTTTATGCTATAATATAAAAAGAGAAACTGTTAACTTTTTAAGGAGGTGCTGATATTGGCAGATGTAAAAGTGAAACCAAAAAAACCGATGGAACATTTAAATATCGGCGAGTTTAATCGAGGCCAGTCTTCTAAACTGATAAGAAAATTAGTAGAAGATGACACAACGGCTTATATAAATAAAAATGGAAAACCAATAGCAGTCATCTTATCGAATGAACGCTACGAGAGATTGCTTAAAAATGGAATTGATATCAATGAATTCTAAGTGTTTTAATCATGACTAAGGAGGTAGCGAATATGGTTGCTAAAAAATATGGTGTTGTCTACACACCTAATAGATTGGCTGAGTTCGCAGCAGAACTTTTATATAGAGAAGCAGAAGAAACTAATACAGAAATAAAATCAGTGTTGGATCCAGCGTGTGGCGAATGTGCGCTGTTGTGTGCTGCCAAAAAATATTTTAATGGCGATGTGAAATATTTTGGCATAGACGTTGATCAGGAAGCAATAATGGACGTAGATACGGATTTTATAATCCAATATAATGATTCCATTCTTCCTCGAAATGTAAAAAAGCAAACAGTCGAATACTGGAAAAGTAAAATGCACAAAATATCTGCGATAATTGCAAATCCACCGTGGAGTTCCGAAAAAATATATGCTCGTGAAGAACTGCAAAAAGCAGGTTTTTCATTGACTACTGGACAATATGATAGCTTTGTGCTTTTCGTGGAGCTGGCATATAATTTACTGGATGATGGCGGATATTTTTCATTCATCATTCCTGATTCCCTGTTTGACGCACAGAATGAGAAACTTAGAAGGTTCCTGACTGAGAAAACACAAATCAAAGTCATAGCCAGACTGGGAGAAAAAATATTTGAAGAAGTGAATAGAGCCACCACGGTTATGGTTTGCAGAAAAGCAAAACCGATGAATGATTCTATTACCCATTGCTTTAGGCTTACTACGGAAGAAAGAAAAAAGTTTTTGACATCAGATTTAGACCTTCTCAATTTTTACAACAAAGGTGTACATGATGTGTTGCAAGGACGTTTTGCTGAAAACGTAGCCTGTAACTTTGATGTTGATACTCGTTCGGATGAAGAAACCCTGCTGTCAAAAATAAAGGAGCATTCTATAAGCTGGGAGGATACGTTTATTTTTGGACGTGGTGTTGAGATATCGAAAACGGGGAAAGTTGTATTTTGTCCTTATTGTGGATATGCTCAAGGGTATAAGAAATCTCAAATGGTTGAAGGCAAAAAAGAATGTACAAATTGCGGAAGTGAAATTTCTGTTACGGAAAATAGTGTTCAAAATGTTGTTTCCAAAAACCAAACACCGCTGACGGTTCAAATATATGTTGGTGAGAATGTTCGCAGATACGGAATTACAGGTGAATATTATATTAAACCAAATATTTCCGGAATTAATTATAAAAATCGTGCGATGTATAATCCGCCTAAACTGTTAGTGAGAAAGACGGGTCTTGGAATATATGCATCGATTGATTATACTGGAAGTATGACAAGTCAGACTGTATATATTTTGAAATTCAAACACGGTCGGCATCAAGCACCGTTGGAGTATTATCTTGCGTTGCTGAACTCACGTGTTGTTTACTATTTTTACTTGAAAGCATATGGCGAGAATGAATGGAAGTCACACCCTTACTTCACGAAGCAGATTATCTATTCATTGCCTATAAGGAAATTTGAAAATAGTGAGTTGGATAAAAAAATCATCGAAGTCGCATCGGAATTAGCTCATAAATATGATTACATTAAAGACATCCAACTGGAGAAACTGGTCATGAAAAAATATGGTCTGTCAGAGACCGAATGTAATATGGTTTATGGTGAGATGAACCGTCTGCCTGACTTGAGTGCAATTAACAATATGAAAGTTGAGGTGGAAGAAAATGTATAGGTATATAGGAAACAAATCAAAGCTAACTCCGCACATCCTTGATAGAGTGGAACAGCTTATTGGTAAGACAGGAACGGTGGCTGATATTATGGCAGGCACTGGTATAGTGGCATTAGAATTGAGAAAAGCGGGATACTCAGTTATTGCATCTGATGTAATGACATATTCCTACCATCATTTGATGGTTAATTTGTGCTTAGATTCAGCACCATCTTTTTCAGGTCTTGTGTGTCAAGGGGTAATAAGCCAAAATGAGACAGATGCATATGTGGCGGTTCTGACTTATTTAAATGGTATTGAACCTAACGAAGGATTCTTCTTCAAAGAATTTTCTCCGGGAGGAACACCACAAAATGGCTGCGAACCACGGAAATATTTCACTACAGAAAACGCAAAGAAAATTGATGCAATTAGGGTAAAAATAAATGAGTGGATTGATAATGATAATGTAAGCAAAACAGAAGAATCGCTCTTAAAGCATACTCTGATTATGGCAGTTAACGAGGTCGCAAATATATCTGGAACTTATGGATATTTTTTGGCTGATTTTAAAAAAAATGCCACTACACAGATTGACTTGAAACCTGTGGATTTCTATTCAGAGAATCAAACAGGCCATATGGTTAAATTGGGATTTGCAGAGAACTTGGCTGCAGCAATCACAGCAGATTTGTGTTATATTGATCCTCCATACATGAAGAGGCAATATGCTGCAAATTATCACATTTTAGAAACTATAGCACGAGGAGATTTTCCTGATGCTGTTGGAAAAAGTGGTTTGCGCGATTGGTGGGAACAACACTCTAAATTATGTACAAAAACACGGGGACTACAATCGTTTGAGAAGATTTTAGGCGATATGCATTGCTCTAAATATTTAATTAGTTATAGTGAGGATGGGTTGTTCTCCTTGGAGCAATTGGAAGAATGCTTTAGCAAGTTTGGAACTGTTGAGGTGCAAGAGATAAATTACAACCGCTTTAGAAGCAATGATAGCAAGTTACCAAAGAAACTGAAAGAATATTTGATTTCTATAGAAAGGCAGGTATAAGTGAATGGAGTACATTGATAAGATATTTTACAGAAAAATCAATCCGTCAGATTTCAAAAAACTTTATGATATTGATAAGCCTGAAGGTGGCGGCGGGCAGACATACTTGGAAGCAGCAGGGATTTCAAATGAAAAGATTGTTGATTTTCTCTCCTGCGCAGAAGTTACAAACAGTCCATTGCCAGATGAAGCAAGGTCTGTTTATACGTTTAATGCCTATGTTTTGGGGGATTCCAAGAACCAATGCTCATTTATTGAATTCGCACCACGAAAAGGACGAAACAACTATCGTATAAGCCGTCAAAATATGAAATATAAGCATCCTGCATGGAGTTTGGATAATGGATTTCCTGAACCAACTAAAGGTGCTGATGGCGAATACACTTCAGATGGTGATTTTTCAGGAATCATTGATAATCTTGTTATACTTATCATTAGAACTACCTATAGACGATATTACGCTGGATTTGTAAATGCGGCGGAGATGTCGGAGAATTGGCCACACAATATCGGCTTAGAAGGTATTTTTAGTGGCGAACGCAGAGATGTAATAAATATGGATGCATATAAGCTACAGTTTATTAATGATGCAATCAATCCGTTTGGGGAGTATGTTCCAACAATTGAAGAAAGCAACAGAGTGACTACTGGATGCAATGTGCTTTTATATGGTGTTCCCGGTGCCGGAAAAAGCTGGACAATTGAGCATGAATATTGTGCTGATGAAAGTTGTATGGAAAGATTGGTTTTTCATCTTGATTATATGTACTCTGATTTTGTCGGACAGATTTTACCTGTCGTAAAAGATGATGATAAGGTTAGATATGAATTTATGCCTGGTCCATTTACCAAGCTATTGAAGCGTGCATATTCTAACCCAGATAAGTCATATTACTTGATTATAGAAGAAATAAACCGCGGAAATGCTCCTGCTATATTTGGAGAAATCTTTCAGTTGCTTGACAGAAAAGATGAAGACGAATTTGATAACTCAGAAAAGCTTCTGTTCAAGAAGTGCACAAGTGAATATGGAATAACAAATCCCAATATTGCTCGTATTGTTTACAGTGATGAGGAACATAAAGTTAGAATTCCTGCCAATATGACTATTTTGGGTACGATGAATACTTCTGACCAGAATGTCTTCACATTAGATACTGCTTTTCAGAGAAGATGGATTATGCGAATGATTCCAAATTCATTTAAAAACCATAGATTCGCAGATAAGCTGATTCTGGATACAGATGTAACTTGGAAACAGTTCTGCGAGGTGATCAATGATGAAATTCTACGCAGGAATAACATTACATCTTCCGAGGATAAACGACTTGGGGCGTATTTTATCTCGGCATCTGATTTAGAAATGAAGCCTGTCACAGATAGTATGGGTGAAAAAGAGAGAATCCAAATTGAACATAATAATAACAGATTTGCAGAAAAGGTCCTAAAATATTTATGGGATGATGCTTTTAAGTTTTCCCACCAAGACACATTTAACACAAGACCGTTTGGTAGCCTTGAGAAAGTAGTTGCTGGCTTTATGGATCCTATCAAAACAAAAAATGAGCGTTTTCGTGTATTTAATGAGAACCTACGAAAAATGATTCTGGAAGGGATTACAACAGAGTCTAGTGAGGTTTCCGATGATGATAACGAAGACTCACAGGAATCGTAAAGAGAGGTGAGCAACATTGGATTTAGGCTTAAACTTAAAAGTTAAATGCCATGTGAACAAAAATGGTGATGGTGATAGATTTGTCGGAATTAAGGCTGATGCAAATCAAGCAATGGTCTATTTCCCAATGGGGTATCGTCTACCAGATAACGAAGAGGATATTAGAGATGACATTCTAAAATTGATTTCTGTATTGGCCGAATTTACAGATTCAAAAGATAAGGTGTTGGCAATG
The DNA here is from genome assembly GCA_031550725.1 of Oscillospiraceae bacterium. Taxonomy (GTDB): domain Bacteria; phylum Bacillota; class Clostridia; order Oscillospirales; family Ruminococcaceae; genus UBA946. Next base: position 53,853 of record JAVBOH010000012.1, read on the forward strand.
CAAAAGTTCGAAGCACCTCAATCCGTGAATTTTCCAATCAATGCCTATATGAATATCATCCGATACTATTTAGAACAGCGTTCGTATTATACAGAAAAAGATGCAGTTCGAAAGACCAGTGATAGAGGCAAAATCGATTTTGCAGCATCACTTCGCAGAAATGTCAGCTTTTTTCAAGAGGATGGTACTCCGTTTTTTGATAAATATACAGTTAAAGGGTCGACTCCAAATGAGAAAAAATTAATAACAATGATTCATAAATATTGTGTCCATGAAAGTTTTTTACAGATGGGATGGCTTTTTATGCCGGATATTCCGCCAGACCCACATATTGAAAGGAATATTCCACTTTTTCTTAGTGTACTGAAGAAAAAGTTGGCAATAACCCATTTAGAAAAAGATATTCTTCTGTTTGAGGCCATGATTTCTATGTTAGAGTATTTGGACGAACAGAGTGATGATAAGCAGTTCTATTTTGGAACAGATAGATTCGAGTATGTATGGGAAAAACTCATAGATGCTGTATTTGGAATAAAAGAAAAAGAGGAATACTTCCCTCGCACAACATGGCATTTGAAATATGGAGATACTCATCGTAATTATGCGTTAGAGCCAGATACGATTATGCTTTGTAACGGTAAAATATATGTACTTGATGCAAAGTATTACAGGCATGGTGTTACGGGAATACCGTCTCACTTGCCTGAATCAACATCAATCAATAAGCAGATTACATATGGAGAGTACATATACAACAATAAAAAATATAAGAAAAAATATGGTGATGATGTCCCTGTGTTTAATGCTTTTTTGATGTCATATAATAAGAAAGATAATCCATTTGGCATAGACGAGTATTTTGCACACATTGGTGAGGCTGATAGTGACTGGAAATATGGTCGTCATAATTACGAGCGAGTACAAGGAATTGTTGTTGACATTCGATTCTTGATGAATAACTATTATGGTTCACACAAAAGTAAGATTATGAAAATGGCGAAGCTCATTGAGGAAGCACTGCAGGAAAATGCAGAAACGCTATTAGAAGAAAAGGCTGAATAAAAAATCCGCAAACAGTGATAGTTGCTGTTTGCGGATTTTTTTATTTGCCCTTTTTTACTTTGATTCGGTGGGAACGCTGGTTATTCGCATCTCTACAATTTTTACAACAATACTTCTTGCGACCATTAGATGTCTTTACTAAAAAGTATTTATTACAGGATGGGTTGGCACATTTTCTGTAAATTTCAGAGCCTGGTTTCATATAGAAAATAGAAAAATACAATGCAGTAAGTAGCGAGGGTGATTTCCATGATGGTTCCAATGAATTTGGACTGTAGAATGGTTTTATGCTTCTGGTATTATGATTTATTTCCCCGCTCAAAATAAGACGAGCAATAAAAACAACCGCTGATTTCAACTGTCCATCAAATTTGCTGTAGTCTGGGTTTCCATAGTATTCAATGCCACCATCGAAGGTTACTGTTTTTACAACGCCAACAGAATGCATATAGTGAAATAGGAATTCAATAATCAGCCGGAGATTCTTGGATTGGATATTATTGCTCTTGTAAGCAATAGTAAGCTGGCGATACAGAGTATCGTTAATTCCAGGATAATCATATGCAAAAGTCTCTCCGTTTGAGATATCATCGTATTCATCAGTTTTCAATTCATATGACGGAGTGTAAATCATGTCTTTTATAGTAATTGAATCGGATTCCGAAGATTGTTGCAATGAATCAATAGTTGCTTGATTTCGAATACTGTCATACAACGGATGCCTGTAAGTTGTATACGATATTTGTGTGGTACCATTTAGCGTGACCTGCTTACCCATAAGTAAATACAGACTTAAATGGAGAATTTGGTCGTAGTCAAGAGAAGCCTTTTCAAGTGCAGTCATAAGAAGAACTGTGGCTTTTATTCTATTAAGTATTTCGACAAGAGCACCAATATCAACTTCAGTTCCTTCAGCAAGAATAGGAAGCAGATAACCATGTTCTTCAAAAAAGCGAAGTACCTTTTTTACATTGTTTCCGGGAAGAGATATCAGTGTTCCGAGAATATTCTTATTTTGAAGTGAGCCGTGTGGAGTTGTTAAACATAAACCTTGGCTTCCGCTAAAGGCATAATTTATTATTTCGTTATTTACAGGATAAACAGTAAGTATGTTATGTACCTGCCCATCTGTCTTTAATACTTCTTCTATTCTGAATGTACATTTTTTACAGCTTAATAAAAAATAATCGTTGCTAAGATTGAAAAAATTATCTAAGTCTGTCATGAAAATCTACTCCTATATTTACATACCCCTCATTGAGGGGACTTTTTTTTGTTTAAAAGTAAGCGATTGCATAAGTGATAATGCAATTATAACACTTATTTTTTAATTTTTCAAGCTATATGGAGAGTAATACAGCAAATAAGTAAGTGACAATGTTAGAAATTTACTTACTATTCAGAAATAGCTATACTTAAAGACAGTGAAGAACAACTCACTCTTAGACAAGGTAGAGGTTGTTTTTTACACCACTTTTCAATGTTCATCGCCTGATCAGTGATGCCCAGAGCAGAGAAATGGACACAAGTAAATAACAGTCAACCCACTAGAGCGGTTGACAAGTTGAGAAGTGAGAAGATGCTCAGAAAATAAGGAGGTGAACATCATGGCAAAGAACAGTAAGCAGACTTCAAAATTAGTTGCTACCAAAGCAAGTAAAGTTTTGAGGGACAACCGTTACAGCAAGACTTCTAAATCTGTAGCAGGCAGTGCGTTAGCACAAACAAAACTAGGTAAAAAGTAAAACTACAAAATGATAGGCAGCGAAAGATTTAGCTAATCAGCCTGCCTATCTCCCTTAGAGGGAGAACAAAAAACAATCTCAAGCCTTGAGATGGCCATTAGAGGCGGCGGGATGCATAAGGATTTTGACAGCAGTATTAACTGCTCTTGAAGTTCGATGCTCCCACCGTTACTTCGTCATGCCATTTTTAGGTGTAGGAGTCGGTGGACATCGT
>JAVBOH010000016.1:0-104205 GCA_031550725.1 Oscillospiraceae bacterium
TACTGATTGTTCACGGGACGTCGAGGACGCCGTCCCCTACAATTTTATTTACGCAAATGGATTTTCTGTTTTATAAGGCACGCTCTTAGGCTGATTATAAGAAATCTCCTCCACACCTAAATAACGGAAAACGCTATGCAAAGCCTTGCCGGAGTGATTAAACGCAACAGCACCATGATGAGGATATCTTCCCTCGATTAAAACATGACGATAGAAACGTCCCATTTCCTTGATAGCAAAAATGCCGATACCACCGAATGAACGTGTTGCAACTGGCAATACTTCACCCTCTGCAATGTATGCTGTAAGCTTAGCATCAGCAGTACTCTGCAAACGGAAGAATGTAATATCAGATGCAGCAATATCACCCTCAAGAGTACCTCTTGTGATATCAGGTTCCTTATCAGGCTCTAAACCTCTGTGCATAATAAGCTGATACTTCATAGTATGTGTCTTAAGCTTAGACGCAGCAGTATTTCCGCAGTGGAAGCCCATGAAAGTATCAGTAAGATTATAATCAAACTTACCCTTGATATCTTCGTTATAAATATCAGCAGGAACACTGTTGTTGATGTCAAGAAGTGTACAGATATCACCTGATGCACACTGACCAATATATTCACTTAAAGCACCATAAATATCAACCTCACAAGCAACAGGAATGCCCATTGCAGTAAGACGTGAATTTACATAGCATGGAACGAAACCAAACTGTGTCTGGAATGATGGCCAGCATTTATTAGCGAATACAACATATTCACGGCTGCCCTTATGAGCCTCTGCCCAGTCAAGAAGTGTAATTTCATACTGTGCAAGACGTGGCAAAATACCAGCCATCTTGTTGCCGTCACCAAGCTCACTCTCCATATCAGCGATAACTTCAGCAATACGAGGGTCATTAGCATGAGCATGATATTCTGCATATAAATCCAATTCGGAGTTTTCTTCAATTTCTACGCCGATATTATATAGCTGCTTAATAGGAGCATTACAAGCAAGGAAATCCTGTGGACGAGGACCAAATGATATAATCTTTAGTGAGGCAAGACCTAGAATAGTTCTTGCAACAGGAACGAATTCAGCAATCATATCAGCAACTTCAAAGCAAGTGCCAACAGGATATTCAGGTATGTAAGCCTTAACGTTTCTTAGTCCAAGATTGTAGCTTGCATTAAGCATACCACAATAAGCATCACCACGTCCATTCATAAGTGTGTCTTTGCTTTCTTCAGCAGCAGCAACAAACATTACAGGAGCACCAAAATTCTTAGCAAGCAAGACTTCAGCAGTTTCAGGGCCAAAGTTGCCAAGGTAAACGACCAAAGCGTTAACACCATTAGCCTTAATATCTTCCAAGGCTTTCATCATATGAATTTCACTCTCAACAGTTACAGGACATTCATAAATTTCTAACCCCTTATCAGCGGCAGCCTTAACAACATTAGCACGTCTGGATGCAGACAATTCCATAGGGAAACAATCTCTTGATACAGCGACAATACCAAGTTTAATCTGTGGAACATTAATCATAGTAATATACGACCTTTCTAATTTTAAATGAATAATTATTTTAGAACTTGTATTCATAAGGATTGTGTGCGTATTTTCGAGCATAATTTTTTTACAGACAAGAATTTTTAACTAAGTCTGTGAAAAAATTTGCCAAAAAGATGTGTATATAGACTTGTGAAGACGAGTTCTTAGATATATTTTATATTTTTATTTTTGTAGGGGACGGCGTCCTCGACGTCCCGTTAATCTGTTCGTTTTTCACGGGTCGTCGGGGACGCCGACCCCTACTATATAAAAATATTTATTCTTCCTTAGCTGTTGTAACGCCTGCAACGCTTGTTGAAACCTTATTAGTTTTTTCCATAACTTCAATGGAGTAATAAGTTACATAATAACCCTCAACATCCTCAATAGTATCAAATGTTTCCACCATTTTAAATGTCACAGTATAGCTTGGACAGTCATACTTCATTTCAGTCACAAGCTCAAGGTCAATACCCTCTGTGCCAGTCATGCTTCCAACACCTTCTGCTTTATGGAAATCTCTAAGTGCTTTAGCTTTATTCAAGAAATATTCTTCACCAATTTTACGGTCAAGCAAACAGTAAACTTCTTCAGCATAACCATTTAAGAATAAATCTGTTTCACCCTTTTTTGTTTGGAAATAGTATGTTACAAAAGAATCATCAACATAATAAAACATTGCTTCTTCAGGCAGCAGAGTTTTTATTTCCATAATATCAGTATCTTTTTCAACACACCAAAGCGTAGTATCATTCTCATAATTAAGCTGCGTTCCATTGTTCTGCATTCCGATAATTTTTGTCATTGGCATACCAAGACGAATTTTTGTAAGAATCCCAGTATATTCAGCAAGCTCAGCGGCAGCATCTTCATCTTTTTTACAAGCAGTCAATGAAATCAATGACAGTGACATTACTAAAACCATAAATACATTAATAAATCTCTTAAATCTCATATCAATAAACCTCACTTAATAAATCATAAATAAAACTTTACTTTTCACAGCTCTCAAAAACTGTCAAATACACATACTTATATAATAATACAAATTTTTTCAAAAGTCAATGAATTTATCTAATTTTATCTTGTAATGCTAGAAAAAATGTTGTATAATTGTATATGTATTAATTTTAGTTAATATTAATCAATTTATTAATATATTTTAAGGAGAGATAAATTTATGTCAGTAAACGAAAGCTTTAAAGTAAACTATGAGCGTGTCAATGCAAAGTATGAGGAATTAATAAACCGTAAAAACAAGGTTTCAGAGTGTTATAACGGTATTTATGACACATATGAAAACCCTGTTTTAACAGCAGCACACGCACCGATTTTGTGGAAATATGACCTTAATCCTGAAACAAACCCATACTTTATGGAGCGTCTTGGAATTAATGCTGTGCTTAATTCAGGAGCAATTGAGCTTAATGGCAAATTTTATCTTGTTGCAAGAGTTGAGGGAAATGACAGGAAGTCATTTTTTGCTGTTGCAGAGTCAGACAGCCCTGTGGATAATTTTCGTTTCTGGGACTTCCCTGTTTTGTTGCCTGACACAAACCCAGAGGAAACCAATGTCTATGATATGCGACTAACAAAGCATGAGGATGGATATATATATGGTGTATTCTGTTCCGAAAGCAAGGATACGACTTCAAATGACCTTTCCGCAGCAGTTGCACAAGCAGGAATTGTTCGCACAAAGGACTTAATTACATGGGAGCGCCTGCCTAACCTAAAATCAAAATCACCTCAGCAAAGAAATGTTGTTCTCCACCCTGAATTTGTTGACGATAAGTATGCATTTTATACTCGCCCACAGGATGATTTTATTCAGACTGGTTCAGGCGGCGGCGTTTGCATAGGACTTGCAGAGGATATAACGAATCCAGTTATATTCACTGATGAAACGGTTATATCACCAAGAATTTACCATACTATAACAGAGGTTAAGAACGGAGCAGGTGCAGTTCCGATTAAGACTGACCGTGGCTGGATACACATTGCTCATGGTGTGCGTAATACAGCAGCAGGACTTCGCTATGTTATATATGTGTTTGCAACAGACCTCAATGACCCGACAAAGCTAATTGCATCTCCATCGGGATATCTTATTGCACCACATGGCGCAGAGCGTGTTGGTGATGTATCAAACGTTGCATTCACAAACGGTGCAATTGCACGTGAAAACGGCGATGTTTACATTTATTATGCATCCTCCGACACAAGACTTCATGTTGCATACACAACAATTGACAGACTTATTGATTATACATTCAATACCCCATCCGACCCACTTCGTTCTGTTGACTGCGTTAAACAAAGATGTGAGCTTGTTAAGAAAAATCTTGAATATCTAAATAAATAACTGATTTACCGTAAGAGCTACTATAAAAACCAATGTCAAAGATTTAGAAGATACATTATATTGCATAAATCCAATACATAACGAAAGGACGATACAAATGGCGATACCTGAAAACCCTGTTATTTTGCTAAGCTATATAAATACAAAGCTTCGTGATGATTATAGTAGCCTTGAAATATTCTGCGAAAATCTTGATGTGAATATAAATGATATTAAAGAAAAGCTAACAGGAATAGGCTATAATTATGATGAAAGCTTAAATCAGTTTGTATAAGCACATGGAATATGTACAAAATTACCTATTTGTTGTTAAAAAATAAAAAAACGCTTGCAATTTATTGGTGAATGTGATATAATAATAACAATGAATATTTACTAAATGAAAGGCTGGAGAACATCTCCGGTCTTTTATGTTTGTATGAACTAATTTTTAAAGGAGTGTTTACATGGCAGGAAAAAAAGGCGGTAACACCGTCGCAAAGGTTTATGAAATTGCAAAGCCAATCGCAGACGAATTAGGGCTTATTATTTGGGACATTGAATTTGTTAAAGAGGGTGCACTTTGGTTTTTACGTGTGTTTATTGACAAGGATGAGGGTTTTCTTGATATGGATGACTGCGAGAATATGACAAGACCGCTTAACAAAGCACTTGATGAAGCGGACCCGATTGAACAGAATTATATGCTTGAAGTTGGATCTCCAGGTCTTGCGAGGGAGCTTAAAACTGAGGAACATTTTAATATGTATATCGACTGTCCTGTACGTATCAGATATATTCGTGAAACAGACGGCGTTAAAGAATTCATTGCACTTATTCGTGCATATAATAACAAGAACTCCATTTCTGTTGAAACAGAGGGTGGTATGCTTGACATAAACCCTGCTGATACAGCTTTCATCAAGCTTTATGATGATGAGGACTTGTTTGATGACGAGGATTAATAATATTTAAATCAATAAGGTTGGGGCGATGCACCGCAGTGTTATGAGCGCCCGTATAAAATATTTTTGAATACTAATTTATATACAAAACATGAAACATAAGGCATTAGCCTTTAATTTAGGAGGAATTTATAAAAATGAGTAAGGCACTTTTTGACGCTCTTGAAATTTTAGCAAATGAAAACGGTATTCCGCTCGAATCACTCGTTGATAAAATCAGTCAGGGCATAATGAAAGCAGTTAGAAAAGAATATCCTGACTGTGATGAATTTATGGTTGACATTGACCCTGCAAAGAAAAAATTTGATGTATGCGTAATGCGTACAGTTGTTGACGATGAGCCTATTGATATGAATGAGATTAACATTGCAGAAGCACACGCAGCTGTATCAAAGAACGCAAAGCTTGGCGACTTAGTACCATTCAAACTTTCAACAGCACAGTTCGGACGTGTTGCTGCACAGTATGCAAAGCAGTCTATCCGTCATGATATCAAGGAATTTGAACGTGAAAAGCTGATTAATCAGTATAAGGACAAGGAGCATGAAGCTATTTCCGCAACTGTTCTAAAGGTTGAGCCTGCAACAGGCAACTGCTCGCTGACAATTGAAAAGAACGAAGTATACTTATTCAAAAATGAGCAAATCCCAGGCGAAGTTTTAACAGAGGGTGACATCATCAAGGTTTATGTTGTTGGTATAATTAACCCTGACAAAAAGCCTGCTATAAAAATTTCACGTACACATAAGGACTTGGTTAAGCGTTTGTTCGAGCTTGAAATTCCTGAAATTTTTGATGGTACTGTTGAAGTTAAATCAATTTCTCGTGAGGCTGGTTCTCGTACAAAAATCGCCGTATGGTCAAAAGACCCTAATGTTGACGCAGTTGGCGCTTGTATCGGTTCAAAACACAGTCGTATTGAAAAAATCGTTAATGAACTTAACGGAGAAAAAATCGACATCATTGTATGGGATGAAGACCCTGCCGTATTTATTGCACATGCATTAGCACCAGCTGAGGTAAAGAGTGTTACAATTGAGGAGGGTGAGGAACGCATTTGTACTGCAATCGTTCCAAACAACCAGATTTCACTTGCTATCGGCAACAAGGGACAGAATGCAAAGCTTGCTGCAAGACTTACAGGCTTTAAAATAGATATTAAGCCAGAAAATCCAGTTGTGTAAGCACACCTAAAACTCTTGAAAGGATGGTCATAGGTATGGCAGTTAAAAAAGTACCGATGCGTATGTGTCTTGGCTGCGGAGAAATGATGACAAAACGTTCACTGATAAGGGTTGTCAAATCACCAGAGGGTGAGGTTTCACTTGACTTGACTGGTAAAAAATCAGGAAGAGGAGCATATATATGCAAGTCTACTGAATGCTTTAACAAAGCTAGAAAAACAAGACGTTTCGAGAAAGCATTCTCCTGTCAGATTTCCGAGGATGTTTATAACAGCATGGAAAGTGAGTTAACTGATAATGAATAATGTAATCAATCTTCTCACTATATGCCGCAAAGCAGGAAAACTAACGCTTGGCTTTGATGCCACAAAGGAAGCACTGCTTGGTAAAAAGGCATATTTAATTATAACTGCATCTGATATATCGACAAAAACCGAAAAAGAAATTCGTTTTTTTGCTGAAAAATCAAATGTCAACGCCGTAAAATCCGATATCACTATTGAAGAATATTATGTTGGACTTGGCAAAAAGGTTGGAATAATTGGTATTTGTGATGAGGGCTTTGCAAAAAAGCTTACAGAGCTTATTAATGTATCCGACACGTAATAAAACATTTATGGAGGTATTTATTTATTTATGAGTATTAATAAAAAGCAGACAAAACAGAAGCTAACTGAAGTTGCAAAGGACTTAAATGTACCAAATCAGGAGCTTATCGATTTAGTTAAGGATAAGTTCGATGCAGTTAAAAAAGCAGGCGCAAGCCTTACTTCCGATGAAGTAAACGTTGTGCTTGAACATTACACACAAAACAATCAGGTCGAAAATTTCGATGCATATTTTGCTGATAAAACTAAGCCTGTAACCGAAAAGCCTAAAGCAGAAGAAAAAGCAGCACCAGCTCCAAAGGCTGCTAAAGCAGAGTCTAAGACTGAAACTAAACCAGCGGTTAAGAAAGAAACAAAGCCTGAAGCTAAACCGGTTGAAAAGAAAGAGGAAAAACCTGTGACACAAAACAAACCTGCTGTAAAACAGGATGTTAAACCAAATAACAATGCTAAGCCTGCACAAACACCACAGCAGAATGTAAAGCCTGTGAATAACAATAATCAGCAGCAGAATAAGGGTGACAGATTTAATACACAAAACGTTCTTAACAAAAATGCTGATAATAAAAAGCCTGTTCCAAAGCCTGTACAGCAGCCACAGCAAACAAACAAGACTAAGCTTAACGCTAACCTTGCAGATACACAAGCTGTTGTTAATCCAAAAATCCATAATGTCGATACAAGAGGCTCTTATGTTGAAATCGACAAATACAACGAAAAATATGAGAATATCGCACCAGTTGGCGGCGGTAATTCCAAGAAGCATGATAACTTCTCCAAAAAGCAGAAGATTAATCAGAAGTCACAGAAAAGAAAAAATCAGCAGTTTTCAAATAAGTTTGAAACTGAATCTGAAAAGTTACGCCGTTTAGAGCTTGAGCGTGCAAGAAAGCAGCAGCTTAAGGTTCTTATCCCTGATGAAATCATGGTCTCTGAGCTTGCAGCACGTCTAAAGGTAACTGCAACCGACGTTATCAAAAAGCTTATGGGGCTTGGCGAAATGTGCACAATAAATCAGGTTATCGATTATGATACAGCAGCATTGGTTGCCGAGGAACTTGGCGCTAAGGTTGAAAAGGAAGTAATCATGACTATCGAAGAACGTCTTATCGACGACTCCGATGATGATGCAGGTGAGGGTGTTGAACGTGCACCTGTTGTAGTTGTAATGGGACACGTTGACCATGGTAAGACTTCTATCCTTGACCGTATTAGAGATGCAAGTGTTACATCAACTGAAGCAGGCGGTATCACACAGCATATCGGTGCATACAGAGTTAATGTTGACGGCAAGGAAATCACATTCCTTGATACCCCAGGTCATGAAGCGTTCACATCAATGCGTGCTCGTGGTGCATCCGTAACAGATATTGCTATCCTTGTTGTTGCCGCTGATGATGGTATCATGCCGCAGACAGTTGAAGCTATTAACCATGCTAAAGCAGCAGGTGTTCAGATTATCGTTGCTATCAACAAAATGGATAAGGAAACTGCAAACCCTGAAAATATCAAGCAGCAGCTAACTGAACATGGTCTTGTTATTGAAGAATGGGGCGGCGATGTTATCTGTGTTCCTGTTTCTGCAAAAACAGGCATGGGCTTTGACAACTTGCTTGAAAATATACTTCTTGTTGCTGAAGTTGCAGAGCTTAAGGCAAATCCTAACAGACTTGCTAAGGGTACTGTTATCGAAGCACGTCTTGATAAGGGCAGAGGTCCAATCGCAACAATACTTGTTCAGAACGGAACACTCCGCACTGGCGATGTAATCATTGCCGGCACAGCTGTTGGTCACGTTCGTGTTATGACAAATGACAAGGGACAAATTGTTACAGAGGCAGGTCCATCTTACCCAGTTGAAATCACAGGTCTTGGCGAAACCCCATCCGCTGGTGATATATTCAATGCTGTTGAGGATGAGCGTTTGGCTCGTGAGCTTGTTGATCAGCGTAAGCATGAAGCTAAGCAGGAGCAGTTCAAGCAGTATCAGAAGGTTACACTTGATAACTTGTTCAGCCAGATTGAACAGGGTGAAATCAAGGAACTTCCTATCATTGTTAAGGCTGATGTTCAAGGCTCTGTTGAGGCTGTTAAGCAGTCCTTAGAAAAGCTTACAAACGATGAAGTACGTGTACGTGTTATCCACGGTGCAGTTGGTGCTGTTTCTGAAAGTGACGTTATGCTTGCTGATGCTTCCAATGCTATCATCGTAGGCTTTAATGTACGTCCTGACCCAGTTGCTGCTGAACGTGCTGAATCTGATGGTGTTGACGTTCGTTTGTATAGAATTATATATGACGCAATCGAAGAAATCACAACTGCGATGAAGGGTATGCTTGCACCTAAGACTCGTGAAATTAACCTTGGTCGTGTTGAAGTTAGACAATGTATCAAGATTTCAAACGTTGGTACTGTTTCAGGATGTTATGTCCTAAGTGGTAAGGTTACAAGAAATGCAGAAATCCGTGTTGTTCGTGATGGTATTATCATCGCTGATGACAAGATGTCAAGCCTTAAGCGTTTTAAGGATGACGTTAAGGAAGTTGCAGAGGGCTACGAATGCGGTATCACTCTTAATAAGTTTAATGATGTTAAGGAAGGCGATATTTTCGAGGCTTACATCATTGAAGAATACAGACCTGACTAAAATAATAATTTCTATGCATACTAATGTATGTTAGTATGCATACATTATATGTAACTTGGGAAAGGTAGGTTTTATTATGCCAAATTTCAAAAACAATCGTTTATCTGAGGATATTATGAGAGAGCTTTCTGGGCTTATACGTGAACGTGTAAAAGACCCAAGAGTAAGCAGCAGTATGATTTCAATTGTCAGAGTTGACTTGTCAGGAGATAATTCTCACTGTAAGGTTTTTGTTTCAAGCTTTGACGGTCTTGATGCTGCAAAGACAGCTGTTAAAGGACTTGACAGCGCACAAGGTATGCTTAGACGTGAAATTTCAAATAAGCTGCACCTGAAAAAGTGTCCCGAGTTTAGATTTATTGCAGATGATTCCATTGAAAAGTCTGCCGAGCTGTTAAGAAAGCTCAAGGATACTGTTCATGAAGAAGAAATTGAAGAAGTATCCGAAGAAGAATAATGTGTTTTTTGCATACATCTGATTTATTTGGGTGTATGCAAAATAAATCTGCTTAGAATGGTTGTGAAAAATTAATGCAGATAGATTACAAGGAAACCGCCGAGTTTCTTTTAAAAAACGATAACTATGTGATTTTAACGCACCAAAGCCCTGACGGCGATACAATGGGTTCTGGTTTTGGACTTTGTATGGCACTTCGAAAGATGGGCAAAAAGGCAAATGTGCTTTGCTCAGACGAGTTCCCAAAGCGTTATGATTTTATGCATAATGATTATGAAATTCAGAAATTTACTCCTGATAAAATTATTGCAGTTGATGTTGCTGATATAAATTTGCTGGGTCAAAAGCTTTTTCATTATGGCGATTATGTTGACCTTTGCATTGACCACCATAAATCCAATACAGGCTATGCTAAAAACACTTTGCTTAACAGCAGTGCAGCCGCTGCCTGCGAGGTTTTATATGAGCTTTTGGTATGCATGAAAGCACCGATTGATACTCGTATTGCCGAATGTATTTATACAGGTATTGCAACAGATACAGGCTGTTTCAAATATTCTAATACAACAAGACGTGCACACATTATTTCGGCTGAGCTTATGGATTATAATGTTCCGATGGAACGCATAAACCGTGATATGTTTGATGTCAAGAGCAAGGCAAGGATAAATGTTGAAAGCTATATAACATCAAATACCGAGTATTATCTTGATGATAAGTGCGCAATGATTGCTATAACTCGTGAAATAATTGATAATATTGGTGCAACTGCCGATGATTTCGAGGGTATTGCAAGCTTAACATTACAGCTTGAAAGCGTTCAGGTAGGCGTTACCATTAAAGAACGCAAGGATGGCAAATTCAAGGTTTCAATGCGTTCAACTTCCGATGTTGACGTTTCGGATATTTGCTCTAAATACGGCGGCGGCGGCCATGCAAAAGCGGCTGGATGCTTGTTTGATGACAAGCTAGAGGATGTTAAGCTTAAAGTGCTGTCAAGCCTTGCCCCTGCATTTGGTATGGACTTATGGCTGGTTTAAATAACAAATCATTGAACGAGCATTTAAACGGCATTATTTGTATTAATAAGCCTGTTGGGTTTACTTCGTTTGATGTAATTGCAAAAATGCGTGGTATTCTGCGTATAAAAAGGCTTGGTCACGCAGGAACTCTTGACCCTATGGCAACTGGTGTCCTGCCTGTTTTTGTAGGTAGGGCAACAAAGGCATGTGATATTTTGCCTGACCATGATAAAATTTACGAAGCAGGATTTAAGCTTGGAATTACAACGGATACACAGGATACAACAGGAAAGATTTTATCAGAAGCAAAAGTAACAGGAATAACTTCAGATAAGATTAAGGAAACTTTGTTAAGCTATACTGGCGATATTATGCAAATTCCGCCTATGTATTCTGCTGTTCAGGTAAATGGCCAGCGTCTTTATGACTTGGCTAGAAAAGGTATTGAAGTTGAGCGTGAGGCACGTCCAATTACTGTATATCTTCTTGAATTAGTGAGTTTTGATGAAAACATCTACGAGGGAAAGCTAAGAATTTCCTGCTCAAAGGGTACATATATCCGCACACTGATACACGACATAGGCAGCTCATTAGGTGTCGGTGCTAGTATGACTTCACTTATACGCACAAAAGCCTGTGGTTTTTCGCTTGAAAACTGTGTTACATTTGAAGATTTGCAGGCATTGGCAAGTGAAGATATATCTGCTGAAAAGTATCTTTATCCCATTGAAAATGTGTTTGGAGATTTGAGTGTTATAACGCTTGATGAAGTGCAGGAAAAGATGTACCGAAACGGTATTAAGCTTGATATTAACAGGATTAATATACCTGATAAAAATGCCGAGCGAGTATGTGTATATGGCGCTTTGGGTAATTTTATCGGTACTGCTTTGATTGATAAAGAAACCGAAGAATTTCGTGTGGATAAAAACTTTTTTGTATAGATTTTCTCTTAGGATGGTGATGAATGTGATTGATTTGACAGGTACAAACAATACCCCTGAAAACTCCACAACAGTGGCAATCGGACTTTTCGACGGACTTCATCACGGACATAAAGCGGTTATACAAAAAGCAGTTCAGACTGCAAAGAAAAGTAATAACCTCTCCCCTGCTGTTTTCACATTTGAAACCGATACGGTTATATCAAAGGGTGAGAGCGGTATTGACTGTATTTTATCAGGAGAATTAAAGCGTGAGCTTATAGCTGATATGGGTATTAAATACATCTATTCACCTGACTTCATGAACTTTAGAAATTTATCTGCCGATGAATTTGTGGAGCTTGTTTTATATGATAAGCTTTTTGCAAAGTATATATGCTGCGGCGAGGATTTTCGCTTTGGCAAGGGAGCGTCGGCTGATATAAACGTGCTAGACAAGCTTTGCAAGAAAAAGGGTATTGAAGTGATTACCATTAAGGATGTTACTGAGAGTTCAGGGAAACGTATTTCATCAACAATGATACGTGATATGATAAAATGCGGCGACATAGCAAAAGCGAATATGCTGTTAGGGTATCATTATCAGATAAAAATGCCTGTTGCATATGGCAAGCAGCTTGGGCGCACAATTGAATTTCCAACGATTAATCAATACTTTCCGCAAAAACAAGTCGTGCCACGTTTTGGTGTTTATGCATCACTTGTTGAGTTAAATGGCAAGATTTATAAGGGGCTTACAAATGTGGGTGTCAAGCCTACTGTGCAGGACTCCGATTTACCGCTTTGCGAAACATACATATATGGATTTGACGGTAATATTTACGGTGAAATGGTTAGGCTATCACTTATTGAATTCATACGTCCTGAAAAAAAATTTGACAGCTTAACTGAATTATCACAGCAGATTAATGAGGATAGTATAAAAGTACTGAATGTACCTGACGAATTTTTTATGACATAATATATGAATTGCGAAAGGAAGTTTAAGATGAATACAGAAAATATCAGAACCCGATTTGCGCCAAGTCCAACAGGTTTTATGCATATCGGTAATCTGCGTACAGCATTGTACACATATATAATTGCAAAGAAATACGGCGGAAAGTTTATACTTCGTATTGAGGACACTGATCAGGGCAGATTTGTTGACGGTGCAACTGATGTTATTTATAACACACTGCGTCAGTGCGGGCTTAACTGGGACGAAGGTCCTGACATTGGAGGTCCTGTCGGACCTTATGTACAGTCCGAGAGGATGAGCATTTTCAAGGAATATGCTGTCAAGCTAGTTGATAGCGGACATGCTTACTACTGCTTCTGCACAAAGGAGCGTATGGATAAGGTTCATGAGGAGCAAGCTGCAAACGGTATTACACCAACCTACGACCGTCATTGCCGTGATTTAGATGCTGATACTGTGAAAAAAATGCTTGATGAAGGTACTCCTTATGTTATCCGCCAGAAAGTTCCTATGGAGGGGGTTACAGTTTTCCATGACGAGCTTTATGGCGATATTACTGTTGAAAACAAAGAGCTTGACGACCAGATTCTCATTAAGCAGGATGGTATGCCTACTTATAACTTTGCTAACGTTGTTGATGATCATTTGATGGGCATTACACACGTTGTTCGTGGTAATGAGTATTTGTCCTCAACTCCAAAATATAATCTTCTTTATCAGTCTTTTGGCTGGGAGCCGCCATGCTATATCCATGTTGAAAGAATTATGCGTGATGCAACTCACAAGCTTTCAAAGCGTGAGGGTGATGCATATTTCGGTGACTTTGTTGAAGCTGGATATTATGTCCCTGCAATTTTGAACTATATCGCACTTCTTGGATGGGCACCAAAGGGTGAAAATGAGATTTACACACTTGATGAGCTTATCGAGGAGTTTAGTATTGATGGCCTGTCAAAATCTCCATCAATATTTGATGCAGTCAAGATGAAGGCTATCAACGCAGAGTGGATAAGAAGAATGTCACATGATGACTTCAAAGCACTTGCCATTCCTTATATTGCCAAAACCTGCAAACGCACAGATATTGATTTTGACGTGCTAGTACGCACTTTGCAGCCACGTACAGAGCTTTTCACTGATATACCTGAAAAGGTTGATTTCATCGATGTTCTGCCAGAGTATGACAACGAGCTTTATTTCAACAAAAAGATGAAAACATCAGCTGAAACAGCAGTTCCTGCACTTAACGCTATACTTCCTGTGTTGGAGGGAATTAGTGAGGAGAATTGGAATGAGGAAAACATCCACTCCGCACTTTTTGCTGAAATCGAAAAGATGGGGGTTAAAAATGGCTGGATGTTATGGCCACTTCGTGTTGCCCTTTCTGGTAAGGCTTTAACTCCAGGTGGCGGTATGGAGCTTGCTGCTGTAATCGGACGTGAGGAGAGCCTTGCTCGTATTCGTAAAGGGCTTGTAAAACTTACGTAAATTTTTAATCGTTAAACAGTATTTTATCACGTTTTTAACACAATTTATTGGTAAAATTATTGGGTATGAGCGTATAAATTATCTTTCACATATGAGAGGAATGGTGTATAAATGATCGAGGTTAAAAACCTTACGAAGCATTACGGTGCAAAGAAAGCAGTAAATGACCTTTCTTTTACAGTTAATGACGGTGAAATTCTAGGCTTTCTAGGTCCAAACGGTGCTGGTAAATCCACAACGATGAATATTCTAACAGGCTATATTTCATCAACAGAGGGACAAGCACTAATTAATGGTATCGACATTCTTGACAATCCAATTGAGGCTAAAAAGAACATCGGATATCTTCCTGAACTGCCTCCTTTGTATCTTGATATGACTGTTAAGGATTATCTTAACTTCATCTATGACCTTAAAAAGTGTGACTTGCCACGTAAACCGCACCTTGATGATGTCTGCGATTTGGTTAAAATTAAGGATGTATATGGACGTATAATCCGTAATCTTTCAAAGGGTTATAAGCAAAGAGTTGGATTAGCGCAGGCATTAATCGGAAATCCACCTATTCTCATTCTTGATGAGCCAACAGTTGGTCTTGACCCTAATCAGATCATCGAAATCCGTTCACTGATAAAAAAGCTTGGTAAAAAGCATACTGTTATTCTTTCATCACATATCCTTTCTGAAATTCAGGCTGTATGTGACAGAGTAATTATCATCAACAAGGGACAAATTGCCGCTGATGATACAACCGAAAACCTAACTAAAAATATCACAACTGACCATAAAATCACAGCTCGAATTGAGGGTAACCGTGATGAAATTCTAAAGGTTATCAAGGGTATATCTGGTGTAATTTCTGTTGTTGCAGATATGGAGCATGAAAAGGGTGCATTTGATTACGAGATTGAAACTCGTGAAGGCACTGATATAAGACGTGAGCTGTTCAAGAGAGTAACTGCAAGAAACTGGGTTATCCTAGGTCTTAAGACATCTGAAATGACTCTTGAGGACATTTTCCTTAAAATTACAATGGGTGATAATATTATCATTCCAAAGCGTAAGGTTGAGGATAAATATGCCGACATGGCGCAGTCTGCTGCATCAGCACTAGATGAAACATCCGAAACATCTGATACGGCAGCGGCTGAAACTGAAAACGGGGGTGATAAGTAATGGGTGCAATTTTCAGAAGAGAATTAAAGGCGTACTTCACTTCGCCTATTGCTTATATTTTTATCGCAGTATTCTATCTATACACAGGATTTTATTATGTTAACTACAACGTAATGTATGCAACTGCTGATATGTCTTATGTATTTTCAAGCGTGTTTATTATAATGATGCTAATGCTGCCGCTAATCACAATGCGACTGATGTCGGAAGAAAAGCGTCAGAAAACAGACCAGTGTTTATTGACTGCACCTATAAGCCTTTTCTCAATTGTAATGGGTAAGTTTTTCGCAGCACTATGCGTATTTCTTGGTGCAATGCTAATTTATGTATTCTTCCTCATTTCGCTGACAGCTTTAGGTGCAGTGATTGCATGGCCAACAGTAATCGGAAGCCTTGTAGGACTTTTATTGCTTGGCGCATCATTCATTTCTATCGGTATTTTTATCTCATCAACTACCGAAAATCAAGTTGTTTCCGCTATTTTAAGCTTTATCATCAACATGGCATTCTACCTTATCGACATGGTTGCAGGAAATATAACTCTTGAACCTGTAAGAAAGGTTATGGCTGCTCTTGGATTTTATTCAAAGTATACCGAATTTTCAACAGGTATCCTTAATATCGGAAGTCTGATTTTCTTTTTAAGCGTTATATTTATATTCAGTTTCCTTACTGTTCGTGTTCTTGAAAAACGCCGTTGGGCAGACTAATTTGTCCGCATAAAAAACTGAATATATATTGAAAGGAAAATAGACAATTATGAAAATTAATTTAAAATCTAAAAAACTTAAATATGGCTCTGTTGCAACAGTGATTACTATTGTTGTTGTTGCAATAATCGTGCTTATTAATGTTATAATCAGTATGTTCGGCAACCGAATGAATTTAAAGGTTGACCTGACAAGCGACAGCATTTTTGAGATATCCGATGTTTCAAAGGACTATCTCAAAACATTAAATCAGGATGTTGAAATCGTTGCATTGTGCGATGAACTTATTTTCCAGACATCTGATAATATCTACTATAAGCAGGCATATGAAGTGCTTCAGAAATATACTGTTAACTCTGATAAAATCTCACTTAAATTTGTTGATATGACAAAAGACCCAACATATGCAAACAGATACAGTGAGCTTTATAAGGGTACAATTTCCGAGTACAGCATTGTAATAAGCACAGCAAACAGAATAAGAGTTATCTCAATCAATGACCTATATAATTCTGAAATCAATTATCAGACATACTCATATGAAATTACTTCATCAAAAGCTGAGCAGGTTTTGACTTCTGCAGTAATGTATGTAACAGATGCTAACCCACTTTCAGCAGTAGTGCTTTCTGCTGACACAGCTTCAGGCTCAACAGATAATGTAGCATCACTTCTGACTGCTAACGGCTTTGATGTTGAGTATATCAATCCGCTGACTGATGCAATCCCAATGGGTGCGGATATGCTTGTTATTGACTCCCCTACAAATGACTTTTCAGCTGAAGTTATTGAACAGCTTTATGCTTTCATGGAAAACGGCGGTAAATATGGAAAGAACATGATTTATCTTGCATCATATGCACAGAATGACACAACAAATATCGATGCATTCCTAGCAGAATGGGGTATTAAGATTGAAAAGAGTGTGCTTGCAGAAAGCAATGCACAAAACCTTGCATCCTCAACATCACCATATGCTTTGAGAAACTATATCGTAAGCAATGATTATTCTGAAAACGTATCACAGCCAACACTTCCTGTTATTTCATATACAGCCTGTCCTATTACACTCTTGTTTGAAAAGCAGACTAACGTTAGTACTGTTCCGCTTTTGACAACAGATACGACTGCATATGCAGTTACAAATGAAATGCTTGAGCTTGCTAATCAGGGTGTTGAGCCTGATGTTGAATATGGCGCATTTAACACAATTGCACTTGCAAACAAGTATGCATTCAATGAGAACAACGAGCAGATACTATCAAATATTCTGGTATACGGTTCATCTATCATGCTTGACCAGAGCCTGACAAATACAACTTACTATAACAATGGCGACTACTTTGTATCTATCATCGCAAAGATGACAGGCAAGACAAACGGTATCAATATCGTTGCAAAGGATTTATCTTCTGAAACATTTGATATGGATGCATCAAAGTTCTATTCAAACCGTACAATATTCATGATTGTACTTCCTGTTTTAGTACTTGCCTGCGGTCTTGTAGTATGGCTAAGAAGGAGACACAAATAAGTTTGAACTCTTTCAAAAAGAAGGATGGTTATAGATATGAAATCTAAAATTAAGCTAATATTAGTTTTCGGAATAATTGTAGTTTTACTGGCTGCAGCGATTGTTGTGTTAAAAATTACAGATAAGACAGCCGAAGAAGATGCAGATACAAACACTGCATCAACAGCGGAAGTTACATCACAGCTTTTATATGACAAAAGCCCATATGATATCAGTACAATTGATATCACAAACGAGGCAGGAAGCTATGTAATTGAGCGTATCGATGCAAACTCAATACAGTTCTGGACAATTCTCGAAATGTATCAGGCGCCGATTGATTATACGATTATCGACAGCACACTTTCTGCTGCCGCAACACTAACCTCACAGCAGGTTGTAACCGATAACGCAGATGACTTGTCTATATATGGATTAACCGAGCCAAGAGCAAAGGTAAAGACAACTTTTACTGATACTCAAAGTACAGTAAAAGAGCTTTATATAGGTAATGACACTCCAAAAAGCGGTAAGGTATATGTTTGCTTTGCAGGTGAAAACACTGTTTATACAGTGAATACAGCCGATGTAAGCTGTTTTTTAAACGATAAGTTTTATTATGTAACAAAAACAGTTTATACAGCATTTGTTTCATCTGATGAAAATGACACTAATGATTATTCAAGAATTAATAAAATGACAATCAAGCGTGCTGATATAGATTATGATATCGTTATCGAGTATGACAAGCGTCAGGACAACCCTGATATTGTCAGCGGTAATTCATCGTCATATATCATGACATCTCCAGTAACACTTGACTTGAATACAGAGAAATCATCTAATCTGATGAGCCTTATGTTTGGCTTAACAGCATCATCAATTGAAGTTATAGCTCCAAGCGATATTCAAAAAGAACAGTATGGTTTAATGACACCATATGCCGAAATATCAATGGACATTGCAGGCGGCGACTTTAACTTAACAGTCGGCAATGAAACCCCTGATAAATCAGGCAGATATTGCATGGCACAGGATATAAACGTAATTTATGTATTTAGCTATGATATGCTACCATGGGTAACAGTAATGCCTTTGGATGTCACAACAACGCTTATTACAAGCAATTATATTTTTGATTTGACAAGCATTGAAATAAACGGTATGGGACTTACAAATGAAGTATTCACAATGACAGGCTCATCAAATGATGATTTTGTTATTAAGCTAGGTGATAAGGATGTTGATAAGGACAAGTTTAAAACTTTCTATCAGTTTATCCTAAAAGCACCAGCTGAGGAGCTTTATTTTGAAACACCATCAGCACCGGCAACATTGACAGTTAAAATTACAAACCCTGACCATACCGATGTATTAAGCTTTTATCAGCTTGAAAACCGCAGAACAGCAGTTGCGTTAAACGGCAAAGTAAGTTTCTCATTAAAAACTGCATATGTTGAGCGTCTTGTTGAGAATTTCAATCATTTGATTAATAATGAGGATATCATCACAAACTGGTAAATTTTAGTTTAATACAATGTTTTGACAAAATAATATAACGCAATGGATGTATAATATAATCCGCCGCCAAAATTTATATACGCTTTGACACATTAAAATTGTAGTTTTAGTGACCGAGTAGTTCTAAGAACCAAGTTCTTTGAGGACGAATAATGAGGGAAAGTAAAACTACGAATTTTAAACGTTAAAGAGTATAATCAACAACATATACCGATATTAAAATATTTTTAACAATAACTATTGATTTTATTCAAATTATACTGTATAATAAATATATTAATAAACTTATTAAAACGTATATGATATATGTTGCTGATAAAAAAATATTCGGAAAGGACGGTCATATTTTATGGCAGAACAAAATAACAAGTCGGATTTCTTTTCATACAAAGGATTTCCGCTTGTAAGGAATAAGGACACTATTTATTACGGTAAGATGTCTGATCCATTCGTGGTAATGTTACAGATTACCGAAAAAGAAAAACAGGGGGATTTGGATATTGCCAAAAAGGTAAAGCTATATCAGATGGCAACTGATGAAAAACTTTCTCCAATCGAGGCTGTTGTAAAGCAAGGACAAAGGGACAGTCTTTACGAAGCACTTGACATGGCATATGTGTGGTTATCAAAAACTGCTGCCGAATAAAAAATTTACTGCTGTTGCGTTTTATACGTGACAGCAGTTTTTTCTTTGAAAATCGGTTTACTATTGGCAAAATATATGTTATAATGACTATATGTATTGTTTTATAGATTGGAGAATTTTTATATATGGATATTTTAAATAACAGATTTACACTAATAAACGATAAATGGGAATTTACATTGCTGCCAGATGAGGCTGAAATTACGGATATTTCTACTTGTGAATGGAAGGAAGTAAGCCTGCCACATGACTGGTTGATTTATGATACACACAATTTATATGCAAGCGGAGTTGGCTTTTATAAGCGTACAATAACTATCAGTGACCTTTCCAAATTAGCATATGCGCTTGAATTTGACGGCGTTTATATGGATAGTACAGTTTATATTAATGGTGTAAAAGCATTTGACTGGCACAGCGGATATGCTGCTTTTAATGTCGATATAACAGAGTTTGTTCATGATGGTGACAACGAAATTATTGTTCAGGTACGCCATAAATCACCTAACTCGAGATGGTATTCAGGTGCAGGAATTTACCGCAGTGTAAGGCTTGTTAAAACAGCTAAAAATCACATTGCATACAAGGGTGTATATATTTCTGCAAACGCCGAAACTGGATGTGTAAATGCGAGTGCAGAGATAATCGGTGATGCAGATTTTATAAAATATACAGTACTTGACAACGATGGTGTTAAGGTATTTGAGCATAAGTTTAATATAGATGAAAACGCAGAGTTTATCGTCCAAAATATAAAGCTTTGGGACTTAGAAAATCCATATTTGTATACCTTAAAAACAGAACTTATTGAATGCGGAATGACTGTTGATACCGTATATGAAACATTCGGTTTCAGAACACTTAAATATGATGCCAACGAGGGCTTTTTCCTCAACGGCAAGTATATGAAAATCAAGGGTGTCTGCAAGCATCACGACCTTGGTGCTTTGGGTGCTGCCATGAATTATGACGCACTTTACCGCCAGCTTATGCTGTTCAAAGAAATGGGTGTAAATGCAGTTCGTACATCGCATAATATGCCATCGCAGGAGCTTATGGATATATGTGATAAAATAGGTATGCTCGTTAATGCTGAAAGCTTTGATATGTGGGAAATGCCGAAAAATCCATATGATAACCACAGATTTTTCAAGGAAACAGCTCGCAAGGATGTGGAAAGTTGGGTACGAATTTGCCGTAACCATCCGTCCATGATGATGTGGAGTATCGGCAATGAAATTTACGATACTCATGCAAATGAGCATGGCTATGAAATAGCTGAAATGCTAGTGAAATATGTACGAGAATTTGATCCGCTTTGCAACGCACCTGAAACAATAGGTTCTAACTTTATCGAGTGGGAGGGTGCGCAAAAAATCGGTGAAATGCTTGGACTTTCAGGCTATAACTATACCGAAAAATGCTATGACGACCACCATGCTAAATATCCTGATACAGTTATATATGGCAGTGAAACATCATCAGCTGTGCGCAGCCGTGGTATCTATCATTTTCCTGCAAATATGCCGCTTTTGTCACATGATGACCACCAGTGTTCATCCCTTGAAAACAGCTATGTAGGCTGGGGAAGAACAGCCGAGGATGCATGGATAAAAGACCGTGACAGAAAATTCTGTGCAGGACAATTCGTGTGGACAGGTATTGACTATATCGGCGAGCCAACCCCATACAGCACCAAAAACAGCTACTTTGGAATGATTGATACAGCAGGACTTCCAAAGGATGTTTTCTATTTGTATCAGTCGGTATGGACTGATTTTGACACCAATCCGATGATACACTTACTTCCCTACTGGGATTTTAATGACGGACAGATTATAGATGTTATTGCATATACAAACGCACCTGTGTGTGAGCTGTTTTTAAATGGAACATCACTCGGCAAACGTGAGATTGACCATGTCAAAGGTGAGGTTGTTCATGCTAACTGGCAAGTACCTTATGAAAAGGGTGAGCTTGTTGTAAAGGCATATAATTTGAATGGCGATGTTGTATGCACTGATACACAAAAAAGCTTTGATGACCCATATAAAATTAAACTTATTGCCGATAAAACAATCATTAATGCAGGTGGTACAAGCCTTGCATTTATCGAAATTTCAACTGTTGACGAGAATGGTACTTTTGTTGCGAATGCAAGAAACCGTATATCAATTGAAGTTAGTGGTGAAGGACGTTTACTAGGTCTTGACAACGGCGACTCAACTGATTTCGAGCAGTATAAGACTACAAACAGACGCCTTTTCAGTGGTAAGCTTATTGCAATTATAGGCAGTACACTTGAAAGCGGTATGATAAAAATTAAAGCATCTTCAACAGAACTTGAAAGTGCCGAAATCGAAATAAATTCTATACCATGTGACGAAGTTAATGGTATTACAGCACTTCACGATATCATATATCAAGCACCGAAAAATGATGTGCCAATTCGCAAAATTGTGCCAATTATTGAAGGCACTGCTAAGCTTGATGAAAATAATAAACAGTTTAAAATAGGGTGTGAAATTCATCCTGCAAATGCCACATTTAATGATATTTCCTGCATAGCTGTAAAGCAAAACAGCGTCCCTGACAACATATGTGAGGTATCATATGAGGATGGAATTATCACTGTTAATGCTTTAGGCGATGGCGATGGAATTATCAGAATTTATGCTAATAACGGTTCGGAATTTCCACAGATTATATCCGATGTTCCATACAGCATAACAGGACTTGGCGAGGCAGAAAGAAGTCCATATCAGATGATATCAGCCTGCACATTTAACCTTAGCAGCATACCTCTTAATATTATAGAAAATGGCGCATTAGGTGGTTTCCATGAAAAATGCTATGCAGGATTTTCAGGGCTTAATTTTGGCAAGCTTGGTACAAATAAACTCCGCCTGCATGTTGGCAACTGTATTAATAAAGACATACCGTTTGAAATATGGTCGGGTGTTCCAAATGATGCAGACAGCAAGCTTTTGTATATAGCACAGTTCCCTCATAACAACGGCTGGGGCAGCTTTATGCCATATGATTTTGAACTGCCTGAAAAAATCACAGGTATTAACACAATCTGTATTGTTATCGATGAAAAATGTATTTTCGGCGGCATAGAATTTATATCTCCTGACAAGGCATTTGAGCAGTTATCGGTGTCAATGTATGACGAGCTTTATGGTGATGATTACAAGCTTTCTGGTGATAATATCACCCAAATTGGAAATAATGTTGTAATAGGCTTTAACGGCATGGATTTTGCTGATGGTACGACAAAAATAACAATTTGCGGACAAACACCAAATGCAAATAACACTATCCAGCTAAGATATACAGAGAATGATGCAAACAAAACACAATTGTTAGAATTTGCACACGCCGATGAATACACAGAGCGTACCTTTGAAATTGAAAAGATTGACGGCAATAAAAACATAAGCTTTGTATTTATGCCTGGCAGTAATTTTGATTTTGCATGGTTTAAATTTGAAAAATAATAAAAATAGAAATGGTGAATAGGTTTGAAAGAATTAATATCACGGTTTATACTCCTGCTTGTTTCAGTAGGGTTGCTAATAGGTGCTGTTTTCATGCTTTTAAAGCGTGAGGACACTACACTGCCTGTAAATGATAATTATAATTTAGGTGACATGACAGGGCTTATAATAATGCCTGATATAACAACAGCACCTGAACAGGAAACCGATATACAGTCAATCGTAGTTATTGAAGATAATTACCCCGAGGGTTATACTGATGTGACAGATATAACTGATGTGTCTGAACAATCGGAAACAGATGCAACAACGGTATCAAGAACAATAATTACAAGCCGTGTGCGAAAAGACTATGATAAAAATTCTGTCTATATCGATATGAAAAATATTCTCCAACAGCCCGAATTACCTGTCGGATGTGAAATCACAGCCTTGACAATTCTGCTTAATTATTATGGCTTTAACGCCGAAAAAACTGATATGGCAAGAAATTATCTGCCTAAGGGTAATAATTATCGCACTGAGGATGGCAAGGTTTATAAGGACAGCTTTTTTGATTATTTCATTGGCGACCCATTCACTCGTGGATATGGCTGCTTTGCGAATGCCATTGAAAAAGCGGCAAACCGTTATATTAGTGATAATGGCGGCGGCTATACCGTACTTAATATTTCCGGTGCACACCCTGATGTTTTATATGATTATCTTGCACAGGGAATACCGGTTGTATGCTGGGCAACAGACGGAATGATAGAGCCTGAGTATTACGAAACGTGGTATGATTACAGCACTGGAGAACAGCTTGACTGGTACATAAATGAGCATTGCTTTGTGCTAGCAGGCTTTAACATCAGCGGCGACACAGTCACATTAAATGACCCAATGAAAGGTATAATTGATTATAATATCAATAAGTTTGAAACTCGTTATGACCAGATGCATAGACAGGCTATTGTAATTTTAAAGGATAATCCAGAGCCAATTGATGAACCTATAAATGCCGAATATAACGAACCTGAGGAAGAAAATATAGACTTATAGTACGTTAAATTAAAAACCCTAGAGGGTTTTTAATGGAGCATTGCGCCTTCGGCGTAATACTCCTATTTCGCACCGTTGGTGCGAAATAACTACCTTAATAGTCGGTTAACAGCTTCGCTGTACGCACATCGTGCTATTAAAAACACTGAAGTGTTTTTAATTTAACCGACTATATAAAAAAACATCAATGCTGCATAAAACTGTATTGGAGGTAAATTCATGCAAAAGATATATGTAAATGAAAACGGCATAAATATCGTGTTTGGTATAACAGAAGAAAATCAGTTTAAACTTCTGCATTTTTCCGCATTAGAGTTTAATGAAAATGACATCAAGGCAAAAAGCCTTGAGGGTGCATTTAACCTAGTCGAGATTAATATTTCAGGTATAGATAGACCGCTTGAAAGACATGGCAATAAATATATTGTCACAGCTCCTGGGTATCGCATGAAGTATGACAGCATGACTAATACAAGAAATGAGTTAGGCAGAAAGCTTGAAGTTTTGCTTTATGACGAGCCAACAAAGTTGTATGTAACTTGCCATCTGCAGTTTTATGATAACATTTCTGTTATGCGTTCATGGACTTCCGTTACAAATCGTGGCGATGAAATTTTAACACTTGAATATGTTTCATCCTTTAATTATCTTGGAATAGATAAAGAAGGTTTAAAACCTCGTGATAATAAAATGGAGCTTACAATTGCACACAATTCATGGCAAAGGGAGCTTGATTTTAAGACATATACCCTGTCAGAGCTTGGCATTGAGGATACACAGAGAATGGGTGAACAGCGTTCATCAAAAGCGGCGGCATTTACAAATACAGGCAACTGGTCTGCTAAGGAATATCTCCCAATGGGATACTTGGAAAATACCGAAATGGGTACAAATATTTTCTGGCAGATTGAGCATAACGGCTCATGGCACTTTGAAATTTCCGACCAGTCAGCACATTTATATTTAGCGTTAAGTGGTCCGACTGAAATAGAATCCCACTGGTATAAAAACTTAGCAAAGGGTGAAACTTTTGTGAGTGTGCCTGTTTGTATCGGTGCAAAAATCGGCGGATTTGACGAAGCAATGGGTGAACTTACAAAATACCGCCGAACAATAAGACGTAAAAATGCTGACAATGAAAGCCTAGCAATAATTTTCAATGACTATATGAATTGTCTTTGGGGCTGTGCGACTGCTGAAAAAGAGTTTCCTCTTATTGATGCTGCAGCCGAAGCTGGATGTGAATATTTCTGCATTGATGCAGGATGGTATTCCGATGGTTTCTGGTGGGATAATGTCGGTGAATGGATTGAATCAAAGGAACGTTTTCCGAATGGACTTAAAGAGGTTACTGATTATATAAAAAGTAAAAATTTAATAGCTGGCGTGTGGCTTGAAATTGAAGTTATGGGTATAAATTGTCCAAAAGCGGACAAAGTAAAAGATGACTGGTTTTTTATTCGTCATGGCAAAAAAGTTCATGATCGTTCAAGATATCAGCTTGATTTCAGAAATGAAGAAGTGCGAAATCACGCCGATGAGGTTATCGACAGACTGGTTGAAAAATATGGTGTAGGCTATATAAAAATGGATTATAATATAGAGCCTGGAATTGGAACAGAAATTAACTGTGACAGTATCGGTGATGGCTTGCTTGGACATCAGCGTGCATACCTAGAATGGCTTGATAATGTATTTGCAAGACATCCTGAGCTTATCATTGAGAACTGTTCAAGCGGCGGACTTCGTATGGATTATGCAATGCTGTCAAGGTATTCAATTCAATCAACAAGCGATCAGGATGATTATAGAAAATATGCAACAATTGCTGCTAACTCCCCTGCTGGTCTTGCTCCTGAACAGTCAGCAATATGGTCATATCCGCTTTCTGACGGTGATAAAGAAGAAGTTGTTTTTAATATGGTTAACGCTATGCTTTTGCGTATACATCAAAGCGGACATTTGGTATATCTTTCACCTGAACGGAGCATACTTGTAAAGGAAGCTTTAGACTGTTACAAAAACATTCGTCATGATATAAAAAATGCATTGCCATTTTGGCCTTTAGGCATATCGAATTATTCAGATGGATGGGTTTGTTTAGGACTTCGTACCGATGATAGAACATACCTAGCAGTATGGAGAAGAAACAGCGAAAGCGATACTTGTACATTTCCATTAAAGGATATGAAAAATAAAAACGCAAAGATAAAATGTTTGTACCCAAAGTATGAGGAATGTGAGTATGCATATAATCATAAAAACAATACTGTGTCAGTAAAATTCCCTGTTATGTATACTGCAAGATTGTTCGAAATTTCTTGATTTTAAGTGCAATATGCTGTACTTATGACTTTATTTTATTTAAAATTTGTTCTTTTTTGAGATAGTTACCATAAAATGTTGACTTTTTTCAAAAAAATCATTATAATATGGTTATATACATTGATTATTGAAATATTTATACAAAACAATTATTAGGAGGAATTAACATGGCAAATACAAAAAAAGCTCCAGTAGAAAAGGTAGAAACAATCGTAGCTGCTGACGTTACTGCTGCTGAAACTGCAGCTGCTGCTCCAAAAGCTGAAAAAGCACCAAAGAAAGCTGCTGCTCCAAAGGCTGCAAAAGCTGAAGCTAAAAAGCCTGCTGCTCCAAAGGCAGAAAAAGCTGCAAAGGCACCTGCAAAAGCATCAAAAACTGCTGCTGCAAAGGAAACTGCTCCAAAGGCTGCTGCAAAAACAGCAGAAAAGAAAGCACCTGCAAAAAGAGGACCAAAGGTTAAGGAGATTACATTGGGTGATGTTGTAGCTGTTGTTAGAACAAAAGCTAATGCTGCTAATACAACAAAGGTTACAAAGAAAATTGCATGTACAGTGAACCTAAACGGTAATGTACAGGGCGACTTCTACATTATGCTTGACGCAGGCGATGTAATTGCTGTTGAACCATACAAGTATGAAGATGCTGACATCTCCTTATGGGGAACTGCAGAAGATATGATTGCTGTAATGACAAACAAGCTTAAGCTGATTGATGCTATTTCAACTGGCAAAATTGGTTTGTGGGGCAATGCAGAAAAGGCTGTTATTTTCGTTGACGCTATTTTCTAATTTATCACAAGTTAGTATTAAAGCAGCTCATTAAATTGAGCTGCTTTTTTAATGGGGATTTATTTATGGTTTATTACACTTTATTTGATATAAATGAAAGCAAAGATTATCAGCATGACATCGCTTATAAGCTTTTGGAGTATGCTTTGTTAGATGAATATAATATTGATTTAGCTGCAATTGGTATAGAAAAAGGTGAGCATGGCAAGCCTTATTTTCCATCACGAAAGGATATACATTTCAATATAAGCCATTGCAAAGGAATGGCTGCCTGCTGCCTTGGCAAAACGGAAGTTGGCATTGATGCGGAGAGAATTACCGAACATCGTGAAAAAGTGGCATCTCGTGTTTTTGCAGCAAATGAGATTAATATTTTAGAAGATACTGATAATAAAGATTTATATTTTTATCAAATCTGGACGCTAAAAGAATCGTTTGTAAAATGCATCGGCAAAGGAATTTCCTATCCGATGAATACAGTGGCATTTGAATTTATCGGTGATTATATATTATGCAGTGAAACGGGATATCAATTTGAGCAGAAGATAATTAATGACGAATATGCATTATCAGTATGTATTGTTTCGGATGATAAAACAGATACTACAATTAATTTTGTACCACTACAAAAAATAAAATAAAAAATTTCACATACCCTCTTGACAAGAGGGTAAAAATGTAGTATCATTGTATTAACGCCATAGTACAATAATACGAAAGGAGGTTATTTTAATGCCATGGGTATTTAATGACAATATGCCGATTTATATTCAGATAATGGAACATATAAAAATGAGGATTGCAACAGGTGAATATAAAACAGGTGAAAAGGTATTGCCTGTAAGGGAGCTTGCAGCAGAGGCTGAAGTAAATCCAAATACAATGCAAAAAGCCTTGTCCGAGCTTGAGCGTGAGGGGTTATTATATTCGCAGCGAACATCGGGAAGGTTTATTACAGAGGATAGCAAAGCTATTGAACACTTAAAAAATTCACTAGCGGATGAGTATATAAGCTGGTATTTAGAAAAGATGACACAGCTTGGATTTTCAAAAAATGATGCTTTGGAGCAATTGAAAATAAACATCAACAAAAGCAATGCATAATGCATAATTTTATTGGGAGGGTGACTTTTATAATGAGTCTTTTAACTTGCAGAAACCTGACAAAAACATACGGCGGCAAAGTGGCACTTAATAATGTCTGCCTTGAAATTGAAAGCGGTAAAATAATAGGACTGTTAGGTCCAAACGGAAGCGGTAAAACAACGCTTATAAAAATTTTAAGCGGTATTTTAACAGCCTCAAGCGGTGACGCATTAATTTGTGATAAAAAGATATCTGTTGAAACAAAGAAGATAGTTTCATATCTGCCAGAAAGAACATACTTGAGTGACAGCATGAAAGTTAAGCATATTATAGCAATGTTCAAGGATTTTTATGAGGATTTCAAGCCTGAAACGGCATATGGAATGCTCGAAAGACTTAATATAAATCCAGAGGATAAGCTAAAAACGATGTCAAAGGGTACAAGAGAAAAGGTGCAGCTTGTTTTAGTTATGAGCCGAGATGCAAAGTTATTCCTGCTTGATGAGCCAATAGGCGGTGTTGATCCTGCCGCTCGTGACTATATCCTTAAAACAATTTTAAATAACTATAATGAAGATGCAAGTGTAATAATTTCAACACATCTAATCAGTGATATTGAACACGTGCTTGATGAAGTAATTTTTATCAAGGAGGGCAATATGACACTTCATTCATCAGTGGATGAAATTCGTGAGGAGCATGGCAAGTCTGTCGATGCACTTTTCAGGGAGGTATTTGCGTGCTGATAAAATTATTAAAATATGATTTATTAGCTGATTATAAAAAAATGGGTATGCTGTATATTACCCTGCTTATAACCAGTGTAATGATTAAACTGCTTGAAGTATTTTTCAAGGATTTAGATTCAACAGTTGTTGGTAAGGTTGTAAATATAACTCTTGGGGTTGTACTAGGCTTATGTATCGTTGCAATGTTTGTGATGATGATAATTGTTTCAATATATAACTTTTACAAAACAATCGTGCGTGATGAGGGTTATCTGACACACACATTGCCTGTCCAAACATGGCAGTTAATTCTTTCGAAGCTAGTAACATCATATGTATGGTATATAGTTTCAATTGGTGCTTTCTACTTAAGTATAGCAATCCTGACAGGCGATATAAACTGGATGCGTGTTTCTGAATTTATGGATGAATTTCAGCAAGGCGTGGAAGTAGGTTTTACAACAGGATTTAATGCAGGCTATAACTCTGTTGGCTCAGCTGCTGGCGAAACAATGGCAATTACAGATGCAAACTCACTAATTCAGCCAATGATTAACTATGTAACATGGCTGTTTGCATTATTCCCATTGATGATAATGTCACAGGTATATTTCAGCTTTGCAATCGGTAACCTTTTCAACAAATCCAAGCTTGGAATGTCAATTGTAGCATTTTTCGTTTTGTATATTGCACAGCAGATTATCGGATTTGTAACAATGATGATTAGTGCTGCAGCATCAGCAGGAAATGTCCTGACTGCTGACATATCCGATGCAGAAGTGTTTGGTTGGATGGGAAGCATGTACACATCATCGCTTATAGTTTCGATAATACTGACAATAGGACTTTATATCGGAGCAAACGTCATCTTTACAAAAAAGCTTAATCTTGAATAACATAAATATTATGACAAGGGGGTAATCTTAAATGCTAGACAAATTAATCAAACAGGATTTTTTGCGGGATTATTTTAAGATGCTGTGTATTTATGCCATAGTTATTATTGGTACAATAACACTTAAAATATACGGACATTTTTTAAATTTAATTGGTGACTTTAATGGTACAATTGAGATTTTCTTTTTTGTATTGATGTTAACAATGATTGTCCTGACGATATCATTTTCCATTGAATCGTTCAGAAAAAGCATGATAAAGGATGAAGGATATTTAACGCATACATTACCTGTAAAAACAAGCAGTCTGCTTTTATCAAAAATGCTGACATCATATATATGGGGATTTTTCTCGCTGGTGCTTTATATTGGGTGTCAATGTTTTATTGATGGCAATGCAGGATTTCTTTCAGATTTCAGCATATCCGAGATATTCAAAGGATTTAAAATATACTCATCAAATGGTGCTGCTCCTAATGATATAATGGCAACAATATTCACTCTGTTTATAGTATTTTCACCATTCATGCTGTATTCATTGGTATATTTTTGTTTTGCAATAGAAAATTTATTTAACAAGAATAAAGAACTTATAGTATTTCTAAGCATAATCACAATAATTGCAATTATTGTTGTTTATCTGTATATTGCAGTTAACCAAACGATTGAAATAGATAACTATGATGTAACAACTGTTGCTAACTTAGATGATATGATAAAGAAATTATATCGGGCATTGTTAGGATATTTTGTATGGATACCTTTATTAGCAAGCGTTGGTCTTTATATTGCATCTAATATGATTTTTACTAAAAAGCTTAATCTTCAATAAAAATAAAAGGCGTACTAAATAATCGAAAACACCGTTTTTTCGATTATTTAGTACGCTATATTTTTGTCACACATTTTATAAAGAACAGCATAATATAATTCAGGGGAATATATGAATAAATATTCCCCTAAGAAGTACACACTGCGTAGTGAAATGCGTAATGCTATTTTTGCGCAAATGTGGAATACCATTCACTATGGAAAGGAACGCCTGCTATGAAAAAATATACAATTGCCTTCGGCTCTGTTACAATAGCAATAAAAGCACAATCAGTTCTGAACAAAAATGGAATCGGCACTGAAGTTGTAAGAACACCAAAAAACCTTTCTTCAGGCTGTGGATATAGTATTGTCGGTCACGGAAAAGTATCTGACGTAACAGGTATTTTAGATAGAAACAATATAAAATATAAAGCTGTTATGGAGGGGTAATGACCTTTACAATAAAGGAAGTGAAACATTTCTAAAGGACGGTATACTCTTTAACGCTTAAAATCAGTAGTTCTAACCCCCTCGACACTCATTCTTAAAAAGAATTGTTCGGTCGTTACAACTACGATTTTAATGCATTAAATAATATACATATCGTCCTTTAGAAAATTTATTGTTATATCATAGCAGAAAAGTAATAATATATTTTTGCATAGAGTTTAAAACAACAAAACTATTAACAAACAACCCACGAGCCCATGCAAAGATATTTTACAGGGCTTTGTGACAAGGAGGCATAGGCATAGTATGGCGATAATAAATTTTGATAATTCGGCGACAACATTTCCAAAGCCTGCATCGGTAAAAAATGCCGTACTTGCCGCAGTAACACGATATGGCGGAAACCCTGGCAGAGGCGGACATAAATTATCTATGGAAACCTCAGCAGCAATATATAAAGCCCGTGATGAAGCGGCAAACTTCTTTAATGCAGAACCAGACAATACAGTTTTCACACTAAACTGCACCCATGCATTGAATTTTGCAATCAAGGGTGTAATGAATAATTTCCCAAACGGACACATTATAATTTCGTCACTTGAACATAACTCAGCAGCACGTCCGGTACATTCGATTTGCAATAGCGGAAAATATTCATACAGCATAGCAAAGGTATCACATGACGATGTTGAAACAATCAACAATATAAGAGCTCTAATACGCAAAAACACAAGGGTTGTTGTATTCACACTAGGCAGCAATGTGACAGGTCAGATAACCCCATATAAGCAAATAGGCGAGCTATGCAGAAGAAACAATATATGCTTTATAGCGGACGGCGCACAAACCTGCGGAGTAATACCGCTAAAGCTGTCAGATGGTATCAATATAATCTGTACAGCAGGACATAAGGCATTATATGGCACAACAGGAACAGGGTTGCTTGTTTCAGACGGCAAATATTATATCAAACCAATGCTAGAGGGTGGAACAGGCAGTAATTCAATGGAATTAAACCAAACAGATTTTATGCCTGACAGCCTTGAAAGCGGTACGATAAACACAGTTGGAGCAATATCACTAGGAGCAGGAATACGATTTGTAAATATTACAGGAGTAAATAATATATACAGGCACGAAACGGTATTGTGTGACAGATTTATAAATGGTATTTCAAATTTTCCACAGATTACATTATATCGTGACAGCAGAATAAAAAATTATCTGCCTGTGGTATCATTCAATATAAACGGCTATACAGCAAATGAAGCCTGCTCAATATTAAGTGATAACGGATTTGCATTAAGAGGAGGACTACACTGTTCAGGGCTTGCACATACATCATTAGGCACAGCACCAGATGGCACAATGCGTTTTTCGCCATCATATTTTAATAATGAGCGTGAGGTTGATATGCTGTTGAATTCAATTGAGTCAATGCTTACGTAAATTAACGGGCGATATAAGTCACCCCCAACAATCATTTCATAAAAAAGTGATTTTGTAGGGGTGATATTAATCGCCCACTTTTTTATTTTTTCATGCAACAACCATGTTTCCACATTTTTAACCCCATGCAGCAAAATATATAATATCTATTGAATAATAGAGTAATGCATCAGTAAAAAAACTAAAGGTTATTAACACATCATATATTCCGCATAGAATTAAATGAATTAATAACATTAAGCCTGCCATATCCCCACTGATAATTAGGATAAATCAGAGTGTCGCTTCGGGTACAGCCCCTGATAAGATAAGCACGTATCTGAAAAGTACTTAAAGCACTATCATTACCATCAACAATCCCCCATTCGAGAAACAAAGCACAAGAGCCTGCAGTAATTGCAGCAGCAGCACTAGTACCGCTCATCGTGCCATATCCATAAGGATAATATCCACCGATATTGACCCCTGGAGCAACAAAATCAGGACTAATCATAGCGCTTCGAGTAGGACCCCAAGAAGAATTGAGATATAAGCTGTTATTAATTATGTTATAAGCACCGCTGCAAATAACGCCCTGAGAGGTTGCAGGAATTGTAACAGTGCAGTATGGTGATGCTTCAAGAAATTCAACATTTGGCGAAACAAATCCATCAATAGGCAGCCATGC
Organism: Oscillospiraceae bacterium; assembly: GCA_031550725.1. Taxonomy (GTDB): domain Bacteria; phylum Bacillota; class Clostridia; order Oscillospirales; family Ruminococcaceae; genus UBA946. Next base: position 33,469 of record JAVBOH010000016.1, read on the forward strand.
ATGATATGAGCCGTCAAGTATAATATCCCCATGCAGGGTTATAGTCCACAAACCGCTTGTTGCATTAATAATTCTAACAACAGTAGCCTGCCCACCGCTGCCCTCAACAGGGAAATGGTAATCAACCGTAACAGTTGATTTTTCCAGTACGAGTGTATTTTCGGTGAATGAATTTGGTCTTGCCGGAACTCTCGCTATGTATTCACCGGTTGGTGACCGAATAGAAACAGAAAATCTATCCGAAACAGTATTCCAAATACTTAAATAAATATCACCTGCATTATCGCCAACCTTTAAATCAATAGCCTTTGTTTCACCCTGATTTTGAATAACACCTTGTGTATGATGTCTTTTCTGCGACTCATTACCAGCAGCAATGCAAAGGCATACCCCTTTAAATCTGGCGATACTGCCTAAATATTCTTCAAAAATACTAAACCCATCATGACTGCCGAAATTACTTCCAATACCAAGACATATGACAACAGGACGTCCAAGCTCACGAGCCTTTCTGAGAATATATTCAATACCAACCATAACAGAGTTTGAGCCGAAAGCATATTCCTGTTCAGGAGGCACGCAATACCTGTTGAGATAAAAAGGACGAGCCTTTTTAAGCTTTACCATAATAATTTCAGCCGATGGAGCAGCGCTTGTAAAATCTCCAATAGGGTTTCCTGCAGCAATTGATGCAAGAAAAGTGCCATGACCATTTGTATCTCTTTGGGGAACAATATCATATGGATTTGGTGAATTAAGAGCTTCGTTAATCATAGCATTTGAATATTCCGTACCAATATAAAAATCATCTATTATTTTATCATTAGTAATATTTTGGTCGAAAATATATTGAATTTTGCTTGTGCCATCCTCATTAATAAAAACAGGCTGTGTATAATCAATTCCAGTGTCAACAAATCCAACTAAAACATTTCTGCCCTTTAAATCAAGGTATGGCTGATTTTGCACCTGAATAATACCAGCAGACTCAAGTGCAGCCCTGTCAAGAGTTCCAAGAACGGTAGGTATAGAGCTTACAAAGCTTGTTCCGAACACCTCAGCAAGCTTATCATAATAACTTTCCTTAACATAACCTATAACATATCTGCCAGCAAGCGTCTGAGTAAGTAAAACATTAGGGTTATCCTTAACAAAATCGTTGAAATAATCAGTTTGCCTTGCAATAAAATCAATAGTGTCAGGTGCATCAATAAAAGCACGCATTTCAGGTGTAATTTCCATAAATATAGCTCTCCTTTTCTAAAAGAGTTCAGATGTTTTATGTAAAACACAAAACTCCGAATTTAAAGATTTATCTTTTAAACTTAATAGGCATCCTTTTCTGAATGAGTTCGGATGTTTTGTGTGAAACACAAAACTCCGAGTTTAAAAGATTTATCTTTTAAACTTAATAGCCACCACCGTTATAATTTTGCAAATTATTAACCGTGTTGCATAAATTAAGCCTGCCATAACCCCAAATGGAGTTTGGATAATCCAAATGCTTGTTACGCAGAGCATTTCTGCATAAAAAGGATTTAATTTTCTGACCATATAAAAAAGGGTCATTGCCATTAATAATCCCCCATTGCATAAGCAAAGCAGCAGAACCTGATGCAAAAGGTGCAGCCATACTAGTGCCTGTATATGAAGAATAACCGCCGCTTGCAGATGCAGAAATAATATTTTCAGCAGGAGCAACCATATCAAGCTTGACATGGCTGTTGCACATAGGGTCACCCCTGCCCGAAAATACGCTTATAGTGTCAGTATTAGCCCTGTAACCTCCAATGGATATCATATTCCCAGCAGTTGACGGAAGTGTCATGGTAAGGTCAGTTGTGGGATGTAAAAAAGCAGTGTTTGAAGTAACTTCTTCATCAGTAGGCAGCCATGCATTTATCGTGCCGTCAGTAATATTTCTGCCCCTTGCAACTAAAGTCACAACTCCGGCAGGAATAGTATCGCCAAGTGACTCAAAATAAAAGTACACCTCCTGAGAAATACCAAAATGGCTTGGCATAGTATAAATAACAGAAACCTTTACATTATTAACAATAATCTGAGTAAAATGGTTTTGCGAAGAAATAACTCCAGTAGAGTAACCACTGGGTGTTATAAGCTCAAAGGTTATATCATCAACAAAATTTTTCCATAAGCTGACATACATAGTTTTAGCATGACTAGCAATGGTAAAGTAAATATCAAGTGTCTGACCCTGCTTTAAAACGTTGTAATAATGATGTCCCGATGCCCCCTCATTGCCTGATGCAGCAGTGATACAAGTTTTCCATCGTGTCGTGGAATCGTTGATAAATGACTCAAAAAGTGTCTGACCTGTGTGAGAGCCCTCATTACTGCCATAGCTAAGATTAATGGAACAGGGCATATTCATATCGATAGCTTTATCGATAACATACTTAATCGCTCTCATAATTTCAGTAGTGCGTGTAAAATCGCTGAATGCTGTATATCCAAGCTTAACAGCAATAATAGTTGACTCTGATGCAGCACCGGTATTACCACAGGCAATAGCAGCGACAGGAGTGCCATGTCCTGCATTATCTCTGCTAGGAACAATAGTAAAAGGATTTCGTGATGCTAAAGCACGATTAATATCCTCATTTGAATACTCAGAGCCAATATTAAACCCCTTAGGATGATTTCCATCAATATTCTGATCCCATAACCAAGCAATTCTGCTTGTTCCGTCAGTGTTAACAAATTCAGGATGCGTGTAATTTATACCCGAATCGATAATGGCGACAATAACCCCCCTGCCTGTCAAGCCATAAGGAATAGGACGTTTAACAGGAGTAATGCAAGCATAATTAAGTCCATTGCTGATAGCAGTAAAAAGATTCTTAGGCATCTCAATGCTTTCAACCTCTTTAAAACCGACTAACAATGGTAAATCATCAACACGCATAGTAATTATAGCATACTGACTGCTTAAAATCTCAACAACAGCATTAAGTGTTAATCCAACACTCTCTATATTGCCATTATATTTAACGATAAATTCACGTACCTCATCCCTGTTATATCTCATTTGTGCAAAAGCTTCAATATTGGTCATGTGGTTATCCTCCAGAATAAACTATTTTTTTAGAAAAAAGCATCAATGCTGACCAAATCGATATCTCTGTATACCCATTCATTATCCTGCCAGACATAGCAAAAAACGCTGTCAATATCTTTTCCAGTAGGAAAAACCCACATAGAAGTCCCGTCATTCAGCCACATATAAGTTAAACTGAAAAGGTAAGCATCAATGTGGTTTTTTCCGGTATCATGAAGAATATCGGTATAAATAGGCTCTGAATTTGGCGGCGGTGATGGCGGGTAGTTATGTCTGATAACTTTCATTGTAATTGCTCCAATCATAAGTAATGCGTACTGAACAATTAAGTAGTGTAATAAATGTACAGTTTAATGCAAAATATCGTAGTACAATATAAGGTATGGCTCTATTTTTTATACATATAGAATTTATTAAAGAAATGCAACATATTAATTATTATGAAAGAGGAGGTGTTTTTATGAATTCAAATTATACAGATATCGGTAATCTTCAGGTAAGTGTGCTGACAGGAGAGCAAACATCACCAATCAGGAATGCAAATGTAAGAATAACCGACAGTGACGGTGATATTATTGATGAAATAATAACAGATATATCAGGACAAACAACACCAATAGAGCTGCCAGCTCCCCCTGTTGATTTATCTAGGATAGAGGAAACAAAGGAACGTCCGTATGCAACATATAATTTAACAGTCAGAGCGGATAATTATGAAGCATTACATATCAGTGGGGTGCAAATTTTAGCACAAAGCCTTGCATTACAGCCAATAAGGTTAAGACCATCAACAGAAAACGGCTTTAACGTGCAGAATTTACTAATAACCCCTCATACATTATGGGGGACATTCCCACCGAAAATCCCCGAAAGCGAGGTAAAGCCATTACCACGTTCCCAAGGATATGTAGTGCTGCCTGAGCCAGTTGTCCCTGAATTTATTATCGTACATTTAGGACGTCCTGAGGACAGCTCTGCTGAAAATGTATGGATATATTTCAAGGATTATATAAAAAATGTAGCGAGCAGCGAGATATATTCAACATGGAATACAGAAGCAATAAAAGCGAACGTTCTTGCGATTATTTCATTTACATTAAATCGTGTCTATACGGAATGGTACAGGGGAAAGGGTTTTGATTTTACAATAACAAACTCAACTGCATATGACCAGTCATTTGTACTAGGCAGAAATGTATTTCTTGAAATATCGAATGTCGTTGATGATGTATTCTCAACATATATAACAAAGCCAAACATAGCACAACCACTATTTGCACAATATTGCGACGGAATAGAAGTGCAGTGTAACGGCTTATCACAATGGGGCTCGCAGTATATGAGTGAGCAAGGGTATGATGCAATCAGCATAATAAGAAATTATTATGGCTCGGATGCATATTTAGCAGCCGCCTCAAAGGTTGAAGGTGTTCCGGTTTCATTTCCAGGAGAGATTTTGCGAATAGGCTCATCTGGCAGCAATGTTGAAACAATACAGCGTCAGCTAAACAGAATTTCCGATAACTTCCCAGCAATCAATAAGGTAAATGCAAACGGATATTATGGAGCAGAAACAGAAACCGCTGTGCTAACATTTCAGGATATATTTAATCTTCCTCATACAGGAGAAGTTGATTTTGCAACATGGTACAGAATATCAAATATATATGTCAGTGTCGCAAGACTAGCGTAAAAATAACAATACAAAAACAGCCGCATGAAATTAATCATGCGGCTGTTAACAATTTATTATATTAACATGAAATTAATAAACCCCATACTCATTAAAATACTGTTCATCCGAGTAAACATTACTATCGAACATATTATTAACATCCTGCGAAACAACATCATCAACAGTCATAGGTTCTGTTTCCTCATATTGATTATCATCGTAAGGTGAACTGCCATTATCATTATCAAGCACCGTGCCATCACCGTCACCATAGCAAGAATAACCACACTGCGCAAAATATTTGCGTATACCACTGACAATAGCCTTAGCAAAGCCTTTTTGATGTGTCTTGTTAGCAAGGGCCATCGCCTCGTTATAGTTAGTAACGAAAGCTGTTTCAATGAGTACAGATGCAAATTCCTGTTGTTGAGTAACAAAGAAGTAGTTGTATTTTGCTCCACGATTTTGGTCACCGCTGTTTACATTTTCGGATAGATAATTACCTAAAGCAGCAGAAATATATTTTGCAAGCGGCTGAGAAAACGGAGTAAAGTAGAAAGCTTCAGCACCATGAGCAGATGCCCCTGCTGAATTACAGTGAATTGAAATGAATACATCGGGATGATACTGCCTAGCATAAGATGCACGGTATTCAGTTTCATAGGTTTCACTTTCTGTTTTCAAACGGTAAACATTAGCACCCTCATTTTCAAGGTATTCAGCAACAAGCTTAGAAAGCGCAAGGTTAACCTCCTGCTCCTTAACATGACCAACAGCACCAGGATCGAACGCAGATTTACCAGTATAGCCATGACCAGGGTCGATAACAATAGTAGCACCACTCAAATCACTTCTGCATCCATTAAAACGAAGAACAAGGTTGTCGCTCGAATCATAAGTAGCTGAAACACCGCTATAAATCCCCTGCTGACGAAGTGTCAGTGTAAGCTTAGTCTTAGTCATTTCGCCTGAAGTCGAGGTGCTCCAAGTACCCTTAGTAAACACAGCGGAATCAGGAAATTTCAAATCACCGGAAGAAATGCTAGTGACATAGTCAAAGGTGACAGTAATGGAGGTCGCATCAAAAGACGAAATATAATAAGAACCGTTATCACCATCAGAATAGGACTGTGAGCTGTAAGAAATATTAAACGGTATCTTATTTTTGGTAGCAAATTTAATAATGGTGTCAGTACCATCCTTACCAACTGCCTCTACACTAAGTGGATTAGAGCCAAGCGGACGATTAGCCTGTACATTAACAGCATTCGTGCGAATACGCTTACCAGAGTTAGTAAGATAATAATCAGTACCAGCATAAGTAACAGTTTTCACAATATAATCAACAGTACCAGCAGGCAAACGAGCCATATCAGGAGTAGGAACAGTGTCGGTTGTCTTATAGTTATAAACCATAGTATTATCATTATTAACAACCATCAGGCTGCCAGTGTAATCATTTAAAATTTCAGCTAGCGCATTAACAATAATTCTAGCACCAGTGCGTGATTCGTTTATATTATCACCCGATTTAGTCGGATATGAGCCATAAAATTCAACAGTACCAAGGTCGATATCCTGTCCCCTCTTACCCTCAGGAGCAGTATATTTACCAACGAACTTTGTATAGTTGGAATTAGGGTCAAGTTCATCAAGCTGACCGTCAACCTCTTTAAGTGTAACCTTTTTGCCATTAACCTTAGCAGTAACAGTCGAGCCTTTATAAGCAACAGCACTAAGAGAAATCGTTGAATTTTCTTCAACTCTCATAGTATCACCAACAGGCGAAACGCTTTTCAACACATTAACAGTACGTGTAATTTTATAAGTAATAGTCTTAGCCTTATTCTGAAACTTGAATGTATTAACACCAACATCCAAATCCTCGGTAAAATAGAAACGACCAGCCTCATTGAGTTCAATTTCCTTGCCCTGATAATAAACTGGGAAATTAGGGTCAAACGAGCCTGCAAATATAACAGATGGTTCTTCTGTTTTAAATGTAGTCTTAGTAGGCAAAGTCATTTCAAGCTCACTGTTAAGACCCTCAATATCAATTTGATTTTCATAATGCTTGATAAGAGCAGTCGTAGACTCCATCATATTTTTATCAAGTGACTTGAGTGAATTGAATGAGCTTCCACGATAGGACTTATATTCAGCAGCCTCTATAACCTGCTTAACAAGTTCATCAGGCGAGCCCCATCCCTCATAATCGGAGCAAATCTTCTCATTGACATGATTAACAAACAGTGGAATATCAGCATTAGCGGCATGTTTATCCCACCAGCCAACAATCTCATTAAATGGAATAGACGAGCTTGCCCTAGAACCATCAGCACGCACAATAACAAAGTCAGCATAACCATTTTTAATGTAGCCGACAGTATCCGCATAACCATTGGTAAGAGCTTCAAAATCAACATTAGTAGACGAGCCGTTTTCATTTGTAGTATAGTTAGCCCAAACGTCATTAAGCGCAATGCCAACAGGAATGGTATTGTTAGTTTTTCTAACAGCATCGGACGCAAGGCTGAAAATATAAGCACCATTATCAAAAAGCCAGTTATCAAAGCCAATACCCGATCCATTGCTAATATAGTCATTGCGGGAAGTATTATCCCTCGAGGAATAATAGCCATCGAGAATTATCCCATCAACAGGATATCTGACAGCAAAGTTATGTACATAAAGTGCAAGATAATCAATCCTAGACTGTAATTCCATATCCTTAAGTGAACTTAGCATAAACTCAAGGCTGAAATTAAGGTAAACATAAAGTCCACGTTCCTTAGCTGCATTTATCGCATACTCAGCAAAAGCTATGTTAACAGTTTGATTAACATCAGTGCTGTAAAAGGAAACGCCGTCATAATCAGTGTTAATGATAATCGAATTAAGCTTTTTCTCCTCGATATCATCAAGCATTTGTTCAACACTTTCCATAATCTCGTCATAATCACGAGGAGTACCATCATCATTTTCGACAGAGTAATCAACCGTCGGCGTAATGTAAACGCCCCTCATTTCATCAGGAAAACTAAACACAGGAACATAAGCAGGCATGGTAAAAGTATCAAGTGTTTCATCACGATTAATACTATCCTGTTCAACATAAACAGTCGTGTCGATTTCATCCTCCGCAAAAGCGATGATGTCATGAGCAATCATGGAAATATCAGGAGCTAATGGAACGACCATCAGCAAAGCTATCATCACGCTCAAAAAACGTGAAAATCTTTTTTTCATTGTAAAACCTCCGAGTAAAAAGCCGTAAATTTTTTTCAATAAAAGCCACATATCTTTATCTAAATGGCAACGGCAAAATCTTTTGTTCTATATTTATATCTATTTCTTTATATTTTTGAGTTCTTTATTAACCTGCGAAGAAACATCCGATGTCGGATTGAAAAGCGAGTCATAACGATAAATCGCAACACCGCCATACAAATCAAGTTCTTTTGCCAAGGCCATCTGACGAGAAATGATATCCGAGTTATTTTTCCATTCATTTTTAGCAGACGAGCCTGCATAATTATCAACAGCACCGATTTTATAAGCAGCAAGACCAATAACAAGCTTAATATCCCCCGATGAACACATCTTCTGCCACTGCAAAATAGTTTTTTCATAAGGTAAAGCAACATTATTAAAGCCAAAGTACACCTGTGGGAGTATATAATCGCAATATCCAGAGGATGAACACCAAGTTTTCACATCCGCATAAAGCTCATTATAGTTATTCTCAACACTGCCCTGCGGTGAAATACCAAAAACAATCTCGGAATTAGCCTTATGAGCAGCAGAATAAATCTTTTTCACCATAGTGTTGACATTTTTAATGCGCCAGTTTGAAAGTGATAACCCGCTGTTATCCTGTTTAAAAGCAGCACTGTCAAAGCTAGCCGCAGTAGTAGGATAAAAATAATCATCAATCTGAATACCATCAACCTTATAATTTGCAGCAATTTCAGCAACACCATCAGCAATCAAATCGGTAACAGCCTTGTAAGCAGGATTAAGATACCACTTGTCCCCCGATTTAACAATATAAGTCCCTCTGTATTTATCACTGTTATACCATTTTTTGATGGTATAATTATCAGGAACGGACTTCATCTGTGAGTCAGTCATAAGACGCATAGGATTAACCCAAGCATGAATGGAAAGTCCCCTGTCATGAGCCTCCTCAATCATAATCTGCAAAGCATCAAAGCTATTCTTAGTACCAACAGTACCATTGAAATTATCAGTAGCAGGAAATAAATCGGAATCATAATAAGCATCACCGAAAGCACGAACATGAACATAAACGGTATTAAAACCAATGCTTTTTACATTATCAAAATACTCACCAATATTATTTCTGAATTGAGATTTAGTTTTATTCTTGAGAATACTTTGAAACTCAATGTATGTAAACCAAAAACCCTTTTGCTCCTTATAATTAAGTGTGCTGTAAGAATTTGAACCAAACGTCATAGATTCAGCAGCAAGCAATGTTGATTCCTCATAAGTTGTCGTAAGCATAGGTGTTGTAGTCTGCAAAGCGGTTGTATCATACGTACCAAACGTTTCATGTGAAGTTTCTGTCTTTGATGCAGATGTCTTTTTTTCCTTAGCTGTCGAACTCACGGAAGTACCTGCCTCCGTGGCTTGTACACTTGTATCAAGCACAGTGATTGTGTCAGGAGGGCTTTCAGGCTGAATAGTATCAGCACTCAATTCTGATGTGGTTATTTTTTCCGAAAAAGATGTGCCATATTTTGAAGTATCACCATTTAATGTAAGTTCACTTGATACAGAAAAGCTGTCCTGCTCGGTTGTAGGATCATAGTAATCTTCTGAAACTTTTTTACATCCACTAAGCAAAGTGGAAGAAAAAATACAAACCGCTGTCAAAATAGCCGTAAATCGCACAGTTTTTTTACAAAAGCAATGGTTCATTTAGTCCTCATTTCCTCTTAGAGAAATTATTTGATATACAGTTATTATATAGCATTTTCTCCATAAAGTCAATCGGATAACATCACTTTTAATGCCTATTTATCCTGTTATTTCTTGGTTTTGCTAGGATTTTATTACAGTTTGGTTACAATGCAAATGAGTATAATCCAACACCTGCATAAAGCACCAAAAACTTCCTAAAATTATTAGACCTGTTCAGAAACTTGGAGTGAGTGAAAAAAATCGTTTTTATGCCACAACACAGTTTTCGAACAGGTCTATTATATCATATAATAATGTCTCCTGTTCAATACGGGCTTCTCATTGCATAATAAAAGCGACTAAATTTTCACTTAGTCGCTTTCTATAAATTCTTATTAAAAACTTTGTCTAACTTTTGGGGGTCATATTAAAAGGAACAGACTATTTTTTTATTTATGTATTCTTACAACATCTCAGTATTATTAATCTGCATATGAAATTCAACACCCAAATACTCAGCCGATTTTTTACATAAAAGCATACGCTGTAAAAAAATCTCGAAATATTCCAAAACCGATGCATACCTCTGGTCGATGGCAAGTTCAAGAATAATCTTCTTTTTATCTTCTGAAAAATAAACCTCTGACGATTCAGCAGCATAATTAACACGGTCATGAATATCGAAAGAATGGTGGTCAATATTGCGGACACGACTTCTTCTGACATCTGTTTTATCAGCAATAATAAGTGCCGCCGTGATAGCATTCAACGGTTGAGCAGTACGCTCATCATGATTACCGATAGCTGAAATAACAGCGCAAATTTCCTCAGCAGGCATATTAAGGTTATCAAGCAAACGGAAAGCCATAACAGCACCACTTTGCGCATGGTCAACCCTGTTCACAACATTTCCGATATCGTGCATATAAGCGGCAATTTTGCCAAGCTCAATCTCACGTTCAGGAAAACCAAGTGTAGTCAAGATCATCTCAACCATATCAGCAACCTTGACGACATGAGCAAAAGAATGCTCGGTATACCCCTGCGCCTCAACAGCCGCATCGGCATTTTTAATGTAAGTATGAATATCCGCATTTTGTTCGATATACTTGTATGTTACATGACTGCTCATTATAAGTAACTTCCCTTTCTAAAATAAAATTATAGCCCATCCCAAAGGCAATTTTTCATATCAACCTTGCCGTCAGTTAGGAAAGTGACACCCTCTTTTTCAAGAAGCTCACGCTGAATATCAGCACCGCCAAACTTAAAAGCGGCGGCAGTTTCACCGAAACGGTTAACAACCCTGTGGCATGGGATTTCCTGTTGTGACGGATTGGCATGAAGTGCAAACCCAACAACCTGTGACAAATGACGATTACCTGCAAACTCAGCAATCATACCATATGTTGCAACCTTGCCTTCTGGAATACGTTTAACTTGTGCATATATTAAATCAAAAGTATTTGACATTATATAACCTCTTTTATGAAATGATATAATCTATTATACTACATTTTCATAAAAAAATAAAGCATAATTACAATATTTTTATATAGTAGATTAAATTTAAAACACTCAAGTGTTTTAAATTAGCACGAAGTGCGATGCGGCGAAGCCGTTAACCTAATATCAGCAAGTTTTTTGCAACATAGTTGCAAAAAAGGAAGCGTAGCTCCGTTAAAAATATTTTAGAATTTTTAACTTAACGCACCATATATCCATGCATAAAATAAGAATACACAGATATGCTTTTTTCTACAATTAGTTATGCTTTTTTTGCATATATAACCTTGACATTTTTTGATAATGTAGTATAATAATATATGGTATGTTCCGATATATAAATATCGGAAGAATAAAAATTTTGGAGGATATAAAATATGTCAAAAACATTTATCGTTGAAACATCTGCACGTCACCTGCACGTTTCTCAGGCTGATTTGGAAACATTGTTCGGAAAGGGTGCAACACTTACACATAAAAAGGATTTATCACAGCCAGGCCAGTATGCTTGTGAAGAAAGAGTTGAAGTAGTAGGCCCTAAGAAATCTATTGCTGGCGTATCAATTCTAGGACCAGTTCGTCCCGCAACACAGGTTGAATTGTCAGCAACTGATGCACGTTCAATCGGTATGAATGCACCAATCCGTGAAAGCGGTGATGTTGCTGGCTCATGCGGATGCAAGCTAGTTGGTCCATGCGGCGAAGTTGAACTAACCGAGGGTGTTATCGTAGCAAAAAGACATATCCACCTAACTCCTGCAGATGCAGCAGAGCTTGAAGTTGCTGATAAGGAAGTTGTATACGTTAAGGTTGAAACTGAAGGCAGAAGCGCAATCCTTGGCGATGTAGTATGCCGTGTACATGAAAACTTTGCAAGAGCAATGCACATAGATACAGACGAAGCTAACGCAATTGCATCCACACCAACACTTGAGGGTACAATTTACAAAGCTTAATTTTAGTTATACATAAAAGTTAGCGGTTATATGAAATTAATTTTTCATATAACCGCTTTTTTGCGAACTGTATTTTTATAACTGTATATGCTCATATCGTTTTAGAATTAATTTATACATCACTACTAATATCTTTGTCGTTTATCTTGATAATTGAAAAATTTCTGTATATGAATTTTTTGTTTTTATAAGCTATCCTTACGCTTTGCTGCGACATCATACACTTCATTATCAGCACGAACAGATATTACAACAATCCTCATAATTTTATTAGTATCATATTCTAAACGATAAACAATTCTAAGTCCTGAATTACGAAGTTTTATTTTCATAAATCCTGATAAATCATTACCATTTTTATTTCCTAACGGTTTACCATAGCCACCCTCGAAAATTGACACAGGGTTTATTACACTTTTTGAATTGCTTTTAATACTAGTTTCCTTTGTGAACCATCTAATCGTTCAAAGTCTTTTTCAGCCTCTTTGATATACTCTATATCCCAGCTCATTTTTCAAACTCCACTTCTATGTCGTTCAAATCATTATCAGATATACCATATTTTTGCATTATATCCTCATGTGAAATTGATTTTTCATTTGTAATGTCTTTAACTCGGTTTTGTGCATCAACAAACAAAGAATAATCTTTCAGTTTTTCGATGATATTTTGATAATCAGTAGGGCTAATTAGTACACATTCTGGTGAATTATTTTTAACAACAATTTTCACACCATCGTGTTTGACCTCATCAAAAATACGATTAGCTTCACCTTTATTAAAACGAGTAATCGGTACCATAACATCAAGTAAATTACTAATTGATAAAATATTAGCCATATCACATCTTCCTTTCAAAAAATTTATATATATTATTCTACTTATATTATATTATATTCAAACATAAACGTCAATATATTTATAGATTAATAAATCGTTATTTATATTGATTAAGTAATAAATATCAAAACAAAAAATCCACACAGAAATTAATCTGTATGGATTTCGTTAGTTTGTATCACAAACTTAGTATTGGTTATGAATAAGCTTTTTGATACAATATGATAATTGATATAAGCATATATCGTTTTATAATTTACTTATGACATTTTTCCTTTTTTTAATTCCTGCATTCTCTTTCGAGCTTTTTCAGCACCAACAGCATAATATTTACGTCGTTCTTCTGTTGTCATATTCTTAGTCATTTCATAATTGTATTCACGTATTTTGTGAATATCCTCAATTGTGAAGTCTGGGCTGATATTTAATTCTAACATAATCATTCCTCACTTTCTAATAGCATAGTAGGTGGTATTAAGCTTATGTCTTTGTAACCTTGATTAATTGTAATTAAGCGAACACCTCTGTTTGTTTTTATGTTTGCTATATGTTTAAAGTTCCATGATACAATATAATCACAATTACTTACAACAGCTGACGCAATATGCAAACAATCATCATAGCTTTTAGCAGTTAGTATGCCTGCACTAATTATTGTTTTTGCTAATTCTTCGATTTCACTGTTTATTGAAACTGAAGTTGTTTCTATCTCGTTCAGATAATTAAACATAATATCTTGTTTTGGCTGACTGCATCTTGATAACTCATCAAGTGTGGTTTCTGATAGATACACATCAAACTTACCAGCTTTTATATCATCCCATAATTTTAGAGTATCTGCCATCTTATCAGGTACATCCTCTTGCTTTAAGTGACTAATAACAGAAGTATCAAGATAAATTTTAAGCTTTTTCAATTGTATTCACCTCCAAAAAACATCGTATATTTGTTAATATTATTATACCATATAACTATGAGAATTACAATATAATTCAAAACAAAAAATCCATACAGAAATTAATCTGCATGGATTTTTTGTTTTATGGTTGGGGTGCAGGGATTCGAACCCCGGAAGTGCCTGAGTCAGAGTCAGGTGCCTTACCGCTTGGCTACACCCCAGTGTAGTTCGTACCTAATACGAATTAATGTTTTAAAGCACGAACTGTCGTTAGTGGTTGGGATAAGTGGATTCGAACCACCGAATGACGGAGTCAAAGTCCGTTGCCTTAGCCGCTTGGCTATATCCCAATGTCAAATGGATTATCCACATGGATTTAGCTAACATCTTTAAGCGACTTATATATATTATCACATTACAGCTTAAATATCAAGCTTTTTTACTCATTTTCGTGATATTATACAACACATTTATATATTATTCAAACAATATGCACAATGCTATATTTCATTACGATTTTCAAGAGCCTTGAATAAAGTAACTTCATCAGCATATTCAAGCGTGCCGCCAATAGGAATACCGAAAGCTAAACGTGAGCATTTAATGCCCAAAGGTTTCAATAGCTTAGATATATACATTGCAGTCGCTTCACCCTCAACAGTTGGGTTTGTCGCCATAATAACCTCTGCAACATTACCCTTTTGAATTCGGGTCAGCAGCTCTTTAATGCGGATATTATCAGGCGCAATACCATCCATCGGTGAAAGCAAGCCATGCAAAACATGATATGTCCCCTTATATTCGTTTGTGCGTTCAAATGCAGATACATCCTTTGGGGTTTCAACAACACAAATTGTTCCGTCATCACGTCTGTCGTCATCGCATATCGGACAAATTTCACCCTCTGTAAGATTTTGGCATACGGTACAGCATTTTACGGTCTGGTGAGCATTTATAATCGCATCAGAAAAAGCTTTAACTTCATCAGCAGACATACTCATAACATGATATGCAAGCCTTTGAGCAGATTTCATACCAATTCCGGGAAGTTTCGCAAATTGTTCAGCCAGCAAAACAAGCGGCAATGCAGTATTTCCCGCCATAAAACTATACCTCCAAAATAAAGTCTTGATGAAATAAAATGCAAGGATTTCAGCATAATACTAAAATCCTTACATAGACAGGTTAATGTATACCTTGTGTTTAGAACAAGCCAGGTAGAGAAATACCGCCAGTCAAAACACCCATTTCGCTTTCTGAAACGTCTTCAATCTGCTTAACAGTGTCGTTGAAAGCACTGATAATAAGGTCCTGAAGCATCTCAATGTCCTCTGGATCAACAACCTCAGGCTTAATGTTAAGAGAAATAATCTCTTTTTTACCTGACATAACAACTTCAACAGCACCGCCGCCAACAGTAGTGGAAAACTCTCTGCCTTCAATATCCTCCTGAAGTGTCAAAATCTGACTCTGCATATTCTGAGCCTGCTTAATCATACTCTGTGTATTCTGTGGTCCGCCGCCCATTCCTTTTGGTAATCTTGATTTCATAATTACTTTGCTCCTTCTATTTAATAGAAATTATATGAGAAACATGTATTTCATACAAACAATATATATGAAATCTACATTTCTTTTGAATATACTAACATTTATATCAGTATATTATTTACATTCGGTCGTGATATCATTTTGAACAGCCTTTTCAATAAGACTTTTCATTTTATCACTATTAGCAGCAGTTTGTACGTTCTCTGTTGTATTTCCAACATATTTTGAACGTATGGAATAAGTATTGCCAGTAACTTTTTTGACTGCCACACTAAGTTTTTCGGCGTTTTCCTTAATTCTTAAAAGCTGTATAAAGAATGCATTTTCAGCATAAATCAACATATAACCTTGATTTTCAACAGCACGAGAACCATCAAGCGCACCAGTAACAGCAGGACACATTTCCGAAAAAGCCTCAAGTATTTCAGTCCATTTCTGAACTGGCTTAAAATCCTCCAGCTTCATTTTCGACAAATCAGTAACTATATCAGCGTTTGCAGACTTAACAGGAGCGGCAGTTTTGGCTTTCTCCTGCGGCACAAATGACGCATTCATAAGCTTTTGCTCTAAGCTAGCAATTTTATTAAGCAGTTCATCATTATTCGAAGCAGCCGCCGTCGCAGCAGTTCTTTCCGAACAAAGTTTAATAATGCACATCTCAATCTCGACACGTTTTGCAGACGCTTTAGCAAGACGTTCATTTGCAGCCTGAAGAATTTCAAGCTTGTACATAATATCATCAAGCGAAAGCATATCAGCAGTATTCTTTATCATTTCAAGCTCATTAGGCATACAAACGATAACATCAGCATTCTGCGGTACAGCCTTAGCCATCATAATATTACGAAACTGTGCAATCAGCTCATCACAAAGCTTTTGCATATCCTTTGACATATCATAAAGCTTATCAATAACTGTAATTGCCTTTGCTGGATTTTTCTGTGTTACAGCATCAATTATATCAAAAAGATAGTCACGCCCTGCAATTCCAGCCGCATCAGATACAACCTCAAGTGTTACATGGTCAGAGAAAGCAATACACTGGTCAAGCAGCGAAAGTGCATCTCTCATACCGCCGTCAGCAGTCTTTGCGATAAGCTCAGCGGCATCACGCTCAAGCGAAATACCCTCGGTATTCGCAACATATAAAAGTCTTTCCGTAATATCAAGCGTTGTTATTCTGCGAAAATCATAACGCTGACACCTTGAAAGAATAGTCGGTAAAACCTTGTGAATTTCAGTAGTTGCTAAAATAAATTTGACATGCGGAGGTGGTTCCTCCATAATTTTAAGCAGTGCATTGAATGCCTCCTTGGAAAGCATATGCACCTCGTCAATAATATAAATCTTATATTTACAGCGTTCAGGCGTATAAATTGCACCCTCTCGCAGCTCACGAACATCATCAACACCATTATTTGATGCAGCATCTATCTCTATAATATCAGACAAAGCATTTTCATCGGCATCTCTACACACAGAGCATTCAAGGCATGGGTTTCCATTGACAGGATGCTCACAGTTAACAGCCTTTGCAAATATTCTTGCACAAGTAGTCTTACCAGTTCCACGAGAGCCTGTAAAAAGGTAAGCATGGGCAGTTTTACTATTAATAATCTGATTTTCAAGTGTTGTTGTAATATGTGGCTGTGACACAACATCATCAAAAGTTAAAGGGCGGTATTTTCTGTAAAGTGCTTTATAACCGTTGTTTTCCTCTTTCAAATCAGTTCACATCCTTATAGTAATGCATAATTCACAATATACAGTTCACAGTTTATAGTTAATGAATTATTCATCATATTCATCGTCATCAGCTTTATCATTAATA
The DNA here is from genome assembly GCA_031550725.1 of Oscillospiraceae bacterium. GTDB lineage: Bacteria > Bacillota > Clostridia > Oscillospirales > Ruminococcaceae > UBA946. Next base: position 50,737 of record JAVBOH010000016.1, read on the forward strand.
CGCATATTATTGTCAATTTTATCAAGAATTCCGTTAGCTTCTGCAATTTTGCAATAATAGCGCTTAAATCCATCAATATCATCCATATTATTTATAAGCGCACGTCCAAAATACTCACGGCTCTTGTCAACATCATTCATCTGCAAACAAGCAAGCGAGCACCCACCGAGTGCAAAAGCATAATTCATGCCTTTTGATACTGACTTGTTGAACATATCAAACGCCTTTTCAGGCATATTTCCCTTTAGATAGGCCATACCCATATCAGTTATAACATAGTCCATATAAGTGTCTTTATTAAGCAGGGCTTCATAATACTCAACAGCCTCGTTATAACACCCTGTGTTTGTATAACATCTGCCAACCATTATATAAATATCATCAATATTAATACCAAGCTCAATTGACTGGGTATAATATTTTGCGGCATTAGTAGGATAACCCATCAAATGATATGTACGTCCATGAAAATAGCACAGAACAGCTTTCCATGAATCCTTTAGCTTAAAATCCTGTAAGCCGCTGAAAATTTCTAAAGCGGTGTTAAAATCATTTTTATGAAGTGCCGAAACACCCTTGTGAAATAAGCGTGAATCACGCAATATAGTATTGAATGTTTTTCCGATAACCCTTGTATCAAAAGGATAGTCAGCGGCATCATTAATGCATTTTCCAAGTGCCATGGCGGCAGTAACCAAAACAGCAAAACCACTGCAAACCAAGCTATATATCATTATAACTCTAAGTCCGTCAGCATCATTCCAAAAGCAGACAAGTGCTGTAATTATGAATGAAATTATCATTACAGCCACAACTATCACTGTATATTTCATGTGATGTGCAAAATATCTCAAAAAACTTTTCATAAATAATCGTCCCAAAATTATACAAAAATCCGATGCATAGGTGTGCAGGCTGACTGCGGCACACAAAACGATCCGCTTAATGCTGCTCGGTTCCCCGCCTGACATGGTTCACGGTGTTCTATTGCACAGGGCCCGCACACCTATACATCGGATTGTATTTAATCCAATTTCGTAAGTATTTAATATTATACCACATTTCTTAGCGTTTTGCAAGAGGTTATTATAAATTTAATTCATAATTCATAATTACTATATCTATAAAGACTGCCATACAAAAAATCGTACAGCAGTCCTATTATTATATAAATTTATTCACCTTTAATCTGAATACCAAGAACATCCAAACTTTCCTTATCGACATCAGCAGGACAAGCGGACATAAGCTCGGATGCATTCTGCACCTTAGGGAACGCAGTAACATCACGAAGATTATCAGCACCGCAGATAATCATTGCAAGTCTGTCAAGTCCGATACCCATACCGCCGTGTGGAGCAGCACCATATTTATATGCATCAACAAGGAAACCAAACTTAGCCTCGATTTCTTCATCAGTAAGACCCAAAGCTTTGAACATTTTCTGCTGAAGCTCATAGTCATTGATACGGATTGAACCGCTTGAAAGCTCTGTCCCGTTCAAAACAAGGTCATAGGCCTTTGCAAAAACCTTAGCAGGATCGCTTTCCAAGTACTCAAGACACTCGTCCATAGGCATTGTGAACGGATGATGCATTGCAAGCCAGTTGCCGCTTTCTTCATCATATTCAAAGAATGGGAACTCTGTAATCCAAAGGAAATTAAAGCCCTCTGGAATGATATCAAGCTGTTTTGCAACCTTTAGACGAAGTGAGCCAAGTGTTGAAAGGGTTGTGCTGTTTTTATCAGCAACGATGAAAACAACATCACCCTTTTCTGCGCCAACAGCATTAAGGATAGCAGAAAGCTCACCCTCTGCCATGAATTTACCGAATGAACAATTAGGTTCATCTTCAACCCAACGCACATAAGCAAGTCCCTTTGCACCGATACCACGAACATATTCGATAAGCTTGTCTATTTCCTTACGAGTTAGTGCTGCAGCAGCATTTTTAGCAACAATCGCACGAACAGAGCCACCAGCTTCGATAGCGGAGGTAAACACGCTAAATCCGCATGACTTAACCATCTCGGAAATGTTCTGTATCTTCATATCAAAACGTGTATCAGGCTTATCAGAGCCATACATTTCCATAGCGTCAGTATATTTCAAGCGAGGTAGTGGAAGTGGAATTTCAACATTTAACAATTCCTCGAAAAGACGATGGATAAAGCCCTCGTTCATTTCCATGATATCATCAACATCAACAAATGACATTTCAAGGTCAATCTGTGTAAATTCTGGCTGACGGTCAGCACGCAAGTCCTCATCACGAAAACATCTTGCAAGCTGAATATAACGGTCATAACCTGAAACCATCAAAAGCTGCTTGTAAATCTGTGGTGACTGTGGCAAAGCATAGAACTTACCCTGATGAATTCTTGATGGAACAAGGTAATCTCTTGCACCCTCAGGAGTTGACTTAATCATCATAGGTGTTTCAATCTCGATAAAACCATTCTCATAATAATAATCACGAGCAACCTTAGCGATTTTACTTCTCATGATTATATTATCCTGCAAAGGTTTTCTTCTTAGGTCAAGATAACGATATTTTAGTCTTAGCTCTTCATTTGTGTTTGAGTTATCAACAATTTCAAACGGCGGGGTTTCAGATTTTGCAAGAATACGCAAATCATCAACGATAATCTCGATATTACCAGTCTTAATTTCAGTATTTTTACTCTCACGCTCACGAACAACACCCTTTGCCATCAAAACATATTCAGAGTGACAGCTTGATGCCTTTTCAAAAACAGTACGGTCAGTAGCATCGTTAAACGCAAGCTGTACAATTCCTGTACGGTCACGCAAATCAATAAAAATCAAGTTTCCAAGGTTACGGATTTTCTGCACATAACCGCCGACAGTAACGGAATTTCCGATACCCTCAACATCTCCGCAATAATGTGTACGCTTTAAGCCTTTCATATTATCAGCCATAATAAACATCCTTTCAAAATTTAGCTCTATATTTTTTATAGTTTAAAATCATCTGGTAAATCTGCTAGCATATCAGCAACATTTACGCTTGAAAATGCATCAAGAAAATTATCATCAAGCTTAATATCAAGCTGTTCGCCAGTCTGCATATTTTTAAGCTTAGCAGAGCAAGTTTCAAGCTCATTATCACCAAGCACCATTGTGTATGCCGCACCGATTTTGTCTGCATACTTCATCTGTGCCTTTAATCCTCTGTCCATGACATCATATTCAGCACACAAACCATCATCACGCAAAATTTTTGAAATCACAACAGCCTTTTCAAGCGCCTTTTCACCCATCGATGCGATATAAAGGTCGCACTGACGAGGTTTAATGAAGTCACACCCCTGATTTTGCATTGTCATGATAAGACGCTCGATACCCATTGCAAAGCCTAAAGCAGGGGTTGGTTTACCTCCCATAAGCTCAATCATGCCGTCATAACGACCACCGCCGCAAACAGTACCCTGCGCACCGATATCGGTAGTGATAAACTCAAAAACAGTCTTTGTATAATAATCAAGTCCACGGACAATCTTCGGATTAATCTTGTAATCAATGTTCATAGCATCAAGATTAGCCTTTAGCTTAGTGAAATGAGTATCACATTCCTCGCAAAGAAAATCGAGTATAACAGGAGCATTTTCAGCGATACCGCTGCAAACAGGACTTTTGCAGTCAAGAATACGCATAGGATTTTTTTCAAGACGTCCAAGACAAGTTTCACAAAGCTCACCCTTGCGGCTCTCAAAATAAGCTTTCAAAGCCTCATGATACTTCGCTCGGCAAGTCGGACAGCCAATTGAATTGATATACAAATCAACATTTTTAAGTCCTAACCTATCGATAAATGATTTTGCAAGCGCAATAACATCAGCATCAGCGCATGGTGATGCGGAGCCATACATTTCCAAGCCAAACTGGTGGAATTCTCGCAAACGTCCTGCCTGTGGCTTTTCATAACGAAAGCATGGTATGATATAGTATACCTTTTGCGGCAATGCTTCATTCAGCAAGCCATTTTCAATCGCAGCACGAGCAGCACCTGCTGTACCCTCAGGACGAAGTGTAATCGATCGATCACCCTTGTCAAGAAAAGTGTACATCTCCTTTTGAACAACATCAGTTGTATCACCCACACTTCTTGTAAAAAGCTCCGTATGCTCAAAAACAGGGAAACGAATTTCCTTAAATCCATAACATTCAGCCGTTTCAGCGGCAAGCTTTTCAACAGTGTGCCACTTGTAAATATCATTTGGCAGCGCATCCTGCGTACCCTTTGGTCTTTGTGTTAATAGTGCCATATATATCAAATCCTTTCAAAAATAGTTTTATCCGCCCATACTACAACAATCAGGTGCTTTCGACCATATTTCCTGCACCTGCTGTTCAGTAAATTGATTTTTTATATCACTCTCATAATCCATAAGTTCGATATTTCGAGCAAATCTCATTAACTCAATTGCAGAATCAAAATCGCAATATGATGACATTTTAAGATATATAATATCCATGTCAAAAGAGTTATTATAAGCAAGGTCATATCTGTCTGTCAGATAAATAAGCCTGTTAAGCTTAAAATCTGTATCACTATTCCCATTCTTATTAACAACACCACTATAATAATAAAACTCACGCTCATAATCTAGATATTCATCAGTTTTCGAGGCAACCCAAACCTTACTTTGCAGTTCATGGACAAAAAAGTCGGGGTGAGTGTTAATATAATCTTCAACAGCAAGCTTGCATTTATATGCATACTCAAAATAACTTCCTGTTTCATAAAAAGTCACCTTTAGTATGTTATCCTCAGGCTCATATTTTACATTCATTTCACTAAGGTAACGATTGTATTCATCTTTTAATGTCTTTTTAAGCTCTGCACATTTCAGTTCATATTGGTATTCATCACTCTGAATATATTCCATTCTTCTTGGTATTATAATCACTGCGAGAAAAGCCACAACAGCAACAATTACAATCAAAATCCCGAGTAAAATCTTATACTTCTTTGCCATTGTCACTCTCCTAACAAAAACAAAAAAGCCGTCCATTGTAAAAAATTACAAGGGACGACTATAACGTCGTGGTACCACCCAAATTCGACAAGCGCACAAACGCACTTATCCTCAAATTCCTTAACGCAGAAAAAACACGGCTGTCCTTTTAGATGAATAATAATTACATCCTACTCCGAACAGCAGCTCAAAGGTGTCCTTCATAAACCTGTAAGCATAGACAGTCGCACCAAACCTGCCCTCTCTAAAATGCTCAAAAGGTTACTACTCTCCTTTTCATAGCCATTAAATTAATAACACATACATTATACAACAAAAAAGCTCGCCTGTCAAGCAGTAAATCTGCACGCAATAATTTCACAAAGTAAAATTTATCCCGCTGGATTAACAATAGTTCTCCAGTCAAGGTCGCCTCTTTCAAGTGCGTGAATAAGCGCCTCGGCAGTCGCTATATTTGTAGCCACGGGAATATTGTGAACATCGCAAAGACGAAGTAAATTCATCTCATTAGGTTCATGCGGCTTTGGTGAAAGCGGATCTCTGAAAAATAACAGCAAATCTATCTCATTGCAGGAAATTCTAGCACTAATCTGCTGATCTCCGCCCTGTGAACCGCTGAGGTAACGCTGTATATTTAATCCTGTTGCCTGAGCAACCTGCTTTCCTGTTGTTCCTGTCGCACATATATTATTTCGTGACAAAATGCCGCAATATGCTATACAAAACTGCACCATCAGCTCCTTTTTGGAATCATGTGCAATTAAGGCAATATTCATTTTATCTCATCCCTTTCCTATTTTATGTAGAAAAAATTATGTTATATCCTTACTGTAAAAGTACTTTAAAGCTTAGCGGAACATCCTCACCCTTAATTCTCTTTGAAATGGCATCAAAAGCTCTGAATGCGTTCGATGACGAAGGCAATGGAATACCCTTTCCTGTTGAAACAACAACAGCATTATCGCTAGGAATTACACCGATAAGCTGAACACCAACTGTATCGATAATTTCATCCAAGTCGCCAACAAGCTCTTCCTTGAATATATCAGGATCAACCTTATTGATAATAAGACGCTGTTTCTTGTTTCCTCTTTTATAAAATTCATCGGACATAAGCCTTGCATCACGAACACAAATAGGATCAGGTGTTGTGTTAATCAAAATCAAGTCTGACTGCTCAACAACATCAAATACACTCTCATTTGTACCCGCAGAAGTGTCAACGATGATAAACTCATAATATTTTCTCATTTCATTTAAAATCTGAGAAATTAAGTCCGCATTAACCTTTGCGAATGGATCTTCAGGTGCACAAACAATACTTAAATTGTTAGCAAGCTTAACCTGAGTTGTAGCTTTATAAATGTCACATTCACCATTTAAAACAGAACCAAGGTCATATTTAATATCATCCTTAACACCAAGCATGATATCAAGGCATCTCAAGCCAAAATCAAGCTCAATAATCAGAGTTCTATGACCCTGCTTTGCAAGAGCAAATCCAAGCTCGGAGCATATTGATGACTTGCCGGTACCACCTTTACCGGAAGTAATTGCAATAATTTTAGACATATGTTACTCCTTTCGAAGATACGCATCTCAGTCACTGCTGCAAGACAGCAAGACAGTGAGCGATATTTTATCTACTTTATATTGTATCACAAAATATAAATTTGTCAAAGAGTTTTTGAATATCCTGCACAATTTTGTGATGTTGCAGTCATTCATTTTAGTATTTTTGTATACTTTGTACAGTATTATTCAACACTCAACCCAATGAATAAAATTATATCTTATTAACATTAATTTTATACACACCATGTTAAATTATACGCAACATAAGAACATATATTACATTTTAATCCATGTTTTTATGATAATCCTGCCAATTCTTCAGTTGTAACCTGAGGTATCTTAGTACTTTTCAATACAGGAACATCATAATTACTATCATAATAAGCCTCAATAACTGATTTTATCATAAGCTTTGAGTATTCACCATGCTCAACAAATCCTGAAAAAGCAATAACAGGGTCATCAGCAGGATAAAAGCCGACAAATGCCGAGCCTGTATCACTTGCAGAAGTCATCTGCGGTGTACCTGTTTTTATCGCTGCCTTATCAGGCAGTGAAGAAAGCAAATATGATGTATAATACTGCTTTTCAGACGGATAGGAATATGCTCCGAATTTAGCTGCAGCTTTCATACCCTCAATAACCAAATCAAAAGTTGAGCCTGTTTTGTCCTCAATAACATTTTTTATGGTTGGCTCTGTTTTTGAAACAAGCTCATCCATGTTATATGAATAAATACTATCCACAATATATGGCTGATAACGAACACCCTTGTTTGCAATTGTCATAGCCTGAACTGCCATCTGAAGCGGTGTTACGCAGGTTTCTGACTGTCCGATTGCAGCCTGAACAACAAGTCCTGCCTGCCATTCAAGCTTTCTGTTGGCAAACGATTCAGGAGTTGCAATATATCCCTTATATTCTCCTGTTTCAAGCCCTGTTATCTCACCAAGTCCATAATATGAAGCATACTCGGCAATTCTGTCGATACCCATAATTCGTCCGACATCATAAAAGAAAATGTTGCAGGACTTTTCAATAGCAGTAACAACGCTGATATTCCCATGCCAGCCTGTACATTTTGGACGGTAATCGCTCCAGTATGTGTATGTTTGATTGCAGCGTACGGTAGTTGAAGAAGTAATATAGCCCTCGTTAAGAGCAGCGGTTGCAGTAACAGTCTTAAACGTAGAGCCAGGACGATATCCACCTGATGTAGCACGATTCACAAGAGGCTGATTATCAGCATTAAAAAAATATGAAGGGTTAACAATATAATCATTTAAATCATACGTAGGAGATGTCGCAGCAGCAAGCAAAGCACCAGTTTTTACATCCAGCACAACAAGTGCACCAGCATTTGCATCCATACCCTTTGCACTTGCTGATGTTTGATTTTGCAGCCATATAATATGATTGTCAAGTATCTGCTGAACTTTTCGCTGATAATCGAGGTCAAGCGTAATTTTCACGGTATTACCAGGGATTGCATCCTCTGATGCAAAGTCGGAAACAACAGTACCATTTAGAAGTTCAAGCGTACGTATACCCTTTGTTCCACGCAGTGAATCCTCCATAGCAAGCTCAACGCCGCTTTTTCCCAATGTATCATTCAAAGCATAACCTTTTTCTTTTAATTCGGTATATTCCTCGGCATTGATAGCTCCGGTTGTGCCGATTAAATGCGGAGCAACATCTGATACATTATAATATCTGATTGGCTCCTCAACAATATCCATACCCTCAAGCGCATATGATGCCTCTTTAAGCTTAACAACCATATCCATAGGGATATCTTCTGCAAGTGTATATCTGTTAGAAACAGAAAAACTACGCATATACATTTCATAGCGAATACCTGCAATTGTGCGCTTTTCGAGCATAGTATAAGCATCATCGATTTCATATAAATCAATCATTGCATACATACAGTCCTCAGCAGTTGCATATGGCTGAACATTTATATTTTTACGAAGCTTTGCAACATCGCTTTCACGGTCAGGCAAAAACTCATACGGCTCTGTTTTAGTAATCGGAAGATTATCAATCCAAGCGACATCATCTTCCGACATAACACCAGCGATAGTACCTATAATTCTATTCCATTCCTGCTTGTCGGACGATAAAAACGCCTTTTCGATAACGATATTAAAGCCAACCTTGTTGCTGACGATTTCCCTGCCGTTTTTATCGACAATTTCACCTCGTGGTGAGGTTATAACTTGTGTTGCCATTGAGGTGCTTTGTGCTTTTCTTAGATATTCATCGCCATCAACAATCTGTATTTTCATGAGGTCAATGGCACACAACGACATAACTGCAAGTGTTATGCCAACAAAAAAGAACATTCTTATTTTTTCAAGTATTGCCTTCATTTAAAAACATAACTCCCTTTCAAAAAGGTTATTCTCTTACAATATCGTCTGTTTTTTCCTCAATAAAGTTTTCTCTGATAATACCGAATTTTCTTTCAAGGTTTTTAACCATATAATAAAAAAACACGGTAAAAATATTTGTTATGGCAATGACAGGCAGAAATTCTTTTATCACAATGTTCCAGCCATCATTATAACCCCATATGGAATAGTAAAAAAGGTAATGCAGACTGCCCTGAATAACAGTCACAATCAAGGTTATCATCAAAATATTGACAATATGACGGCGCATTACAAACATAAAAAGCAGTGATGTAATCAGACAGCACCAAAGCATGATAATCCCATTAAGACCAATAAGCGTACCTTGTGCGACATCTAAAAGCATTCCTGCAACAAAACCTGTTATAGCCGAGTCAAAAGGCTCCTCAAACATTGAAATTGCAAGTGACAGCGGTATCATCAGAAGCGGCATAGGGATACTCGTATTAACAGTCGTCATATAAATATATGACGAGAACATGACAATATAGTATATAAACCATCTAAAGACGGAATTTCGCTTTTCACGTTTCTTTTTAAGCTCAATGTTCATGTCCGTACACCTTTCGGGATAATCGAATTATTCTATATGCTGACCATTAAAATTTGTAATAACAAACACATCGGAAATGTTGTAAGGGTCGATAGCAGGCTTAACAATGGCATACTTTGACAAGCCGCTGTCCTCCATTCCAACCTCCTCAACAGTGCCGACAAACTGCTCTGATGGAAAATATTCACTTCCTGCAGTATAAATTACATCGCCGACAACAATATCGGCATCCTTGCTAATATAGCTGATACGGCAAAGTCCGTCTGCCGCAAGCTCATAATCACCCTCCATAACACCAGATGCCTTACTGCGCATAACAGTAACGCCGACAGCAGTTTTAGGTGAATAAAGAGTTCTTACCTTCGAAGTGCTGCGTGAAACGTCATAGCAAACACCAACAAGTCCAGATGAAGTAATAACAGGACAATATGGTCTTATGCCATCATTGCTGCCCTTATCTATTGTAAATGAGCCATAGGGGTCATTTGTAGTTCTTGCGATGACATGACATGGCGAAGAAAATTCGTATTCATCATATTCTTCCTTTAAACCAAGCAAAGTACGCAGTTCTTCATTTTCGGTTTTTATTTTATCATAATCAATAATATCATTGTAAACCTTGTTAAGTGTATCTCTTAGCTTTTGGTTTTCATCATAATATTTTTGTGCATTGACAAGCATATCAAGTGAGGAGGTTACCTTATTTGATATATTCGAAGAAAATTTCTGAAGCGGCTCAAAAATAACGCTGAATATTGATGTGCTGTCCGAGGTATAGCCGCCTTTGGTTAGGCTGATAATCATTATTACAACAGCCAAGCTCATGACCACAACAAGCACCTTGAATTTGGTCGTTCTAAAAAAATCTCTCACAAGATATCTCCTTCCCCGTTATTATTTATTTTTTGTAGAAGGCGAAATATGTTCACCCAAAATAATCGTAATTTGTGTTGGGTATATAATTACTACCCAAAATATATAGTGATTTGTAAGGCGAACACAATGCTGCAGCGCATCGCTCCTACGTTAAACACACTAATTTAAATTATGTATGGTACAAAAACAGGCGGATAAAGCAATCCGCCTGTTTAAATTATATTAGATCTGTTCGAAAACTGTGTTGTTGCATAAAAACTATTTTTTTCGTTTTTCCACTCACCCAAGTTCTCGAACATGTATATTTAATAAAATTAATAGTATTTTGAATCGTCGTTAAGAACTTCGTGGAGCTTTTCGATTTCTTCAAGCACCTTACCAGTACCGTCAGCAACACAGTCAAGCGGTGATTCAGCAATGAAAACAGGCATACCAGTTTCCTTGTTGATAAGCTTGTCAAGACCCTTAATCATAGCACCGCCGCCTGCAAGAGTAATACCCTGATCAATAATATCAGCAGCAAGCTCAGGAGGTGTCTTTTCAAGAGTAACCTTGATTGCCTCAATAACATGTGACATAGGCTCAGCCAAAGCTTCACGGATTTCAGCGGATGATACAGTAATATTCTCAGGCAAACCGTTCAAAAGGTTACGTCCCTTGATTTCCATTTCCTCCTCACTTTCAGTAGGATAAGCAGAGCCGATAGCAATTTTAACATTTTCAGCAGTACGCTCACCAATTAGGAGGTTGTACTTTCTCTTTATATAGTTGATGATAGCGGAGTCAAAAGCATCACCAGCAACACGTACTGAACGTGATGTTACAATACCACCCAAGGAAATAACAGCAACCTCAGAAGTACCGCCGCCTATATCAACAATCATAGAGCCCTGCGGTTCAGAAACAGGAAGTCCTGCACCGATAGCAGCAGCCATTGGTTCTTCAATAACGCTAACTCTTTTTGCGCCTGCATTTTCAGCAGCCTCTTTAACAGCACGTCTTTCAACTGCTGTGACGCCTGACGGAATACAGATAACTACTCTCGCTTTTGTAAAAGGAGCACCCTTTAATGCCTTGTGGATAAATTCCTGCAGCATAGTTGTAGTAATTTCAAAGTCAGCAATAACACCATCCTTCAGAGGTCTTACTGCAACAATTGAGCCAGGAGTACGTCCGATAACATCCTTTGCTTCCTGTCCGACATACTTCGCACGGTCAGTACGAGTATCAACAGCAACAACTGAAGGCTCACGGATAATAATACCCTTTCCTTTCATAAAAACGACAGTATTTGCCGTCCCTAAATCTATACCAATATCCTTTGTAAACATTGCCATAAAAATTTGACCATCCCTTCTGATTTTGACGCATTATTATGCATTATATTAAAGAACTATACAATCCCTTAAGTTTTAATTTATTGTCTTCAAACAATTTTCTTTGAAAATTGTTTGAATGTCAGATGTCAATCAAGTAGTACGTCGGGAAAACATCGTTTTTCCGACTGTTCAGGCAGACAAAGTCTGTCTGAACGAACAATTACACAAAAAGTGTAATTGTTAAGTACGCATTAATTTAATAGTTAGTGCACTAAAATTAAATAATTCTATTATAGCCACACTTATATATTATATCACGATAAACCTTTATCTACAACAATTTTTCCGACTTTTTTTCAAAAAATCAATTTTTGGTTCAATCGATAAAAAACACTGTACAAACCTTGCTTGTTTAGTACATTTTGACAATACAACATCAAGGTTTTTATCGAAATCCTATTAAAGCCCCTTACAAGTCTTATTATACACAATAAGTGCTATAATAATGCAGAAAATCTGCGCAATATTAACGGAAAGAGTAAAACCGAAAGCAAGCTTGAAAACAATGAGGTCAAGAACAGCAGGCGCACCTGTGTCAAGTCCCACTGACATCGTGTATGCAAGCCAGCTTAAAAACGGTACATTCAAGCAAAGCTTCGCAATAACCGTACCAACAACAATGCCTGCCAATAAGAAAAACAGAAACGCAATAGTTTTTTTGAAATTCTTGCCCATGTTACAAATCCTTTCGATGTTTACTTAATTCCCCTATAATACAGTCCTCTTGTATATGAATTCACATCAAGCTTTCTGCTATTTTTATAACTTTGCACTATATTTTCAATCTGTATTGGCGTTTCGTTAAACAAATCCAGTTCAATCAAGTCGGTATGAAGTTCATTCACTCTGTCTGACATCACTAGCAAATCACTGTTAAAAATCTCAGCATATTCCCTTTCGGCATTGCACATAACGCTAAAGCTTCTGCCTGTTCTGTCAATCAGCTTACCAGTACAATTTGAACATGAAACTGCTGACTTAATAGGACAATTTCTTGTTAGCATAAGCGGTAAAAAACCATGTGCAATTGCAGATATTTTTACACTTCCGCCAAGATGTGAAATCTGTGATGTTTTGCATTCAAATGATACAGTTATATCCTGAAGTCCCATACCCTCCAAAGCTTTTACACTAAAGGTATTGGTGACATTTAATCCATATCCGCCATGCATAGAAAACCCCATGTCACGTCCTAGTTTTATATGCGATATATTTGTGCAGAGTATATGTTTAAACCCTTGTTCCTTTAATTTTTCAAGCCTTGATATCAGAGCACTCTCATTTACAACAAAACGTGGCAACGATATAATAATTTTATCATGAGATGCTATTTTTTCGCATTCACTAATCGGCATAACAATACTGTCAATATCCGCATTTCCGAGTATACTTTCATTAAGCTGTGAGATGTCTAAAAGCCCTATTCGAATTAATTTTTTATCTATATTATTATTGCGTCTTTCAGCACTTGTCCCAATAGTGCTTATTTCATATGATGGTGTGTTTATTTCAAGAACCTTTTTATCCATCATAGTAACAGCATCACGTCTTAATGCATTAAGCTGCGAGGCTGGAATAATCAGCATTTTATCAACATCATTGTCATCTCCGATGTCAGCACTTATATTCCTAATCTCATAAACCGTATCCCCAAGCTTTGAAAGCTGTTTTGTTATTGTATCTATATCCGTAGGTCTGTTTTGTGCTATTTGCGGCACATCACCCTGCGTTTCAACACTTATATCGCCGCAAGTCATTGTTAATGACACAGGCATATCTCTTTTTATCGACACATGAAAATCTGCTGTAAGACTTTTGGTTTCCTTACGATAATTTTCACGCAAAGCAGGCAGCACATCCTCCGCCGAAACAACATCTTCTTTTTGACGTGTCCCAAACATATCCTTGCCAAGATTTCCTGTTATATATCCATCCGTAAAACCACTGCGGGAAAAAACTGCCCGTAATGTATCCATATCAGGCTCAAGTCCGTCAAGCTTTGCACGGCAGCAAAGAACTGCCGCCGCAACATACTCAGCACGTTTCATGCGACCTTCTATTTTAAAGGAATTAACACCTATTTCTGCAAGCCTGTCAAGGTGCTGCACAGCAGACAAATCCTTTAATGACAAGTCATATCTGTCCTCATTAAATACAGCAGAAAAAGGAAGTCTGCACGCCTGAGCGCAAAGACCCCTGTTAGCACTTCTTGAACCGATTGCAGCACTCATATAGCACTGTCCTGACACGGACATACAAAGTGCACCATGAACAAAAACCTCAGTTTCAATATCAATTTTTGCTATCCTCTCAATTTGCTCAAGGCTCAATTCTCGAGATAAAACAACCCTTGAAAAGCCAAGCTCTTTAGCAAACAAAGCACCATTTTCGGTATGTATAGTCATTTGAGTTGATGCATTAAGCTTTAACTCAGGTATGTTTTGTTTTATTAAGCTTGCCATGCCTAAATCCTGTACAATCAAGGCATCAACGCCAAGAAGTGCCGACTTTTCAGCATACAGCAAAAAGTCCCTGACTTCCTCGTCAAAGACAAGAGTATTCATAGCCTGATAAAATTTCACGCCATGAAGATGACAATATGTAATCGCTTCCTTGAGCTCATCATCCGTGAAATTCACAGCATTTGCTCTAGCAGAAAACCTTTCACCACCTGCATAAACGGCATCAGCACCACAGCGAACAGCGGCATAAATACTTTCAATACTCCCCGCAGGCGCAAGCAATTCAGGCAGTTTGTTTTTTTTCATAGTATCCTCATAAGTACATTAAAATTTATTCGTTCTGTTCTTAGGCTTGTCCTCTGGTTTAAAATCCATTACAAGCTGGTCATCAATATTTTTCTGCATTTTTAGTATTTCTATCTGATTTTCCAAGTCAGCAATCTTATTAGTAAGCTCAATTTCATGCTTAACAACATCATTATACTTCTTTTCAAATTCATCACGCTGGTTTCTTGCATTGCAGGCATCATCAACATATTCCTTAATCTGTGTGCGGATATTGTCAATGCTGTCGTTAGCTTTTTTTAGTTCATCAGCATATGAAAGGGCAGTCAGCAAAGCTGCATGATGAACAGTAATGTTATCACTGCCCCTTGTCATGCTCATAATCTGATTTTCAACTTTTTTTGCCAAATCAATGAAATACGACGGTGATTCTTCCGACTGCAATGAAAATTCTTTATTACAAATTATTACCTTAAATTTATTCATTTTTTATCTTCGCCTTCCATTTTTTTATTATTGTCAAAGCGCCTTTTACCAATATAAGTAAACCTATATACCAGTAAAATCAATCATTCTTTATTATAATATATTTTTTAATTTTTTTCAAGCATATTCATCAAATTCAACGAAATTTCTGACGAATTTTTATTTTGTAATAAAACGCTTATTCATAATATCCATATTCATTAGCATATTTTTTCTCACCAGTCTTAATAATGTTCATGATTTCAGCAGTAAAATTATCTGATGTATATTCAGCGATAGCCATATCGGTAAAAACCACACATTCTATCATAGGATTTTCAATATTCACATAGCCTAACGCTTCAGGTTCTGCACCGCAGGTTAAATAGAAGGTCTTGCATTTATATCTGTCATATTCAACTATATTACCATACTCATAAGTAATATTGTTTTCAGTAAATGTTTCTAGATCTTCAATATCAGTATACGAAATCATTATTATTTTTCCATACTGTGTTTTTTCATAATAAATATAACTTAATTTTGCATTTTCATCTGTTATGATACCTGTATACTCATCAATATATTCGAGCTGTTCATTTGAAAGTGTTGACGGCTCAATACTAATTAAATAATCCCTGTTAATATAATCTGAAGCAATCCTCACACCAAAATACAACACAAAAAACAACACCACAGATATAGCTGTATACATAATGTTTTTGCTCTTGCTTTCACGGTTTGGACGCACTTCTTCCAAGACTTCTATTTCCTCGACATGATTTACTTCAATTATTATATTTTTATTCTCATTTTCCACACCATTACCCTCCATTCATCATATAAAATCATTATATCATATCAGTATCTTTTTTTCAAGTAATTGAAGCATAAGATACAATTTGACAAATTATGTATAATCAATAAAACATTTGATAAAACACTAGTATTTTTGGTAACCATATGGTATAATTTACGTATATTCCCCATTACCGAAAGGAATGTTTTTATATGAAAAAAACAAGTTTTAACATATTAACATTTGGAGTAGTCATAATTTGTATAACAGCTGTAATTTTCACTGTTTTTTCTATATATTCAACATCAAAGCTGTCAAAACAGATTAATTCAATTTATACTGATACATACATGGTTAAAGGTGAAATTGAGATTATACGTTCACGTCTAACTGAAATAAGGCTTACCCTCCCGACCATACTTGAAAATGATAACTCTAAGCAAAAAAATCACATAATAGATATGCTAGCTGAAAGAGATGCACTTCAGGATGAATCACTTGCTAACATTCGAAAATATCTTGGTGATATTGATACTATTGATAGGATGGAACTGGAATTCAGCGAGATTAGAGCAGCTCGTTTAACTGCTGTTGATATTTTTAGTCCTCAAAGTGATGTTAAAGATATTAATAATTACATGAGAGAAAATGTTGACCCTTTTCATAATGAAATAATAAAGTGTCTTAATACTTTGGAAATTGATGCAAATAACCGTGTTGAATCAATTCACACAACTGCTGCCGTTACCAAAAGAGTTGCCAGCACTGGTTCTGTTTTTCTTTGCCTTTTAATAATCTTTATGGTTGTTATTAATAACATAACCGAAGTACGCAGAACAAAGGAAATTCATTACCGCAATGAATTGTTTGACCTGCTCTCCAATACAATTGACAACATCTTCTTTATTTACAGCCTTGACAATAAAAAATATGAATATGTCAGCACAAACACCAATGATATTTTAGGTGTCGAAACAAAAGAATTTTACGACCGCACATTATATCTCACTGAATTTTTTGACAATGAAAGCAAAGAATTGTTCAGCAATTTATTCACAGACGCCATAACAACACCTAAAGAATGCGATTTAAAATATTCACGAAACTGCAAAAATATGAATCTAAAGCTAAAAGTATTCCCTGTTTTAAGCAAAAACAAGGTAAACAGATATATTGCTGTGCTTTCCGACCAAACAAAAATGATTGAACAGCGTAATATTTTAAATGATGCCTTGCTTTCAGCTCAGCAAGCTAATGATGCAAAACGCAATTTTCTTTCACATATGTCACATGAAATACGTACGCCAATGAACACTATTGTCGGTATGACAGCAATTGCACTTCGTCATATTGATGATAAATCTTATATTGAAAACAGTCTTAACAAAATCACGCTTTCATCAAACCATTTGTTATCGCTTATTAACGACATTCTTGATATGTCAAAAATTGAGGATAATAAGCTTTTGATTAGTAATGAGCTTTTTGATTTGAAAAAGGTTATTGATTCTGTCAATTCTATTGTATATCCGCAAACGATAAGTAAAAAACAGCATTTTGATATAACAATAATTAATGTTACTGAAGAAAAGCTTATCGGTGATTCACTGCGGATAAATCAGATTTTATTAAATCTTCTTTCTAATGCTGTTAAATTTACACCTGAGGATGGTACTATAAAGCTTGAAATTTCAAAGACAAAAACCAAAGGCAGATATGTATTTTTGAAATTTGTTGTCAGTGATACAGGTATTGGCATGAACACTGAATTTATGGAAAAGATCTTTAATCCATTTGAACAGGAAAGTGGCTCTATTACACAGAAATATGGCGGTACTGGTCTTGGTATGTCTATTACCAAAAACCTCATTGACCTTATGAATGGTACTATTTTTGTTGAAAGCAAGCCTAATGTTGGTACACAGTTTATCATTGAACTGCCATTTGGAATAGCTGAAACAGAAATTATATCCTGTCCTCCCGAGCTTAGCAACCTTAATGTTCTTATTGTTGATGATGACCAAAACACTTGTGAACACGCAATTGCGCTGATGGATCAATTTGGCATTAATGCAAGCTCTGCTCTAAACGGTAAGGCTGCTGTTGAAAAAGTTTTTGAAGCACATGAAAACAACAAAGATTATGATGTATGCTTTATTGACTGGTGTATGCCGGAGATGAATGGCATTGAAACTACCAGAGTTATCCGTGAGCAGTTAGGTCCTGAAACACTAATAATTATCATAAGTGCTTATGATATCAGTGAAATTGAAAACGAGGCTCGTGAAGCAGGAGTTAATGCATTTATTACAAAGCCAATATTTGCATCATCAATTTTTAATGCGCTTAACACTGTTGTTGCTCCTAAGTTTATCGGTGATAAAAATGTAAGTGGTGATTTAATTTATAGCGGTAAAAAAATTCTTCTTGCAGAAGATAATGAGATTAATCAGGAAATTTGTATTATGCTGCTTAAGGATATTGGTATTTCAATCGACTGTGCCGAAAATGGAAATGATGCTGTAAATATGTTCCTTAATTCAAAGCCGAATGAATATTCGATGATACTTATGGATATTCAAATGCCTGTTATGAATGGCTATGACGCAACAAGGACTATACGCAGTTCTGAACATGAAAATGCTAAGGATATTCCTATTTTAGCCATGACTGCAAACGCATTCAGTGAGGATATTGTTAATGCCAAAGCTTCCGGTATGAACGGACATATCGCAAAGCCTATTGATGTTGATTTGCTTTATAAAACTATTTCGGAGTATATGCCTAAGGAATTGACGAGATAATATTACTGCATAAAAGCTGTCCTCTTGGGGCAGCTTTTACATTTGGAACAAAATCTTGAATATCTATTGCAAAAATCATTAAAATGTAGTAAAATTAAAGAATATATTTATTATATGTATTGAGAATTGAAGGATGGTTGTTAACATGGGTATTTTAAAATGTGCGGCAATATTTTCTGACCATATGGTATTGCAGAGAAATAAAAATATAAACGTCTGGGGTATGGCAAAAAGCTTCACCAATGTTACTGTTACTATCGGTGATAGCAGTGCTTGTGCTTATGTTAAGGACAATAAGTGGATGGCTGTTCTTCCTCCAATGAAAGAGGGCGGGCCTTATGAAATGACCATTTCAGACGAGTTAGGCAATAAAATTTCCTTTTGTGACATTATGATTGGTGAGGTTTGGATGGCTGGCGGACAGTCAAATATGGAGTTTGAGCTTCATGGTGCTGATGGCGGTGAGGATGCTATCAAATCCTCTAAGGATGTTAATGTGCGTTTTTATTATACAAAAAAAATGCCTTATATGGATGAGTTCTACTACCTTAACGAGCGTGATAACTCATGGACCTGTGCAGGTGATGAACAATCTATGAGGGCTTGGTCTGCTGTTGGATATTTCTATGCTAAAAAGCTTTCCGAAGAACTTGGTGTTACTGTCGGCGTGATTGGATGCAACTGGGGCGGTACTTCCGCATCAGCTTGGATGAGCAAGAAAACGCTCGAAACCGATGTTGATACAAAGACGTATCTTGATGAATATAACAAGGCTATGGATGATAAATCCTTTGATGGCTATTTAGCCGAGCTTGAGGAATATACTAACTGGTATAATGAGTGGCAGCCTAAGATTAATGAGTTTTATTCAAAAAATCCTACTGGTACTTGGGATGAGGCACAAGCTTTTGCTGGTCCTAGCAGATGGCCAGAACCACTTGGTCCTAAGTCACCTTATCGCCCATGCGGACTTTATGAAACTATGGTAAAGCGCAACACACCTTATACTTTAGCAGGATTTATTTATTATCAAGGTGAAAGCGACGACCATAAAAACACTACATATTATAAGCTGTTAAAAAAGCTTATTGAGCAATGGAGAAATGACTGGGAAGATGATAGTCTGCCATTTTATATTGTTCAGCTGCCTATGCATATGGAGCGTGGCGATGTTGACCATAAGCACTGGTGCAAAATCCGTGAGGCACAGTATCGTGTGCATAAAACCACGGCTAATACAGGGCTTGCTGTTATTCTCGACTGCGGTGAGTATGGTAATATCCATCCGACTGACAAAAAGCCAGTTGGCGAAAGACTAGCACTCCAGTCACTTTGTCATACATATAAAATACTTGATGAAAACAAGGCCTATGGTGGTTTTTACAAGTCACATACATATGAAAACGGCGGTATGATGCTAACATTTGATTATATCGAGAATGGCTTTGAAATTAAGGGTGACAAAATTACCTTGTTTGAAATTGCTGGTGAAGATAAGAAATTCGTTACTGCCAATGCAGAGGTTATCGACAACAGGATTTTCATTAAATCAGATGAAGTTATAAAACCTGTTTATGCTCGTTATAACTGGACTAATTTCGGTGAAGTTACATTGTTCTCAAAAACAAATGGCATCCCGCTTGCACCATTCAGAACATCTATGAATGATGAATAAATACGTATATATGCATAATAATTTGTATGGGCGATGCGCTGCAGCGTTATAATCGCCCCTACATTTTTCGGTATATAACCGAAAAATTTGAAAGGAATAGAAAATGAAGATATCATCACTTTTTAATCAGGATAAAACTGTATTTTCTTTCGAGGTATTCCCTCCTAAGAAAACTAGTCCTATCGAAACCATATACAAAACTCTTGATGAACTAAAGGGACTTTCCCCTGATTTTATCAGTGTTACTTACGGTGCTGGCGGAAACTCTGCTGACACTACAACCTGTGACATTGCATCCTATATTAAAAACACATTAGGTATCACATCCGCTGCACACTTAACTTGCGTTTACAGCACAAAGGATACCGTTTTAACTCAGCTTGCACAGTTCAAGGAACGTGGTGTTGAAAACATCCTAGCTTTACGTGGGGATATCAACCCTGAAATTCCTCGTCTGCACGATTTTGAATATGCATCCGACCTTGTAAAATTTATTAAGGATAACGGTGATTTCGGCATTTCTGGTGCTTGCTATCCTGAATGTCATCTTGAAGCACCTGATATGAGAACTGATATTCGCCGCCTTAAGCAGAAAGTTGATGCAGGTGCAGAACACCTCGTTTCACAGCTTTTCTTTGACAATGCAGTTTTCCATAACTTCCGTGAAAAGCTTGCTATTGCTGACATTAACGTGCCTGTTGAGGCTGGTATTATGCCGGTTGTAAACAAAAGTCAGATTGAGCGCATGGTATCAATGTGCGGTGCTAGTCTGCCTGCTAAATTTTCTAAGATGATGCAGAAATATGAGCATAATCCTGATGCTTTGCGTGATGCGGGTATTGCTTATGCCGTTGACCAAATTGTTGACCTTATTTCAAGCGGTGTTGATGGTATTCATTTATATACAATGAATAACCCTTATATCGCAAGACGTATCAGTGAAAGTATAAGCAGTTTGCTGTAATTAAAATAGAGTGGGGTTTCACTCCCACCGTTTATCAAGGCATTATATTCACGGGTAACCACATTCAAACAGTGTCATACAATTTAAACGGAGGTATCTTTATATGAAAGTTTTAAGTGTTCTTGATTCACATGATTATGATGTAAATTTACCTGTTTTCAAACGAACTGCCGTTCGAGCTATTATCATTAAAAGCGGCAGGCTTATGCTTATTAAAAGTGATAAGTATGGTGAATATAAATTTGCAGGCGGCGGCATGGAAAAAGGCGAAACTTTTATAGATACTCTTATTCGTGAAACTCGTGAAGAAACTGGACTTGTTGTTATTCCATCTTCTATAAAAGAGTATGGCATTGTCAGAGAAATACGCTTAGGTTCAAATGGCGACAGTATTTTCGACCATAGTTCATATTATTATACTTGTGATGCCCGTGATGATGTCATTACCGAAACTAAGCTTGATGATTATGAAGCCGAATATGGCTATAAGCTATATTGCGTTGATATTGATGATGCCATTAAAAATAACGAGAATCTTAAAACAAGTCCTTTAAAAATGCATACAATGTGGCTTGAACGAGAGCTTTTTGTGTTTAAATGCTTAAAAGAAAATTTGCTTGCAGGAGATTAATTTGATAACTTTAAATAATATTGATAAAGAAAATACGCTAAAGTATCTTGCTTATGGCAACCACGCTCCCGATGATAATATTCTTGTACTCATGAATGAATGTGAGCCATTAATACTTGATGCTGTTAAGCCCAAATATACATACCGCACTTTTGATATTGAAAGTATCAAGGATGAACTAGTTAAGCTTAAATCATGCAGACTAACGCTTACAGGCAAGGATATCGTTTCGCATTTGCATGGGTGTGAAAAGGCTGTGCTTTTATGTGTGACTGTTGGTGCTGATGTTGATAAACTCGTTCGCAATGTGCAGATTACTGACATGGCAAAGGCTGTTATTATTGACACAATGGGATCTGTTGCTGTTGAACAGGTATGCGATGAAATCGAGAAAATTTTGCATAATGAATATAGCGAATATAACATGACATGGCGATTTTCAGCAGGATATGGTGACCTGCCGCTTGAAATACAAAAAGACTTTATTGATGTGCTTGATACACAAAAAAAGGTTGGTGTCACTTTGCTTGACAGTCTGCTTATGACGCCGTCAAAATCAGTCACTGCTATAATCGGACTATCAAAAAATGAAATAAATAAAACTAAAAGAGGATGCGCTGCTTGTTCACTTGAAGATACTTGCGCATACAGAAAAAGGGGTACTCGTTGTGAATAA
Source organism: Oscillospiraceae bacterium (assembly GCA_031550725.1). GTDB lineage: Bacteria > Bacillota > Clostridia > Oscillospirales > Ruminococcaceae > UBA946. The sequence continues at coordinate 73,302 of JAVBOH010000016.1, forward strand.
TGTTACTAGCAAAAGAGAAGTTTTTCAAAATTTATTAAAGAATAATCAGTTCGTTTTTCTTGACGGCGGTATGGGTACTATGTTACAGGCTCGTGGTCTTGAAGCAGGAGAAACACCAGAACTTTTAAATCTAACAAACCCTGATAAAATCATGGAAATTCATAAGGAATATGTTAACTCTGGCTCACAGATTATTTATGCAAACACCTTTGGTGCTAACAGCTATAAACTAAAATCCAGTGGAAAAAGCGTTGACGAAATTATTTCTGCTGGTATAAACAATGCTAAAAAAGCTTGCGATGGCAAGGCATTATGTGCACTTGATATCGGCTCAATCGGACAGCTTTTAGAGCCGACTGGTGCGCTAAAATTTGAGGATGCATATGAAATTTTCAAGGAACAGGTTATTGCAGGAAAAGATGCGGATGTTATCGTTTTTGAAACTATTTCCGACCTTTATGAAATGAAAGCTGCTGTTTTGGCAGCAAAGGAAAACTCTGACTTACCTATCATTTGCACCATGACCTTTGAAGAAAATATGCGTACTTTTACAGGATGTTCTATCTCCTCAATGTGCGTTACATTGGAGGGATTGGGTGTTGATGCTATTGGATTAAACTGTTCATTAGGTCCAAAGGAAATATTTCCTATTGTAAGAGAAATGTCTAAATGGACAAATCTTCCGCTCGTTATAAAGCCAAACGCTGGACTTCCTGACCCTGACACAAATTTATACAACTGCTCCCCTGCTGAATTTGCTGATTATATTGCCGAACTCGTGCAGTATGGCATAAAAATTGTTGGCGGATGCTGCGGCACAACACCTTTGTATATCGAGGCTGTAAAGGCAAAGCTAAAGGGTGTTTCTCATGTTGGAATACTTAATAAAATTCCTGCTGTTACCTGCTCCCCTGCTAAAACTGTCGTTATTGACAGACCAAGGGTTATCGGTGAGCGTATAAATCCTACTGGAAAAAAGCTTTTCAAAGAAGCTTTAAAACGTGAGGATATTGATTATATTTTAGGTCAGGCAATTGAGCAGATTAATGCAGGTGCTGATATCTTAGATGTCAATGTCGGACTGCCTGATATCGACGAAAAAGCTATGATGGTTAAGACTATCAAGGCTTTGCAGAGTATCACCGACACACCTTTACAGATTGATACTACAAACCCTGATGTACTCGAAGCGGCACTTCGTGTTTATAACGGCAAAGCTATCGTTAATTCCGTTAACGGCGAAGATGAATCCATTCAAAATATTCTGCCTATTGTTAAAAAATATGGTGCATCTGTTGTCGGACTAACGCTTGATAAAAACGGTATACCAAAGTCTGCTGATGGTCGCTTTGAGATTGCACAACGTATACTTAATGCGGCTTTAGCTATTGGCATTCGCAAGGAAGATGTCTATATTGACTGCCTTACTTTAACTGCATCCGCTGAACAGGAGAATGTTATGTCAACTGTTGTAGCACTTCGTCGTGTAAAACAAGAACTTGGACTTAAAACAGTTCTTGGCGTGTCTAACATTTCGTTTGGACTTCCAAACCGTGAGCTTATAAACAGCCAGTTCTTGCAGATGACTCTTACAAGCGGTCTTGATTTACCTATCATTAACCCTAACATTTCTGCTATGATGGCATCTGTGCGTTGTTATAACCTGCTTGCTAATATTGATAAAAATGCAGTTGATTTCATTAACACTTATGGTTCTGATAATGCGTCTGCGCCTATTAATACAAGCGTTAAAAATGACAGCCTTGATTTAGGATATTGTATTGCAAACGGTCTTAAAAAGGAAACTGCTCAAATAACTGAAAAACTCCTTGAAACTATCGACAGCATGGAAATTGTTGATAACCACCTTATTCCTGCTCTTGACAAAGCTGGTGCTGATTTTGAAACACAGAAGATATTCCTGCCACAGCTTATTATGTCTGCAAGTGCGGCACAAGCAGGATTTGAAGTCATTAAACAAAACCTTATAAAAAATAGTAAAGCACCAGTTTCTCGTGGAAAGGTTGTGCTTGCGACTGTTAAGGGTGACATTCATGATATCGGTAAAAATATCGTGAAGCTTTTAATGGAGAATTATGGCTATGAGGTTATTGACCTCGGTAAAGATGTTCCGCCGCAGGTGGTGCTGGATGCCGCTATTAAGCATGATGTACGCTTAGTTGGCTTGTCTGCACTCATGACAACTACTCTTAAAGCTATGGAGGATACCATTGCTTTGCTTAAAGAAAATAATGTTAACTGCAAAACTGTTGTTGGCGGTGCTGTGCTTACTGCTGATTATGCCATGAAAATAGGTGCGGATTTTTATGCTAAGGATGCTAAGGAATCCGTTGATATTGCACGTCAGATTTATGGGTGAATTAATAAATAACCTTCACGCCATATAATAACAAATTTGTGTAGCACCTTATATCATCTAAATCTTTGCATTATGATTTCGTAGGGGCGATTATTAATCACCCGTGGCAAATCAATTATTTACGGGCGATTGATAATCGCCCCTACAAAATATCGAGGGAGATAATTAAATGGCTACTACTCTCACAAAAGATATGACACAAGGCAGTGAGGCGAAACATATTGTCAAATTTGCATTGCCAATGCTTGCAGGAAATCTGCTCCAGCAGCTTTATAATATCGTTGATACCATTATCGTTGGACGATACTTAGGTAAAGATGCTTTAGCGGCTGTCGGTGCAACAGGTTCAATGACATTCTTATTTTACTCAATCAGCTTAGGACTTGCTATCGGTTCAGGCGTTATTATATCACAATTTTTTGGTGCTGGACGTATTGACAAGGTTAAGTCAGCTATATTTAACTCGGCTATTGTAACTGCCGTCTTTTCTGCTGTAATTAGTATAATTTCGGTATTGCTCACAAGACCTATGCTTACACTTTTAGGAACTCCTGACAACATAATTAACACATCTGTTGGTTATATGCAGATTGCGTGCGCTGGTACTGTTGCTGTTGCTGCTTACAACTGGATAAACTCAGTTATGAGGTGCTTAGGTGACTCGAAAACGCCACTTATATTTCTTGGCGTTGCAAGTGTTATGAACGTTGTGCTTGACTTGCTGTTTGTTGTTAAATTTGGAATGGGTGTTAATGGTGCAGCAATTGCTACTATTATCGCACAGTTCACTTCTGCATTATTAAGTATTATATACGCTTTTAATAAAAATGAAATTATCAAGCTTAAAAGAGTGCATTTGAAATACGAACGTGATATGGCATTAACTTGTATTAAAACAGGGGTGCCCATTGCTGTTCAGAACAGTATGATTGCTGTCTCCATGATTGCTCTGCAAAGAGTTACTAACACTTTCGGTGAAACTATTATGGCTGCTTACACTGTTTCAATGCGTATTGAACAACTAATTCAGCAGCCTTTCAGCTCACTTAACTCGTCGCTTGCTACCTTTGTTGGACAGAATACCGGAGCTAACAAGCCTGACCGTGTTATCAGAGGTTATCATATCGGTATGAGAATTGCTGCTTCGCTTGCTGTTTTCGTTCTGATTATTTTCTTTATTTTAGGACGTAATATCGTTAGCTTGTTCGTTACTGACCCTGAGGTTATCAGAATTGGTGCGACTGCTATTAAAATAACATCCTGCTTCTTTATTTTCCTTGGTACTATTCATACAACCCGTGGTTTCTTAAATGGTGCTGGTGACACTAGCTATGCTATGATTAATGGCTGTGTTGAGGTTGTTTGCCGTGTTGTATTCTCACTCATTCTGACTAGTATTCCTTTCATTAGTTACTGGGGTATCTGGGGCACAACCTGCATTACATGGCTTGCCACTGCTATATTTAGCTATACTCGTTACAAGCATGGTAAATGGAAAGAAAAAGGAATTGCGTAGATATGTAGCTGCGACATGAGTCAGTGATGCTGCTACCTACAATTTTCAAATGCATATTTAGATGATACATCATACTACAATAAGTACATTAAAGATTCGTTTGGAGGGTTAAAATTTTCATATGAGTTATAAAATTAACTGGGGTATTTCCGATGGTGTTTTCGCTGTACCTGACTATGTTGCAAATACTCTCCTAAAAAACATGAGCCCTGTTACTGCTAAAGTACTTTTATACATATTCAGCAATAAAAATGCACTTTCACTTAGTCCGTCTGAAATTGCAGCTGTCGCTGGAAAAGGCGTTACTAAAGAAGATGTTGAGGATGCAATTTCCGATATGGAGCTTGTGGGTATACTATATAAAAATGGTGATACACCAATGGTTTATGAAGAAACTGCTAATATAAATACCATTGCTGTTTCTACTGTAAATGAAGTGACACAAACACCTGCTATTATTTCCGCTGAAAAAGCAAAGGAACGCAGCACAAAAATGTTCACTCCTGCTGAAATCAGTGAGCGTATAAATTCAAACGGTGAGCTGGCATTCCTTTTTTCCGCTTCTGAGGAAATGCTCGGACGTATTCTTAATCATACCGAACACCGCACTCTGCTTTGGCTTTATGATTATTATGGTTTAAAGGCTGATGTCGTTCTCATGATTATTGATTACTGCAAGTCCATTGATAAAACCAATATCGGCTATATTGAAAAGATTGCCGTTTCCTTTCATGACAATAATATCACCACTCATGAGCTTGCTGAACGTGAAATTGCAAGACTTCAAAATTATTATTCCTATGAGGGTAAGATTAAGTCACATCTTGGTTTAAACCGCACTCTCATTTCAAAGGAAAAGGAATTTATTTCGGAGTGGAGCTTGCTTGGCGTTGATATCGAGCTTGTCATACTTGCTTATGAAAAGACTATCATATCTACTGGAAAGCTGTCATTCAGTTATATGAACAAGATTATAACAGAGTGGCATAAAAACGGCATCAGAACTGTCAGCGATGCTGAAAATGCGTCTAATGCTTATTCTGCTAGTGCTAAGAAGAATGGTAAAAATAACAGCAAATCGAATTCTTCTTCGAATGAACATTCATATGATTTAAATAAAATTTTAGAGTACTCGATGAATAATATCCCTGATTTTAAGGAATAAATTTCTGCTTTTTAAGCATTAATGAAAGGATGTCCGAATTTTATGTATAACAAATCAATTTATGAGCAGGCAGATATGGAAATAAACAGACGCCGTCTTAATGCAAAATCAATTTTGCAGGAACGTCAACAGGATGTTTATTCCAAAATTCCTGAGATTAAGGAGATTGAAAATCAGCTTTCACAGACTAATGTTGAGCTTGTTAAGCTTGTTATTGGTAAAAAAGGTGATTTTAAAAATAATTTTAATAGAATTAAAGAGCAGAACTTATCCGCACAGGATATGCTTTCCGATATGCTTTCCAAAAATGGCTACCCTGCTGATTACCTCTTAACTCCATATTCATGCAGCAAGTGTCATGACAGCGGTGTTTTCGAGGGCGACAGATGCTCTTGCTATCAGGATATTCTTAATAAAATTGCTGTTACCACTCTTAATAAGTCCGCTAATCTGCCTGTATGTGATTTTGAACATTTTTCTCTTGATTATTATAAATCATCACAACCCGATTGCTATGAAACAATGAAACGTATTTATGAGGGGTCAAAAAATTACGCCGATACGTTTTCCACTTCTTCACAAAGCTTACTCTTTTATGGCAACACAGGACTTGGTAAAACACATCTTTCACTTGCAATTGCAAAGGCTGTAACTGAAAAAGGGTATAATGTTGCTTATGGCTCACTTTTGAATTTTTTATCTGCTATTGAAAAAGAGCATTTTGGCAAAACCGATACCGATAATGATACTATGAACGTGCTTATTAATGCTGACTTGCTTATCATTGACGACCTTGGCTCAGAGTTCCATACACCTTTTTATGAAACTGCCACATATAATATTATAAACTCTCGCATTAACCTTTCACTGCCGACTATTATTAGTACAAATCTGCCTATTAACTCTATGCAGGACAGGTATAATGACAGAATTATTTCTCGTATTTTTGGAGCGTTTACCACTTTCTGTTTTGTTGGGCAGGATATCCGTCAGCAAAAACGTTTAAGGGGCATTTAATTTGTCAAAAAATAACAATATATGCTGTCGGATTTTGTATTTAATGCGGGAAATTGATAATTAATTTTTATACTACAAAATAACTATTGCATTTTTTCTGTAAATATTGTATAATACTAATAACACTTTGGGTGGGGGTTTTTATACCACTTGAATAAATTTAATTGCATTTTTACTATATTTTGGTATATGATATAGAGAGGAGCTTATTACTATGGATACTAATATTTTGCTTGAAAGCGGTACTAATGAACTTGAACTTCTTGAATTTGAGGTAGGCAAAAACAATTTCGGCATTAATATTGCTAAGGTTGTTGAAATTATGATAGATCAGGAGGTTACCCCTATTCCTAATGCACCTGATGAGGTTGAGGGCGTTTTTATTCCTCGTGACAAGCTTATTTCTGTTATTGACTTGCATAAGGTTGTTAAGGCAGGTCCTGTTAATACTACAAAGAACATTTTTATTATCTGTGAATTTAACAAGATGATGGTTGCTTTCCATGTTACTAAGGTTAAGGGTATTCAGCGTATTTCATGGGCTGACATTTCCGATCCGCCTGAGGTTGTGAATGGCAGTTCTGATGCTGCTATGGGTCTTTCAACAGGTGTTGCTAAGCTTTCAGACCGTATCATTATTATCATGGACTTTGAGAAGATTGTTTCAAAGCTTAACCGTGCCGCTGGACTTGACTTGCATGGTGTTGATAATATTAAGAGAATTAAGGGTAAAACAGGCAGCAAGCGTCTTGTTGTTGCTGATGACTCCAAATTCCTTAACAAGCTTATTACCGATGCTCTTTCCGACATTGGCTTTAATAATATCGAGTCCTTCTCAAATGGTCAGGAGGCTTGGGATTATGTTGAATCCTTTAAGGGACGTGACGGTAAAATTACCGACCATATCGCTTGTGTAATCAGTGATATCGAAATGCCTAGAATGGACGGTCACAGACTTACTAAGCTTATCAAGGATGACAAGGAGCTGCGTCAGATTCCTGTTCTTCTGTTCTCATCTCTTATTAATGATCAGATGGTTGCTAAGTGCCGTTCTGTTGGTGCTGATGCTCAGTTCTCAAAGCCACAGATTAAGGAGCTTATCCAAAAGCTTATTGAGATTGTTTCAGAATAATTTTTCATTAAATTAAACTTTATGGGGTATGGCTTTTTTAGGTCATACCCTTTTTGTGTATTCGTTTAAATGTCAATTTAATTTACTTTGGCATTGACTTTTTATGAAAAAGAGGGTATCATATAGAAGTAGGACTGTTTTTAATGTTTTTGGAGGTCACATTTTTAATGAATATCAAAAAAATATTTCGTTTAATATTTGGACGTACATTTATAGTTTTGCTTAGTGTCTTGTTTCAGGCGTTGTTTTTCTTTTTGCTTGTATATAGGCTAAGTGAAAACTTTGTAATTTTTTATTCTATTTCTATGGTGCTTACTGCCGTTGTTGTTATTTATATTATTAATGATAAGAATAATCCGAGCTTTAAGCTTGCCTGGATGATACCAGTTTTAGTATTCCCTGTCTTTGGCTCAATTCTATATATATACATGAAAATCCAACTGGACTCATATATAATTAACAGGCGGCTAACTCGAATTATTGGTGATACTAAAAAATTTATTCCACAGTATGACAATGTTCTTGAGGAGCTTGAAAATGATAATGTGGGTGAGCGGAATTTTTCAGAATATATGGATAAGTTCGGCGGATACCCTGTTTATAAGAATACCGCTGCTGAATACTTCCCTATCGGTGAGAAAAAATTTGAGGCTTTAAAGCGTGAACTTATGAACGCTAAAGAATTTATTTTCATGGAGTATTTTATTATTGAGTGTGGTTATATGTGGAACACGATACTTGATATTCTCATTCAAAAGGTTAATGAAGGTGTTGAAGTGAGGGTTATGTATGATGGAATGTGTTCGCTTGTACTTTTGCCATATAGCTATCCTAAGACACTTCAAAAGCTTGGTATAAAGTGCAAGATGTTTTCACCCCTGCGCCCTGCACTTTCATCAATTCAAAATAACCGCGACCATAGAAAAATTGTTGTTATTGACGGACATACTGCTTTCACTGGCGGTGTTAATCTTGCCGATGAATACATTAATAAGATAGAGCGTTTCGGACACTGGAAAGATACTGCTATTATGATTAAGGGTGAGGCTGTCAACAGCTTTACTATAATGTTTTTACAAAACTGGAATATTGATGAGCGTCTTGAGGATGATTACAGTTATTATCTTCGTTACGATTTTGAAAATACTTTGACTTGTCAGGATAATATGTCTGGATATTTTCTTCCATACAGTGATAGTCCGCTTGACAATGAGGATGTCGGACAAAATGTTTATATGGATATATTGTACCGTGCGAAAAACTATGTTTATATTATGACACCTTATTTAATTCTCGGAAATGAAATGCAGACCGCACTTCAGTATGCGGCAAAGCGTGGTGTTGATGTGCGAATTATCATGCCGCATATTCCTGATAAAAAGTATGCATATTGGCTTGCAAGAACATATTATGCTGAGCTAATTGAAGCAGGGGTTAAAATATTTGAATATGTACCTGGTTTTGTTCATGCTAAGGTTTTCTTGTCTGATGATGAACGTGCTGTTGTTGGCTCAATTAACCTTGATTATAGAAGTTTTTTTCTTCATTTTGAATGCGCTGTTTATTGCTATGGCAATAATAATATTATTAATGATATCAGTGAAGATTTCTCTGATACATTCGCAAAATGCTGTCAGATTACTCATGAGGATTGCAAAAAATTTAACTTATTCAAGAAATTTATCGGTAGATGCTTACGTCTTATTGCACCGCTAATGTAACATTTATACTAATCCCACTTTAAAATGCTTGCATTTTAAAGCTTCTTTGCGAAGCAAAGAAGTGCGACGACGTCGCAGGGATGCCGTTCAATACATCCCTGCGTGCGTTTCACGCACGACGGCAATGAAATTGCCGAATTAAAACAATGCAATTGTTTTAATCAGGGATTAGTATTATAATAAAGGAAATGGTCATAAATTATGAACTTAGATAAGAAAAACATTATTAAAATTACAGGTATTTTATCATTCTGCATATTGCTTTACTGCGCTTTACAAAATCTATCGGCAGTGTTGAACGGTATTTCCGTTGCGTTTTCATATATCAGTCCTTTTATTCTCGGTGCAGCAATTGCATTTGTAATCAATGTGCCTATGAGTTTTTTCGAGAGAAACCTCTTTCCAAAAGCTAAAAAGCTTAATAAAATCAGGCGCCCGCTTGCTTTTATCATCACACTTTTGCTTGTTATACTGGCGATTGCAGCACTTTTGGTAACTGTTATACCCGAGCTTGTTTCGACATTCATTGCATTAGGCGAAAAACTGCCGTCTTTCACTGATACAATGCTTGATAAGCTTGAAGTTCTGTTTAAAAATTTTCCTGTTCTTCAGGAATGGATAGCTAACATCGAAACTCTAGACTGGAGCAGTATTTTAAAATCTGTTTCAAGCTGGCTGTCAACAGGTGTTTCATCGACACTTACCATTGCTGGAAATGCTTTAAATGGCTTGGTTTCATTCCTTATCGGCTTTGTATTCGCTATTTATGTGCTTATGCAAAAAGAAAAACTTGGCCGTCAGCTTAAGCTTGTGATGTATACTATATTCCCTGAAAAAGCTGTTGACAAAATAATTGATATTACAAATATTTCTGCAAAGACATTTTCGAATTTTCTTTCAGGTCAGTGTCTTGAGGCTTGCATTTTAGGTTTGATGTTTGCACTCGTTATGACAATATGCAGAATGCCATATGTTGCTTTAATCAGCATTCTTATTGCATTCACAGCGCTTATTCCACTTGTTGGTGCTTTTATCGGATGCTTTGTCGGAGCGTTTTTGATACTTATGCAAAATCCAATTCAAGCTGTATGGTTTATCATCATTTTCCTCATTTTGCAACAGATTGAGGGTAATCTCATTTATCCAAAGGTGGTTGGTAATTCCGTTGGACTTCCTGCTATATGGGTGCTTGTTGTTATCACAATCGGCGGTAAGTTTATGGGTATTATGGGTATGATTATCATGATACCAATTAGCTCGGTGCTGTATACTCTTTTCAGGACTTATATTTATAAAAAGCTTAATACTAGGAGTACAAGGGTTAAGAGGTTGTTTGGGGTTATAAAGAAATAAAAATATGGCTGTTGTTTGAGATTGTTCTCTTACAACAGCCATTTTATATTTTATATTAAATTATATCTTTGCAAGTGCCTGCATAACGTCAGCGATAATGTCATCAACATTTTCAAGCCCTACTGAAAGTCTTATCATACCTCCGTCGATTCCTGCTGCAATAAGCTGTTCGTCAGTCAACTGTCTGTGTGTTGCTGATGCTGGGTGAAGAACGCAGGTGCGGATATCTGCAACGTGAACTACATTGGATGCTAGTTCAAGTGCATCCATAAACTTGATAGCATTATCACGTCCGCCCTTGATGGAGAATGTGATTACACCGCTTGTCCCGAGTGGCAGATACTTCTTTGCTAAGCTATGATATGCATTTGATTCAAGTGCAGGGTACATAACCGAAACAACATTTTCATGTGCCTCAAGTACTTTTGCAACTGTAATAGCATTTTCGCAATACTGCTTCATTCTTACTGGAAGTGTTTCAAGACCAAGGTTTAAAAGGAATGCTGAGTTTGCAGCAGGATAGCATCCCAAATCACGCATTAGCTGCATTCTAGCCTTGATTATATAAGCAAGAGGTCCAAATTCCTTTGAATACACAACACCATGATAGCTTTCGTCTGGCTCTGTGAACTCTGGAAACTTATCGCTTGCAGTCCAGTCAAACTTTCCGCTGTCAACGATAACGCCGCCGCCCTGTACAGCATGACCATCCATATATTTTGTTGTGGAATGCACTACGATATCAGCACCGAATTCAAATGGTCTGCATAGGATTGGTGTTGCAAATGTGTTGTCGATAATAAGCGGTACATTATTTTTATGAGCAATATTTGCCCACTTTTCAATATCAAAAACAGTCAGTGCAGGATTTGCAAGAGTTTCACCAAATACAGCCTTTGTATTATCCTTAAAAAGCTTTTGAATATCCTCATCGGAGCTTTCAGCATCTGCCCATATACACTCAATGCCAAATCTTTTTAGTGTTACACCGAAAAGATTGATTGTTCCGCCATAGATTGTTGAGGCTGCAATAAAGCTGTCACCTGATTTACAAAGGTTTAATATTGAAAAAAGTGATGCAGCTTGTCCGCTTGTTGTAAGCATTGCTCCAACGCCACCCTCTAATGCCGCAATTTTCTTTTCAACAGCGTCACAAGTTGGATTGGCAAAACGAGAATACATAAATTCCATTGGCATATCAAAAAGTGCAGCTATATGCTCTGTTGAGTCAAAGCAATATGTTGTACTTTGTACTATTGGCAATGCTCTTGGCTCACCATTCTTTGGAGTGTAGCCTGAATGCAGGCATTTGGTTTCAATTTTTGCATTTGTATTTAGTTCTTTCATTTTATATTGACCATCCTTTCAATTTGGATTTCTCCATAACTTAATATGCATAAAAATACGGCTTGTGCAAAATAAAATGCCCAAGCCGATTATATATTCATATAAAAATAACTATGAACATAACAGCTTAAAGCCATGACGCATTTCGTACATGACCATAGACTGCATATTTACATTTGTATTAAATATACTGTTCATTAGCTCTATCCCTATCCATATTTTTCTTTTAGTATACTCCATTATCGCCATTTTGTCAATAGATTTTTTCAAATTCCAACATTTGTTTTGTCAGTTTTGATGATTTGGTTTGTCTTGACAATGGAGTGTGGTGGGTGTATAATGTACTTGAAAGAAATGTTCAGGAAATTTCCGATAATATTGTTATTGACGAGGTTCTTAACGGACTTAAAATAAATTAATATAGTTAAGTGGATGCTGAAAATAATCAGCATCCACTTTTTTCATGCTTAATTCCTTGATGTCAGAAATTTAATCGCTCTTTCAATGCTGTCCTTTGAGTTACCCCAGTCTGCATCCTTGCCAGTATTTCGATAGTCATACATATTGCAATAATGCGTTACATCATTATATAGTGTTGATATGTACTTTTCTGTCAGCGATGATATTAGCTTTATAAAGCTGTCAAGCTCGTTCTTTTGCAGATATGTTGGTGCAAGCGACTGCAACAGGTCATAATGCGGCAGGCAGATATACTCCTGCTCCTTTAATAGTTCTTTTATGTCAGCATGAGATGACATTTCAAAAAATGTTCTCATAAGTCTTTCCATTCCCCAGTCAACCTTTTCACACACAAAGCAAGTGCTGTTTATTTCGGATAGCTTTGCTTTTCGTGCGTTCTTAGGTTCGAATAATTTCTTCCTTGAAAAAAGCTCACTGTCAACCTTTTCAAGATGTGTCTGGAGCATAAGTGCAAGCGATAGTCTATTCTTTTGCTTTAGCATCTGACCGAAATGTGTCTGACAAAAACCTGCTCGGTTTGTTTCAATACGCACATCAGGCTCCATCATTGCAGCACCCATGATATATTCAACTGTTCTCTGCTCAAGCATATCTCTCATACGGCAGATTGGGCAACCATCTTTGGGTTCTAAAACTTCACTTATTGGTATGGTTAGTATACTTTCACGCATTATTTATATCCATCCTTATATAATTTTTTGGGTTATTCAACAAATGGCAATATGAAATCAGGGTCATTATCAATAGGTACTAAAATGAATTTTTTGTCTGAGTTATAAATAAATTCGACTGTAAAAGTCATATCCTCCATATGTGCATCCAATGCCATTTGGTATCCGAATAAATCGTCATAAACTGTTGGAAGCTTATCAATATCAGAAGTTTTGGCTATATAAAAATACTTTCTTGTTTCATCATCACGGAAATATCGGAAATATTCTTGGTCACTATCTTTCTCCAAAGAAATATCATAGCCGATTTTATCAAGATATTTAAGCACAAACTTATCATACTCATCATCGGTGCTGTCAATAGATATAAGCTCTTTTGGTCGATATGGCTCAATAAGTTCTTCCTTTGTTGAAGCATAATAGCGGCTAAGCATTTCATTTATTTGAAATGAGTCGTTTAATTTTATTAAATCAATAAACTGACTGTCAATAACATTCTGAAGCGTACCATCTTTTACATCATCATCCGTAACACCAAAAAGCTCAGTTAAAAACTCTGGTGTAACAGCTTGTATTTCCTTGTTTTTCGTTAAAAGCTCCTCGCCAAAAATCTCATTCAACTTGTCAACAAAATCATCCCAGCCACTAGGAAATTGTTCACTGCTGCGTTTATTAAGATATATACTCTCGCCGCTTTCATCGGTATATCTGATTGAAACATCATATGTCAAATCTGTTCCAAATTTATAATTATCAGGAAGTGTAGCTACATAATTTAAAATATAGTCAACATCCTCGGCTGAAATATCTTCACGCTTAATTTGATAGTCAAGATCAATATGTGTTTTTCTGCCATCCTTCTTTGCCTTTTCATCGAAAATAACGTAACTATATGGATAATTAACACGGTATAAATGATTAACATTTTTAGAGCCTGAAATGATATCTATTTTTTCTATCGAACAGCTTTTGTTTGTGTTCCCGTTGGTATTGGCTGCGCCTGAATTGTTTTTTATATTGTTAACCTTGCATCCTGACATTAACATCAAAATTGCTATTGTCATGGTAAAAATCTTTATTATTTTCATACTGTATATCCTCTCGTTTTATTATAGCATAATTGCATTCTTTCGTCTATACTAATTTTTTATGCCAATTCTCATTCGATAGCAAAATAAAATACCATACTTATTATCACCGTAGCTATTTCTAACCGTATCTTGAAATTCAATAATATCATCTTTAATCAAATTGGGCTGGATTTTTAATATTGTCTGTAACCCACCCTGACTTAGTGCAATACCAATAAACCTATCCGCATCACATTTTTCCATGCTATGAAAAACTATTTCACGAGCATAAGAAAAATAACTGCAATCCCATATATTCTGTAAATGCTTATCCTTGCTCCAACGATTAAATGTGCCACTGATATCAGAATTATCACGTTCAATTGCATGAACTTTGTTAAGCAATTTGTTATATGCCATTTCTAATTTTAAGTTACACACAGGAGGCCAGTCACAATCAATTGTTACAAAAATACCATTATCACAAAGTATTCTGTTAACCTCATGCAATGTATCCTGTGGATTCATCCAATGGAAAGATTGTGAGCATACCACTATGTCAGCCATATTATCAGGTAATCCTGTTTCGTGAGCATATGCTTTAATAAATCTTATATTACCAGACTTGGACTTTGCTATTTTTATCATATCTTCACTAGGTTCAATGCCAATAATATTTTTACATTTTCCAAGCCATGCATATGTTGATAAACCTGTTCCGCATCCTAAGTCTACAATTATTTCGGGTTGCTTGTCAAGATAATTTAGCATTATTTCAATTGCAGTTTCAGGAATTACAGGACGGCTGTTTTCATATAGCTTTGCATAGCCTAAAAACCTGTCAGCATTAATTTCACTATTACCATTATCCTGCTCCATTGGGATATCAACGAGTGTATTAATTGATATTCCGAAAATATTTGAAATAAGCTTTAATGTATCAATACTTGGAATGGTTTCGCCATTTTCCCACCGTGAAACTGCCTGCCTTGTAACGAACAACTTTTGAGCAAATTCATCCTGTGTCAGATTATTTATTTTTCGTAATTCTTTTATATCCATAATTACACCAACTTTCTAAATTAATTATACTATCAGAGATAATCATGGTCAAGCAACCCCGTGTTGCTAAAGATTATAAAACATTAATCCGCTTAATAAATTGATTATATTTTAACATAATTACGATATATTGTAAACTGGTAAAACCATATTGTAATCATATTGTCATATACGGACAAGTCAGTGCATATTATTTACGGACAAGACTATATATTTTAGTAAAAGGACGGTAATTATATGCTTGATATAATGGATAAGGCTTATACCTCAAGACAGTATGAAAAGGGACTATCAAGTGAAATGGCAAGAGAACGTCAGAAACAATATGGCATGAATACGCTTGCCAACGAAAAAAAGGCGAAACCTCTCAAAATTTTCTTCGGGCAATTCAAAGATGTTATGGTTATGATTTTACTCGCTGCTACTGCAATTTCTTTTTTCTTAGGCGAATATTATGATGCCATAACTATTGCTGTAATCGTGTTGATTAATGCAATTTTAGGATTTGTGCAGGAATATAAAACCGAAAGGACACTACTTGCTTTAAAAAACATGGCAGCACCAACAGCGAAATGTTATCGTGACGGCAAGCTTATTAATCTGCCTGCGTCTGAACTTGTTGTGGGTGATATTATCACTCTTGAAGCTGGTGACAGAGTTCCTGCTGACGCTAATTTGCTTTCCGAAAAAGGACTTCATGCAGAGGAAAGTATTTTAACAGGTGAATCCGCAAGTGTCACAAAACAAGTCACAGACACTGCTGACAATAACAATGACATCGGCAAGTCTAACATTATTTACAGCGGTACTGTTATCACTAAGGGTGTTTGTGAGGCTAGAATTATTGCTGTTGGACTTTCAACGCAAATGGGTAAGATTTCTGATATGCTTACCGATATTGATGATGAGTTAACACCGCTTCAAAAGCGTCTTGCTGAACTCGGCAAGATTGTCGCTATAATTTGTATTGTGGTTTGTGTTGTTGTTGCGGGGGCAGGGATGCTTCGTGGTGAGCCTGCTTTTGATATGCTTATGACTGGTATTACCATTGCAATTGCTGCTATTCCTGAGGGACTTCCTGCTACTGTTACTATTGCACTTGCTTTGGCTGTCGGCAGGATGCTAAAGAAAAAAGCCTTGGTACATAAGCTCCATTCTGTTGAAACACTTGGATGTACTTCCGTTATCTGCACCGACAAAACTGGCACTGTTACAGAAAATAAAATGACAGTCACAAAAATTTACTGCGGTAAAAATGAGTATGACATAAGCGGTACAGGTTATCGTATTGCTGGCGAAATTACGCTCGATAATGCCCGCATTAACCCATCAACCGACAAGGTTTTATCAAGCATTATGACGTGTGGTATTTTATGTAATAATGCTGCTATTAATTCTAAATCTGATATTTCTACTCGTGAACGTGGCAAGCTTAATTCTAATGGCACTTGGGAAACAGTCGGCGACCCGACTGAAATTGCATTGCTTGTTGCTGCCGCTAAAGCTGATATTACCGCAGCTAAATTAAATTCTAGTCATAAAAAAGTTGATGAAATTCCTTTTGACAGTGAAACTCGCTGCATGACTGTTATATGCTGTGAAAATGGTGCTAGTGCTGCTTATTCAAAAGGCTCTGTTGATGTTATTTTGAGAAAATGCAGTTTTGTTATGACTGATAAGGGCATTATTCCGCTTACTCCTGCTATGAAACGTGAAATCAATGATGAAAATGAAAAGCTTACTGCCATGGCTTTGCGTGTACTTGCATTCTCGACTAAGGCTATAAAAAACACATCCGAAACTGAATGCGGTATGATATTTTTAGGGCTGATGGGTATGCTTGACCCACCTCGTGCAGAGGCGAAACAGGCTGTTAAGCTTTGCCGAAATGCACACATAAAAACTGTTATGATAACAGGTGACCATAAAAATACTGCTGCTGCTGTTGCTCATCAGGCTGGGATTATGAAAAATGGCGATCTCTGCATTACTGGTGCTGAGCTTGAGGCTATGTCTGATACCGAGCTTGATAATGTTATCGAAAAGGTATCCGTTTTTGCACGTGTTAACCCCGCTGATAAGCTTCGTATTGTGCGTTCATTTAAGAAAAAGGGGCATATTGTTACTATGACTGGTGATGGCGTTAACGATGCTCCTGCTATTAAAGAAGCTAATATTGGCGTTTCGATGGGTATTACAGGAACTGATGTTACTAAGCAAGCCGCTGACGTTGTTTTGCTTGATGATAATTTTGCTACGCTTGTCAATGCTGTTGAACAGGGGCGTGGGATTTATGCTAACATTCGCAAGTTTGTGCGATACCTGCTCTCATGTAATATTGGTGAAGTTCTTACCATGTTTTTAGGTATTATCATGGGTATGCCGATGGTGCTTTTGCCAACACAGATTTTGCTCGTTAACCTTGTTACTGACGGTCTGCCTGCTGTTGCACTTGGGGTTGAGCCTACTGACCGTGAAAATATGAAAAAGCCACCTAGAAAAGCGGATGAAAGCTTCTTTTCCGATGGACTGCTGCTTAAGATTATTTTCCGTGGTATTTTAATTGGACTTTGTACGCTTGGAAGTTTCGTTTTGCTTAACTCGATATTTGGCAGTGTTGAGCTTGCAAGGACAGGTGCTTTGTTTACTCTTGTTATGTCACAGCTTGCTCATGTTTTCGAATGCAAATCCGAAACTAAAAATATCTTTACAGTTCCTTACCTTAATAATCCTAAACTGATTTTAGCGGTATTGGTATCACTTGCAGTTATTTTTGCAGCTATTTATATTCCATTTTTACAAGTGATTTTTGTTACTGTGCCGCTTACCGCAGAGCAATTGCTTATTGCGCTTGGGTTTGCACTTTTTGCACCGCTGGTGCAGTGTTTTCTAAAATAATAAAGTTTCCACAACATCACAGCATCGCACCCTACATAATTTATTTTAAAGATGTTATTGTATGTTACTGTCATTACGGTGTATAATTATAATAAGAAATCGGGTAGCTAAAAAATAGTTACCCGATAATTATTATACTCGCCAGTGATGTCCGCAGTTTTGACAAACCGCTTCCGGACGTGTTTTACTTTTGGTCTTGTAGTTTGTCAATAATGGAATTAACAGTATAAGTCCACAAGTTGCTATCGCCAGCAATATCCATAACAACCAGCCAAAGCATCCACGGCTCTTTGTTTTTGTTTCTGTATATGATTGTATATTTACGTGCTCTGAACCACATCTTCTGCATACCATGTTAATATACCTCCTAGTTGTGTTAATCGCAGCAGCGGGTAAACTATGACAGTTATTGCTGCAATTTTATATCTTATGCTTGTGCGGCACTTCTTGCCATAACCTCATGCTTAATAAAATCAAGAATGCTTTGTTTGCTTTCTGTATTTATCAAAAACATGAAAGCACTGTACTGACACTTCTGATACTGCTCACCATCCAAATAAAAATCATATCCCATACGGCAGGTCTGCAAACATTTTGCTGGGTCAATTAAACGCTTGCATACAGGCGCTTTTTTTATACCCTTTTGCATATCATTTGTAAGCACAATATCAGAAATATATGTATGTGCAAAGTCACCATAAATTCTTGATACCATACCTGATTTACGGAACACATAATTCATCAGCGCACGGCCATTCAATGAATATGATACGACATATCCGCTTTTTGCTGATTCGATTTTTATTGTACATCCCTGCTCTGTCAAGTAATTATTCATACTTGTTACAAACTCAGCATTATCTGCACTGACTTCCATTAAAAAGTCCTCATATGTGAATTTTGGTTTAGCCATTTTTATTTTCCATCCTTATTTTTTGATTTTATCTTTTTGAATATCAGCTTGACAACAAAATATGCTATTATAAATACAATTGTAGCAAATGCAAATATAAGAGAAAATATTAGCTTATCAAGGTGATTAATCTCATCCATAAATAAGTCAATAAGATTAAGCATATAAGGTGAATATAGTATGCTGATTGCTGTTATGATATTGATTATATAGAAGATTATCAGTGTCGCTTTATGCACCTTTTCTTTTATCCAGTTAAGGCATAAATTATATGAAATGCCAAGATATATTGGCACAATTAATAATGCCATTGAATATGTCAGCAAAAAATCCATTGCTCCAGAGCCTAAACTAAGCCACTCAAATATAAATAAAGTTAAGAGTGTCGCTGATGACAGCAAAACATTACCACCTAGAATAATCGCTGCTGAAATCAGTAGTTTCTTTTGTTTGATTTTCATATCGACAGTGTCCTCTCTTTTTTATTGAGTGCTTGTGCTTTGTTTATCTCATATAAGTATTCTGTTGCAAACTGAATTTTTACATTATTAAATCCGTCACCCTTTGGGAAAATAAAATAGGTGTTATCAGCTGTCGAAAGTGTTATACACTCACCTTTTCCACGGTAGTTGCATTCGGTATGAACTGATGTCATTGTCAGCGGCGCAAATGTTAATGTCTTTGGCTCTGTGTCACCATACTCCGTAAATGTAAATGCAAAACCATTTTTATCATGCTTTAATCTTCCTAAACCTAAATCAATAAAGTTAATCGCATTTGGCAATGAATCAATCTGCACATCAATATCAAGATTATATGTGCCGTTGTCAATCTCATGCTTGACATTTTCTCTTTGCCATTCATACCAGTTAGGTATATGTGAAAAGTCAATATCAAGGTTAACAGCAGGAATATCTGACATGCATTCCATCTTGCCATATTCGGTCATTTGCCATTTTGCTCCACAGCATCCGCAGGAAATTTCAGCTCCGCTTGTATGCATAGCAAATTCCTTTTCACAGCATGGACATTGATATAAAACTTTTTCAATCCCTTCTGCTCGCTTTTCATAGTCAATCTTCATTTTGCTTTCAAACTGCCAAGCATATTCGTCATATGTAAGCTCATTTTGTATGCTGTTATTTATCTCGCTGACCGTTGCTTTTGACAGCTCATCAACTGTATACAGCTGTTTAATTACTGCCTCAAGGCGAACTCCTTTACGAGCCGTCAAATTCCATATTGGTGATTGCAAATAGTTGCCTTTCATATTAATTGTCACAACTGGGACACCTAACTGTTTAACAAGTTTTCCTACCGATTCAGGTATCTGTGAGGATGTTCCTACATTTGCATATCTTGCTTCAGGATACAACACTAGAATATCATTTCTTGCAAGTACATTCTTGATATTTCGTATCAGTGACATATCATTTACAAATTTTCGTGTACCTAAGCAACCAGCTTGGCGATAAAGCCATTCACCATAATTTTCAAAACCCTCAAGCTCTGATATATAATTAGCACGATGAGGAAAAAGTGCAAGCGGTGTAACAAGGAAATCCATAAATGACATATGCGATCCAAGTACGATAAACGGAGGTTTCAAGCCTTTCATTCGCACTTTATTAATTTTCAACTTATATGGTGCTGTCATTACTTTGCATAGTCCCCACATCAATGGCATAAAGAAAAAATTCTGTCGTGGAGGAATTTTTGCACGGTCAAATGGGGTTGTTACAATTTCTTTCTTTTTCATATTTTTATACCACCCATACTATATTGTCAGGTTGTTTCTGTCTCTTAATATATACTTTTTAATCGGCGGTATCTGACATAAAATAAAGTACAGAAGTCCTGTTCCAATAAATGAAAAACCTGTTGGTGTAAGGTGGAATAAAAGCATATTATGAACTTCACCTGTGATTGGATTATACACAAGAAGTGACATTGCAATTCCTGCTGCTACACATATAAATCCTACGAAATTAAAGCCACGGGTATAATTATATGAATTATGTCCTTTGAGTCCAAACGCTGAACGCAAGTCAAGCTTTTGCTTTCTGATAAAGAAAAAGTCAACAAATAAAAGTGCTGCTAACGGTGCATATACACAAGCACTGATTGTCAGGAATGAGCCAAAATATTCGATAATTTTACCCCATATGCAAAGCAAAATTACATATGCTGCAAGAATTAAAATTAATACATTATAGTTTGCTTTTTTGAATGATGATTTTAACATTACACCATAAATATATGAGCCTACTGCTTGTGTTCCGATATTCGCAAACGCAACTAACATCAGTGAACTAAGTGCAAGCACTGGTATTGAAAGTGTCGCCAGCATCAGTGTTGGGTCATCAATAATTTCGCCTGTTACATACTGCATTGCAATTGACATTACTGCTCCAACCACAACAAAAAATGAGCCTGCCACCCCTTGACCCATAACTCCTGCCCAGTATCCTGAGCTTTCTTTTTTTGTTAGTCTTGGTACTTCAGCCATTCCGCCAACAAGCGTTATTACAAACGCAAAGTTTGCCTCAATTGAAATTATGTATGGGATGATATTATTTTCATATCCTGTTGTGTCAGGCTTATAATTCCATATAACATCAAATGGCACAGATGTGAAACCTATTATCACAACCATAACGCCAAGTGCTAAAAGCAAGGGTACTAAAATTCGTGTTGTCCATGTTATTGCGCCAAGACCTTTATATGCTATCATTGTACCTATAACTACACATCCTATTGCAAATAAGACGTGCGTGAATGACGGCAGTGCTATGCCAAAAAGCGCAAGCAAATTTGACATTGACGATGAAAACAGCTCCGCACAGACCGCATACCATGGGAAATTTATAACAATTATTATAACCGTCATTATCGTTACACCTTTGTTTCCAAAGATACTTTTTAACCATATCCATATGTCAATTCCATATCGGACTGACAATATTACAGGCAGTTGATAAATAGCAAGCATTACAATTGCTCCAATAAATGCTCCTATCAAAAGCTGTTTAAACCCTACTAAAGTTGCTAAATATGACCCTTGTGTATAGCTCCATGTTGCTATGCAATATCCAGCCAAAACAAGAAATGCATCCAAAATTCCATATAGTCTTTCTTTTTGCAATATCGGCGCAATTCCAAAGAATGCTTCACGCTCGACTTGATTTTCTACATTTTTACTCATACTGTTAACCCCATCCTATTCGATTTTTTGTCACTGTTTGATACTAATTACATATTTGCACCCAAAACAATCAATGCAATTCCCACAACTGCTACCACTGCAACCGATATATAATTCTTTAATGCAAAACGCTCCGCAAATTCATAATTATCCTTTTCCATTTCTGTCAGTCGCTTTTCAATTTCCATATCTATTTCCTGCTCATAGTTATTCTTGCTCATAATCCTATCTCACCTCTTATTTTTATCTTTTACAATATTATACGTCATATAGCATGATTTGTCAATAGGATTTTAATATTTTTTCTAAAAATATTATGGTCAGTAAAACCAACCTCTATTTTACATTTTTCTCATTTTTACGCAGCTTTAACATCTCTTCTATTTCATTAGCTTTTTCCTACATAATCTACACTCATTTTGTTCGGTTTGTGTTTATTATACCACTATTCTAGCTTTTTGAAAAGAGATTATATCACTTTTATTTACCAAATATAGATTATTTTTGTGTTTCCTGAATATTCATATCGGTCTTTGATCTGTGATGGTTTTATTATTACACGGTGCATTTTTAGGGTGTAGCGGATACCTATATTAATTCTATTGATTTGAAAACCGAAAAATAATATTAATATCAATTTAATATCAGTAGGCAAAAAATCACCTGCAAAACCTTGATTTTATCAGGTTTTTCAGGTGATTTGAAATTATTCCAACTCAGCAAGCTTTGTTTAAGCCTAAACAATTATATTTAGGCTTTGCATTGCTTTTCATCTTCTATTATTCAAATTGTTTGTATTATTCGAAATGCTGTGACTGGTGTTATCAAAATGTTATCATGAGTGATAACAATTTGATAACACAAGGTTAATATTTATCGTAGAAATATTTAAGTAAGTACTTCTTATTAATAGCGATAGACGCAGCATCCATCACAGGTAAAAAATATTGTTCATTACGTTTCTCTACTATACTAATTGCTGTAACTAAGTCCCCATACATATCAGTACAATTTTTATAGTTTCGCAATTTATAGTATTCATTTTTACTGTTATTCTGAAATGGTGAATAGAATTCAAAGCTAACTTTACCGTTTTTTTCCGTCATTGTGTTTATATTAATATAATTATTGCCAATGTCAACACTAGTGATTTTACCATAAACAACTCGAGTTTTCCCTATATCATTATCCGATAATCCTTCACAACTCCTTTTCATAACAGGAGGACGTTTTTTACCATTTGGTAATGGTTCAGCATTTGGATCAGTTGTAGGGACAAAGCGAATATACTCATCTGATATTTTATTCTTATTAACGACACTTGATTTTCGTTTTTTTTGGGGGTTGTCAGAAGATGTTTTTGAATTTTCTTGAGTCGCTTTCTTATATGTACCAATTAATATCTGCTTTTTAGCTTCATTATCTAAAGCAGCATATAAACTATTTCCATACTTAGAATTACCATTTGCAATATTCTCAAATAGATTTGGGCAATTATCTGAATGTTTTGAATGAGGATGTGTCCTAAAATATGTTTTGTGTACAGGAAAATCAACTTGTACAAAATCTAATTTTGCGTCACAATTATTTTCAGAGCAAAAAAGATGGTTTTTGAATTTTTCTACATATTCATTTCGGTCTTTAATCTCTGATGGTTTTATCAGAATTTCTGAATTTGATTTATCGGATAATATGAATTTTGCTTGTAAAATTGCCATAAATAGTTCCTCCTTAAATAATAGTATATATTCCAATGAATTACTTTATTATCTTTATATTTATAATACTATATGTAAGCTTTTTTGTCAATACTAAAAATATATTTTTTATTGTTGATTTTACATTTATAATATGTTATAATTCAAATGTCGCAAAAGCGTGGATTGAAATATTGGTAGATATACTATCACATTACAAGAAAACCTGCGGAGTCTTATGGCTTCGCAGGTTTTGTTTTTACATATAAAAAATTAATTTTATTATATCCTTGCTATTATTACAATATCATGTTACACTATTTTTAAAACACAAATTTTAATATGTGTGTATTTAAATGTTGGTGATAGTATGATTAAAAAGAAAATAGAAAAAAGGTTATTACTTACAATTGTGATATAGCAAAAACAGCAAGTATTATTGCAAAAATGGAACTAATATTTCGCAATTTTTATCAATCATAAACGTATAAAATAGTGTATAATTAAAACAGGTGATGTAATGGAATATAAAGAACATATCGAAAAAGCACTTGACTATATTGAAAGCAACCTAACAGAAAATATCAATATTGCCGACTGTGCTGAAATTAGTGGATATTCGATGTATCATTTTCTTCGTATTTTCAAGCAAACTGTTGGGTTCACTCCTGCTGATTATATAAGAAAACGCAGACTTACATAGATTGCAAAGGAGCTAATTAAGAGGTTACTTAAAACTGTCAATACATATATAAGGATAATTTAATATTCTAAATAATGTCTACTGAACAAACCCAAATTTGAACTGTTCACCTTAAAAAAGCAAAAATGCAGGAATTCAAAAAAGTGACAAGGAACCTTTTTGAGGTTCAGTAGCAAAACAGACATAGCGATGCTATGACCAACCGTATTTTCAAGTTTAGTAACGATAAGCCCAAGACCACATTTTCTTTTAGCAAGGCTGAATTTACGCTCAACCTCAACACGTTCACCCTGATCGATATATTCCTGTTTCCTGTCACGGATTTCATCTTTTTTAGGACGACCCAAAGCAGGACCAGAAAGACGTATTCCTCGTTCAGCACAGTACTTCAAATTATCACGATTGCGATAAATTTTATCAGCAAGAAAACGTTCAGGATAATGTCTAGTACGCAGTTTAAAACGTCTCTTGCGAAATGACACCATTAATGATGGATCAAAAGGTGGCTTACTATCATCATAACCCTTGTAATGAATAAATGGCACTAATGCGAGCTTAAATAAATTTATAAGTAAAAAAAGACCACCCCAGCTTCTTGAAAGAAGTTGAAGTGGTCTTCATTGAAATATAAGTACTCCATCCAGAGCAAGAGGTTAGCAACATCCAGAACTGCTGAATGGGTTGCGATATCCTGCGTTGTAAAATTATTTTCAAATTGAAGTTACCGCCCATAAAATTTGGACACAAAAAAGACTATATCCCAGCCTTATCTAAGGTTGAAATATAGCCAGAAATATCATCAAGTCGGTAATTAGTCGGTCAATATATCGCATTCCACGGTATCCAACGGTACAAAATGCCTCATTTTGTAACCGTAAAACCCGCCCACCCCAACAATCAATCACCCAGGCGAAGTGAATCAAGAATACGAGTAGAAAACGGAATGAAATCCGAGAAATCAGAAAAGTCCATAGATCTGATAGAACTAAGAACCCAAACCAAGTAATCATATGGTTTCAAATGATTTTGCTTAGCGGTTTCAATAATGGAGTAAAGTATGGCAACAGCCTGAGCGCCTTTCTCAGTATTAGCAAACAACCAGTTTTTGCGTCCGATAACAACTGGCTTAACAGAACGTTCAGCAGCATTATTGGTAAGCTCAAGCTTAGGATTTTGAAGAAAGGTAAGAAATGATTTTCTTTGATTTAAAGCATAGGTAATTGCTTTGCCAGTCAGACTTTTGGGCACAGCACTCACTTGTTTATCTTCACACCATTTGAAAAAGTCTGCAACAAGAAGTGCAGATTTTTCTTTTCTGATATGAAAGATTTCATCAAGTGTATACTTGAATTTTTCATGTGGCTTATCAGGATTTCTGCCTTCAATATGAAAAATCTCCTGTATTTTCAGAAACCCTTGTCCTGCAATAGTGGTATAGTCCTTTTTGTTATGCTGAACATTAACAACGTTAAGGAAATACCTTCGTAAATGTGCAAAACAACCTACTCTGACAGCTGATTTTACATCGTCATACTGTCTAAGACCGTCACAGTGAAGATACCCTGAAAAGCCATTAAGAAAGCTGACAGGATAGTCACCACTTCTGCCATTACGATACTCATACAGAACAATAGGATTATCTGAATATTTTCCAGTTCTGTATACCCATAAATATCCCTTGACAGGTTTTTCTTTTCCTTTTACATGATTAACTTGCAATGGAGTTTCGTCAGCATGAAGTATGTTTTCAGACAATAGCTTTTTATGTAAAATATCATACAAAGGCTTCAGTAGATCAGCAGCTGCCATAATCCAGTTTGACATAGTCTGTCTGGATATATTTATCCCCATACGCTTGAATTCCTGTTCCTGTCTATACAATGGTACAGCCTTGCGGAATTTTTCATTAAGTATATATGCAAGCAGTGATGGAGATACAAAGCTATGATCAAACAATGGTTCAGGGGATTTTGCAGTTTTTATGTTTCCTGCAAGTCCATCCTTATCACATTTACGGCATACATAATTTTCTCGTCTATGCTCAATAATTTTCAAAACTGATGGTGTATATTCAATTTCACGATAGCTGTCATATCCTATAGAAACCATTTCAGAACTGCATTTTTCACATAGTCTTTGATCTTCTGGAATATCATACACAATAACATCTGATGGTGTAGATCTATATATTTCATCAAAGCTGCGCTTAGGAGTTCTCTGATATGTTTTTACAATATCAGGAACAGTAGGCTCAGTTATTTCACTTTCATATTCATCATCAAAGAAGCTGAACTGATCATAATCATCACAAATTTTTTCAGTAGATGAACCGTACATTTTCTTTCCTGCAAGCTTTAAAAGTTCAGTTACACGATTTAATTCATTAGTCAGCTCTTTGATTTTTTCGTCAGCTTTTTCAAGCTGTTCAGAAAGCTTTATATTGTGATTTTCATAAAAATGCAAACGGGCAGTTACTTCAATATATGATAATATTTCTGACATCTGCATTCACTCCGTTTCACAGTATTTATTACTTAGATTATACCATAAAAACAAGAAAAAGCACGATTTTACCGTGCTTTTTGTATGAGAAATATATTCAACCTTTATGGTTAATTTGCCATGTTAAATACTTGATTTTCTGTTGAATTTCGTGATTTTTTCAGACTTTCATAATGACGCATTTCTTCAATATGTAAACCATTTAAAAGCCAGTCCAGTTCTTTTTGTGTTACTGTATATTTTTCTTCTGCTATATGCTTTGGAAATCTGAATAGTCCTTTTTCTATACGTTTATACAATAGGCAAAATCCATCTCCATCCCAGTACAGTATTTTCATTCTGTTGCAATGTCTGTTATGAAATACAAATATCATATCTTCAAATGGGTTTAACTTGAAGCTTTGTTCTACTATGGATGCTAGACCATCTATTGATTTTCTCATATCAACATTTGCTGATGAAATATATATTTTTGACGGATTTATTATCATCATATTTCTTCACCGCCTACTTGAATTTCGGCAAAGTATATTTCTCCACCTTCACTCATTTCATCCAATCGCTCCAGCCAGTACCTCAGTGTACCTCGTTTTATCCCGTTTTCTTTGCTCCATACTCGTTGGCTTTGTCCACTTTCTTGGAATGCGTGTATTATCTCTGCCCATTTTTCTGCCTCACTCATCTTACTGCCACCCTTTCGTTTTTCTCTATTATACTGCTTGGGTGGTCACTTCTCTAGGTGGGCGGGTTTTACGGTTACGTTACTTTTCGTCTCAAAAGTGGGCGGTAACTTCAATGAATTTGTTGGTATCTAACAATGAGAAAACGCCGAAACTACGTTGTTTCGGCGTTTTGACTAGTGTGGCAGGGGCAACAAGAATCGAACTCGTGACTGATAGTTTTACTTAAAGAAGTCAGAACATAACACGAACATCCGTTCTTATACTAACCGCCATATGTTATTATTTACCATTCGTAACCATAATTTTAAATCCATGTAGATTGTATACCTACATGGATTTATGTGATCTGTTATATACATACAAACAATTTCCAATTAACAACTATTATAGAACGTTGCCTATGAATTTGTAGTAAATCTTAACTTTCTGACGATATTCATCATCTACCTTGAATTTATTACCAACCTCAATTTTATCAATCAATTTATGCAGTAACTCTGCATTCAATTCTTTAGCATCATAAAACTTACGGATTTCATTGATGAACATATCCACGCCTTCATCATTCTTAATTTTAGACTGTTGTTTTTTAATTAATGTACTTAGCTTAACTTTAAGTTCATCTTTTTCAACAGTGTAATCACGTGATAACTCAATAAACTGTTCACCAGTTAGTACCCCAGTAACCCTGTCCTTATACAATATTTTGATATAACCATCCAACTCAGCGATGCGTTTTTCGGTAACTTTCATATCAGACTTCAACCTTTCGATATCAGAACCTTTACTCTGGTTAAGGCGTTTCTTCAAGATATCGGCAGCCTTAATCTCATCCACACGAATCTTACGAATTTGTTTTCTCAAATCATTTAAAACAATATCATACAAATCTTCACACAGTATGAAATGGATGCTACAAACTTCCTTTCCCTCTTTCTTGTATGTATTGCAGGTAAGTGCATTCTTACCATTTTTCTGTGGAGAAAGCGATAACCCATGTCCACATGTATCACATTTAACAAGACCTGAAAATATATGTGGCTCACCATCTTTTTTATTACGTTTCCGTATAGCAATTTGTCGCTGAGCCTCATTCCATAACTGCTCAGATACAATCGGCGAATGTGTATTCTCAACTATAATCCACTTTTCCTCTGGTTGTATAGTAATATGCTTAGATTTTATTGAATCTTTACGCTTCTTACAATTAACAACATGACCTAGATAAACTTTGTTATGAATAATACTTCCAACAGATGTCAAATTCCAGTTATATGGATTCTTAGTATAAACACGTCCTGCAACCATTGCAGCATACGCAGTAGGAGTTAAAATCTTCTCATCTTTCAAAATTCTAGCAATCTTGTTACAACCACAATTTTGATTCGCTACCATGTCAAATATACGCTCTACAATCGGAGCAGTATTCTCATCAATCACAAGCACATGTTTATTAGTAGTGGATTTCTTGTAACCATATGCTGCTACACTACCCAAATACTCGCCTTTCACTGCTTTTGAGTGAAGAACTTGTTTAATTTTCTTAGAGCAATCTGCTACATAGAATTGATTAATTACATTCATGAATGGCAACATTATATTCTGATCAGGATTACAAATTTCAGAATCGTATCCATTACTAACTGAAATAAAGCGTATATTCTTTGATGGAAATACTTCTTCAATCAGTTTACCATTTACAACATAATCCCTACCTAGTCGAGATACATCTTTCACTATAACTGTTTGAACCCTACCTTTGTCAATATCATCCATCATCCGTTTAAAATTTGGTCTGTCATAATTCATGCCAGAATATCCATCGTCACAATAATGGTCGAATACATTAAAGTTGTTATCTTTGCAAAAGGCATCTAACACATCAATTTGATTTTTAATCGATGTGCTAGTTCCACTGACATCATCCTCTCGTGAAAGTCTACAATAAATTGCCACATGTGCCTCATTAGTCATACCAGCAATAGATTTGTTTGCCATAATTTAATTCATCCTTTCATATTGAGCGGTTAATATCAATCTTAACCGCTCATCACATCAATTCCTATTCTTTTTCAACAGTGTCGATTTGCATTTTTTTTAGTATGTAGGCAACCATGATATCCTCTAATTCACCATCACCAAATACTGATTCAACAATATACTTTGTACCCCTTTCCTTAGATTTCTTATGTTTCTTTGTTACACCATTAGATTCAATACCAGACATGAATAACACCCCAATTAATAAGTAGTCAGTAATTAACTGCCACCTATTTACCAGTGTTGCCTAGCAATATCCGTTTTATAGTATAAATGCTAATACTATAAAAATTCATGATCACACACATAGATAAATATAACAATTGAGATAGTAGCAATATCAACTGCTACTATCTCAAATAAATTATGGATACTATGAATCATCGTCATCATCATCAGAATCATCATAATGTTCTATATACATACTAAGTCCCTCATCCATTTCTTCATCATGACGATGTGCATACTTATAATCAGCATAATGATCATCATACGAATCACAATCATAGCCAAATTTGGTATCTTCCACATCAATTTCATCATCAAAGTCACCGTAATAATCATCGGCATACTGCGATAATTTTCTAATAACCCTATTTCTATCTACCATATCAATAACCTCCATTTTTTATTCTGTATATTCATGTCTGATCATACTAGACACAGATTGTAAACGTTCGAACAGGTATTCCGAATCGATACCGTTAGCTTCATAACCATCTAGGATTGCGTTAAAATAATGACCAGATGGGATACCAACCTTATATCCATCATTCATTATATATGCCATTGCTTTTGTTGAAGTTCCATCTTCCATAGTTACAGTTAGAATTTCTTTGTGGTATAAGTGTGGGAAACCTTCATATTTATCCAATGCGATTTCATCCCACTCGTTAATTTCCCATATCACAACAGGAACTCCCCTGTCTTTATCTCTAGTCGATGTAAAATTCTTCTGTATCGTAGCTACTGCTGAATTTATTCGCCCACGAAACATCAGCATATACCCCTCAATCACCCCTTTCCCAACCACATTCGCCATTGGACATCTAAAACCCATCTGTTGTAAATTCGTATTTGAACCGTATGCACCATAATAAACCATAATATATACTCCTATTCTATTCAATTTTATTTTAAACTGGGTGTACTGGTGGCTCTGTCGGTTCACCATATCGCCATGCTTTATTGCCACTAAGATTTTCTAATAACAGCTTGCGTGGCACTTCATAAATCAAACCGATGAACCCCATTCTTAGCAACCATGTTCTAAATGTATAACATTCATTTGTTGTAATAGTAACTTTAGATGATGCGTTTTTTTGCTTAATAGCTTGGTTGTTCATAGC
>JAVBOH010000001.1:0-4140 GCA_031550725.1 Oscillospiraceae bacterium
GAGTTGTATGGTGGAAGTGAAGAAATCATTTCATCCAAACTGCTGTAAAACATGATTGCTTTCTGAAAGAAATCATTACACTCACGAGCATCCTCTTTAGTTTCAGGATAGCGAAGTATGCCAACATAACGCTTGCATTGATAATATAGGTCATCAAGTCCCTTGAAATTTTTTGATAGGTACTTCATTAGTATCTCACCAAGTGTGTACTCTTTCTTACCACCAATATAAATCTTCGTACCATAAAAGTGTGCATCAAATCCGAACATAACACGTTTTCCTCCTGCCTCAAAAAATATTTTTTGAAAATAGATGTGAAACTATAAAAAAGTAGAGATATATCAAAAATAGATGTCAGAATAGTTTCTAATAGAGATATAGTACCACATCTATTGACTATCTGTCAAGGGTGATATATAATAATCGTGAGCTCAAAAGAAAATACAGTCCGGAATGTAGTTTCAATTTTAATGAGGAGGTTTTCATATAGCGAACGAAATTATTCATCACGAACTAAAAGCAAAATGTGTAACCCCTAGAAAACTTGCAGATACACTTGGCATATCAGAAGAAACACTCATGCAAGTTCTGCGTTTTGAACTTGATGAACAGGAACATCTGAGAATACTTTGGTTGATAAATGAACTTGCATAATTTTTGTTATGCTCAATTCTGAATAAATTTCAATACAATGATGTATGCATGAAAATGTTGTATACTAATTACATGGTTTAACAGTACCAGTAATAAAATTGTTATATCAGTTCAAAGGGAAAATAGTATCAACCTCAAATATGAAAGTGGCTTTCAAAAATATTTATACAGAGCAGCACTACTATTCTGAAAAGTTGATACTAAAGAATTTGATTGTGAAACAAATTGGAGTTGATTTTTATGTAATTGTTTTAAGCTATGTTCTCAAAAATGCAGAAACCATTATCATCATGTTGTGGGGACATCTAATTTCATATTGAAGTTAACTACTCTTAAATACTTATGGGGTAGGACAAGGTATCCGTATACTGATGTGTGGGAGAGCTACTATTCGCAAGCATAGAAATGTAATACTACATTTCGCATTTTCTGCCATTTTCACATAGCATGGCTATGATGAAAAATGAGCAGTTTTAAGGTACCTACGCCTTAAAATATAAAATCATACGATTGAAAAATCGGTACACCTAACAAAATCGATACAGAAAACTCGAAACAAAATTATGGAGGCATGATAAATATTGATTAGAACAAATCGCAAATATAAGAACCTAACATTCACTTTTGATGAGTGGAAACAAATTGAAAAATTCTCATTGGAGTGCAAAATGAAGACATCTACATATATAAAACAGATGGCTTTGCGTGGCAGAATAATAAATATTGACTTACAAAATTGCCACGAGTATATTACTGCACTTAATAAAATTGGAAGTAATGTTAATCAGATTGCAAGGTGTGTCAATGCAACTGGCTACATTACTGATGACGAAATCAGACAGATACAAAACATGACGGAGGAAGTATGCCGTATATCAAGTGCATATCTATCAAAGGTTCAGTCTCAGGCTGCTTAAAATATATTGCTAACCCCAGCAAAACACATGAGATGGTTTATGTTTCAGGATTGAACTGCTCTGAAAATATTAACATTGCAGAGAAAGAATTTTGCATGACATATCAGCATTACAGTCATAAGGATTTTTATGAGAAAGCAAGCAATAGTAAATCATCAGTCAAAGCTTTTCACATAATCCAATCGTTCAAGTCAGACGAGTGTGATGCGAAGCTTGCACATAAAATCGGAATGGAGTGGGTACAGAAAGCGTTTGGCGAAAATTATCAAGCTGTCGTCTGTACCCATATTGATAAGGATAACGTTGCAAATACATATGATCCGTATAATTACCTTACTGATGATATAAAGACTTCAATTAATGATTATATCGGTTTATATCAAGAATATGCTTATGATGTCAAGGAACAAATGGAAGCGAATGTTAATATTAATAATGACAAGCTTTTAGACAGCTATAATTATTATAATGATTATGTTACTTCATTAAAGGATAACGCACTGCAATGTCATGATGATGAACAGAATAAGCTATCAGATGCTCTAAATTCGTTTTATACTATAAAAAAAGAAAACAGTGATGATAACAGACAAATGCTTGGTGAATTTGCTTCACTTATGCCTTTCAGTAAAAATAATTCCATAATTAATAAGGATGTAATAGAATTTACTGTATCACCTATTGAATTTGTAAATACCAACATCAAAAGGATAAACGGCGATAAGGATGAAAATCAATTACCTTTCTACACAAATGTTTTAATTATAGGATTGTTTATTGTTTTTTGTTTTTCAATTATTGTTGAGCTAGTTTGTGTTATAAGAAAAAAACGTGATATAAATGAATAAAATTTAGTTATATAATAAAGGAGTAAAAAATATGAATGAAATAAAAATTAATTATAATGAAGTAAATGTACAAACAAAACAATTAATGGCACATATACAAAATGATTTGATTCCGAAAATTGAATCAGAGTACTCAAGGATTTCAGATATACTGAACAGAGTAGACAGCAGTACAAATGCAAGTTTAATTGAATCTATGGAAATGCATAAAAATAAGTCAATCATTGCTGCGCAATCATTAGAAAAACTTTTGTCGTTTATGTCTAATTCATCTCTGCAACTGGAACAAAATGAATTTAGAATGGCAACTGCATTTAAATCAGAAAGTGGAAATTAATACGAGGAGGGAATAATTATGCCAAACGGTTTTGTAGGTAAATCAAGTCAAAAATATCTTGAAAAAGTAAATAAAGCATTATCCGATTCACATACTGTTCATAATAAAAATCCTTTGGATAGTATACCAAAAGGTAGTTTCAATACTCATAATATGTCTATGAAGTATAATTATAACGCTCCATATTCGCCAGAAGAAGCGAATTATGGAAGTTATATAACTGGTGTTGGAAGTAGTTCTAACATTGTTATAAGTCAAAATGATTATGATGAAATTATTCAAAATACTCGAAAAGTTGATTCTGAAATAGCAGAAGATTTATACAGAATAGCTGCTCAGATTGAAGAAATGTGTAATACAATTTATATTGTACCTGTAACTTTACCTAAATATATGGAAATTCTCAATAAAGTAAGATCATCTTTAGATGAGTTTCAAATGCTGACTGATCAAACTGTAATGTATACGCAGAGTTATGTTGATGAGATGATGAGAATTGATGCTGAATAATTTCAGTTAATATCTATTTAGTCTTTATCAAAAACTAATTATAACTCAAGACTACCGAAACTATGAACTTTAGGTAGGAATTTTGTAATCAACGTGGTGTAGATGGTTGGTTAGATAGTAGCATACCTAATTATCTCAAGAATGGAAATTATGATGATTATAATGAAGCACTAGCTGTGTTTAATAATAAATCCAGTTCTTTAAAAGGGGTGCAAAACAGAAGAACTATGGAGGCAGAGCTTTTTGTAACTGGGAGCTACACTGATATACGCTAGGAGATAAGTCAATCTGTTCATCACGAGTAATTTCAACTGGCAATGCTGCGTCAATATGCTTTGCAGTTTGGCTGTTCTTTCGAGTTTCTGCACTCTCGACAGCATTCCATAAAACTGTGCGATTTCGAAATTTAGCTGGTGCACCATATGGCAGTAATATCTCCTTATGTACAATCTCACCCTTTTTACGATAATCATGAGTGACACCATCATACTCATTCTTGATTTTTTCTCCTGAGATATATGCTGCTTTTGCTGCTGCACTTGTACCTTTGCTTCTGCTGACTACTTTTACATTGAAATGATAAATTGCAATAGGCATCGTTCCTTTCATAATTAAAGATTTGAAAATACATTCCGGTCTGTATTCTCTTTTGAGCTCACGATTATTATATATCACCCTTGACAGATAGTCAATAGATGTGGTACTATATCTCTATTAGAAACTATTTTCACATCTATTTTTGATATATCTCTACTTTTTTATAGTTTCACATCTATTTTTAGAAAAATATTTTTATTGCAGGAGGAAAACATGTTATGTTCGGATTTGATGCACACTTTTATGGTACAAAGATTTATATTGGTGGTAAGAAAGA
>JAVBOH010000035.1:0-17729 GCA_031550725.1 Oscillospiraceae bacterium
CGATTGTTGCAATGACAGCTAATGTTTTCAAAGAAGATATTGATAAATGCTTGAAATGTGGCATGAATGACCATCTCCCAAAACCCGTTTACCCTGAAGTATTACTTGAGAAATTAAGTAAATATCTTTTGGATAGTAATACTATAAAACTTTAGTATTAAGCGTTTTAGATAAATTGGTAATTATGCTTGGATATTGGTATGACAAAAAATACAATTACCAAGGATGGAATAACTACAGTAGAAGTTCGTGTATATTTTTTTAAAAACCCTTGACATATGACAAGTTGTATGATATAATTTATAACCGTAAGTGATTATTTTTAGCACTACTGTCCGAATTATGTGATGGGCTGCTATTGTATCATATAATTTTTAAAAAAGGAAGAGGTGTTTTTGATGAAAGACGGTATTCACCCAAATTATCATGAAACAACAATTAAGTGTGCTTGCGGCAACGTAATCAACACTCGCTCCACTAAGAAGGATATCAACGTTGAAATTTGTTCAAAGTGTCATCCATTCTATACTGGTAAGCAGAAACTTGTTGATACTGCTGGTCGTGTTGACAGATTTAAGAAGCGTTTCAACATGGATAAGTAATTTATACAAAAGCTTAACCTGCGTAAAATACGCAGGTTTTTGTTTTTATATGGATTTTGTATCTTATAGAAATGGGGATTTAAATGGAAGATTATTCAACTATACGAGATTTTGCAACGGATACATTTATAGAGAAAAAATCCGAGTTTATAAGTTATATTTCTCCTGTAAAAACAAACGATGAGGCAGTGGAATTCATAAATAAAATCCGTGCAGAGCATCGCAAAGCTACACATAATGTGTATGCTTACATTTTGCGTCATGACAATATATCACGGTATTCGGATGATGGAGAGCCGCAGGGTACTGCTGGTGTGCCTGTACTTGATGTATTGCAAAAAGAGGGGCTTACCGATGTTTGCGTTGTTGTGACAAGATATTTTGGTGGGATAATGCTTGGAGGCGGAGGACTTGTAAGGGCATATACACATGGTGCGAAAATTGCTGTTGATAAAGCAGAACGTATGATAATGTGTGTTTCATATCCTGTTGAGATTACTTCCGATTATAACCTTTATGGCAAAATTTCCTATATATTACCTGAATTTGAGGTTAAGGTTCTTGCTACCGATTTTGGTGCAGATGTTACCATAAAAATGCTTGTAAAAAAAGATTTTGTCGATTTACTTCATAAAAAAATTATTGATGTTACTAATGGTCAGGCTTTGTTTGTTAAAGGTGATGAAACATTCGAGAATTTTGCTTGACGATTTGTGAATGTATCCAAAAATAATTATTCTACAAGGATTTTTGATAAGTAATTTCGTATATAGAGTTAGATTATTGTCGCATTTTTGACTGTCATAGTGACATTTACATAAAAAGGAGTGTTCTGTTTAATGGCTATAACTGTTCGTGAGCAAACCGAAGTGCTTGAATTAGGTACACTTTGCGAGGATGCCTGTGTTTCAAAAAGTTCGGGTAAACGTGTTAAAAATGAAGCTAAATGCCCATTCCGTACAGAGTTTCAGCGTGACCGTGACAGAATTTTACATAGCAACTCGTTTCATAGGTTAAAGCATAAGACACAGGTTTTTTTAGCTCCTGTTGGTGACCATTACAGAACAAGGCTTACTCATACGCTTGAGGTTTCACAGATAGCACGAACTATTTCACGTTCTTTGCGTTTAAATGAGGACTTGACTGAGGCAATTGCTCTAGGGCATGACTTGGGGCATACACCGTTTGGTCATTCGGGTGAGAATGTGCTTAACGAAGTTTGTCCGTATGGTTTCACTCATTATTTACAGAGTGTGCGTGTTGTTGATTACATAGAAAAAGATGGCAAGGGACTTAATCTTACATATGAGGTTAAGAACGGAATTGCCTGTCATACAAATAAAATTGCGACCACAAAAGAGGGTTATGTTGTAAGGCTTGCTGATAAAATTGCTTATATTAATCATGATATTGATGATGCAATTCGTGCAGGTATGCTTAAAGAATCTGACTTGCCAAAGAACGCTA
Organism: Oscillospiraceae bacterium; assembly: GCA_031550725.1. Classification (GTDB taxonomy): domain Bacteria; phylum Bacillota; class Clostridia; order Oscillospirales; family Ruminococcaceae; genus UBA946. The sequence continues at coordinate 2,070 of JAVBOH010000035.1, forward strand.
CAAAGATACTTGGCAACTCAAAAAGCAAGCGTATAACTACAATGCTTTCCTCAATTATCACTAATGGTGTTAAGGATATTCACATGAGTGATGATGTGCTGGCTGCGCATAATGAGCTGCGTGAGTTTATGTTTGCCAATGTATATAAAAATTCCGTTGCTAAAGCTGAGGAGGCAAAAGCAATGGCTTTGGTTGAAAAGCTGTATCTTTATTTCCGTAAATATCCGGAAAAAATGCCCGATGAATATAAGGTTATCATGAAACATTTTGATAAAGACCGTGCTGTTTGTGATTATATTGCAGGCATGACGGATGTTTATGCTGTTAATCTTTATCAGGAATTGTTTATTCCTAAGGGCTGGAGAATTTAAGTAGAATAATATAGAAAGGGTTATTTTGTATGGCTTTGCCTGATAATTTTCTATACAAATTAAAACAGAGTAATCCTATTGATTCTGTTATGTCCTCTTATACTCATTTGATTAAAAGAGGGCATAATTATGTTTGTTTATGTCCTTTCCACTCGGAGAAATCACCGTCATGTACGGTATATGCAAGTGATGCAAGTGATGAGCATTTCTTTTGTTATGGCTGTCAAGCGGGCGGAGATGTTATCACGTTTATAATGAAAATTGAAAATCTCGATTATATTGAGGCGGTAAGACTGCTCGCTGAACGTGCAGGAATACCAATGCCAGATAATAACGAGAGTTCCGATTTTTCACGGTTAAAAAGCAGGGTGCTTGAAATTAATCGTGCGACTGCTAGATTTTATTATGAAATTCTTACAAAAAGTCCGCTTGGTGAAAAGGGACGCCGATATTTTGCCGAACGTCAGCTTTCTGCAAATACCATTAAGAAATATGGGCTTGGTTTTTCACCGAATGAATGGTCTTTGCTTAGCAAGCATTTGCATGACTTAGGATTTACTGATCGTGAAATGGTCGAGGCCAATGTTTGTGTATTTAACAAAAATGGCGGTGTGTATGACCGTTTTCGTGACCGTGCAATGTTCCCGATAATTGACCTTAGAGGTAATGTTATTGCCTTTGGCGGACGTATTATCGATGGTGAGGGTGCTAAGTACCTTAATACCTCTGATACACCTGTTTTCAAGAAAAGCCGTAACTTGTTTTCCATGAATTTTGCTAAGGCGTGTGAGGATAGGACACTTATTCTTGCTGAAGGATATATGGATGTAATTTCAATTAATCAGGCAGGATTTTCTAATGTCGTTGCAACGCTTGGAACTGCTTTGACGCAGGAGCAGGCATCGCTGATGAAACGCTATGCAGATGATGTTATAATTGCATATGACTCGGACGGTGCAGGGCAAAATGCTACTCATAAGGCTATAAATCTGCTCTCAGAAGCTGGCATTCGGACACGTATAATTAAGATGACTGATGCTAAAGATCCTGATGAATTTATAAAAAAGTTTGGTACAGCAAGGTTTAAACAGCTGCTTGATAAATCGGACGGTGCTATTGATTTTGAGCTTAGTAAGTGCCGTGTGGGACTTGATGTGGAAAGTGATGTCGGTAAGATTGAGTATTTGAAACGTGCAATTGATGTACTTTCAAACATATCATCAAGCATTGAGCGTGAGGTTTATATATCTAAGATTGCAAGTGAAACTGGTGTACATAAACAGGTTATTTCACAGCAGACTAACGGTATTATAAAAAAGCGCATTTCAAGTAATGAACGCAAGGATTGGAACGATATCAGGACTTTTAATATCGAGCATAGGACAAACCCTGATATGACCTCTCATCCTCGTGAATATAAGGCTGAGATTGGCATTATTTCGTATCTTTCACTTAATCCCGATCAGCTTGAATATGTTACTTCGAAAATATCACCTGATAATTTTGTGACAAATTTCAATAAAATTGTATTTGAAAAGATGATTGATGGCATAAAAAATTCATCTAATTTTGATATTATGTCATTACAAAGTGAATTTTCAGCGGATGATATGGGTAAAATAACAAAAATTGTAATAAATAGTAAAAACACTGTCAATAATAAAGCTGCGGCTGATGATTATATTGCGGTTTTGCAAGCGTTTGACAACAGTAATGTTAACATAAAAGAAATGTCTGATGATGACTTTTTAAAGCATATTAATAATATAAAAAAGAAAAAGTGAATATACATAGTAAGGATTTTGAAAGGAATTGAACCAATATGTCTAATGACAAGAGAACCATTGAGAGCTTGATTGAGCAGGGTAAAACCAGTGGAAAGCTTTCAACCAAGGAGATTACTGACGTTTTAGAGGAGCTTGAATTTGACATTGACCAGATGGAAAGCTTTTATGACAGCTGTGCTAACCTTAACATTGAGATTATTGAGGACTTTAATATTGATGCAGATTTGGGTGATTTAGCGCTTGATGCTGCTTTGCAGGATGATGACCTTGAATTGTCACTTTCAACAGAGGGTATTGCAATTGATGACCCTGTTAAGATTTATCTTAAAGAAATTGGCCGTGTACCGCTTTTAAGTGCTGAGGAAGAAATTGAGCTTGCTGAACGTATGTCAGCTGGCGACCCTAAAGCTAGAAAGCGTCTTTCCGAGGCTAACCTGCGTCTTGTTGTATCCATTGCAAAGCGTTATGTGGGCAGAGGTATGCAGTTCCTTGATTTAATTCAGGAGGGTAACCTAGGTCTTATTAAGGCTGTTGAAAAGTTTGACTACACTAAGGGCTTTAAGTTTTCAACTTATGCTACATGGTGGATAAGACAGGCTATTACCCGTGCTATTGCCGATCAGGCAAGAACAATCCGTATTCCTGTTCATATGGTTGAAACTATTACTAAGGTTAAAAAGGTTTCCTCACAGCTTTTGCATAAAAACGGTCATGACCCATCTCCAGAGGAAATTGCTGAAGAACTCGAAATGCCTGTTGAGCGTGTTCGTGAAATCATGCGTATTGCGCAGGATCCTGTTTCCTTGGAAACTCCTATCGGTGAGGAGGAGGATAGCCATTTGGGCGACTTTATTCCTGATGATGATGCCCCTGCACCTGCTGAGGCTGCATCACTAATTCTTCTTAAAGAGCAGCTTGGTGAGGTTTTATCAACACTCACTGAGCGTGAAGAAAAGGTACTTCGTCTGCGTTTTGGTCTTGAAGACGGACGTTCACGCACTCTTGAAGAAGTTGGACGTGAATTTAACGTTACACGTGAGCGTATTCGTCAGATTGAGGCTAAGGCTCTGCGTAAGCTGCGTCATCCTAGCAGAAGTAAAAAGGTTAAGGATTTCCTTGATTAATACGTGTTTTCCAGATGTAAGCTGTGATTTATAGTCATAGCTTTTAGAAAGGTTGGTACTTTTAAATGCATATTACTTTGGAGGCTGACTATGCCGTCCGTATTGTAGGATGTCTTGCGTCACAAGCTAAGCGTCTTGATGCAAAAACCATTGCAGAGCTTACGGGTGTTACACTGCGTTTTGCGCTGAAAATTCTGCGTAAGCTTGTTTCAAGCGGCTTGGTTAAGTCATATAAAGGTACTCAGGGTGGTTATGAGCTTGCAAAAAGTCCTAAGGAGATTTCTATAAAGGATGTCATTGAAACTGTTGAGGGAAAGTATCAGCTTAGCAGATGTCTTTCCGAGGAGTATGACTGCAACCGTGCAATGTCTGGTATATGCAAGTTTCGTCATGTCTTTGATGAAATTTCTGTTGATGTTGAGAAAAAACTTGAAAAATATACCTTTGATATGTTTTTGTAATAACATATCAAGCTTTGCTAAGCTACGCTTTATACATAAATAAAATGCTGCTGCACATTAATTTGTGCTGCAGCATTTTTTGTTTACACCTCAATACTATAATTGTTTATATACAAAGCCCTGTACATTGTTTCTGTCAGCAATGACAAGTCAATTGGTTTAGTGAGATATTCGTTAATACCGCACTGTTTTGCTTTTTCCATTTCCTCATAGAATGCATTTGCTGTCATTGCAATAATCGGAAGTGATTTGGTATATTCAAGTGCAGGCAGTCGTCTTATCTGACGTGTTGCTTCAAGACCATCCATGATAGGCATACGAATATCCATAAGAACAGCTTGAAAATAGTGCTCGGGATTTTTAGCGACGAGCTTGACAGCCTCCTCACCGTTTTCAGCTAACTCATACGTAAAACCTTTTTGTTCAAGAATATTAATCATAATTTCCATGTTGATTTCATTATCCTCGGCAACAAGAATACGTTCACCGTTGAAAACATAATCATTGCTAACGTTAATTGTTTGTTTTTTACTTTGAACACCAGAACGTTTATCTCTTTCAGCTCTTTCAAGCGGAATATCAACAATAAACAGTGTACCCTTGCCAATTTCACTCTTTACGGAAATGTGTCCTTTCATCATATGAACAATGCTCTTTGCGATTGAAAGACCTAACCCCGAACCCTCAAACTGACGTCCCGAATGAGCCGATATCTGCTCAAAAGGTTCGAAAATCTTGTCAATATTTTCATATGACATACCAATACCGTTATCCTCAACCTCAAAACGCAGCACAGCAATGGACTGCGTTTCCTCACGAATATTAAGGTTAACGGTGACATCTCCGCCGTCACGAGTGAATTTCATGGCATTGCTAAGCAAGTTCATCAATACCTGATTAAGCTTAAGTGAGTCGCCAATATATTCGCTTTCGATGTCATCTGACACAAATATTGTAAGGTTTTGATTTTTGAGATTTGCCTGTGCAGAACAGCATATGTAAATATTATCCATAAAATCATATATACTGAATTTTTCATGGATAAATGCCATTTTACCCTGTTCAATTTTTGACATATCAAGGATGTCATTAATAAGCGAAAGCAGATATTTTGCTGATGCATTTATCTTTCCGAAACAGTCATTCAGTTTGTCATAATTTTCAATATTATCCGCTGCAATATTGGTCATACCAATGATAGCATTCATAGGAGTTCTGATATCATGCGACATCCTTGAAAGAAAATCCGTCTTAAATGAGTTCGCTTTTTCAGCATAATTAAGTGCATCAACAAGAAGCTGATGCTTTTCTTCAGCCTCACGTTTGCTGTCATCAATATCTTTAATATAATACATAAAAACAATTTCATTTGTGAGTGATTTAATGAAATGAATTTCAATCAGACACCAGCGGTAATCACCATTTTTAATGTAGCGCAATGTCTCAAAACTCAAACCCTTCATGTCATTCTCATATGCATTTAAAATATTGTCATGGCAGAATGTATTCAAAAATACACTCTGATAGTCGGGATGAATACTGCGTTCACAAATTTCAGCTATTTTTTCATCATATGGCATTGATACCGATGATGTATGTGCGCCGTTGTCTGTTATAATCCACTCTGTAAGCAAATTCTTATGAAGATTACATTCATATACTTTATCATAAGTCTTTGATACAGTATTAATAAAACGAAGATTAGCATTGTTCTGTTCGATTGTTGCAGTGGTGTATTCATCAATATTATCTGTTACAATGAAAATCTTTTGCTCGTTATATTCTTCTGATTCAAGCACAACACCAGTCATTCTTACCCAATGATACATCTTGTCATCAGATATATCATTTCTTCTTAGCTGCATCTGAAACTGTTTTGCACCATTTTTGACACCCTTACGTAAGCTTTCTAATGAAAAAGTATTCATAAATCCTTCGACATCATCAGGATGAACGAGTGTTTGTCCGAAATCAAGAAATTTACTAAAGTTTTTTATATGTGAAAATTCATCAATACCACCGAATGATCCTCGTATAACATATGTATCATTCGTAATATTAACAATTACGCATTCTTCATAAAGTGCAGATAAACCCTGAACAAATTCAACACTCTGTTCCTTAACCGTTTTCATTTCTTCAATCGGACGCAGCAGTGCTATTGCAACAATATCGCCGTTTTCATTATCATCCATTCGGATTATTTGAGATGATACCCATGTTCCGCTGCCATCCGGCATCATCAGCTTATGCTCATAATATATCTCATTTATTCCGCTTTCAAAACGTTTTAGGACATTTGCTGCCATAAAATTGTTTCTGTATCCCTCTTTATAATTTGGATGCATTCTCGATACCGCATATTCTACCAGTTCTTCAATAGTACCTGAAGTATTTGAAAATATTATATCATTCTTGTCAATAGAAAGCAGCTTATATGAATTTTGTGTATAATTGACAAAATAAATAGTGGGATAAATATACAGAGCTGCTTTTAGAAGATAATCTCTTTCATTGACAGTTATTTTTTCAGTATCGTTAAGAACATGGTCAGGTGTTGTGATAATATATGCGGGTATTCCATCCCAGTCTGTTTCAGTAGCAGTAATATCATAATTTCCATGTAAACCCTTAACGCCATATTCCGTATATGTTGTCACACCGTCAATAAGCTTTTTTGTCGGGCAATTTTTACAAGATTCAGCACCATTCCATATGTCAACACAGCGTTGTCCGATTCGTGGTCTTTGAGGATTGTTTTTAATAATTTCATTTATATAAAGTATACGGTAAGTTTCACGTTCGACAACATAAACACCAATAGGAACCTCATCTAATATCTTTTTAAATTTTGATTCCATAGTTTATCCCTCCTGATATGTAAAACATATAGATATTAATGTTATTTAATTTTAAAAACACTTTACATCCATTTTACCATACTTCTTTCCATTTTACAACATTAAATCCAATATTTAATAATTTTTGTAAAGATATAGAATAAAGGCAGTAATTTACAACTAGTGTCAAACCACAAAAGTTATAAATACTGCCTAAAAATTATTTTATTTTTTTAACAATAGCTTTTTTGCGTACAGGGACACGGAAATAAAGCTTTGTAAGCTTAAATATTTTTTTTGAAAGTGTTTTATTTAAGTCAGTTGTTTTCAAACGCCATGCCCAGTTTCCACCGCCGATTGTGGATGGAATATTCATTCGTGCATTAGCACCAAGTTCAAGGAAATCCTGCATTTGAATAACAACGAGTTCGGAAATGCTTTGGTATGCGGTACGAATCATACCATAACACACACCCTCTTTTTTTGTAAGAGCCATGTATTTTTTGGCGAATTTACGTGTATCCTTATCTAGTGAGCGATACCATCCTAAAGCTGTGTCATTATCATGCGTACCGATATAAGTTACACTGTTTTTGACATAATTATGCGGTAAATAATTACTGTCCTCACAACCATAAAATGCAAATTCAAGCACATTCATACCAGGGAAACCAGATTCTTTAAGCATTTTGCGAACTTCGGCAGTAAGAAAACCTAAATCCTCAGCAACAAGATTAACATCGCCAAGTTCTTTTTTAATAGCTTTAAATAAATCCATTGAAGGACCTTGCAGCCATTCACCATGTTCAGCAGTTTCGTCTTCGGCAGGAATAGCATAAAAACTTTCAAAACCTCTGAAATGGTCAATTCTGGTTAAATCAAACAGTTTTCCTGAATATTCAACACGGGATATCCACCATTTGTAGCCATCCTTTTTGAGATAATCCCAGTCATAAAGCGGATTACCCCAAAGCTGCCCTGTTGGTGAAAATCCATCTGGTGGACATCCTGCAACTTTAACAGGCTTTCTGTCATCATCGAGCATGAAAAGTTCAGGTGATGCCCAAATGTCAGAACTGTCCATTGAAACATAAATCGGCATATCGCCATAAAGCTTAATGCCTTTTTTATTAGCATAAGCTTTTAAAGAATTATACTGTCTAAAAAACATATACTGCATGAACTTCCAGCATTCAATGTCCTCACAAAGTAAATTTTTATAGTTTTCCAAAGCACTAGCTTCACGTAAACGGATATCATCATCCCAATTCGTCCACATAACCTGATGAAAATGTGACTTTAGTGACATAAACAATGCATAATCATCAAGCCAAAAAGAGTTTTTATTACAAAATTCATTGTAATCATTAAATGTAATACCATTCGCATTATCAAAAAACTTCTTTGCAGCTTTATATAAAACAATTTTTTTAAAATCAAAAAGCTGTGCATAGCTTAAAAAATCTTTTTTCTCATCAAGAATCAACAAATCTTTGTCACTACTTGAAATTAATTCAGCTTTTATCAGCATATCCAAATCAATTAAAAGAGGATTTCCAGCATATGCTGAATAACTCTGGTATGGTGAGTCACCGTAACCTGTTGGACCAATAGGAAGTATCTGCCAATATTCCTGACCTGATTTTTTCAAAAAGTCAACAAATTTATAAGCATCTGCTCCAAGTGTACCAATACCATATTTTGTTGGCAAACTGGAAATATGAAGTAATATACCACAACTACGCATAATTATCATTCCTTTGCAAATAATTATATCATTATACACTATACAGCCTTAAATTTCAAGTCTGTTGTATAATATATTTTATTTTTTAGAGATGAAAAATTCTAAAACAAGTTTAGAATTGGATATCTAAATTGAAAGGAAATTACAATGAGTAAGAAGAATAAACCACAGACTAGCTCCCAGAGCTCTACTGAAAAGGGAAACAAGAATGGTTCTCAAAATAAAAACGAATGTCCTAGCGGTGTAGGCAAAAAGGACGATAGCTACGATGCTTAACCTTTAATTTTAATGGCAGTCATGAGGATTTTTCATGATTGCCATTATTTTTTGTAAAAAAATAAAAAAATCACTTGACTTATGGTGGAATATCTGATATAATATTAAAGTCGTCAGTTGATGATACTATAAAATCCAGTATGGAGAAGTCGCCTAGCCCGGTTTATGGCGCACGACTGGAACTCGTGTATGGGTTAATAGCTCATCGAGGGTTCGAATCCCTCCTTCTCCGCCAATCAGTTCTTATAAGAATCCTGTTTATTTTAACGCTGGTTATGCTATAACAGTGCTTTTATAAGACAAAAACAGAATAACGCTCTCGATTTTATTATCGAGGGCGTTATTTTTTGTCATAGTTATATATTCATAATAATGTAAGGTTAAGCTATTCGCTTGGTTTTTCTTCCTCCTGCTACTGCTGAAATGAATCCAATTTAACAGATTTTGAAAGAAATTCACAAACGTGGTTTTCGTAATGAAATCTTTAAATCTCTTAATAAAGTCATTCAGCGTCTTTGTGATACCATTAATTCTTTATCCAACGATGTTGTTAAAAGCATTACTGGGTGTGATTGGATTTTACTAACTTTTAAAAATAGGATTAGTATTAGCATACTATATTTACAACCTTTTAGCTTGATTTTCATGTTTTTGTAAGCTATACTATATTCAATCATATCTAAACAAATTTAAAAAATACAAGAACCATATCGGTATTTACACAGTCTAATTAGTATAGGGGGTGAGGGTTTTGTGAATGAGGATAAATCAATTGCATTTTTAGCGCAAAAAGCATCCCATGGGGATGATGAATGCTTTGCTGAACTTTGTGATACATTAAAGCATAAGCTTTTCAGCACCGCAAAAGGAATACTTGATAATGATACCCTCGCACTTGATGCTGTAAGTGAAGCGGTTTTTCGTGCATATAAAGGAATAAAACGGTTAAGAAAACCTGAATATGCTGAAACATGGTTTACACGCATTGTTATTAACACATCAAGAGATATTTATAAACGTCAGTTATATGAAACTACTGTTGAAACAATTCCTGACGGAGAATATTCTGATGAATATAATGGTATGGTGACTATGGAATTTAATCAGATGATTGCATCACTCCCCTTAGATTTACGGCAAATTATCAGTTTGAAATATTATTCTGATTATACCCTACTGGAAATTTCAAGCATACTAAAAATCCCTGTTGGCACTGTAAAAAGCAGACTAAACAGAGCATTAAAATTACTTCGACTGGAGGTTATTAACGAAAATGAATAATGATGAATTTCTTAAGCATATTGAGGAAACACGAATGTGCAATTCGGATTTGCTTGATAATGCTATAAACATGGGAATTAAAAATGCGTTGAACAACAGACTTGACACAAAAAAGATATTCTATATATCAGCATCGGCTGTATTAACATTTGCATTATGCTATACAATAAGTTTCATGCCGCTTGAAACTTATTTAAATAACCATTTTGAAAAAAAATCAGAATTAATTTCTGATACTGCCAAAGATTATGGACTTTATTTAAGCGAATATATCCACAAGAATTTAATTGATTTGGGAGATGATTAAATGTTAATTATAGCAGGGTTTTTATTTATGATTTTTGTTCTAATTTCAGCATCTGGATTTAGTAATGAATTTATTATTGGAATTATCGATTTCCCCTCTTTATTTATTATTGTATTACCATTAATATTTTTCCTTATTGTAACAAAGAGCGGTAAAATTATTTTGGCATACATCAAAAGTAGTTTTACAAAGGATTATAAATACTCTAAGTCTGAATTGAATCGTATTTCATCAGCAATAAAAAGCACAATAAAATTTGTTATGGCAACAGGTTTATTAGGATTTTTAATTGGAATTATCAATTGCTTTTATTTATCAGAACCTGAGTATATGCTTGTAAATATATCTGTCATTCTTGTTACCATACTTTATTCTGTTGCAATAAGTATGTTCGTTTTTTATCCTACAAAGGTTTGGGCTGATAATAAAATTAACGAGGATTTATGATTATGATTATTATTTTTATATCATTTATTGTATATATGCTTATTAATTTCCTTGTCAGTATGGCGTTTGAGCTTATTTTAATATCTTTTTTTGCAGATAATCAAAGCATAGGACTAATATATCAGATTGGATGCAATCTGATAAATATTCATATTGCATTTCCTATATTTTTGGTTATTAATAAAATGAATATCCATAAAATTAAAGCATTATTCCATACAGAAGTAAAGATAAAGATTTCTATGTTGTTTATCATAACCTTAATATTGCTTTTATTTACTGTATCACCAATAATTATCATCAGCATTTTTAATAGAGATATGATTTCATCATATGATATCATATCAATTATATGGCTTGTATTTTTTACGCCTTTTATTGAGGAGATAATATTCAGAGGGGTTATGCTCCAAAAGCTTCGTAAATATGGTGCTGTTCCTGCTATATTAATTACAACTGTTTTATTCATGGTTGGGCATATGAATATTGGCAATATGATAATTTCCTTTGTTCCAGGCATTATTTTATGTATAGCCGCTTATAAATCCGAGTCAATTAAGTATACAGTACCACTGCATATACTTGTAAATTTATTATCGGTTGTTATACAGATTATGGTTTAAATTTCTAGCTTTAATAATAAATTTGTCACATGCTTGTCAACATTATCATGGTCATCAGTATATGGTATAATTTTACTGCCAATTTTTTATGCAACTTTTTTAGGGTTAGTTATTTATTTGCTGTCTAGAGTTAGAGTAGAATAATAAGGGGATTTATATGATTAAATTTATAAGAAAATATAAGAATATTACTATTATTACTTTAGTTATAATAATATTATGTCTTACAGGGTTTATTTGGAATACTATTTTATGTAAATCTTCAATAAATAAAAATCAGCCATTAGGTACACTTGTTGATGTATATGATACAAAAATACATATCTTTTCTGTTGGTGAAAAACATGAAGATAAACCTGCACTTGTGCTTATTTCAGGACTTGCAACGCCATCTCCAATTGCAGACTTTTATCCTATATGGTCTAGGTTTATGGATGAATATCAGGTGGTTGTCATTGAACGTGCAGGATATGGCTGGAGCGATGATACAAAACGTGAGCGAACGATAGAAAATCTTGCCGCTGAGGATAAACTCGCACTTGAAGCTGCCGGAATATCCGAACCTTACATATTAGTTGCACATTCACTTGGTGGTCTTGAAGCAAATAAATTTTCTGCTGATTATCCTGATTTGGTAAGTGGTGTTGTTTTACTGGACTGCACATCTCCAGAACTAATGTTAACAGAGAGCAGCAGCTTTTCTTTTATGACAGATATTTTATATCCTGTCGCTCGCAATCTTGGTATATTTCGCTTAATAAATGCTTTTTCACCTGAAACACTTCAAAACCAATCATGGAGTTCACGTAACAATTTTGAAGATATACCTGACGAATATAAGCAAATTGACTTGATGTTTACTTTGAATAAATATCAGAATAAAATGGTGCGTGAAGAACGTAAAATGCGTTTGGATAATGCAAAAACCATGCTTGATACACATTTCCCATCAAAAATTCCTGTGACACTTATTTTTGCATATCAGCAAGGATATGAGGAATATCCTGAATATGCAGAGTATATGAATATGCAGAAAAAATGGGTGGAGAATTCTGATTATGGCGAGGTTATTAATGTTACTGGGCGACATTATATTCATCATTATGCGACAAATGAGGTTTGTGACATTATTGAGGATGTTATTGATTTAGCTAATCAAAATTAAATAAAATAAATGGGGCTGTTACATATTTACCCTAAACGGTCGACCCTGTGTGGTCGACCGTTTTCATGTCGTGCAACAGCCCCATATTATTTTTCTATTAATCATCAAATAGCAATTAGGATTTTCCTGCTATACTTAGCAAAACTCTTTTTTATCAAGCTCCATATCATAATTATCCGAAACAAAAGATTTAACATTTACAAACCATCGCAATGATTTCGAAAGCTTTTAAGTTAATCGTCTATACTATCTTAAAAGCTGTAAAACGCTTTGTGGCAATTTATTTGTCTGGGAAAGTGCTTTAACAGCTGCAATTTCTTCAAGCTTCTTACCATTAGTAATACCCTGTATTGTTTCATAAAACATTGCATCAGTAATACTCGATTCTGCCGCATATATAATTTGTGACAAGCTATCTAGATTCTTAGCAGTATTAACAACTCTGTTTTCAATAGCATTAAACATTTTTGTTATCATTGTAACTTTATTTCGTGCCAACTCAATGCGCTTAACAGCTTGCTTTGCAGACGCTTCATCCAAAATCGATAAATTCTTTGTACCAAGTCCTGTACTGGTACAATTCATATCAGGCACAAGATTATCTATACTGCTTATTTCATATTTATATGTAAGTGTTTCTGTATGCTTTGATTCTAAATTCACTTCTAAGACTATACTGTCTTTGAAATTTTTACAAGCACTGCCATTGGATAAAACACCACCGTTCAAAATATAAACTGTGTTATAGGAAGTATCTGCAATATAGTTTATTTCTGCATTTAAATTATCAAATTCTTTCTGCATAGCAAAACGGTAATCATTGTCACAATCGCTGTTTGCAGCACTGTTTGTCAGTTCTTTCATTCTGCTAAGATTATTTGCAGTTTCATTTAATGCACCGCCAAATATCTGCACCATGTTAATAACATCATCACAGTTCTTAATTGTACTTTCGATACCTGATATATTTTCTCTCATTTTCATTGATATTGCAAGTCCTGCTGCATCATCAGACGCAGGATTCATTCTGTTTCTGCTGTTGTCAAGGCTATTATTTGAGTTTAATGCTGAGGAATTATTGTTTATTATCATATTTAACACTCCTTGTGTATTTCAATCATTTATGATTAAAATCCTAGATATTGTAGTATTACCTATTTCACATGATATTTTAACTTCACCAGTATTTACTGCTGTTACTATCCCATCATCATTTACAATGGCAACACTAGTGATGGAATTTGAATAAATATTATGATTATTGCTAACAATGCTAATATAATATTTTTGATGCTTTTCATATTTTACCATCCTTTTCTATTACGTTTAAAGCGTATAGTTCATAACCATATTATACCATAGTTATATTTCATTGTCAACTTGAAAACCAAAGTATTTAAAACAAAAAATTAAAGTATTTAAAACAACGAATACTAAGTGAAAGTTAATATATATTTAAATCACATCAACTTAATTATATTAACCATCGAATTGAGCAATAAATAATTCTGTGGAAATGGATACATCAAATTCCAATACCCACAACCTAAAATATCTTTTTCTATAACAAGATTATATTTCGCCTGCATACTGCGGACATCCTCAAACCATACAATATGCTCACTGCCGTCATTTGATGATGTATAATAAAAAAACGGACTTTGTGATATTTCGTCATACTGTATTTCAGCACCCTCATATACAGCTAAACGTACAGCACTTACATTGTTTATAGTAACAGCGGCAGAAACACCTTTTTTAAATGGCAATTTCCAGTCATATGCATAATTGGGAATACCAAGAAAAATCTTGTCAGCAGGAATTTCTGTTAAGGCATACTCAAGTACTTGGCGCACATTATTTATTGGTGCAATTGCCATTGGTGGTCCATATGTATATCCCCATTCATATGTCATAAGAAAAACGTAATCAGCAAAACTGCCGATAAGTGCATAATCATGCGATTCATATAAAAGTCCTGACTGCTCGGATGATGTTTTAGGGGCAAGGTCGACATGTGTAACAAGTCCAAATGAATTTAACTGACCAGTCGCATTTCTAATAAAATTTGCATACTCAAGACGAAACTGCGGTGGTATATATTCCATATCAATATCCATACCCTGTGCATTTCTGTTTTGTATAGTATATATCATACCCTCGATTACCTTATTTTGAAATGATATATCCGTCAGCAAACGTTCCACTTTCGCTGAGCCAAATGTACCGTCACGATTTATTGTCGTAAGGCTTAACAGCACAGATGTCCTATATGTATGTGCAAGACTTATTAAATTTTCATCATTGATTGTTATTATATCACCCTCGTCATCAAATCCATATCCAAAATGTATTGCATATGTCAAATAAGGAAGTGCCGCTTCATATATTACGGGATTTATAAAGCTGTACGCAAAGCCGCTTATCATTGCATTTTTTACAGGTTTGTCATCATAACTGATAACAATTGTGCTTCCCTCTTGTAAAAAAGGTTCATTAATAAGTGTCGGATTATTTTGATACAGTTTTATTACTGTTGTGCCATATAATGATGCTATACCCGAAATTGTTTCTCCTGCCCGAACAACATGAGTTACTTCGGGAAATAATATAAGCAGTGCTTGCCCTACTGCTAGGCTTGCAGGTTCTGTCAATGCGTTGTCCGAAATCAACCTTTTTACCGATACTCCATAATATTCAGCAATTCCATATACCGTATCACCTGCTTTTACTGTATAAATAACCATTTTATATGACCTCCTGACTATAAAAATTCATTTATACTATATTTATGTCGTTTTTGGTGGTTATATGTTTTTGCAGAATATTTAATTTGTTTTTATATAATGACTGTTCAACAATTAAAAAACACCGTAAAGCTTGCTTTGAACGTGTTTTAAGTTCAAGTGCAAGTTTTTGAGCATTTTATACCCAAAGCCTTGCACTTACAAAATGGTTTTCGAAAAAAATCATTTTGTAACGCATTATATAAGACAAGTTAAATATTAATACAAATATATTATTTCTAAATTGTAACTATATTGTAATTGATATGTTATGTACATCGTGCAAATCATATGCTATAATCTAGGGCACATCCATAAACCGCAATTTTCATAAAAATATGCAAAAAATACAGCCAAACGGCTGTAAAAGTTGAAAAAGCATAAAGATGTGGAAAATTCTCATATTTCTTAAGCCAAAAGGCATAAGAAATCAAGCCGTCGCCAT
>JAVBOH010000002.1:0-133024 GCA_031550725.1 Oscillospiraceae bacterium
ACAAGGATGTTAGATGCATTGTTATCCCTGCAACTCAGAAAATTTATGTTGAGGCTATGAAAAAGGGCTTGCTTGAAATTTTTATCGAAGCAGGATGTGCAGTTTCAACTCCAACCTGCGGTCCATGCTTAGGCGGGCATATGGGAATACTTGCCAAAGGCGAGCGTGCTGTTGCTACAACAAACAGAAACTTTGTAGGCCGTATGGGACATCCTGAATCAGAAGTTTATTTAGCGTCCCCTGCTGTTGCTGCAGCGTCTGCTGTAACAGGAAAAATCAGCGGCGTTAATGAAGTACTTTAAACCAGAAAGGAATGTTTACTATGCAAATGAAAGCTTTCGGTACTGTTCATAAATATGGTGATAACGTTGATACTGACGTTATTATTCCTGCAAGATATCTAAATTCTGCTGACCCAAAAGAGTTGGCAACACACTGCATGGAGGATATTGACGCTGATTTCGTAAAGAATGTTAAGGACGGCGATATTATTGTTGCTGACATGAACTTTGGCTGCGGCTCATCCCGTGAGCACGCTCCAATCGCAATAAAAGCAAGTGGTATTTCATGTGTTATTGCAAGCACGTTCGCAAGAATTTTTTATAGAAATGCTATCAATACAGCACTCCCTATCCTTGAATGTGATGAAGCAGCAAAGTCAATTCAGAACGGTGATTCTGTTGAGGTTGATTTTGATACAGGCGTTATCACAAACAAAACAAAGAATGAAACTTATCAAGCGCAGCCATTCCCACAGTTTATGAAGGATATCATAAGCGCAGGCGGTTTGCTTAATTCGCTTAAAAAGTAAATATTAATGTTGTATGAGCGACCGAGGACGGTTGTTCATACGATATAAACTCAAAATGAGAAAGGTAACAAAGATTATGGAAAAGAAAATAGCTGTTATCAAGGGTGACGGTATTGGTCCTGAAATCGTAACCGAAGCTATAAAAGTTCTTGATAAAGTAGCAGACAAATACAATCACAAATTCACATATACAGACGTTTTAATGGGTGGATGTGCAATTGATGCAACTGGTGTTCCGCTGCCGTCTGAAACTGTTGACATATGCTTAAAATCCGACAGCGTTTTGCTAGGTGCTGTTGGCGGTTCAAAGTGGGATAACCTTGCAGGACATTTACGTCCTGAGGCTGGACTTCTCGGTATTCGTGGCGCATTAAAATTATTTGCAAATATCCGTCCTGCAAAGCTTTTAGCACCACTTGCATCGGCTTGTCCTCTTAAAACTGAAATCACCGATGCAGGACTTGACCTTGTTATCGTACGTGAGTTAATTGGCGGTGCATATTTTGGCAAAAGAGAAACCTATGTTGATGAAAACGGCGTTAAACACGCATCTGATTCAATGGCATATGCTGATTATGAGGTTGACAGAATATGTCGTGTTGCATTTGAAATGGCTAAAAAACGCCGTTCAAAAGTGCATTCAGTTGATAAGGCTAACGTTCTTGATTCATCACGTTTATGGCGTGAGGTTGCACATAAGGTTGCTGCTGAATACCCTGAAGTTGAATATGCTGACATACTTGTTGACAACTGCGCAATGCAGCTTGTGAGAAACCCTGCACAGTTTGACGTTATGGTTACAGAAAATCTTTTCGGAGATATTCTCTCCGATGAAGCATCAATGATTACAGGCTCACTTGGCATGATTCCATCTGCATCATTAGGTGAGGGTACGCTAGGTCTTTATGAGCCAATTCATGGCTCTGCACCTGACATTGCAGGACAGAATAAGGCTAACCCAATCGCAACAGTTCTTTCAGTTGCTATGATGTTACGTTTTTCATTTGATATGTCCGCTGAGGCTGATGATATCGAAAATGCTGTATCCACTGTTCTTGACGAGGGATACCGAACTGGTGATATCATGTCTGACACTGATGGCTTAACACTTGTTTCATGTACTGAAATGGGTAATCTAATCGCTGCTAAAATCGCATAAAATATAAATATATTTCCCTTTTGGGCGCACATTTTAATTGTGCGCCCGCTTTTTGTTCATCACACCACAGTCATTTTTAATCCACGCATAATATCAAGCGCATTTTTTCCTTGTTTGTTATCATCACAAGCAGTCATACTGCTGTCAATAATTATCTCCGAGTTTTGCGATGCCGCCTGCACAATTACTGCATTTGAAAGCACACACATATTTGAAACAAGTCCGCATATTTCAACTTTTTCATAATTTTTATCAGCAATCCAGTTACCTAAGTCAAGACTGCCATATGTGGTTTTATGAAATGTTGCAACCGCTTTTTTTATATAATTTCCGATATCACCATATAGCTTTTTTTCATCCCCATCCCCTGCCTCATCAAGCGTAAAAGCTATATCATTGTCATCATTAAGATACTCCTCTATTCGTTTTTCAATACGCTTATTGAGTTTATCGTTTTCATCATCCCCTAAGCTCTCGTCAGCAAATGTATTTTGAAAGTCTACTATGATTAGCAGGTTCTTTTTTTTATCCATTTTATTGTACCATCCTTTTATTTTATGATTATTTTGTTCTGTATATCTATAAAAATTCGTTATAGTAAATTATACTTATAAATGTTCATAAGCAGCGGACGACCACACAGGGTCACCCCTACTTGAATTGTACACAAATTTATGGTATAATTAACGTAATTTTATTATGGGAGATTATTTTTATGAGCATACTTAATGTTGAACACGTTACACATGGTTTTGGGGCAAGACAAATTCTTGATGATGCTTCATTCAGACTGTTAAAAGGCGAACACGTTGGACTTGTCGGTGCAAACGGCGAGGGTAAGTCCACATTTTTGAATATAATCACAGGCAAGCTTATGCCGGATGAAGGTAAGGTTGAGTGGTGCAGACATATCACAACAGGCTATCTTGACCAGTATAGCTCTTTAGAAAATGGCAAGACAATTCAGGATGTTCTTCGTGAGGCTTTTTCTCATTTAACTGACCTTGAAAAAGAAATGCTTGATGCTTATGAAAAAATGGGGGACTGCACAGAGGATGAAATGAACATACTTATGGAGGATGTCGGCGAAATTCAGGATATCCTTGATTACAGCGGTTATTATACAATCGACAGCCGTATTTCCGAATATGCGAATGGATTAGGACTTGGTGAAATCGGTCTTGACAGAGATGTTACCGAGCTTTCAGGCGGTCAGCGTGCAAAAGTTTTGCTTGCAAAAGTTTTGCTTGAAAATCCTATGATATTAATTCTGGACGAGCCTACAAACTTTCTTGACGAAAACCATATTGCATGGCTTAAAAACTTCCTGCAGAATTACGAAAATGCATTCATACTCGTTTCACATGATATACCGTTTCTTAATGATGTTGTCAATGTCATTTATCATGTTGAAAATGCTGTGCTTACAAGATATTCTGGTGATTACAACGACTTTATGCGTATGTATGAGCTGAAAAAGCGTCAGGTTGAGCAGGCGTTTGAAAAACAACAGAAGGAAATCGCAAATCTAAAGGATTTTGTTGCACGAAACAAAGCTAATGTTGCAACTGCAAATATGGCGAAATCACGTCAGAAAAAGCTTGACAGCATGGATGTTATCGAGCTTGCAAGAGAAAAGCCAAAGCCATCATTTTCATTCAAGCCCGACCGTACCCCTGGACGTATCGTTATTGAGTGTAATGACCTTATTTTAGGCTATGACGAGCCGTTAACTCGACCTGTTTCATTAAAGCTTGAAGCTAATCAAAAGATAGCTATTCGTGGTGTAAATGGACTTGGTAAATCAACATTTTTAAAAACTTTACTAAGGATTATTAAGCCTGTTTCAGGTACAGTTGAGCATGACCAGTTTGTTAGTATCGGTTATTTTGAGCAGGAGGAGGCTGAATCAAGCAAGACTGCTCTTGAAACAATTTGGGAGGAGTTTCCTGCCATGACAAATGCCGAGGTGCGTGCTGCTTTGGCTAGATGCGGACTTACAACTGAGCATATAACATCACAAATGCGTGTTTTATCAGGCGGTGAAAATGCTAAAGTACGTCTTTGCAGACTTATGCTGCAAAGTATAAATCTGCTTGTATTAGATGAGCCAACAAACCATCTTGATGTCGACGCAAAGGACGAGCTTAAACGTGCAATAAAAGAATTCAAGGGTACAGTTTTGCTTGTCAGCCATGAGCCAGAATTTTATAATGATATTGCAACAGAGGTTTGGAGCTTAGAGGACTGGACTACTAAAATTGTGTAAGCATATATTTTGGAGGGTTATTTAATGCGTACCGAAAAGGAAATGATTGATTTAATCTTAAGCACTGCTTTAAATGATGAACGTATCCGTGCTGTCATTATGGTTGGTTCTCGTGCAAATCCCGAGTGCCCAAAGGATAAATATCAAGACTATGATATAGGCTTTTATGTTCATGATACTGCGCCTTTTTATGATAATACAGAGTGGATTGAAACGAACTTTGGTAAACCGTCTTTAATGCAAAAACCTGAATCGCTCACTACAATGGAACGTGATGATGACGGACATTTTACATGGCTAATGGTTTTTCCTGACGGCAATCGCATAGATTTGACTATAATCACAGGTGTATATGCTGATGATGGCGAGCCTGCAATAGTTTTACTTGATAAGGACGGAACATTACCTAAAATTCAAGTTGATGAACATTATTTCAGTATTAAAAAGCCATCAGAAGAGCGGTATTCAGATGTATGCAATGAATTTTGGTGGTGCTTAAATAACGTAGTTAAAGGGATTGCACGTGATGAAATTCCTTACGCAATGGAAATGTTCAATCTTATCGTACGTGATATGCTGAATAATATGGTAAACTGGTATATCGGTATTCATCATGATTTTTCAGTATCTTCAGGAAAGATGGGTAAGTATTTTAAGAGATATCTTTCATCTGATATTTATGAAATGTATCTGAAAACTTATTCTGACGCAAGCCCTAATAATATATGGAGTTCTGTTTATAAAGCCTGTGATTTGTTTCATATGCTAGCTATCAAAGTTGCCGATGAATTCAAATTTTCATATAACTATGAAGAAGAAAACGGCTTGAGAGCATATATAGATTTTGTTAGAAATGATATGAAAAGGAGTAAAAATGAATAAGATAAAACTTGAAAACCGTCCTGTCGGACCATTTCCTGCAATGATTGTCGGATCAATAGTTGATAACAAGCCAACATATACAACAGTTGGAGCAGGCGGATGTGCCTGTCTTGAGCCTGTTTTATGCGTATCGCTAAAGGACACTCACTATATTACCTCGGGAATTGAGCAGTCAGGATTTTTCAGCGTAAATATTCCTGCCACTGATTTGGTTATAAAGATGGATTACTGCGGAATGTTCACAGGTCACACCACCGATAAATCTGAGCTTTTCAAAGCTTTTTATGACACAGCAGGAACTGCACCGATGATAGAAGAATGCACATTAAATTTCTTATGCAAGGTATGCGATAAAAAAGAAATTCGTGGATTTACCATGTTTTACGGTGATGTCATTGCTGTTTATATCAACGAGGACTGCCTTACTGACGGCGTTCCTGACCCTGTTAAAGTTGACCCTATTATCATGATGGCAAACAATTATTGCAGTATTGATGATGTTATAGGAAAGGTTTTCTGCGAAGGCAAAAAGTTATAATTTAATATAATAACATGGGACGTTCTTTTTATAGAACGTCCCAAAATAAATGATTGTGGTGATATAAATTGAACTTGAACGCTTGCACATTATGCCCACGAAAATGCGGTGCTAATAGAAATACAAGTATCGGATACTGCGGTGCAGGGCAAAATATACGTGTTGCAAAAGCATATCTGCATATGTGGGAGGAGCCATGTATTTCTGGTAGAAATGGCTCTGGTACAATCTTTTTTTCGGGATGTACATTAAAATGTTGTTTTTGTCAGAACTATAAAATATCGTCAGAAAATTTGGGACAAGATATATCTGTTGACAGACTTGCAGAGATAATGCTTGAGCTGCAAAGTCAAAATGCACACAACATAAATCTTGTCAATCCAACACATTATGTAACACAAATTATTGAGGCACTCGATAAAATTAAGGGCAAACTTCATATCCCAGTTGTATATAATTCAGGTGGATATGAAAATGTCGAAACACTTAAAATGCTCAAGGGTTATGTTCAGATTTATATGCCTGATTTTAAATATGCCGACAATAAAATTGCTGAAAAATATTCATGTGCAAGTGATTATTTCGAAGTTTGTAAATCTGCTATAAAAGAGATGTATCGTCAGGTTGGTGTACCTGAATATGATGATAACGACATACTCCAAAGTGGACTTATTGTAAGGCATTTGACATTGCCAACGCATCGTCATGACAGCATAAAAGTGCTTGATACACTGTCAAAAACACTGCCACAGGATGCATTTTTATTAAGTTTAATGAGCCAGTATACGCCATTTTATAAAGCTAATGAGTATAAGGAAATTTCACGCTGTGTATCAACATTTGAATATAATTTTGTAGCTGATTATGCTATAAAATTAGGTTTATTGGGCTTTATGCAGGAGCGGTCATCAGCAAAGGAAGAATACACACCGAATTTTGATTTACATGGTATTTGAATATAAAAAAACAAGGACGCACAAAAAAATGTGTGTCCTCAAAATTTTTATAGCATACAAAGAATAAATTTTATATACAGCTTTTTGAAATTACTCGATGAATTATAATACCTCTTAACCGAAGTCTGCAAAGTCTGATACATCTCCTTAACTTCATCACGTGAAAGAGGACTTTCATCAAACTTCGCCTTTAGTGCTGAATTTATAACAGTTTCAGCGACACCATCAGACAAATACAAAGATGAATCAGATAGCTTTTCGATATAATCGCTATATGACAAATTCTTCATTGGTGTGATTTTTAAAAGCAGCAAAAACTTATTAAACTTACGGTATATACACTCCGCTGCAAAATCATAATCATCTGTATGCATAACATTCCTGCGATATTTTTTTATGATATAAACACGTCTGAACAGTATCGCAGCAAAAATTAATATAGAAGACAATATCACCCATAAAATGACCTTTAATACCGTTAAAAAGCTTGAGGTTGCATTATCCTCTAGTATAATCTCCTCGGGAATATTATCCTCCTCTGCGATAGTAGTTTCATCTGTTAATTCAGTTGTTGTCTGGGTTGACGTTACAGCACTTTGTTCGGTTGGTGATGTTACTGTAACTGTTGTTTGAGCAGGAGCAGGATTAATAGCTTCACTTGCAGACGTATCTATTGAATATATCGACTCAAATTCAGACAGCTCCGAGCTTATATCAAACTCAGCCTCTGAAATTTCTGTTACAGTTTCGGAAGTAAATGCTGTCTGAACATTTCCATACCCCGAGGTTACCTCCAAAGGATACCAACCAAAGCCATTGATATAAACTTCAATCCATGCATGACCTCTTGCATCGGTGATTTCAACAGTTTCGGTTGCACCAGTCGTTGTGCTTTTCGAAAAATCAAGGTCAGTAACAATATATCCTTCTACATAACGTGCAGGAATACCAGCATATCTGCACAAAAGCACAGCAGATGATGCAAAATGTGAGCATGAACCACGTTTACTTTCAAGCAGGAAATAATCAACAAAATCCTTGCCGTCAGGCAGTTTACCAGCCTTTAGGTCATATTCGCAATTATCCCTAAGCCACTTTTTTATATAATAAAGCTTGCGGCTGAAAATCGTTTCAGCAGTAACAGTGCTTTTTCCGACATTTCCATCCTCTGCTGATATAAATGTATAATACTGCTCATTAAAAACGACATCAGGTGCTTTAAAATTTTCAGGCAGTGTCATATAATTCTCATTGACAAAATTTCTGTATAAAAGCTCGTCCTCAGCAAGTGTTTTAGACGGTACATTCCAACGTGTCGAAAGTATCATTTTATAACCATAATAATCATTTGGGTCATAAAATTGTCCGACATAATTAAGCGTCGATAGGCCCCCTGCAAAATGATTAAAATTTTGAATATCATATGATGAAACCGACTTTGAAACAAGGTTATAAGGCATATATAAATAATCCTTGCTCGCACTCACATTCTTTACCGAAAAGCTATATTTCGGCACTAGCGACCTATCAATATAACTCAAATTTTTACCATCTAAAAGCAAAACATTAAGGTTATCCAACTGAAAATTTTCAGTTATATTCTGGAGCTGCTTATACTTTGCATTTGGCAATGAAATCCAGCTATTACCTGTATAAACCTCACCAACAAACCCACGCAGATACGTACTTTTCCTGCTTCGTGGCAATGTAACCTGAAGAACAGTCTTGTTTTTGAACGAAATATCCCCGTTTTTACCAAGCTTGCCATGATTAATAGCACCAGAATTTGCAGTACGCACCGCACTAAGTGACGTTATATCTTCAATAACATCGCTGACAGTATTATTTTCAACATAATTGCTGACAGAGCTTTTGAAGTTATCAACACTTTCAGGACGCTCAAAACCACTTATTTTCACATATAAAATTGCAGCGATAAAGCAAATAAGCATTATAATAGCAGCTGCTAGTCCACATTGCGCAGACGCTCTTTTATATGGCTTGTTATTCGCCCTGTCAGGAATGCTGACATCAAGTGCAATGACAGAAGTCCAGCAGATAATTAATGCGATAAACGCAGCATAATTCGGTACAAATCCATAGTAAAGACATAATTCCAGAACAGGTGCAGACACAAGTAAAACAGCAGGTAAATTTCGCTTATTAATGCCATATGAAATTACAAACGCAATTAAAAATACAGCTAAAACAAGAAAAATATTTGTGTCACGATATGCATTTTCAGGGTTAATAAGCTCCATAAAAACCGTGTCACGATATTTATTTCGAGCCTGTGATAGATAAATATTAATAATATAAAAAATACCGGCGCAGATATTGTTTCGGTAGATAAAAACACATCCAAGGTAAAATATAGAAACAACAAGCACTGTAATCTGTGAATGTATCTTTTTTATGCTGAATATAACGTTTGTTATTAATGAAAACAATACCGATAAGAAAATCAGTAGCACCATATTATAGCTTACCATTATACATGATAAAAAGCTGAATACCGTGCCAAAAACACCTGCAAAAATCAAAAGCTGGTGTATAATAAAAATCAGAACTTTATTATTCTTTTTCGAGTCAACATAAAGACTAGCCTCAACAAATAAATTTTGCGAGGCATTATTTTTTGCTTTTAAAACCATTTTAAATATCTATGCCCTCCAAAATTTAAACTTGCTATATCGAGAACAACACTAAATCCTCATAAAAATTCTCAATATCAGTAATATAAACGACTGTTTCAGATGTTTTTGACACTTTATCATAAATTTTACTGTCACTCCCAAGATAGATAACGCTAATTCTATCGGCAACCCCAAGCAGTTCAAGTTCACCCAGAACAGTACTGTTATACATGGTTGCAGGAATGATTATATGTGAATATCTGCTGTTTAAAAAAGCCTCATTGGAAGTGAGTTCAAGCAGCTCGGAGCATTCTCTTTTTTTATTTATACACTGCACCTGCTTAGTAAAATATTCGGTTAAACCTTCAACACTGTCAATATGCTCAATGCTAATCTCACTATCCGACAGCACAGCATAATGCTTTAAACGCTTTTTTGCAAGGAAATACGAAAGTGCTGCAAACATATCCATAACATCGTCAATTTCTTTTTTACTTTGGCAGCAGGAAATATCGGGTATAATCAAAACCTTGCTGCTTACTGGCTCTGACAGCTCCTTAACGATATATTCATCGCCACGGCTGCTTAATTTCCAGTGAATTCTGTTCATCGAATCCCCTGCCCTGTATTCACGCAAATCAAAAACCTCAGCAGGATCATCACCATATTTCGATGATGAAAAAACATCGCTGTCCGCATCAGTATTCATACTGCTTATTATTGTGGTTTCATAAGGATAAACAACAGGATGAACATAAATAATCTTATGAAAATTAACCTTTTTCCATATAGAAAAAACACCAATTAAATCATCAAAACGAACGCTTTTAACAGAACAGTCAATAACTCCGCAATGCTCCGCTTTTAAACTAAAAATAATGCTTTCAGAACCTTTAGCGGATACCGGTATAACCGCCATGTGCTTTTGAATTTTGTTATCCTCGGATTTGTACCTAAGTGTTACTGTGCATGCTGAAACAGGGAAAATCGACCTGTTTAACATTCTCACACGAAGTCTGACAGGTTTACCATGCTCTGTTATATTATCCTCACAATAAACCTTAACTCTTATCATAGATACGCTAATAACAAGCAATATGATTAGTATAACAGGGAAAATGAAAACAGCAATCAGCAATAAAAATGACAAATCATCCTTATACATCGGATAGAAAACTGCCGACAACAGCATCAGCAAAAAATATATAATTCTCAAATTTTATCAGCAGCCCCCAAATTAAAATTTATATCTTAGGTGCAGGAATTTTCGAACAAATTTCCCTTATAACAGTTCTTGTATCAAGTCCTGATGCCCTAGCCTTTGCGGTGAGCAAAATTCTATGCTCAATAACATCATTCAAAATATAGCTGATATCATCAGGAATAACGTAAGTACGTCCTTTTAGCAGTGCTGTCGCCTTTGACATAGCACAAATTGCGACAGTACCACGAGGGCTGACACCAAGCTTAATATGCTGCGAATTCCTTGTAGCAAACGCAATATCAGCGATATATTTATACACCTTATCGTCAACAAAAACGCTGTCCGAAGCATTTTGCATAACATTGATATCCCTGCCGCTGACAACAGGATGAATGTTATTAAGCGGATTTACTCCACCCTTAGATTTAAGAATTGTAATCTCGCTGTCAATATCAGGATAACCCATTGAAAGCTTGACAATAAAACGGTCAAGCTGTGACTCAGGGAGCATTTGCGTACCGACAGAGCCAATAGGATTTTGCGTTGCAATAACAATGTATGGCTTTGGCAGCACTCTTGTAATACCGTCAACTGTTACAGCACCCTCCTCCATAACCTCAAGCAGTGCACTCTGCGTTTTACTGGATGTACGGTTAATTTCGTCCGCTAGAAACATATTGCAAACAGCCGCACCCTCTTTATATTCAAACTGGTTTGTCTGTTTATTATATACATTAAAGCCTGTAACATCGGCTGGAAGTACATCTGGAGTAAACTGCATTCTCTTGTAATTAAGTGACATTGCCTTTGAAAAAGCAAGTGCCATCGTTGTTTTTCCGACACCTGGAATGTCATCGAGGAGAATATGTCCGCCTGCTATTATAGCAAGCATTGTTTTTATAATAATATCGTCCTTGCCGATTACAGCTTTTTTAACTTCATTAAGAACTTCCTTCGCCATTGGTAAAATCTGATTGTTTAAAACCTTATCGTCCATTCCTTTTGATTATACTTTTAATATTACTTAAACGTTTAAAAGTATATCTCCTTTCATGCGTTTGAATTGCTTTTTTGATTTAATACAGTACAATAATATCATACCATATTTTATGCAAAATTTCAAATTACAATTTGGTTATATTTTTATCGAATATATTACAATAATTTTCATAATTTGACTTTATGATGGTTAATATTGTATGGGCGCACAATGTGCGCCCACTGCTTACATACAATTTATCTTATAGCTATAAATGAGCATATACCAGCTCCATATTTATTTTGACACTCGATAAGCACAGTAATATCAGCATTTTCACCGCTAACAGCAACATCAAGTGCAGCTGCCCATTCGTGTGCAAAGTCACATACCTTCACACCATTAATATAAACCTCACCATTACCCAAAATCTGTTCAAAATGCAAAACAGGAGCATGACCGTTAATTTCATCGGGAATATCAATACTAGTGCGGTATAACGCATATTTCCCTATTTGTTCAGTAAACTCTGGCTGTGCACCATTCTCAGTATTGACAGAAATCCATGTGTTCATGTCGCTGTCAGCAACAATTACTTTAGGGTCAGGTTTTTCATCACTAACTTTGCTCATTCTCCAATCTGTTAAGTAAATTTCCTTTACAGTAGGTACATACTCAATTGAGCCAGTAATGTTAACCGGAATAGTCAAACGTACCTTTTCTAATCCATCCACACTCACTTTAAGCATGACATTTTTCATATCCTTATTAGGTGCTATAACAGCTATTGCAAGTCCATTAAAAAGAGTTCTTTTCGCTTTGCTGAAATTATCATGGCAATTAGGGTCACCATTGGCAGTACCAAGAATTTTACCGCCACTAATCGTGATATTCAGCTTGTTATCAGCAAAAGGAATAACTGTACCATTTTCGTCAACTGCCGATATTTTAACAGGTATTGCTGTAATATTATCAGTAAATGCATCAAATGCAGGGGTTAAAACAATCTTTGCAAGCTGTCCTGCCGTTTTCAAAGTGCATGACTTAACTTCAGTTCCTGCATTATAGCCAACAAGCTTTAATGCTCCTGCTTCAAATGGAGCATCCCATATATGCTGTTTATATTTATCAATCTTCTCACGGCTAACAGACTTGCCATTTATGAACAATTCTGCTTCCTCACAGTTCGTACAGGTCATTACCTTTACAGTATCACCATCATTAAAATTCCATGAAGGAAGTATGCTGACATAAGGTTTTTCACTCCACAAAGCTTTCGAGAGATAAAAACCACCCTTTTCAAAGCCGCAGGTGTCCATCATACCAAAAAAACTTGATACACTCGGGAAAGTATGTGGTGTCGGTTCACCAAGATAATCAAAGCCTGTCCACATATAAGCACCAATGATAAATTCATTTTCATCAACGGCTTTCCATGTGTCACGAACTGTATTTCCCCAGTCAGATGGGTCACTGTCATAGCAGGAAAACCTATGCAAGTCATTGTCAGTAACAGTGCATCCACGAGTTTGAAACGCTGATGTAGTTTCTGTTGCAATAGCTGCAACATCAGGATATTTCTCATGAAAACGCTTGTAATCATTAGCCTGATAATTTATTCCTGCCATATCAAGGCATGACGAAACGCCGCTTTCCTCGAGTATACCACCATGCATAGCACCAGTGATAAAACGTGTATTATCAAGCTTACGTATTTCTTTTAGCATACGCAAAGCCATGTTTCTGCCCTGCGATGTTGATTGCAAAGGCTCCTCATTAAATATCGAATAGAACACAACAGACGGGTGATTGCGGTCACGCTTAACCATAGTTTTAAGCTGTTCAAGGCACTCATCCGAAGTTTCAAAGTTACGGTTTTCATCCATCAAAAGCATTCCAAGCTTGTCACAAGCCTTAACAAGACCATCTGCTGCCATACCATGTGAACTGCGGTAGGAATTACAGCCCATTGCTTTTAATCGTGAGATCTTATACTCCCAAATACTGTCAGGAATAGCAACGCCAATTCCTGCAAAATCCTGATGATTGCAAGTTCCCTTGATTTTTATTTTTTTACCATTTAGATAAAACAACTTATCCGAGCGAATTTCTATTGTTCTAAAGCCAAAACTCGATGTAAAGCCGTCATACTTAACATCATCAACATAAATTTCAGTGACAAGTTTATATAAAGTTGGCGTCTTTATATCCCAAATTAGCGGCTCTTTTATAATAGCTGACTGCTCATTGAAGTCTGCCACAACATTATCAAGATAGTCAAGGATTTTCTTCTTTACAACAACATTTTTCCCTGCAACATCACCCGAAATTGCACCAGTTACATTAACCGTCCAATCAGTTTCACTTGTTTTTATGCAGTTTATGTATGGTTCTTCAATGAAATGAATTGGAGGAAGAACATTAAGCCAGACATTACGGTAAATCCCTTGTCCCTCATACCACCAACCCTCAAATGCCTCGCCATTTATATAAACTGCCAGAATATTAGGCACATCAAAAAAACATCTGTCGGTGATATCAACAGAAAAGCTGTTATATCCTGAAAAGTTACGCTTTATAATCGAGCCATTGAAATATATGGTGCTTTCCGTAGCAATACCCTCAAATTCAAGCACGATTTTATTACCCTGATGAGCTTTATCAATGAAAAAGCTTTTACGATACCATGCATTATTTTTTGGACGATAACCCCAGTCAGCAGCACCGTTTTTGTCAACATCCTGTTCAATCATATAATCATGCGGAACATTAAGTATTTTCCATTCTCTTGCATTATATGATGATGCAGGTGGACCTTTTTTCGCTCCTGCTTTTGCACCATTATAAATGTCGTTATGAGTTATTAACTCTGTTTTTTCAATATCACCAAGCAAAAATGACCATTCATAATTCATGGAAAGTCTAATTCTTTCATTTACCATTTCATGTAATTCCTTTCAGTTTTTTTATCTTAAGTCGTGTAAAACGAGTTATTGATGATACAGCAAAAACTCCCATTGCAATTGCACCTGCTATTGAAATTGTATCAATAAACTGACGTAAAAACATATCGATATCACCGTTTATGAGAACAATCATTGTGTTGTAAATATATCCCCCAGGAACAAGCGGAATTATCCCGACAACGAGATACATATTCACAGGAACACGCAATCTCCTTGCCAAAACTTCCGAATAAAGCGATATTGTTACAGCCGCAAAAAAGCACGACAACGCTTCACTCGCACCAGTTTTTGAGATAACCATATAAACAAGCTGACATATCACAGCACCAAATCCAGCAGCAATAATGTGCTTAAACTTTATATTAAATTGAATGCCGAAAGCAAGCGATGCCACAAAGCTTAACACGCATGGCAGAATATAATTAATCATGTGCAGCTCACCACCTTTACATCAAATTCGTAAATATAGAAATAGCCGTCGCTGCACCAACAGCCATGCCGACAGCAACAATCAAAGCCTCGGTCAAGGTATATAGACCTGCCAGAAAGTCACCTGAAATAAAGTCACGCATACAGTTTGTAAGCGTTATCCCAGGTACCATTGTCATTGATGCACCGATGATAATTTTATCAAAATTATCGGTAATTCCAACCCTCGTACACAAAACTGCAAGAGATGCTGTCATAAATGAGCATATAACACATTGAAAAAACGTACTTTGCCTTGTTTTAGCAACAGCTGTTTCAACAAGCATAATTAATATCGCAATTATACCTGCAATAGACGCTTCAACAAGACCTCCGCCAAAAAAAAGTGAAAATGTAAAGCCTACAACTGCATTGCTCACAAGATTTGTTATAAAGCTATATACCTTTCTGTTTTTTATCTCATCAATATGTTTCAATATAACCTTTTTATCAGGTTTTTCAGCACATATATATCGTGAAAGATTATTGATTTTATCAACCCTGTCAAGATTAGTACGCCTTGATAAAATACGTTTTGTGCGTGTCATAGGAAAGCCGTCACCACCGTCCACTGTTATGATAAGGCTGGTCGGAATGGCAAAAACCTCGACAGACTTGCCATTTTCGGTATATCCATATGCCGCCGCAATTCTGTATATTGTTTCCTCAACACGATATATTTCAGCACCATATTCTGTCAGCAAGCTGCCAATTGCCGTCGTCACTGTTAATAAGTCATTGCTGTTCATAAATATAGTCCCCCCTTGGCATCTTTGTAGGAGCGATGCGCCGCAGCGTTGTGTTCGCCCATTTAATCACATAATTATATGATAAACCCACCATCAACAGAAATAATCTGTCCTGTTATAAATGATGCTTTATCAGACGCAAGGAACAACGCAGTTTCAGCGATATCATAAGGTGTTCCGATACGGTTCATCGGCGTGCAATCCTTTAACTCTGCAACCGCATTTTCATCAAGCATAGCGTTCATATCAGTATCAATCACACCTGGTGCAATGCAGTTCACTGTTATGCCTGACAAGCCAACTTCCTTTGCAAGAGCCTTTGTAAAGCCAATCAGTGCAGCCTTTGATGCGGAGTAGTGCACCTCACATGATGCACCGCTAATCCCCCACATTGACGAAATATTGATAACCCTGCCATGCTTTTGATTAATCATATCTGGTAAAAAAGCCTTCGTACATAAATATGCACCTTTAATGTTTATATTAAACATTCTGTCCCACATTTCTTCGGAAATATCGGTAAAAAGTGCCTGTTCGGCAATACCTGCGTTGTTTATGAGTACATCAGCCATGCCAAAATTTTCTTTTACAAAGCTATGCATTCTAATTACATCATCACCGTTTGAAATATCAGCTCTAAAGGCAAGTGACTTTACACCATATCCTTTAATTTCATCTAAAAGAGCCATAGCTTTTTCTTTATTTTTATTATAATTTATAAGTATATCATATCCTGATTTAGCAAAGCATATCGCTATCGCTCTGCCAATACCTCGTGATGCACCGGTAATAACCACTGTTTTTGACACTAATATCCCTCGTTTCATCTATACTAATTTTATTATAACATATTTATCCGTAAAATACAGTAGTTTTTATATATATTTTTGTCATAAAAAAACTGCCATATTATTTGTATGACAGTTTTAATATAAGCGGTATTATTCAGTACGCATTATTTAATTGAAAATTGTTTTACAATATCCAAAAGATTGTTAGCTTCATCGGAAAGCTCCTCGGATACCGAAACACCACTTCTTACAACAGATGTGGAATTTTCAATTGATGAACTAATCTGTGAAACGTTACTGCTGATTTCATCAACAGAAGCAGTAAGCTTTTGGCTCTCATCGGTTATCTCATTAACAAGCGAAACAGTCTTGTTTACACCTTCGATAATGTTACCAAGCGATTTATTGGTTTCTTCAGCAATAATGCTGCCCTCTTTTGATTTTGTAACGGAATTTTCAATCAAATGAGTGGTTTCCTTAGCGGCATCAGCACTCTTTGTTGCAAGATTTCTAACTTCATCAGCAACTACTGCAAAGCCCTTACCGTGAACACCAGCTCTTGCTGCCTCAACAGATGCATTAAGAGCTAAAATATTAGTCTGGAACGCAATATCCTCAATAACCTTGATTACCTTTGAAATGTTTGCAGATGCAAGGTTAATCTCATTAACAGCATTAACCATCTTATTCATGTTTTCAAGTCCATGCTTTGCTTCATCAGCAATAGAATTTGTTACCTTGTTAGCTTCGAATGATGTTTGCGTGTTCTTTTCAATCTGCTCACTCATATGTGATACAGATACTGTTAAACTCTGAACTGCATTGACTTGGTCATCATTCTCACTGCTTACTGTTTCAAAGCTTGATGACATTTGTCCTGCACTTCCGCTCACTGCATCAGATGCACTATAAATGTTTGTAACAATCTCACGAAGATTATCTTCAAGCTTTTTCAGAGAAATTCCAAGCGCATCCTGATTTGAACGAATTGGAATATCAATATTCAGATTACCCTGAGCGAGCTGTTCAGTAATATTAACCTGTTTTTCAATGCTCTCGGACATATTGTTGAAAGCTTCACCAAGCTGTAAAAGCTCGCCAACATAGCCATTAACATCATTATATTTGATTGCACCAGTCGACATCTCATTTGCAACATTAGTAATTGACTTGATTGGCTTTGTAATAATATTGTTAACTACCATTATTATCAATGCAGCAGCAATCATAATAACCACAATTATAATCAACACCATAATAAGAACAAGCTGCCATATCAAAGCATTTACAGTACTAACAGGAACTGCTGTATATAAAAGCCAGTCTGTGTAGCCGATTGGCTGAGCGGAAAAATACTTATTAACACCATCAGTATCAACAGCTATAACAGAATTTCCGCCTGCTTTTGTGATGTTATACATCTTTGAAAAACTTCCGCCGTTAACATCAGTAATTACCTTGAAGTTACCATCTGAATCTGGAGCAAGATCAGCATTTGGATGAATTAAAATATCACCTGCACTGTTAACTAGGAATGCATAGCTTCCCTCTGCGACATCAGCCTCTGTAACAACTTCTTCAAGGAAGTCAATGAAAATATCAGCTGCACCAACACCAACCACTTCGCCGCTGGAATTTTTCATTGTCTGTGCTGCTGTAATACAAAGCTTTGCAGTCTGTGTATCAACATATGGCTCAGTTATATATGCACTTCCGCTATGTGCCATTGCACCGATATACCAAGGTCTTTTTGTCGCATTCCAGCCACCTGCATAATCAGGAACAAATCCGCTTGAGAAAAGAACCTGACCGTCAGGATATCCAACATAAACCTCAAAATACTGTGGATTAGCTTTTATCTGCTCAAGTGATGTATTTATAATAGCATCACTGGATACATCAAAATTTGATAAATCTGTTGTAAATGCGCTGATAAACATTGCCTGATCACCAAGCCAGCCCTCAATTCGTGCTGCCTCGCCTTTGGTATTGCTTTGTATTTTCTGTAAAGTCACATCCAGTGAATTATTGCCTGCGATAATTGTACAAACCGTACCTACTATCCCCATCCCAAGAAAACAAATAATTAGCATAATCGAAAGTAACCTGCTGCTAATGCTTTTCATAAAAAGTCGCTCCTTTGTTTCAATTTGTTACCACGCTAAATTACGATTTAATTACTCATTATTATACATTATTCTTCACACAAATGTCAATCGTTTTTTAATTTCTTAGCAATATTTCAACAATCTTATACTAAACATATAATTATTGTATGTTAAACAAAAAAAATTGTGAAATTCGAACAAACGTATTGACAAATCAGAACAGATGTGCTATAATTATTAAAACGTTAGTTCGATTTTTTATGTGTATGAGGGGTATGAGGTGAATAATTTGGCTGAATGGAATCCATGGCATGGCTGCAAAAAAATCAGTGCAGGGTGCAGGAATTGTTATATGCATACATCGGATGCTAAGTATGGCAGAAATGGCAATGAAGTCATCAAAACTGCTAATTTTTATTTACCTATCAAGAAAAAACGTGATGGTACTTTTAAGCTTAATCCACCTGACAAAATGGTGTGGACTTGCTTCACATCTGATTTTTTGATTGATGAAGCGGATGAATGGCGTTATGAGTGTTTTGAGATGATAAAGCTGCGTCCTGACTTGCATTTCTTTTTCATAACAAAGCGTATAGATAGATTTTTGCAATGCATTCCTGATAATTGGGACATGGTGAATGGCTGGGAAAATGTCACTGTCGGATGCACTTGTGAAACACAGGAACGTGCTGATTACAGACTTCCAATTTTTCTTGATATGCCCATCAGACATAAAGTTATTATTTGTGAGCCGCTGCTTGAAAGCATTGACCTTTCTGCTTATCTTGACAGTAGTATTGAGAAAGTTGTTGCAGGCGGTGAATCTGGAACTTATGCCAGACTATGCCGTTTTGACTGGATAAATTCGCTAAAGAGGCAATGTGAAAATGCTGGTGTATCGTTTTGGTTTAAACAGACCGGTGCAGTTTTTGAAATGAACAGCAGGGTTTATAAGGTTGAGCGGCGCAATCAGCATTCGCAGGCTGCGAAGTCGGGACTTAGCTTTAATATATAATTGTCGAATTAATGACATTGTTCTATACTTGCAAAACATAAAAAAATATGGTATAATCTAAATAATAATTTATTGGAGGATTTATATATTATGGTTATTATTGAAATGGAAAACGGCAAGCAGATTAAAATTGAGCTTTATCCTGATATCGCTCCTATTTCTGTAAAGAATTTTGAGGACCTTGTTAAAAAGGGTTTTTATGACGGTTTGATTTTCCACCGTGTTATCCCTGGCTTTATGATTCAGGGCGGCTGTCCTGACGGTACAGGTATGGGTGGTCCTGGCCATCATATCAAGGGTGAGTTTGCATCAAACGGCGTTAAGAACGATTTGAAACATTCAAGAGGTGTTCTTTCAATGGCTCGCTCCATGATGAAAGACAGTGCAGGCTCACAATTCTTTATCATGCATCAGGATGCTCCTCATCTTGACGGTGACTATGCTGCTTTCGGCAAGGTTATCGAGGGTATGGATGTTGTTGATGAAATTGCTGCTACTGAAACAGGCAGAGGTGACAGACCTGTTAAGGATCAGATTATGAAAAAAGTTACAATTTCCGAATAATTATTGGGATATTTAATGGGCTGTTGCGTATTTGCAACAGCCCATTTTGTATAATCTATGCTTTTTTTTGAAACTCATCATATGAACATAAGCCTTGCTTTTTCCATCGGCAATTACCACATATCATATCAAATGCTTTTTCATCAATCATACTGTTCATTTTGCTATGTAATTCACTATAATTATGCTCACCCTCCGATATAGACAAGCATTTCAAAACCATTTTATCACGATAAATAATATCCTCATTTCCAAGTATACACATACCATTATTGTTATTTGGACAAAATTTACATATTTCGTCAGTATTTATTCTGATGTTTATATCGGGATTTTGTTTCAGCATATCCACAATAATATCCATATTGGAGCAAAATTCATCGCTGTAACCACAGCCTGTATAAAGACGAGTACAGAATAAATGATGCGGACGCATAATCATATACTAATTCCTCCAGCCTTTAATGCCTTTTTTATCAGTTTTGATACCCAGTATGCAAGCGCAACCGATATAGCATCCTTTACAATATACGGCACAGATGCTATCATTAAAGCCTGCCAGACACTGCATTTTGCAACAAATGCAAATTGAAATACACCAAACAAATGACAAAAAGCAAGTCCTGAGAGTGATAACAATATTTTTATCGGATATTTTTCAAATTCTTCTGATAAACCGCATAAAAACACCATTCCGATAAAACCAAAAATATACCCTCCCGATATGCCGAACAATATCCCCGCACCACACGTAAACTGCGCAAATACTGGTATTCCAACAAGTCCTAACAGGACATAAACCACCATGCTTATTGTTCCGTTTTTCTTGCCTAAAATAAACCCTGTGAGTGCAACTGCAAGTGTTTGCAATGTTATCGGTATCCCTGCAATAAACGGTATTGAAATCTGTGAAAGCACTGCGATTATTGCAGTACATACTGCTGTTTCCACTAAAACGACCGTCTTTTTATTTTGAATTGTTCTTTTTTGTACCATGTATTATAAATCCTCTCAATATTTCCTAAATCGATTTTTTAAATTATAACATATCGTTTTTTCTTTGTCAACCGATTTTACAATACAAGTTGACATTGTAAAATATTTAATAATACTACCTATTTTGCATTGTATACTCATGGTAATTCCAGCATTTGCTTAAGGTTTACAATAAATATTTAATATTTTGACGCCTTATTAAACAATACAATAAGTAAACTTGTGTCAGTAAAAAATAATTTTCTCAACCCTCTTGACATGGAATATTTTGTGTGTTACAATTGTACTAGTTCAGTTAATACAGTTAATACACTTGTATAAAAAGGAGGTACGAGTATGTTTTTTTACAGTATAAATAATTACGGCAGTGAGGATATAATAAGTCTGCATTACAGTAGCATGGGTTTATCAAGCGGCGGACATATTGCAGCGCTTGCCGATACAATTAATATTTTAAAAGAAAGGGTGAAAATGATGTTTGATATTGATTTGCAAAGTCGAACCCCCATTTATGAACAGCTTTATAAGAAGATACTGGAGCTTATTTTAAAACAGGAACTAAAGGCAAATGACAAGCTGCCAAGTGTTCGTGAGCTTGCAAAGGAGCTTGGAATAAATCCGAATACAGTAGCAAAAACATTTCATATGTTAGAGCAGAATAAGGTTATATATTCACTGGCAGGCCGTGGCAGCTTTGTCGCTGACATAAAAACTGATGCTGTCAAGGAAACTGCGCTAGCCGATTTTGACAATGCCGTGAGTGAAGCTTTCACTGTTGGTGTTTCAGCTGACGAACTAAAACAGCGAATAGACAAAATTTTAAACAGCAAATAATTGGAAGGGGTATAGATATGATAGATTTAAAAGGCGTTACAATGCAGTTTGAAGATTTTACCGCACTTGATAATGTTGATTTACATATTGAAAAAGGCACAGCTTTTGGTCTTCTTGGGTCAAATGGTGCTGGTAAATCAACTATACTAAGACTTTTATCAGGAGTTTATAAGGCACAGTCAGGAGAAGTTCTAATTGATGGTGAAAATGTTTTTGATAATGTTAATGCGAAGCAGAAAATTTTCTTTATAAATGATGAAACAGTGCAATTTCAGAGTATGACATTAAAGGATTTGCGAGAGTTTTACAAGGGATTTTACCCAAATTTTTCTGACGAAGTTTTTGATAAAATCAATAATGTCATCAAGCTTCCTGAAAAGAAAAAGATGGATAAGTTTTCAAAGGGTATGAAAAGGCAGGCAATTGTTCTGACAGGACTTTCTGCACAAACTGATTATCTTTTACTAGATGAGGCTTTCGATGGTCTTGATCCTACAATGAGAATTATAGTTAAACGTATGCTTGTTGATGCTATGCTTGACAGAAATTTAACTACAATAATTTCTTCACATAACCTAAAGGAAATCAATGAGGTTTGTGACACTGCGGCATTATTACACAGAGGTAAAATGCTCTTTAACCGTGACCTTGACAGCATTAAGGGTAATATTCATAAAATTCAGGTGGCATTCGATACTGAATATAACAAGGAAAATTTCACTGATATGGAGGTTCTTCATTTTGAACGTCAGCAGAGTATGATATACTTAATTGTCAAGGGTGATGAGCAATTTGTTAAACGAAATATCGCTGAGAAAAATCCAAAGATTTTCGATATGATACCACTTACTCTTGAGGAAATATTTATCTACGAAATGGAGGGCATGGGTTATGACTACAAAGGCTGATAACACCGCAAATAAAACTTCTGCGGCAATGCATAATGCAAAGCTTGTACTAAAAGATAACGCAAAGGTAATGATACTTATTACAGCACTTCACCTTATGGCAGTTCCGCTAGTTTTGATTACAGCTGCTATGCATGTATCATCGGGGCAAGGTCAAGGTGTAAACGAAGGTTTTGCCGTACTGGGTGTTATTACAACTGCAGTAGCAGGGCTTCTTGGTATTTCTATTGCTATTAACAATTTCAGTTATCTTTTCAAGAAAACCGATGTTGATATGATTTATTCACTGCCAATTTC
This sequence comes from Oscillospiraceae bacterium, assembly GCA_031550725.1. GTDB lineage: Bacteria > Bacillota > Clostridia > Oscillospirales > Ruminococcaceae > UBA946. Next base: position 23,131 of record JAVBOH010000002.1, read on the forward strand.
AAAAAAACACAAATTTTTATCGGACTATATTACCGGTTTGATAGCATATGTTGTACCATTTATTGCAGTTCAGATTTTGTCATCAATTATTATTGTTATTCTGCATTTTGCATATGACGGTAAAACATTTAATTATCCAAGCACAGACGAATTTGGTAATCATTTAACATATGTATGTGAAATGTTCGGGTTAGCAATGCCATATTATTTCAAGCTCGTTTTAATAGGTATAATTGTAATGGTTATGCTTTATACTGTTACTGTACTCGTTCTAACTTGCTGCGGCAGTGCTTTTGAATGTATTTTTTACAATATCTTATTAAATGCTGCTATTCCTGTAACAATTGTAATTTTTGCCGAACTTTTATTCAGAGATTTATATGGCGTTGTTGCATCATATAAATTTCAATGGCTGCTATTTGCCACATCACCAGCTGGCGGTGCAATTGGTGCATTTATAAAAATAATGTACGGTACAAATTCATCAAATATAATACCACTGGCAATATCTTTACTTACATTCACTATTATATATTTTACAAGTGCTTACTTTCTTTATATGAAACGTAAGGCTGAGGATGTTGGTAAACCATTCGTATTCAAAATTGTATACTACATCGCTATGACCTTAACTGTTTTTTGTATTGGAATGCTCTATATGAATTCGGATATGAGCGTTGTCATTGCAATTATTATAACCGCTGTTCTTTATCTTATTATGGAAATGGTTACAAACAGAGGACTTAAAAAGGTTTGGATGTCTGCAATCAGATATGGCTTAACAATTGGTCTGGTTTATGGTTTTGTATTTATTTTCAATACAACAGAAGGCTTGGGTTCTATTCAAAGAATGCCATCTGCAAATAATATCAGTAAGGTTATGGTGCATTATTCTGATACAGAGGGCTTGCAAACTGATATACATTATTATAGTGATTATACAATTCTTAACAGCACAACAAATAAAATGGAAAATGACACAAGATATGTGCCATTGACATCAAAAGATTCTATTGAAAAAGTTTTAAAGCTTCATAAAAATGTTATTGATGAATATAAACAGTATCATGAATATGATGGCTTTGACGCTTTTTATGCTGGCATGACAATTTCTGTTGACAATGGTGAAAAAGTCTTAATTCGTGATGTTGAAGATATTGAGATTATTTATTACTTGAAAAACGGACAGAAAATAATAAGACAATATCCAAATTTATCAATTGAAAATGTGAAACTGCTTGAAGAAATCAGTTTTTCAGATGACTATAAGGCACAGATGGAAAAAGTTTTACCATCTAAAACTTCACTGGATATGAGTTTTTATTTGAAAGCTAAGTCAGATTTTGAAGGTAATTTCATGGTGTTCAACAAATGGTATGGTACAATATGGAATCAAATTGATTTTAAATACAGAGAATTTGATTTAAAATTTTACGAAGGTTTTGTAAATGAATATATAAAAGATTATAAAGATGACACATATGAAAAGCGTTATGCGGGATTTGATGGCTGTTTATATATAATTCTTAACGGATATAATTATGTTATACCGGAGTATTATACAAACACAAGAGAATTTTTAAAGCAATATAATGTTAAAACAATTACAAACGAAAAAATGCTGGAATACAATGCTAATCCACAAAATCTAAAAATTGCTGAAATAAGCAGCCCTGAGGATATTTATAAAAACAGCCATATGGATTATTTAATTAGTTCATTAACACCGTGGAAATATGTATATTGCAGAAACACATATCAAGATGATAACAAAATTTATGAAGTTACAGAGGATTTATTGACATTAATGGAAGTTGCTAGAATCGGGTATATAACTGATGAAAAATGCTATACTATTGTAGTCGGCGGAACAGTCGGAGTTATTCCGCCTGAGTATAACGACGTTGCAAAACGTGTTTATGATCAGGCAGGCTACGAAAAATATGCCGAAAAAATGGGGATTGCAACTGACGAATAATTAAACTAAATATTTGCAGATAAATTCATAATACTGCTAAAAATTTTATTGCTGTCCTAAAAGTTGTTTTGGGGCAGCATAAAATTCTTTAATATATAAAGGAGGGTAAAAACAATGGGAAGAAAGAAGTTTTTTCCTGCATTTGCAATAGTTGCAGTTGCGGGTTCAATGATGCTTACAGCTTGTGACAGAGACGAAAATGTCCGTGAGAATAATGGCACTACCGTTTCTACCACAAGAGCTGCTACAAACGGCACAACAGGTGCTACAACAAGAGCAACAAATAACACAAACGATACAAGAAACAATGGTACAGGTGACGTTAACGGCGATGGCTTCATCGAGGAAATCGTTACTGATGCCGGCGATATTGTAGAGGATGTTGTTACAGGTGCAGAAACTCTCGTTCAGGACGTTGTTCCTGGCGGCAGAAGATAAGCATGTAATAGAAAAATTACAAAACCACCCTTGCAGAAAAAATTTCAGCAAGGGTGGTTTTATTTTAATTTTTAAAGAAGGAGCATTTCAATTTATGCTTGTGCTTTAATATAATTATAAAGCATTAGAATTGCATCAGCACGGGTCATTTCCTTGCTGCCATTAAATTTAGCTGTGCTGTCAAGTTTAATAGCACCCTTGCCGTAACAAATTGCGATATAGCCAATATCTTCGCTATTTGCAGCAACATCCTTAAACGGAGTTGTATAAATACCCTTAAGCTTAGCATAATCCTCTGCATTCATAGCTTTAACCATATATTTACAAGCTGCAGTTTTAGTCAAATTCTTATCATTTACAGCCTTGGTTTTAGTGTTTGTGTTATTATTTATATAGTAATAATAAATCTCATAGTTATTAAAAACCTTGGTGCAAAGAGTTGTAAATTCTTCTTCGGTGATAACCATGTCAGGCTGGAACTTTCCACCAGTGGTATCAAGAGTAACGCCATGACGAGTAAGCTCCTCAATAGCCTTTTGCGCAGCAATACCATTAATATCTGTATACTTAATATCAGCCGCATTCTCAACAATTTCAGCTCCATTATATGCACATAGCTTACCAGTTTTTGCGTTCAAAGTATAAATACCCATTGAATATACCAAATATGTTTTTGCCTTACCCTTTAAATCAACATAACCGTTGTGATAAAGTTCAGGTTTTTGCTGTTTGAAAAGCTCTGTATAAGCCTGCTCTGTTGAAAGAATAGTTTGCTTTGTGAACTTAACATCATCAGTATAACTATAATTAAACTGTGTAACATTATTATTTGAATCAACTGTGATATAAATAGAATCATCTGAAACCTGAATACCATTTTCAAACCTGTTAAATATAAATGTACGTGAAGTGTCATAATATTTCTCTTTTTCGCCCCAATATGAAACTTCCTTTGTATTACTTTCATCAGCCTTATATTTTTTATAAATACTTGGGAGATAATACTTCATTACATCCTGTGCAGTAGAATTTGCTTTTTCAACATCAAGAACAGGAAGCTTTTCATTTTGAGTGTAGCTGTAACCGCTAAAGTAAAGTATCTTGCCTGTTTGCGCATCAAGCTTAACATTAAGTGATTTATATGATTTACTGCCGCTATATGAATAACTCATATTCCAGTAATATTTTGAAGTATTTGTATAATTATTCTTTTCCTCATAAAGATTAGCCTGACTGCACTTCATATCACTTGAAATATTAATATACTTATCCTTATCAAGTATTTCAAGCACCTTAGCTCTTGAAAGCAGCTTTTCATTTTCGCTTATAGCCTTAGTTTCAGATGGTGTGAAACTCACACCTGTTGCAGGATTAATAATATCCACTGAATCATCAGCACAATCCTCTGTTTCAGCTATTACATCCTCACCATAATCATTGCTGTACATCTTGTTACGGTCTGCATTCATAGTAGATTCTTTACCAGAAATAGCATCGATTTCACTTGTAAATGTAGGTGAATAAACGATATTTACAGTTTTCTTGCCTGTTTCATAATCAGTGTCAACAACATAATATGGCACAAGAGTATTAAGCGACTTATAAGCTTCAATAGCTTTTGTTTCGGAAATAGCATTAGCCTTTTTCTTAAAAGTTGCGTTTTCCCACCATGAAATATTCATACTCTTAATCTCACCTGTATTTTTATCAACAGAAATAGAGCCAGTATTATTCTGTACCTTAACACCATTGAATTTACGCTGGATTTTAAATGTTGCTGTATTTCCATGCATTGAAACACCGTTTGATGTAACCTCACACTGAGAATAAATTGTAGGGTCAATCTTTTTTAGTGATGCCTTTGCTTTTGAAAGAAGTGCTGCATCGGAAAGCTTTGCAAGCTTCGGTGTGATCCAGTCATAATTCTGACCGTCCGAATAATAGTATGAGTTGATTACATCACCAACAATTGTAACATTCAAGCTTTTATATAAATGTGTTCCGTCAGACTCAAGATCATCGGAAGAATTTGACCAGTAAAAATTATATGTTGTTACACCGTTGTTTGTATATGTATTGTATGTAAATTCTGTCAGAGCCTTTGGAACAGTAACACGCTTTTTTACCTTTGTGAGCGCAGTTTTCATAGCAACATCGCTATTGTCGGACGAGCTTTCTCCTACCATTATAGGATTTACAACAATCGAATCTTCATAAGCAATTTCAACATCGGCATATGCAGTTGTCATTGCGAGCGAGTTAACTGCCATCAATGCAACAAGTGCAATTGACATTATTTTTCTCTTTTTCATAAAAAAATCAATTCCTTTCTATACGCTTTTTTTAGGACTTCATATATAAAACAATTCTAAAAGGCTTATTTTTTCATATTACCGCTTTATTTGTATATATAAACAAAACAACGTACATAAAAATATGCACGTTGTATATAACTTTGATTATCTTCTACGCCTGTTATCGTTTTGATTTACCATACCAATAAGACGTAAAAGCTGCAAAATGGAGTTAATAAGCGATGCAACATAAGTCATTGCAGCCGCAGTAAGAACCTTTCTGACAGAGGACATCTCATTATTTTCAAATCGACCCGAACCCTCAAGAATTCTTACAGCACGGTTTGACGCATTAAATTCAACAGGCAGGGTTACAAGCTGAAAAATGATAATAGCACAAAATAGAATTATACCAAAGTTGGCAAGTCCTGTAAAACCGATGGCAAGACCCAAAATAATAATTGGGGCTGAAAGTGCAGAGCCAATATTTGCAACCGGAACAAGCTTGCTGCGAACGCTTATCGGAGCATAGCTTTCATGATGCTGAATAGCATGACCGCATTCATGTGCTGCAACACCAATTGCTGCAACTGACGTACTGCTGTAAACACTGTCGGAAAGCCTTAATCTTTTAGCAGTCGGGTCATAATGGTCGGTTAAGTTACCTGAAATGTGCTCAATAACAACGTCATTTATTCCTGCATTATAAAGAATATCCTGTGCTGCTTGAGCACCAGTCATTCCAGCCTTTGACGCCACTTTCGAATATTTCTTAAATGTAGCATTTACATTCCATGATGCAATCAAGCTTATAATTGCACCTAATATAATAAATCCAATTCCGTAATAGCTATAATATCCCATAATAATACATCCTTTCAAAAACTTCAATTCGTATGTTAAACAATCTCAAACTGAGCATTAAACAATTTATGATAAAATCCTTGTTTATTAAGCAATTCCTCATGACTCCCCTGCTCGATAATATCGCCGTCACGCATAACAAGAATAACATCCGAATCAATAACAGTTGACAAACGATGTGCAATAACAAAGCAAGTCTTACCCTGCATAAGCTTTGCAAATGCCTTTTGAACATTTTGCTCTGTGCGGGTATCAATGTTCGATGTAGCTTCATCAAGAATAAGCATTGGCGGATTAACAAGCATTATTCGTGCAATCGACAAAAGCTGTTTCTGACCATCGGAAAGATTATCGCCATCCTTTGAAAGTATTGTATCATACCCTTGTGGTAAGCGTTTGATAAAGCTATGTGCATATGATGTTTTTGCAGCATTTATAATTTCTTCATCACTAGCATTCTGTCTGCCATATGCGATATTTTCCTTGACTGTACCAGTAAAAATCCAGCTATCCTGCAAAACCATGCCATAAAGCGAGCGTAAATCATTACGCTTGATATCACGAATGTCAAGCAAATCCTTATCAATGCAAATACTGCCTGAATTAACATCATAAAAACGCATTAACAAATTTATCAGAGTGGTTTTTCCACAGCCAGTCGGACCAACAATAGCAATCATCTGCCCTTTTTCGACTGCTAAATTCAAGCTTTTTATCAAAGGAATTTCTGGTGTATATGAAAACATCATATCACTAATCTGCATACTTCCATCCGAATCTAAAATTGTCATATTATCGGTATCCGAAACCTCTGGCTCGCTGTCAATAACATCAAAAATTCGTCTTGCTGATGCAAATGCTGACTGGAGTTCTGTAATAACGCCTGTAATCTCGTTAAATGGCTTTGTATACTGGTTTGCATAACTTAAAAATGCAGCTACCTGACCAATAGTCATAGCAGATGTACCGCTTATTATCGACAAACTTCCGAAAATTCCAACAGACATATAAACAAGCCCGTTAACAAAACGTGTTGTAGGGTTTGCGAGTGCGGAATAAAACTGTGAAAGTACACCGCATTTATAAAGTCTTTCGTTAATTTCCTCAAATTTTTCCTGCGAACGACCCTCATAGGAAAACGCTCTGACAACCTTAGCACCGCTTATTGACTCCTCAATAAGTCCTGATAGTTCACCACGAACACGAGATTGCTCAGCAAATTTATCATGTGAAATTTTCGTTATAAATGCAGCAACAAAAAGTGATAGCGGTGTCAGTATTATAACAACAATTGCAATTTTAACATTAATTCTAAACATAAAAAATATTGTACCAATAATAGTAATAATACCTGTTAAAAACTGATTGAAACCTTGCAGCATACCATCAGAAATCTGCTCGGCATCAACAGTCACACGTGAAATAATCTCACCATGCGGAGTTTTATCTATATACGATAATGGCAGAGTGCCAATTTTATCATACAAGTCATTTCGAATATCACGAATAGCGTTGTATGTGATTTTATTTGTGCAGACTGACATTAACCATGTAAAAAAGGCAGACGCAATTACAACACAAATTAACTTAATTAGAATAGGTAAAATTCCATTGAAATCAACATTAGATGGACCAATTATATGGTCAATCGCATTACCAATTAAAACAGGTGCATAAAGCGCCATTGAAACACTTATAAATGCTGAAATCACAGCAAAAATCACATAAGCTGCATACTTTTTGATATATTTGAGCAATCTTTTTAAAACTTTAATATTATTCATAATTACACTCACCCCATCACTTGTTTTGAGATTTATAAATCTCTTTATACACGTCACAGGAGTTTAACAGCTCATCATGAGTGCCTATACCAAGCATTTTACCATCGTCCAAAACTATGATTTTATCGGCATGGAGAATTGACGAAACACGTTGTGAAACAATTATGAAAGTGCAGTTTTTGGTGTATTTTTTTATTGAGCCACGAACTTTTGCATCCGTTGCGAAGTCAAGTGCCGACATACTGTCGTCAAGTATAAGAATTTCAGGTTTTGCAGCTAATGCCCTAGCAATACAAAGTCTTTGACGCTGTCCTCCCGAAAAATTCTTACCACCCTGACTAACTATTGAATTTATCCCATCAGGCATTTTTTTTACAAACTCATATGCATCAGCAGTTTTTAAAGCATTAATAATTTCATCATCTGTTGCCTTTTCGTTACCCCATCTTATATTGTCCGCAATAGTTCCCCAAAAAAGCTGTGAATGCTGCGGAACAATACCAATCCACGCACGCAAATTTGATAATGTATACTTTTTTACATCTGTTCCATCGACAAGTACACTGCCATCGGAGCAGTCATAAAATCTAGGTATAAGATTAATAAGCGTTGATTTTCCTGAACCTGTGCCGCCGATAATTCCAACAGTTTCTCCCCTTTTAACATAAAAGTTAATACCCTCAAGAGCATTTTCACCATTGTTATTATAGTAAAATGACACATTCTTAAATTCAATTTTAGGGGCATATAAATCAACCTTAACACTACTTTTATTACCATTACGAATGCTAGGTAAAGCGTCAAAAACCTCATTAATACGGTTAGCACTTGCTGATGCTTTCGTAAAAATAACAACTAAATTTGCGACAACAACAAGTGCAAGCGAAATCTGTGTAATGTAGTTAACAAAAGCGATTATTTGTCCTTGAGTTAATGCACCACTTTCAACACGAAATCCACCATACCAGATTATTGCAGCAATTGCAAGGTTTAACACAGCATAATTAAGTGGATTTAATAACGCCGACAGCTTTGAAACACTTACAGATGTATGTGTAAAATCGTCATTTGCATTATGAAATTTTGTACTTTCAGTATCCTGACGTGAAAATGCTCTGATAACACGAATACCAGTTAACGACTCACGGGTACGAAGTGAAATCATGTCAAGTTTTTTCTGAATAACACGATAAAATGGCACAGAACGAAACATAATAATATACAAAATCATCACAACAATTGGCATTGCAATCAGAAAAATTACAGACAGCTTAAGGTCAATTCGTATTGCCATAATCGTTGCACCGATAACAAGAAATGGCGCACGAACAACAAGACGTATCAGCATAGCAACAGCTAATTGCAACTGGTTAACATCATTTGTAAGACGAGTTGTGAGGGAGGATGTGCCAAATTTATCAAGTTCAGCATGAGAAAGTGAATTGATATGCCTGAACAAATCGTTACGCAAATTTGTACCTACCCCCTGCGATGCTTTTGATGCAAGATACTGACAAATAAGCGCAAACACAAGTCCAAAGACACCAAGCAGAACAATATATCCACCCATTTTAAGTATGTATTCTTTGCCATATCCGCCGTTAATACCGTTGTCAATAACTTTCGCCATTAATAACGGCACAAGTAATTCAAATACTGCCTCGATAAACTTTGCAGCAGGACCTATAATAAGCTCTTTTTTGAAATCCACGAGATATTTTTTTGCTAGTTTAAACATTAATTATAACCATCTTTCGTGAGAAATAAATCATATTGTTATGTCAACACAGTAATATAGTGTTCAAATTTAACCTGACTATATCAATCCTCGCTGTCATTATTTTTTTTACGAAAAATAACAAGCTTGCTGAAAAGATAATTTATTACAAGCACAAAAACTTGTGCAATAATTTTCATAATATACATATTTAGGTGCAGAACATCAACAGTCACCATCATAAAAGTCAGCTCCAGTACATATGAAACAATTCTTGCACCATAAAATTGCCCTGACTGACGAAAAAAATCACGCTTTGATGTTGATACACTTTTAAACACACACGATTTATTTGTAAAAAAAGCAAACGTAACAGCACATATCCACGAAATCGTTGTAGCAACAGCAGTGTTAGCACCTAGGTATGCTGCTAAATACTGGGTGCCAAGCGAAACAAGTGTCGTTAATGCACCAAAAAAAATATAAAGCCAAACTGACTCATGTTTATAGTAAATCTCCCCAATTTTTTCAGGCATAACCGATAGAATTTTTTTTATCATTTTGTCAAACATAACGTTCCTCCGCTATAAATCATATATTAAGTATTATACCACATTTTTATAAATTTTAATACTATATTTAATTTATTTCATGTAAAATTATACTTATCATACATAAAAACAATCGTATAATATGTTGTTCGAAACTATATTGTCCACAATATTTTCTTATGCGAATTATCTTATCAAAAAAAGCGTGCCGCAAATCAAATGCAGCACGCTGATATTCGAAAATTTTTACTTGTTAATCAAATCAAGCAATGACCTAGCTTCTTCAGCAATACCATGTGCAGTCTGCTGTGATTCAGATGCAGCCTGTGAGTTTAAATTAACAACACTCATGATATTATCAAAGCCCTGTGAAACACTGACAATTGCAGATGCTTGATTTTCTGTTGAAACTGTGATTTCCTTGATAATTTCAGCACTCTTGTTAGCTTCATCAACAACACCGCTTAGTGTTTCGGCTGTTTCTGATGCAATCTTTGTACCCTCGTCAACTGCTAAAATAGCTGTATTTATAAGCGATTCCGTTCCCTTTACAGCTTCGGAGCTTCTGTTTGCAAGGTTACGAACTTCATCCGCAACAACAGCAAACCCCTTACCAGCAGCACCAGCACGAGCAGCCTCAACAGCAGCATTAAGTGCTAAAATATTAGTCTGGAATGAAATATCTTCGATAGTTTTAACGATATTTGCAATACCAGCAGATGCTTTCTTGATTTTATCCATAGCTTCCTGCATAACACCAAGCTGTTCATTGCCACGAACAAGGCTTTGTGCTGTATGCAATGTGATTTCCTCGGCATTTCTTGCAATAATAGTATTATGCTTAACCTGATCTGCAATTTCATTAAAGCTGGTCTGTAAGCTTGAAACTGACATTTCCTGCTCGGATGCACCATTTGAAAGAGTATCCGATACATTAAGCATTGCATTTGACAAATTGCTGACATTTTCAGAAATAGTACCAATCTCATTAACGATAGTGTTGGAGTCAGATAGATATTGCTCAGTTTCATTCATCTTAGTCTTGAGGTTGAAAACCATTGCGTTAATACCATCACACAACGCAATAAATTCCTTGTTGTTATCAACATTAATCGTTCTGTTGATATTGCCTGATGCAATGTCCTTAACCGCATCATTAATCTGGTAAATACCATTGATAATGCTCTTTTTAACATTCTGAGTTACAGCAAGTATAATAACAACAAATACAATGAATGAGAAAGCAAATACCACGATAAAAACAAGGTTTCTCTGGCTAAACATCTCGGACTGAGGAAGTGCGGCAATCAAAATATTACCGTCATGCTCTGTTGATGTGCAGTATACCTTTTCACCGTTAACAGTGATAATCTTAGGTGATGACAAATCATCCCTGAACTCTTTTCCAATCAAAGATGAGTTTGGATGTGAAACTATAAGTCCTGTTTCCTTATCAATTGCAAATACATAACCAGTATTTCCAACTAAAAAGTTTTTAAGTACATTATCAATAGATGCAGCTGCCATCGCCTCATCAAGACGTGTTGGTGACATACCAATCTGAACAATACCAGTTGAATCTGTTCGTGAAACACTTACATACTGGAACAGCTTTCCTGTTGTACCGCTTGGAGTTGGCTCTTGCGCAATTTCAATAGATGGATTAGTCAAAATAGGAATAAATGGCAAAGTCTGCTCACTAGTGTTAAAGTCAAATCCATAAAATCCTTCAATTGTACCCCACAATAAAACACCCTTTTCATCAGTTACATGAAGTTCATCAACTTCAAGAAGCTTTTGAATTTTCAAAAGTTCATCCATGTTAGTAATAACATCAGGGTTAAGCTTAATCATTTCAGCAAAAGCACGAGCTTTTTGAATATACTCAGCATCTAGCGATGCTTTTAGGTTATCGATATCCTTATTGTTTACTTCAATAGTATCAATTACCGCACTAAGTCTTTCAGGACTTATGTCATCAGCGGATGAATAGGCAGCCATTGTTTGAATAAAGAATACAGCGGCAGTTATTAAGACTAGACCAATACCACATACAATTATTAAGTTTTTTAACATATTTCTGCGCATTAAATTCTCCCCAATCTAAAAATATTATTTTTTATATGCCATAATAATATTTTAGCGTATTCTTAACATTTTTGCAATTGAAAGAATTACAGATTTTTTATTCAATATATTGTATGTGTTACAACTATATAAATATTTATGGCTTATTTAGCCATATTGACTATATGACAATTTTCGACAAATTCGCAACAATTGCACACATAACTATACCAATTATTGTAGGTAAAACAACAGAAACGAGTGTCCACTTGATACTTTTTGTTTCTTTATATATAGTCATGACGGTTGTTGAGCATGGAAAATGACATAGCATAAGCAGCATTGTACATAACGCCGTAACATTTGTCCATCCATTTTCGACAAAAAGCGACTTAAGTGAGTCAAGATTATCATAGGAAACAAGCTTTCCAGACGACATATATGCCATTAACATGATTGGCACGACAATCTCATTTGCAGGAAATCCCAAGATAAATGCCAAAATGATAACTCCGTCAAGACCTAAGAAGTTGCCAAATGGCTCTAAGAAATTTTTGCATATACAAAGAAGTGTCTGTCCGTCAACGCTGACATTTGCCATAATCCATATTAAAAGTCCTGCTGGTGCAGCAACTGTGACTGCTCTCCCGAGCACAAAAACAGTTCTGTCAAGGAGTGAACGTACAATAACCTGCCATATTTGTGGCTTTCTGTATGGCGGCAATTCGAGTGTGAATGACGATGGCTCACCTTTCAATACGGTTTTTGAAAGCAGTCCCGAAACCATAAATGTAAGCATAATCCCAAGCAAAATAACACCCGTTAAGATAACCACAGAAAAGAATGATGACATCATACCTGCTGATACGAAAAACATTGCGATAATTGCGATTAGTGTTGGAAACCGTCCATTGCATGGTACAAAATTATTCGTTATAATTGCTATAAGACGTTCACGAGGTGAGTCGATAATTCTGCATCCTGTCACACCAGCGGCATTGCATCCAAATCCCATTGCCATTGTAAGAGCTTGTTTGCCACATGACTTTGCCTTCTTGAAATATTTATCTAGGTTGAAAGCAACCCTTGGCAGATATCCAAAATCCTCAAGTAGTGTAAACAGTGGAAAAAAAATAGCCATTGGCGGCAGCATAACAGATGTAACCCATGCCAAAACTTTGTAAACACCATCAATCAGCATACTAATAAGCCATTCTGGTGTACCCAGTTTATCAAGACTTGCTGACATCTTGTCGCCTAATCCAAAAAGTGCATCAAAAAGCAAATCAGACGGATAATTTGCTCCGACAATCGTTATCCAGAAAATCACAAGTAGGAGTAAAACCATTATTGGCACGCCCCAAATTTTGTGCGTTACAATTCTGTCAATTTTTCTGTCACGTTCATAATAATCCTTTTGTTCAAAGCTTACACATTCATTTGTAATATCCTCAGCTGTTTCTATTATTGATGTAATTATACTGTCCTTAAATTTAAACAAATCGATGTCATTTTCCGCTAAATATCTTGCGGCACTTTGCAAAGCATCTGAAACGATTGTATTTGTTTCAAGATTTAAACCTGTAAAATCACATATTGATTTAGTAAGCTTTTCGTCATTTTCAAGTAAACGCAATGCTGTCCACCTAGCTGAAAGCTTGCCGCCAAGCCATCTTCTTAGTACATCAGCAAGTATATTTACAGCATTTTCAATATGTTCACTATATATAACACATTTTGATTCGGATGTCTTTATATGTATTGTCTGAGGCAGCTCGGATATCATTTCGTCTATCCCCTCGCCATTTCTAGCTGTGATACCAAAAACTTTTACACCTAAGCGTTTTGACAATTTTTCCAAGTCAATATGTATCTTCTTTTTCTTTGCCTCATCAAGAAGATTTACACATACTATCGAATGATTTGTGATTTCAATTGTTTGCAATACAAGGTTTAGATTACGCTCAATACAAGTTGCATCGCATACTATTATTACAGCATCGGGTTCGCCAAAGCATATAAAATCTCTTGCAACTTCTTCCTCGGCAGAGTGCGCCATAAGCGAATATGTCCCAGGAATATCAACCATTATATAATGATTTTCACCACTTGTATGCTGTCCCATTGCATTTTGTACAGTCTTGCCAGTCCAGTTGCCTGTATGCTGTTTTAGTCCTGTCAGATAGTTAAAAACGGTTGATTTACCTACATTTGGGTTGCCTGCCAAAGCAATAACGCTTTCGCCTTTTTGCTTTTCTATAATAAAATCTTCATCTATGATATTTTTATTCGTTTGTCCCATTTTATACCAATCCCTTTCAATATGTATTCATATATAATGTCTGCTGAATAATTCAAAAACACCGTAAAAGCTTGCTTTGGAGGTGGTTTTGAATTATTAAAATGATTTTCGTAGAAAATTATTTTGTAAGCAGACGTAAATCAAGTAGTACCTTGAAAAAACATCGTTTTTTCAAGAGTTCAAACAGACACAGTCTGTTTGAACGAACAATTTCGCTGAAAGCGCAATTGTTCAGTACGCATTATATATTTATGTTTTGGGTACTTGTACATATTCGACTGTACATATGCAAACAGATATACATTAATTTTATTACAATTCAATTACGTTTTTATATAATACATTGACAGTTATATCTTGTTATGATACAATCATTTTATGAAGATATCATGTAATGATTATTAACAGTCATAACATGATTATAAATATATTTAATTAAAAAGAGATTTTCTATGGAAACAAAAAAACAAATTACGAACGAGGAATTGCTTGAACTTACTAAAAAAGCATTTGAAAAAGACGAAGTTGCTAAATTTTTGTGCGGCGAAAGGGATTATGCTTACACTATTGATCGATTTGTTCCAGCAAATGTACCAACTGATTTTAGTAGAATTATAGATTTTGGAATATACAAACTGTATGAGGAAACTAAAGATGAAAAAACTGTTGTCAAATTTGAAGAAGCCATATTGTATCTTCTTGATTGCGACCCAGTAAGGATATGGATAGCGTTTATGATTTGTTGGAACCAAATTAGAAATGAAAAAAACACCAAGCACCATTTAAACTCATAAATCAAGAGTTAATTGAGAACTTGAGAACAACGATATTAAAACACGAAAATGAACTTCGTACTTGCAAGGAATGGCAAGGTTGGAATGAAGAAAATGGACTTTGGCAGGAAATAATAAGAATTAATAACATTGCAGCTAAAAATTATGGAGTAAGTATCTTATGAATATAGACGAAATACTGAAAGGAAATGTTATATGAAAAAAATTATATCAATAATTATTATGACAACACTGATTATGTCTTTATCGGCTTGTAATCCAAATACCACTATTACAGAACAGGAATATAACAATGTTGTATCCGAAAGAGATAGTCTTTTACTTGAAATTGAAGAACTAAAAAAAGATGTTGCAAACGTAACAACAGTAAATACAGAAAATGAAATTGACACAACCATTAAGGAACAGGATTTAAATGAAATTACTCAAACTGAACATGAGGTTGCAGCTGGAAAAGTGGAAACTGAACGTAAATTTGTTATAGATGTAAAAAATTTGCCTGCGGAATTTTTTGAAACCGATGAAGTATATGACATTACACAAACTTACATTAGTTATAGTCCTGAAATGCGTGTGCGTTCGATTATAGGTAAGACACAGTTTTATACAATGACAATGAAAATTCCACTTGATAACAAAGGCTTATCAAGGCAGGAAATTGATTTTACCATAACAGCCGAGGAGTATGACGAGCTTGTTAAAAAGCAAGTTGGAAATACAATTTTAAAGACAAGGTATCAGTTTTGGATTGATGAACGTCATGTTTGTGTTGATGTCTATGCTGGAGAATTAGATGGTCTTGCTGTTGCCGAGGTTGAGTTTAAAAGTGTTGAGGAAGCTGATAATTACGTTCCTCTTGATTGGTTTGGTGAGGAAGTAACTTCAGACAGCAGATATAAAAATGCTAATTTATCTAAAAATGGTATGCCTGAATAATATATCAAAAAAGCAGTTACACAGAAATTAACTTTTCTGTGTAACTGCTAATTTTTTATGCCGATGTACGTGCATTGTAAAGCTTGTAGTAATCCCCTTTTTTAGCGATAAGTTCGTCATGAGTACCGCATTCTGTGATACCCTTGTTCGAAACATACATAATCTTATCGCAATTGCGGATTGTCGAAAGTCTATGCGCAATAATAAATGAAGTACGTCCCTTTAAAAGCTCATCCAAACCACGCTGGAGAAGTCTTTCAGTTTTAGCATCAATAGATGATGTCGCCTCGTCAAGCACAAGAATTTTGGGATCACTTATTAATGTACGTGCAAATGCAATAAGCTGTCTTTGTCCTTGTGAAAGTGTTGAGCCACGCTCATTAATTTCAGTTTTGTATCCCTTTTCGAATTCTGAAATAAACTCGTCTGCACACACGGTTTT
The DNA here is from genome assembly GCA_031550725.1 of Oscillospiraceae bacterium. Lineage (GTDB taxonomy): Bacteria > Bacillota > Clostridia > Oscillospirales > Ruminococcaceae > UBA946. The sequence continues at coordinate 39,298 of JAVBOH010000002.1, forward strand.
GCAGGCATTTATAATTTCCTCGTCGGTAGCATCAAGCTTGCCATAACGGATGTTATCAGCAATTGTGCCGCTGAAAATAACGCTGTCCTGCAGCATTATACCCATCTGTGAACGCAAGGATTTTAGGGTGACATCTGCGATATCATTACCATCAATCAAAACACGTCCGCCTGTGGTATTATAAAAGCGTGAGATAAGATTAACAATTGTTGTTTTACCGGCACCAGTAGGACCTACTAGTGCAACGCTCTCCCCTTGCTTAATATCAAATGATAGATTTTCTAAGATAACAGCACTCTTGTCATAGGAAAAAGTTACGTTGTCAAATGAAAGATTGCCATTAATCTTTGGCATCTCTTTAGCATTTTCCTTGTCACTTACTGTAACAGGTTCGTCAAGAGTTTCAAAAATTCTTTCAAGGTAGGAAATTGAGTTTATGAACGTGTTAAAGAGGTTTGCAATATTCATAATCGGCTGCCAGAAACGTGCGGCATAGTTACTCATAGCAACAATTGTACCAAATGTTACAGTTGCAGGACCTATTATAAGCAAACCAACAAAATATATAGCCGCACCGATTGCGGATGAAATAACATCAACAGACGGCCATAAAATATTGTTGTATGTAACTGCTTTCATCCAGCTTTTTCTGTATGCTGATGAAAGACCGCCGAATATCTCTGCATTTTCTTCTTCACGAACAAAAAGCTGTGTAACACGAACACCCTCAAGTCCCTCATGAAGATATGCATTTTGGTTTGAACCCTTGTTTGAAACACTTTGCCATGCTTTACGCTGGCCATTTTTGATGATAAATACAACAGCCATCAAAATTGGTACGCCAGCTAAAATTACAAGTGCCATTTTCCAATGCATTATAAACATGAAAATTAGTATAAAAATAAGGTTAAAAAGCTCCAGTACAAAGTTGATTAAACCATTTGAAAGCATATCGGATACACTGTTTACATAATTAACAACCCTTGTCAAAATCTTGCCATGAGGACGGCTGTCGTAATACTCAAATGACAGCTTTTGCAGGTGTGCAAAAAGGTCTGTACGAATATCGAAGATGATATCCTGACCAACCTCAGTTATAATTTTAGAACGAATTGTTGTAAGCACAATGTTAACTACAATTGTTACAAGCAGGAGTCCTGCCATCAGCAATAGCATTGGGATATTTTTTTCAGGTATTGCATGGTCAAGTGAATATTGTGTTATGTATGGTGCAAGAAGTCCGACTACAATAGCAATTGTGCTTAAGAAAAGTGCTAAAAACATTCGTCCTTTATACTTGCCAACATAAATCATAGAGCGTTTTAAGTGTCGTATGTCGAACTCACTTTCAAGCTGTTCATCAACATCAAATTTGTTTCTTACCATTTATATAGCCGCCTCCTTTGCTGCGTTGTTGTCTGCAACAGGCTCGTCATTTTGCAGACGGTATATCTCACTGTAATAGCCGTCAGGATTTTGTAAAAGCTCGTCATGAGTACCAATTTCGGAAATTTTTCCGTTCTTGAGTATAATAATTTTATCAGCGTCCTTAGCAGATGAAATTCGCTGTGCAATGATAATTTTTGTGCAGAAAAATTCTAAGTTGCGCAAATTCTCCTGTATCTGATGCTCTGTTTCAAGGTCAACTGCTGATGTTGTATCATCAAGAATGAGAATTGCAGGCTCAATTGCTAAAGCACGAGCAAGCGAAATACGTTGCTTTTGTCCGCCCGACAGTCCCACGCCACGCTCGCCAACAACAGTATCATAACCATCTTCAAGTTTATTGATAAAACCGTCAGCATCGGCAAGCTTAGCATATTTCTTAACATCATCCTCGCTCATTTCGGAGTTACCGAATGCGATGTTATTATCAATAGTTTCTGACCATAGCAAAACATCCTGCATTGCAATACCGATATTTTTACGAAGTTCCTTAAGCTTTAAAAATCTGACATTGACACCATCAACCAAGACTTCACCATTATTAGCATCATAAAAACGTGAGATAAGGTTGATTATAGTAGTTTTGCCAGAGCCAGTTTCACCCATAATAGCGACAGTTTCACCAGCATTAATTTTAAAGCTTACATCATCAAGCACATTGTAATTCTGATACTTAAATGATACATTTTTAAATTCAATTTCACCATTAAAGCGTTCTTTTTTATCGATAGCATCAACACGGTCAACGATGAATGGCTTAGCATAATAAACCTCAATAATTTTTGAGGCAGACGCCAAAAATCTCTGCAAGTCATTAACAAGGTTTCCTATCATTCGCATTGGATTGGAAAGTGTCCATATTAATGCGCTGAATGCGATGTATTCACCCATAGTTAATCTACCATTTATAACAAAGATACCACCTGCAATCAGCTGTACAACAGCAAGTCCTTGTGCAGTAGTTTCGATGAATGGGAAGAATTTTAACCATGTCATTGCTGCAGCTTTATTTGCTTTTGCAAACTCTGCATTGGTTTCATGGAACTTCTCAATTTCATAATCCTCACGTGCAAAAGCTCTGATAACCCTGTTTCCAGCGATATTTTCCTGCGCATTCGTATTAAGCTTTGACATACGCTCACGCAAATCAACATACATTGGTCCAACCTGCTTACGAAAAATGTTCGATATAATGAATATCAGAGGGGTTAGTGCCAGCATACAAACAGCCATAATTGGATCAAGAATGAAGAAGTATATAGTGGTTGTTGTGAAAAGCACGATACTTTCAAGAAGTGCTTTGATTACCCATGCAACAGCATGACGCACCATATCCAAGTCACCTGTTAAGCGTGTCATCAAATCGCCTGTTGAGTTTTTGTTGAAATACGCCATATCCTGACTTTGAACATTGTTAAACAAATAGTTCTTAATCCTCAAAATCATACTCTGCGATGATTTTTCATACAGCATATTAGCAGTGAACTGGAGCAATGCACGAACAAGCGTAAAACCTACCATACATATACAAAGCGTCACGAGCAGCTTTTTTTGGTTAGTCAGGTTTGCAAGTGCATTGTCGTTGTAGATAAACGTATCTACAATTTTACGGCTGAAAATAGGATTTATTAGGTACATCATCTGTGTAACCGCTGTAAAGCATAATGCAAGTACATATGATTTTCGGCTGCCTTTGAGATTTCCCCAAATCCATTTAATCTGGAACATAACAATCCTCCATTCCTAAAAGGGAATTGTGCGGTTTCGGCGAAAGCCGAAATTCAGGTTGTAAGACCTGAAATGCACAAAACCAACGTGAATTTTTTCACGTTATCACCCCGATGTTATAGTTTTCGAAACAATTATTTTTAATGATAATTATTATACACGATAATTGGTATTATAACATAAATATAGAAAAAGAAAAGGGGTTTTTGATAAAAAAGCTCCGTCTTTTTGACGGTATTTAAGTCGATAAATTTTGATTTATATGCACTTGTAACATAAAGCGCACTTGAGATACGGAAATTAATAACAATTCAAACGATTACGTATTCATACATTTTAGGTATGTTTTAGCGATTTAAACTAGTCATATTAACCAAATATACACATCAAGTGTGCTTTATCGTCACATTTGGTATATACAGAAAAATAAGCAGCTGCAAAATAAAAATGCAGCTGCTTAAAAATATTTATCTTTTTTCACCCATCAAAAACAATGCAATAGTACCCGGTCCTGAATGCGCACCGATAACAGGTCCGACATAATTAATATAGCATGACTTAATGCCAAGCTTTTTCTTTATTTCACTCTCAACATACTTTGCATCTTCAATGCAGTCACCATGACTAAGCGTGAAAAATGTATTTTTATAATCACCAACATGCTCAATCATACTGCTGACAATTCTGTCAAGTGACTGCTTGCGTCCTCTGATTTTTTCAAGTGGTATAAGCTTGCCGTCATCGCTGACATGAAGAATAGGTTTAATCCCAAGCAGTGAGCCCGCAACAGCAGCAGTTTTGGAAACTCGTCCTCCCCTGTGAAGATAAATCAAGTCCTCAACAGTGAACATATGCACAACATTTAGCTTATTGTTATTAAGCCAGTCTGTAAGCTCATCAATATTGTAACCCTCTTTTTTCTTCTCAATAGCGTGCATCACAAGAAGTCCTTGCCCAAGAGATGCACACAAGCTGTCAACAATATGAATTTTTCTCTCTGGGAACTTCTCCGAAAGCTGATCAGCAACATACTTTGCAGCACTGTATGTACCGCTTAAATTTGAAGAAAAAGCAATATAAAGGATATCCTGACCTTTCATCAGATACCTTGTAAACTCAATGATAAATACATCCATTGCAACCTGCGATGTCCTTGTCATATGACCCTTACGCATAAAATCATAAAAATCCTTGATAGGCAATTCTTCCAGTGACTTATATTCAGTTTCATCAACAGAAAAAGTCAAGTTAACCATCTCAACTTTATTGTCATGACAGTATTTAGCATCCAAGTCCGATGCAGTATCGGTAATAAGTACATAATCAGCCATTAATATCATCTCATTTCGCTCAAAATAATTTATGCTATCTAAAATATGAATATAAATATTATACCATACTATAACACAATTTACAAGCGAAAATACAAGAAAAATATATATAATTTGCATAAAAATTAATGAGACGGTTTATATTATTAAACAGTCCCATTAAAAATATTATTCGTAACGCAAAGCTTCAATCGGATCAAGCTTTGCAGCACGGTTAGCAGGATAATAACCAAAGAAAACACCAATTGCCATTGAAAATGTAACGGCAATTATTATCGCTCCAACGGATGGCACAGCTGTTACCTTAAGCAGTAGTCCGCCTAAGTTTCCTAACAGTACACCGGAAACAATTCCGATTAATCCGCCAATTGCACATATGATAATCGACTCAACGATAAACTGTATGCGTATAGCTGAATTAGGTGCACCAAGTGCTTTTCTGACACCAATTTCACGTGTACGCTCTGTAACGGAAACAAGCATAATGTTCATAACGCCAATACCGCCAACAAGCAGTGATATACCTGCAATAATTGAAAGTACCGCTTGAATAATCGTGATATAACCGCTTATTGAGGATAACTGTTCAACCATTGTATAGCCATAGATTTCAAATGAATCATTGTCTTTATAAAAAGTATTATTTATGTATTCTGTCATTTTTTCAGACAGCTTTGGCACATCAACACCATCCTTGGCAACAAAATCAACATAATAATATTCAGCATCTGAATTGTTTAGTTTTCTTGCTGTGGTAAGTGGGATATGGATATCATAATTGGCTGAAAAAACTCCGCCGAACATAGACTGCTTATACTTATAAACACCAATTATTCCAAATTCTCTTTCAACACCCATAATTGTTATCGGTAAAATTTGTCCGACAGCATTTGATGATGAACCGAAAACCTTAATTGCCAAATCATCAGGGATAACACAAACATTTTTTTCGTTTTGCAAATCCTTATCATTAAGGTATCTTCCGTTAAGTAAGTCCGAATTGAAAAGCTTAATATAATCAGGATTATAACCAATAACCGTCATGCTTATATCTTCACGCTTATGACGCATCATACCACCGCCAACTTGCTCCTGAAAAGCAACATAATCAATCTCATCAGCAAACTTTTGCATGATAATATTTACCTTGTCATCATTAAGCATATCAGACGTTTCAATCCATGACCTTGATGCATCATTTTTTTGACTTATATAAATTTCAATTAAATTGCTGACACCCAAGTCTGATACAACTCCAGCAAGTCCTTTTTCAACTATTGAACCCATTGTTGTTATCATGATAACCGAGCTGATACCGATAATAATACCGAGCATGGTCAAAAACGCACGCATTTTATTTGCCTTTAGTCCTGATAATGCAAGGAGTACATTTTCCTTAAAGTTCATTTTCATGCTCCTCCTTTTTGTCAGATGATGCTCTGTTTGTTCTTTCATCACTTATTATACATCCATCTGAAAGTGTTATAATACGGTCAGTTTCTTCCGCTAGCTCATGATTATGTGTAATCAAAATGATAGTCTTTTTCTGCTCCTTATTCAGCTTATGGAAAATATCCATAACCAAGCGTCCTGTCTTGCTGTCTAAGGCACCAGTTGGCTCATCCGCTAAAATTATCGATGGATTATTAACCATCGCACGAGCAATCGCTATACGCTGTTTTTGTCCGCCCGAAAGCTCATTCGGCATATGGCCTGCTCTGTCACTCATTTCAACAAGCTCCATAAGTTCTTTTGCACGCTTAGTTCTTTCCTTTGCAGGAATACCTGCATAAAGCATTGGAAGCTCAACATTTTTCTGTGCTGATGTTCTTGCTATCAGATTAAATGTCTGAAAAACAAAACCTATTTTTTTATTTCGTATAGCCGAAAGCTCCTTGTCACTAAGCGTTGAAATATTCGTGCCATCAAGGTAATAATCACCCTCTGTGGCTTTATCAAGTGCGCCAATAATGTTCATCAGCGTTGATTTACCTGAACCTGATGCACCAACGATAGATACAAACTCACCGTCTTTAATATCAAAGCTAAGACCATGTAAAATTTCAAGTTCATTAGGTGTGCCAATGTAAAACCTTTTATATATAGATGTCATCTCAATAAGAGAACGATTTGCATTACTCATTTATTAACACCCACTTACTTTTCATCAGTATCGGATGCTTCATCAATGACAACTGTACCGCCGTCAGTAACCATATCAGGCTGTTTAATAACAATCATACCCTCTTTTAGCTCGCTTGAAGATATTTCAGCCTCAAAGTCTGTTTCCATGCCAATAGTTACATTTACAGCCTTTGCTGTATAACCTGTGTCAGTCTTTTCAGCGGTATAAATAATGTCATTACCGTCTTTATCAACTGATATTAAGTCATACATTACCGCAAAAACATCCTCGGTTTTTTCTGTGATTATATTAAGCTTTGCAGTCATACCGATTCTAAGATTAGTATTCTGTGAAAGAACTGTAACCTCGATTTCAAATGTTGCATTGCCATTTGTATTTTTCATAGCTGTCGGAGATATTTTTGAAATTGCGCCCTCATATTCTGTACCTTTTACAGCATCAGACTTGATAATAATTGGCATACCAAGTTCAATTGAAGTGATGTCATATTCTGATACAGATGCGATAACTTTCAAGCTTTCGGTGTCTTCAATCACGAAAAGCTCGCCAGTCGGAACACTTCCCTCAACAGCATTAACAGCAGTAACAGTGCCATCACAGGGTGCAGTGATTACAGCATAATCAAGCTTTGACTTATAGCTTTCAAGCAGAATAAGCTGAGAGTCGTTATTACCAGAAAGTGTTCTTTCTTTGTCAGCAGCTGCCCTTAAGGATGAAACGCTTGCCTCTGCTTCTTTTAATACTAGGTTATAGCTGTTCTTTGCATTTTCATATGTAAGCTGTGCATTAGTCAATTGATTTTTATAATCCTTAATCGTATTTGCATTATTTTTATCTGAAGTCGCAGATGAATTTTTCGCTGTTTCAAGTGATAGCTTTGCATTTTCAAGAGTTTGTTCTGCTGTCTGAAGTGCCTGATATGCTGCATCAAGCTTTGCTTTATTTTGATCATCAATATCTTTTTTTGCTTTTTCATATGCAGTCTTGCTGTCTTGGTAAGCTTTATCAACATCTTTGTTTCTATCTGGAGAGTTAGGATAATCGCTATATTGCTTTTTTGCATCTTCATATGTTTGTTTCAGCTCTCTTATTGTATAATAATCCTCTGCTGAAACTTCCGATTTAACATTTTCGTAATTATTCTTGTTATACTTAACGCTTTCCTCCGCATTGTTTAAAGCAAGCTCTGCAGTACGAATTTGTGTGTCTGAATCAGTGTTTGTGCCATTCACAGCATTATCATAATTATTCTGTGCAATATCAAGCGCAAGCTTTGCATTATCAAGTGCCTGCTTTGATGATACTATCTGTGAATTTGTTCCTGCATTCAATTTATCAAGTGCATCCTGATAATTTTTTTCTGCATCTGTAAGCTGATATCCCGACGAAATATTTGCGTTGTCTACAACAGCCTGCTGCTGCAAAATCTGATTTTGAAGCTCATCTGTATTAAGTGTGCATAAAACATCACCCTTTTTAACAGTATCTCCAACAGCAACATTTACAGCCTCAACATTATAATTCAAATATGAGAACACCTTTGTATTGTTTGTGCTTTCAACTGCTCCTGTAACAGATATAGTATTTTGCAACGTCTTTTTTTCAAGATATGCGATATCGGCTGCGCCACCTGTAATTCCACTCTCCATTGATGCCACTGCAATTCCAACAGCGGCAATTCCAACTACAATAACAGCAGGAATAATTATAACTCTCTTTTTCATATTACTCTCCCTTTCAATCTTACAATATTATATCTCATATAGTACACTAAATTTTAACGCTTGTCAATAACTGCAACCAATAATTTCTTACTGCGCAACTAGAATTTACATTCTGTACTCTTGTATTAACACCGTAATACAATTATACAACATAGATAAATATATGTCAATACAACATTTTGCATAATATTGATATTAATATAACTATATATATTGGTAATTTTGCAAAATATCATAATATTTTTTGCAGATTAATGTCATATATATAATTTATTATAATTCTTTAAAAAATATATTATTTCAAAAGAAGTAAAAAAGCAAATAATGTGTTCTGAAAAATTTTGTTTTTTGCATAATTGTTCAGAAGACATTATTTAATTTAAGAATAACAAAGAATAACTACGAATAAGTTATGCCACAAATTGCAGTATTTATAAATTTTTAATAAGCATTTAAGTGATATAATACATATCTCAGCATATTTCTTACACTTCATGTTGATTTATTATTAGATATCTGTTATAATTATGCTAATAAAATTGACGGAGGTTATTAACTATGCATAATATAACAATAGAAACAGAACGGTTTATTATTCGACCTCTGACAGTTTCTGATGCTGATGATGTTTTTAAATGGGTAAGTGATGAACGTGTATCAAAATATATGGTTTATATGGCATATCAAACTGTTGAACAGGTTGCTGACTGGCTTAAATTTGTTGAAACTGATACAAGTACATATAATTTCGGATTTGTAAGAAAGTCCGATAACAAGCTTATTGGCAGCGGTGATATAGGCTTGCAAAATGATAAAATTAAAACATGGGGATTTGGCTATAATTTTCGATATGACTGCTGGGGAAATGGATATGCTACCGAGGTCACTAAAGGTATGATGAAATATGTACACGAAAATTTCGGTGCAGAAAAGTTTTTCTCATCACATTGTGAGCCAAACCTAGCATCAGGTCATGTTATCGAAAAATGTGGTTTGCATTTTGTTGGCTATGGTGAATTTGAGAAGCTGGATGGCAGCTGCAAAATGAGGTCTATGGAGTATGAGGGTACATATAATCTTAATTAATGAACTAATATAAATATGAGGTAAATTTAATGAGTAAATATCAAAATGAATTATATAAACTTCTGTCGCTTGAATATAATTGTACACCAGAAGATTTTTCAAAAGCAGAAAATATACTTACTATATCCAAATTGAACGTTGGCAGACGAGCTTACAATCCCGACAAATACTTTTTTCACATGGTTACTTTGGGCGGAAATGCAGTTTTAACTGCTGACAAAATATTGCATCCTTTTTTACAAGAATTTATACTTAATAAAACAGGTCACTGGCTTTTTGAAATGCCAAATCTTATACCTCTTGAAAAAGAACTAAGCAATTATGGATATACATTAACACCGACATATCATATGTTTATGCCCGTCAATCCTGCTGTTCCCGCAAAGGATTATCCTGTAAAATGGTTTTATGGCAAGGATATACATCAGTTTTATGGTGATAAGCGTTTTCCTAATGCAATATGTGAAAGTTATCAGCCAGAGCGTCCTGATACAATTGTTGTTTGCGCATATGATAGTGATAATATTATGGGTATGGCTGGATGCTCGGAAGATGCCCCACACTGGCTTCAAATCGGAATTGATGTAATGCCTGAATATCGTTCAAAAGGTGTTGGTGCATATCTGGTTACACTCCTAAAAAATGAAATTGAACGCCATGGTGATATCCCCTTTTATGGTACAAGTATTTCAAATTATCATTCATGGAATATTGCACTTAATGTTGGTTTTCGTCCTGCTTGGGTTGAAATTGGGAGTAATAGAATAGAGGAGAAGATATGAATAACACCACAGATTTTAGTAAAATTACACCTTGTGGCGGAAATTGTTCGGAATGTAATCATTTCAATAACAATGAATGTGAGGGATGTGTAAAAAGCGGCGGTAAATGTGTACATATGTGGGAGAATGGCTGTAAAATTTTCGAATGCTGTCAAAGCCATAATGTTAAATTCTGTGGATTATGCGAAATTTTTCCTTGTGAATATATTATTAGTAAGCTTGGTGAATGGGATAAAGATGGGATTGCTAAGCAATCGAGATTAGCTAATGAATTTAAACAAATTATGATCGGAGAATAATGTGAACACACTAGAATTAATAGAACATATCACAGCATTGCTACATAATAAAGATAAAATTATTATTGGCATTGACGGTCTTAATGGTGCAGGAAAAAGTACAATTTCCGATGAAATATAAAAACCGACACTTCCTTACTGAAAGGCATTATGTAAAGGAGTATTCACCTGCTTCGAATGCTGATTATGTTATTACCGTTTGAGAAGTTTTATTTAATAAGAATTAATACTATACAAATACGAAAGGTAACCAATATGAGAATTATCACAGCAACCCATATTCATTTAGATGATATTTATAAATTGTTATGCGAGCTTGAGAATAATCAATTAGATAAATTGTCATTTACAAAAGTTTATAAGGATAATTTAGATAATAGCAATGTTTATTATTTTATAGCAATTGATAATGAAATTGTTATAGGCTTTGCTAGCTTGCATATTCAAAAATTACTTCATCACTGCGATAAAATTGGTGAAGTTCAAGAGCTAATTGTTACGAAGTCTTTTCAAGGTAACGGTGTTGGAAATATTCTGCTTAATCACATAAAAGAAATTGCAATTGAAAATGAATGTATACAGCTTGAAGTTTGCTGTAATATTAAAAGAGAAAAAAGTCATCAGTTTTATATGAAAAATGGTATGATAAAAAGTCATTACAAGTTTACATATCCGTTGAATTGCATAAAAAAATAGTATAAAAACAATTGTGTGTTAGTATTAAAAAAGATTTTTTTGTCATATATTAAAGATAATTTTCGATAAAATTATTTCCCATAAAAACACACTTTACAATCATTCCCACATATTTTTACCAATAGCTTTGTTATATTTATATCAATTCAGCATGATAAACAATATGTAGTGTTAAATGTTATAAAAATATAAGTAAAATGATAATTTAATACTAAATGTGGTGTCTGCTCTTGAATATCTGTACTAAATGTTGTATACTTATAACTAAGATAACGGATAAAAACAAAAATATGTATGTTTGAGAGGGGTTTTTTACCATGGATCAACTACCTGCTGAATGGGCAGGATTTAATCTCGGCAGATGGAGCTATGGCTCTGTTAATGTACGTGATTTTATCTTAAAAAACTACACTCCTTATGATGGAGATGACTCTTTTTTAGCACCTCCTACTGAGGATACCAATGAATTATGGAAAACTGTTATGGAGCTTTCACGCAAGGAACGTGAAGCTGGCGGTGTTCTTGATATGGACACCAAAATTATTTCTACAATAACTTCTCATAAGGCTGGATATTTGGATAAAGACAGAGAAAGAATTGTTGGACTTCAGACTGACAAGCCTTTTAAGCGTTCATTGCAGCCTTTTGGCGGCATTCGTATGGCTGAACAAGCTTGCCGTGAAAATGGCTACGAGGTTGACCCTTCTGTTGTTGAAATTTTTACTAAGTATAGAAAAACTCATAATCAGGGCGTTTTTGATGCATATACACCTGAAATGCGTCTTGCAAGAAGTTCCGCTATTATCACAGGACTTCCTGATGCTTATGGACGTGGACGTATAATCGGTGACTATCGCCGTGTTGCGCTTTATGGTGTTGACAGACTTATTAAGGACAAGCAGCATCAGATTGACACTGCTTTAGTTCGTATGACTGCTGAAAATATTCGTCTGCGTGAGGAACTTGCTGATCAAGTTGTGGCGCTTAAAGAACTTCGTGAGCTTGGCGATATTTATGGGTTTGATATTTCTCGTCCTGCTGGTAATGCAAAGGAAGCAGTTCAGTGGCTTTATTTTGGTTATTTGGCTGCTGTTAAGGAGCAGAATGGTGCTGCAATGAGCCTTGGACGCACATCAACTTTTCTTGATATTTATATTGAACGTGATTTGAAAATGGGTCTTATCACAGAAACCACTGCACAGGAAATTATCGACCATTTCATCATGAAACTTCGCATGGTTAAGTTTGCACGTACACCTGAATATAATGACCTTTTCTCAGGCGATCCGACTTGGGTTACTGAATCAATCGGCGGTGTCGGCGTTAATGGTCAGCATATGGTTACTAAAAACTCATTCAGATACTTGCATACTCTTGATAATCTTGGTACATCTCCTGAACCTAATTTAACTGTACTATGGTCTACTAAGCTTCCTCGAAAATTCAAGGAATATTGCGCAGAAATGTCTATAAAATCATCATCCATTCAATATGAAAATGACGACCTCATGCGTGTTACACATGGTGATGACTATGCAATTGCCTGCTGTGTATCCTCAATGGTTGTCGGTAAGGAAATGCAGTTTTTTGGTGCAAGAGCAAACCTTGCAAAGTGCTTGCTTTATGCTATAAACGGTGGTATTGACGAACGTTTGAAAATTCAGGTTGGACCTAAGTATCGTCCTGTGACAACAGAATATCTTGATTATAACGATGTTATGGAAAAATATAATGATATGCTTGACTGGCTTGCTGAGCTTTATGTTAACACTCTTAATGTCATTCATTATATGCATGATAAATATTCCTATGAAAAGCTTCAGATGTCCTTGCATGACCGTGAGGTTAAGCGTTATTTTGCAACTGGTATAGCAGGGCTTTCTGTTGTTGCCGATTCATTATCCGCTATTAAATATGCAAAGGTTAAATGTATTCGTGATAACGATGGTATCATTACAAATTATGAAATTGAGGGAGATTTTCCTAAGTATGGCAATAACGATGACCGTGTTGATACAATTGCACAGGATATTGTTAAAACGTTTATGGATAAAATCCGTTCACACCATACTTATCGTGATGGCATTCCAACAATGTCAATTTTAACTATCACATCTAATGTTGTATACGGTCAAAAAACTGGTGACACTCCTGATGGACGTAAAATCGGAGAGCCTTTAGCCCCTGGTGCAAACCCTATGCATGGACGTGATACTCATGGTGCATCTGCATCGCTTGCATCTGTTGCTAAACTGCCATTTAAACACGCACAGGATGGTATTTCAAACACATTCTCAATTATCCCTGACGCTTTAGGTAAGGATGATAAAATCTTTATGGGCGATATCGATATCGATAAACTCAGCGAGGAAGTAAATAAATTTGAAAGCTAAATCTTTCAAATTGCGAGTTATATATTCCTGACTGCCGTCAGCAATACATAACTCAAAAAGGATGGTTATATTTATGAGTGAACAGGATAAAATAAGCGAATTAGTTGATATTATTGATAAACTCATGTCAGACGGCGGCGGGCATGTCAATATCATTGCTGATGAAAATAACGATGATGGTGATATAACTGTGCAGACATATATTTGCACCGATTGTGGATGCAACAATAAAAAAGCTATGGCGTGTAACGAGCCTACATTACATGAGGGAATTGATGAAACGGAGGATAACTATTAATGTCAGATAAAATCAGCGAACAGCAGGTTAATAACCTTATTGAACTTCTTGACGGATATGTAGAAAAAGGTGGTCATCACCTTAATGTCAACGTTTTTACAAAGGAAACCTTGCTTGATGCACAGGCACACCCAGAAAAATATCCACAGCTTACTATTCGTGTTTCAGGATATGCTGTAAACTTTATTAAACTAACAAAAGAACAGCAGGATGATGTTATAAAACGTACTTTTCATCAGTCTATGTAATATTTGTTGAAAATTACGATTAAACATACGGAGTTAATTATATGAGTAAGAAAAACAACTTAATATATTTACCACGTATTTATACTTTTATATCTATAGCTAGCTTTTTATCATATATTATTAATCATAGCTATAATGGTTATTGGATATATATAGGTATAACAATGATTTTTATGCTTGTGGGGAGTTTGATTAGCATGATATTAATCAATAAATACGATATTGATTTATCAGAAAGCACATCTAAATTTATAGCTACATTAATTCTTTCCATTACTGCGATATTTATAGCTTTTATCTTATTTTTTAATTACTTACCGTATTCACATTACTTGCTAGTTTTTATCTTTATATTCATACCTATTATCGCACTAATCATTTCATTTATGATTTACAGCAAGAAATCAATGGATTTTAAGAAAAAATTCGTTTTGATTTTAATTAATCCTTTGCTTTACTATGTAATTTTTATAATATGTTTTACTATTAAAATATTCATTTAGTATACTGCTTTTCTAAACAAATACCCATGACATTTTTAGTCATGGGTATTTTCAAAAACATTTTAAGGATGGTATTTTTCATGAATGGCTATATTCATTCAACCGAAAGCTTTGGCACTGTTGATGGTCCAAATATACGCTTTGTTGTCTTTATGCAAGGGTGCCCAATGCGCTGTCTTTATTGCCATAATCCTGATACTTGGGAGTTTGATACTGGACTTCAAATGTCTGTTTCGGACATCCTTGATGAATATGATAAGGTTAAAGAATTTCTTAAAAATGGTGGTATTACTGTAACAGGTGGAGAACCACTAATGCAGATAGAATTTGTTACAGAGCTTTTTAAATCTGCCAAAGAACGAGGTATTCACACTTGCCTTGATACATCTGGTGTTACCTTTTCGCATGAGAATGACGTTATTGAACAGTTTGATGAACTTATGATTTATACTGACCTTGTTATGCTTGATATCAAGCATATTGACGATACTGAGCATACAAAGCTGACTGGTTTTTCTAATAAAAATATACTTCAGTTTGCAGAATATTTATACAAAAAAAACGTACCCATTTGGGTACGCCATGTTGTTGTCGATGGTATTACAAATAACGAAAAACATTTGCATGATTTGGGTTATTTTATCGGCAGACTAAAGAATTTAAAGGCACTTGATGTTTTGCCTTATCATGATATGGGTAAGACAAAATATCATGAGTTAGGACTTCCCTACCCTCTTGAAGATACACCTTCGCTCGATAAATCTAAAGCGATAATTGCTAGGGATATAATAATGAATGGTATAAAAGCTTATCTTAGGGATAACCCTTGATTATATAAGAACTATCCCCTTTTTTTCAGGTTTGCATACAACACCAAAATATCCTGATTTTTGCAATGTATCACAAGCTTTTTCAGCACCTTTTATATCTGTGAAAATGCCATAAACAGCCGAGCCGCTGCCGCTTAAATGTGGACACAAGGCGTTATTTTCTAGCATAATTTTCTTTATCTGATGTATCTCGTCAATGTCAGCACATTCTTCAAAAATATTGGAACAGGCATTGCTTATTGCATATATATCCTTATCAAATACGCTTATATCAAAGGCATATTTATCACCTAAATCACACTCATCAATTTTAGAATATGCATCTTTTGTTGAAATACCTTTTTTACCCTTTCCAATTACAATAACGCAATCAGGTATGCTGGATAGAGGGTTAATTTCACCGCCAATACCCTCACAAAGACAAGTTCCACCAACAATGCAAAATGGCACATCAGCACCAATTTTTTCACCGATACGGCATAATTCTTTAGTATTATATATATTGCCGCTAAGTGAGTTCAAAGCTGTTAAAACTGCGGCGGCATCAGCACTTCCGCCGCCTAGTCCTGCTTCACTTGGTATATTTTTTTCAATATCAATATGCACCCCAAAAAACATTCCTGACTCATTAAAAAATGTGTCTGCTGCTTTATATGCGATGTTTTTTTCACCGCATGGTATGCGTTCATCTGAACAGCGTATCATTATTCTTTCGCTGTCGTTAGGTGTTACTGTAACATAATCTGCAAGCGAAATTGACTGCATAACAGTTCTGATATTATGATATCCATCCTCACGCTTTGATGTAACATCAAGTGTGAGATTTATTTTTGCATTAGCTTTGTATTTAAACATAATAATATATCCCCATATTCTAAAAACATCCGAAAAAACATAACGCTCTTTCGGATGTAATTATAGTATTTTTTATTTCTTTAACTCGTCAATAAACAGCTTAATTCTGTCAACAGCCTCCATCAAATGCTTTAATGAATATGCATAGGAAACTCGTATAAACCCCTCACCACATTCACCAAATGCATCACCAGGAACAACTGCAACTTTATAATTATACAACATTTTCTCACAAAACTCCTGACTTGTAAGACCAGTCGATTTGATACAAGGGAACACATAAAATGCACCCTGCGGCTCAAAGCATTCAAGACCAATTTCGTTAAATGCATTAACTAGCCATCTGCGTCGAATGTTATATTCATTCACCATTTTTGCAACTTCATTGTCACATGATTTAAGCCCCTCAATTGCTGCATACTGCGATGTTGTCGGACTGCACATTATAGCATACTGGTGAATTTTAAGTATCTGTTCAACAATTTGATGTGGTCCGCATAAGTATCCTAAACGCCATCCAGTCATTGCAAATGCTTTAGAAAAGCCGTTTACAAGCAGTGTACGTTCTTTCATACCATCAATTTCAGCAATTGAAATATGTCGATTACCAGTGTATGTAAGTTCAGAATAAATTTCATCAGACATAATCATAATGTCAGTGCCACGAATAACCTCAGCAATTTCTTCAAGGTCATGCTTTTCCATAACAGCACCAGTTGGGTTGTTCGGAAAAGGCAAAATCAAAAGCTTTGTCTTATCAGTAATCTTTTCTTTTAGTGCTTTAGCTGTTAAACGGAAATTATCTTCAACACGAGTTTCAATTATAACTGGAACACCATCTGCCATTGTAACAAGCGGTGAATAACATACAAAGCTAGGCTCAACGACTAATACTTCATCACCTGCATTTACAAGTGCCCTTAATCCTGCATCAATAGCTTCAGAGCCGCCAACAGTAACGACAATTTCGTTTTCAGGTGCATACTTCACACGAATTTTTCTATCAAGATAATTGCTTATCTCCGTTCGAAGTTCCATTAACCCTGAATTAGCTGTATAAACCGTTTTGCCCTTTTCGAGTGTGTTTATAGCAGCATGACGAATTGCCCATGGTGTTTGGAAATCAGGTTCGCCAACACCGAGCGAAATAACTCCCTCAAGAGTTGTTGCAATATCAAAAAATTTACGAATCCCCGATGGTTTTAGTTCCTTGCATTTCGAGGATAATATCTTATCGTAGTCTATCATGGAGAAACAAATCTCCTTTCGTCCTGCTGCTCATCATCTATAAAAATACCTTTGTCTTTGTATTTTTTCAAAAGGAAATGGGTAGAAGTTGATAATACGCCGTCAATTGTTGAAAGGCGCTGTGCAACAAATAGTGCAATCTCTTTATAATTAGTACCGCTGATTGTTACAGCTAAATCAAATGCACCAGACATTAATGTAAGGCTTTCAACCTCGTCATACATCATAATAGTCTTTGCGATATCGTCAAATCCGCAGTCAGCCTTTGGTGTAACCTTAACTTCAATAAATGCAGTAACATTGTCTTTATCAGCTAAATCATCGTTTACAATTGCAGAATAGCCAACAATAGTGCCATCCTGTTCATATTCCTTGATTTTCGCCTCAACCTCCGCTTCGGCTATTCCTGTCATGGCGGCAAGTTCCTTGACGCTAAGTCTTGCATTTTGTTTCAGTAGTCGAATAATAGTATCCATTACAGGTTCCTCCGCTTTTTATTTTATTATTGAATATGATATTCAATTCCTATTATTATATCATATTAATTCGAAATTGTCTATAAATTTTATCTATCATACAAATATAATACTAATTTCAGTATTTAAACTACAATGTTTTTATGCAATATGACAAATCGCAAAAAACCTATTGACATATTATCATGGACATGCTATAATATTAAAGTCGTCAAGAACAAGAGAACTTAACGACAACATAATATGCGGGTGTGGCGGAATTGGCAGACGCGTTAGATTTAGGTTCTAATGTTAATTCGTGCAGGTTCAAGTCCTGTCACCCGTACCAAAACAGATAGTCTCAAACCTTTTATTTACGAGGTTTGAGGCTATTTTATTTTGCTCAAAACCTAGTTTGTCCGCTACTTGACCGCTATTTTACTAATCAGCTAGTTTTAGAGAAAAACAGTTTGAAACGACGTCCATCGCTCTGGCTTGTGCTGTTTGAAATGCATGGCAATATATGGAAAGTGTCGTCGTTGGCGTACTGTGACCTAAGCACGACTGAACAGTCTTAACATCAATACCATTTGCAATAAGTAAGCTAGCGTTTAAGTGCCTCCAATTATGACATGACACAAATCTCATACCAGTACGGTCGCAAAAACGCTGAAAGTATTTATGTGGTGTATTTGGGTGCATAGGTAAACCTTGCCATGCTGTAAAAAGTCTGTCTGTTTCAATCCATTTTGAACCGAGTTTAACTTTTTCTTCATTTTGATGCACACGAAAGCGCTGGACTATTGCCATAATGTCATCTGAAAGCTTTAATGTACGGTTGCTGGTTTTTGTTTTAGGAGTGTCAGTAAAAACACCTATTCCAGTTTTTGCGTTGGAAGTTCTACGAACAGAAACAGTATTGTATTCAAAATCAAAGTCTTTCCATTCAAGTCCCAAAAGTTCACCTCTGCGAAATCCAGTGAAAATTGCTAGTAAAAAGAACACGACAAAATTCATATGCTCAGGTTCTTCATGCAAAAGTAAATTAATAAGTTCTTGAGTTTCTTCAAGTGTATAAATATCACGTTCCTTTTGAACCATCTTAGGTAACGTAACATTTTTACATGGATTGGATGAAACAATCTGCATTTTTACTGCATTGTCAAAGACAGTTGAAATAAATGAAAGGTGTAGCTTTATAGTTTTTGCAGACAGTTTACCACCATTTCTATCATTACGTTCAGCTTCTGTTAAATCAGTAATAAATTTCTGAACGTGACGTGGAGTGATTTTATCCATACGGATGTGACCAAATTCTTGATACACTCTTTTCTCTAACCAGTGATAATTTTGAATTGTGAGAGCTTTTAGTTTCAATTCAGCATACTGCTTAAACCATTCCTCAGCATAATCTTGAAATTTAACTGGAGCAGTAACTTGTCCTTTTAAGCAAGCTTCTTCGAACATAACTGCCTGACGATTAAGTTCCTTTTCAATCTGCTTTGGTGTCATTTTGTCATTTGGTTTCCATGTCATAGTTTGTTCCAAGTGTGCACCTTTTGTATCATATCCGACGGAAACCCTTATCTGATAAGAGTTTCCTCTTTTTCTAATGGTAGCCATAAATAATATCCTCCTTAGATATTTTAGTTTTTATGACATACCCCTGTATATCTATATTTTATCACTTTACAAGGTGAAAGTCAAGAAATATTTATACGAGAGTAGGTCACGAAATTCGGCGGAAATTCATCGCCCATGAGCTTTTTTTTTGGCAATATTTTGTTGTTGCTTTTCTTCCTCCTGCTTTTTCTTAAATTCATCAACAAGCCTTGAGATATAATCACCCTTAGAAATTTCATAATAAGTATTAGCAACATTAGTATAAGCATCATACAATTTCTTGCATTGATTAAACTGCTCTGACAAGACAATAACTTTTTCTTCATGAGATTGTTTCAATGCACGAATATGTTCAATATCACATTCATCATCTATATGAACACGCAGGGCAGTCTGCTTGTACATTTCAAATGCAACATTTTCGGCAGGAGTTAGCGTAGTCTTAGTTTTAAGTTCAAAATACTTTTCACAGTGTCCGATAACAGTTGCAATTTGTTCGATGTTACTTCGTAATTTATTCAGTTCATCTCTAGCATTTTCATACGCTAGTTTTGTAGATTCAATCTTACCCTCAAGCTCACCAATTGAAGTAATATGCTCACGATTTATTAAAGTAAGGCACTCACCCATTTTGTAAACGGTTATATCGTTTGTTATAGAGTATGGCAAATTATTATTGTACTTTTTCGGAATAATCTGATTACTCTGGGTAAGTTCATTGACTTGATAAATCCTGTCATAGAATATTTCGTTGAGTTCATTGATGTCACGAGTTGGTTTGCTTGAAACAATATTTTCAATTCTGACAATGAGATTATCTTCTGAATACTCATCACCTAGAGTTTTAAGCCTACAAAATCTTTGTTGACCATCTGCCTTAACTGAAATATATTTACCACGTTTAATTGCATATCCTTTTAGTTCAAGTTCAGAAAGCAGTTCATCAAGATTCTTAACTGAGCCGATAAGCATATCAATTTCATCACGAATAAACTGTTTCCACGATGTACCTTTCTTCTTATGCGACCACTCATTGTAAGCTATACTTTTACTCTTGCTCTCATTAGGAACAATAGATTTTATACCAAACGCAAGACATGTCCTGTCTGAATACTCACGAACTTTATTGCGAGTAGTAAGGTTATCATTAAATTTTTCACCTGTAAGCGAATAAGTATTTAGTATAAAATGATTATGAATATGCTCCTTATCAACATGAGTTGCGATTACAATTTGACAGTCATCACCGAAAGTTCTGCGTGCAAATGCTTTGCCAATTTTATGAGCCAGCTCTGGAGTGATGTTCTCGTTTGGATCAAAACTTTGAATATAGTGAATTGCTTTAACGTGACCTTTTCCCTTTTCGGGCAAAGGCTCGTTAAATTTTTTGCCTGAATAATGTTCGTAAACCATCTTCATGTTCAAATATGCGTCCTTAGCATTTGTCACACAATTGAGTGATGCTGTATAAAGCAGGTCATCTGTTTTCTCAGGATTTAATATGTAGGCTATACTGCGATTGACGGAATTGTGGATGCTAATTGACTTAAGATATGGCAAATACACTCATACTCCTCTCGTAACTTTTCAACGTCCTCAGTATAAATACTGTTAATCTCATTTGCCTTTTTTGCAATTTGGTTTATATTTGTTCCGATAGAACGCAGCGAATTTATCATAGGTGTGATATTTTTGAAATCAAGATTTATGATTTTTCCATCAACAGCCATGCGACGAATGTACTCACTTGTCTGCATGGATAGTTCGGATGCTTGTTTTTCAACCTTGCTCCATTCGGTCATATCGAATATGATTTCTTTGCGTTTTACTTCTTTGAATTTTCTCAATAATTTTTCCTCCAGTTCTAATTTAGCGGTCTTAGGTGCAACCTAAAATATATGGTTTTGATATTTAACGCAATTGCTGTTAAATATAATTTTTAGGGGTATCCACTAAAAATTTTCAAAATCCGAAAGTATATGTATACTTTCTCTGCTTGCTACACATACCTAAAACCATAGTATACGGCTACCTCAAAAACTCGTTTTTGCGTTTTTATCTGTAGCCATGTATTTTTATGTAGTAGTCATGTGACTAGGTCGAGTAGCCACTTTGTGAAGTCGATTGCCGTTTGGGTTATTTCTGTTTTCATGGGTGTTGTTCCTTTCGTTTGAATTTATTTTGTACCCACATCATACAAAATTATTTTGTTGGAATATTGCTATTGATTGAAATGAATCTTGAAAAATTGCTCGAAGTGTGTTATACTAAGTTAACAAATCAAGCTGAATTTATGAGGAGTTGAACTATTATGCAAATCATTTTTATACGTCACTGCGAGCCTGACTATACTCAAGTTACAGAACGAAATTTTATCGGTCATGGAATTGATATGGCACCACTTAATCAAATTGGAAAACAAAAAGCATTAGCTGCTGCACATGATAAACGACTTGAAAATGTCGAGCTTATTATATCTTCGCCATATACTCGAGCTTTACATACAGCTGCGATAATTTCAAGGCACTGCAATATCCCACTTGAAGTTGAAACAGATTTGCATGAATGGTTACCTGATTTAAGCCACACATTTTCAAGCATGGAAATGAAGTTAGAATATTTTAAATTGTTTGCTAAAAATAAGGGTACATGTCCAATTGATTCACCTGTACAATATGAGGAATATCAACATATGTTTGACAGAGTTAATGCTTGCTTAAAAAAATATCTTTCATATAATAAGATTGCTGTGATTACACATGGACTTGTTTTATCTGCATTTTGTTATCCTGCTCATATTGAATGGGGTGGAATTGTAGAGTTTGAATTTACGGATAATCTTAAATGGCAGGGGTGGGTTGATGGTTAATCGAAGTATTAGCTTATTAAGTATAAATAAAAGAAAGAGATGATGTCATGATAAAAGCGATATTCTTAGATTTTTATGGTACAGTTGTTCATGAGGACGGAGAAATAATCAAAAAAATAACTAACATCATTTATGAAACTGGAACAGCAGATAATACATCTCAAATCGATTCATTTTGGTGGTTAGAATTTCAAGCGTTATTTAACAAATCATATGGTAACTTTTTTGAAACTCAAAGAGAATTAGAACTTAAATCACTTGAAAATACTATTAACCACTTTAATTCAAATGCTAATGGGGTAGAACTTTGTAACATGATGTTTGAACATTGGATGTATCCACCGATATTTGCAGAAGCAAAAGAATTTTTCAAAACTTGCCCTGTGCCAATCTATATTGTTTCAAACATTGACAGAGCCGATGTATTGAAAGCAATTGAATACCATGACTTAAATCCAGCGTATATTTTTACTAGTGAAGATGCAAAATCATATAAACCTCGCAAAGAAATTTTTGAATTAGCATTGAACTATACTGGACTTAAACCTAATGAAGTGTTGCATATTGGAGATTCACTAAGCAGTGATGTCAATGGGGCAACTGCACTTGGAATTAATGCATTGTGGTTAAACAGGGTGAACAAAAAAGTTCCTGATGGAGTAAATTCGGTGAGCAATTTGCTTGAAGTGCTTGATGTTGAAATGGAAAAATAAGGTTTTCGTTTTGTATGTTGCATAACGTTTTACTATAATAATTTTACGTTTATTATTAAAATAAATTTGATTTGGTGGTGTCGTTGTGGATGAAATAATTTTAATCAAACCTAATCTTGATTATGAAGTAGACATAATAAAATTCCGTAATGAATTGCAAGAGCAAGATGACCGTGATAGCTTTGCTGGTTGCAGTATGCTCGAATATAAATCAACTGTGGCTGAATGGATAGAATTTTTAGACAGCCTTGAGCATGAAGAAACTTGCCCAGAGGGACGTGTAACCTCAAATTGTTATATAGCTGTTCGTCTTTCTGATAATAAAATTGTGGGTATAATCGACTTTCGCCACAACTTAAATTCGCCTATTTTAAGCCTATGGGGTGGTCATATGGGTTATACTGTTCGACCTTCCGAGAGAAAAAAAGGATATGCTACTGAAATGCTTAGGCTTAATTTAATAAACTGCAGGAATTATGGTTTAGATAAGGTAATGATCACATGTAAAGCGAATAATATCGCCAGTGAAAAGACTATTATAAAAAACGGTGGAGTTTTTGAATATTCCTTGCTTGTTGATGGAGATGAAATTGAAACAAAAAGATATTGGATAGATTTGACGGAGGACTTAGATGGATAAATATTTTTGGGACACTCAAATTGATTATCTAAAAGCTACTCGCAAACAAATGTGGAATGATGATTACTTTGAGTTTTTAGTTAAGTCAGTTTGGAAATTTAATAAACCGATTAACATAATAGATTTTGGCTGTGGCTATGGTTATTTGGGATTGAAATTATTGCCACTACTTCCAGAGGGATGTACATATACTGGCTTAGATATAGGTGAAACATTGTTATCCGAAGCAAAGCGAGTATTTGAAAACTCACCATACAAAACGAAGTTCATTAATGTTGATTTAACAAGCTATGTGCCAAATGAGCATTATGATTTAGCGATATGCCAAGCAGTATTAAGACATATTCCATCTTCAAAAGATGTTCTTAATAAAATGGTTAATTCTGTTGTTTCAGGTGGAATGGTAATTTGCATTGAAGTAAATAGAATGATGGAAGAAACAGGTTTCTATACCAATATTATTGAACAAGATACTGCTGAAAGACTTGCTTTGTTACAGGAGCAGTGGAATGATGAGTTGAATAACGGTGGCAGAGATTATAAGTTAGGTATCAAAGTTCCTATCTATATGCAGCAATTAGGTCTCATTAACGTAAATTCAAGAATAAACGATTTTGTTGAATTTGACAGTCCATTATCTGATGATGATGAATATGAGGAACATCTTGAAGCTCTTTTAAAAACAAAAGATTTGCAGTCAATTCCACATGAGAATGCTTTTGCTATAAATGCTCATTGCCTTGTTATTTCTTATGGGATAAAATGTTAATCATAACATAATTTTACTCTACCGTCAGCAAATTCGCTGACGGTATTTTTATGCCACACCTACAATATAGTTTAATAATGCTGTTTTTGATATAAGAATTTTACCACGCTTACCTCGTCCTGTTCGGATGTATGGCAACTTATCTTGTATAACAAGCTGTCTGATTGTATGCTCAGATAGTCCTTTCACTACATTGGCACATTCCTTGATTGTGAGCATTTCGACCCTATTGTCAGGGATAGAAACATTGTTTACGTCCTTTTCATATGTGCTGGTACAAATATTGTTTGCGTCAGTTTCCAACAATTCGTCGAGTAGGTCCTCCACTTTTGAGATGATGTTTTTCTTTTGAATGATTGTCATGATGTTGTTCCTTCTTTCATTTTTATTTGTTTGAGAGTATGTGCAGATACAGGCATAATATTTATCCCCTCATAAGTAAAGGAGATTTGTTGGCAATTCTGGCGACCCCTTCTCGTAATTTTGGATATTTGCATAAAACACATGTAAATATGCTTGATTTTCTTGTTCAAATATTTTGCTCCTCACTAATAAGGACATTTAACAGCCTTTTTTATAGTCTATTTGAAAAAGTTGTTTTCAAATTCTCTATCTTGCATAAATCAAGTGCTTATTTGTTGTGTTATGATGTATGTTTTATACAACTCTCATATATATAGGACACTAAAAGTCAATTTTGGCTACCCCATTTTCAAAGTTTGTATAATCTCATATATAGTGATAATTTATACAGTATTCTGTTGGTAATTATCACAACAATTTGTGCTGTTTTCCATATTGATATATCTGCTTGTAACATGTTCTCATAAGGAAGGACAAAAAACTCCCCATTTTTTCATTGTTCATGAAAAAATGGGGAGTTTTTGATTAAGTTTGTAGGGTTGCATAAATATGATATGCTTTTATTGTAGCAATTGACTTTGGTTTTAACTGTGATAAGTCAAATTTATTGACTTTGGAAATATATAATGTTATGATTGATACAGAAATAAATTTGAATATAAGGGGGTGCATTGTGGATATACAAAAATCTATTGATTTTCTGCTTGAAAATGCAGGACCGATAATACAGTATAAACTAAAAAAGGAAATACTTTGTGATATTACCGACGCAGAAGAAGAACAGCTTCTCACAAAAATATATCAAACTCCACAATTTAAATTAGTTGAAAGCTATGTAAAACCAAATGGTTATATTGGAAGTGGTATGCATAGCTGGGATAACTGGCGTGGACAAGTTCTGCATGAAACACCTTTACAGGATAGTGAAAGTGCTGCTCGGTTACTGTCTTATTATGCTATTCCGAAAACACATCCGATTGTTAATAATTTTGTTGCTGCAATGCGTGATGAAAAAACCTTGGAAAAAGAATTTTCATATATCCCACCAGAAGCAAACCGATATAAAAATCGTTTTTTAGGAATAAGGAATGGTTCTGGCTTGATGATGTTAATTTATACAATGCAGGCAATGCTTGGGTTTGGTGATGATGAGTGTGTAAAACCATTTCAAGATATATCTTTGGAGGTGTTCAAAAGCATATTACCACTTTCTTCAATTAACGAAATTGCAAAATCACGTCAGGGTAAAGCAAAATACAACTACCCATATATTGATGAAAATACAAGTTTCCCTAGTCAATATCACCTTGAAGCACTTGCATATACAAACTCATGGCGTACACCTGAGAATATCCAGTTAATGACCGATGCCTTAAATCATTATAATGAATTTTTACAGGGTACAAATCCTATACACGTAAAAATTGGTTCAAAATATTATGTTCCATGTCCGTTAAATATGGGAAATAGTCCTATCAGACCATTTCATGCAGATACAATTGACATCATTACATATCGCCGATTACTGACGGAAATAGCTATGTTAGGTGTAGGTAAAAACGTTCATGTAATAAATGAAACAATAACTAATATTGAAAACGCCTTAGATAATGATGGAATATTGCGAATGAATTTCGATATACCACACAATAAACGTTCTTCACCTAAAAAAATTGAATACCCAACCGCATATGGTGATATCAGACTAGAACCAGACTATAAACGTAAATATGCTTTCGAATGTGATTTAACATTTTGGGCAGTGCAGTTTTTACATTTTACGGATATGTAAAAATAAGCGTATATACTGTTCAAATTACAGCATATACGCTCTGTTTTATTATTTGATTTTCTCGATTTAGCTTGTAAATATTTATTGTATACTCTTTTTGTATACAGATTCTATTGTACCGAAACATGTCACAGTTTGAACAAATTTTTCAAATCCAAACTTCTCATAAAAGTTTTGCTGACTACTGATTAGATACACTGCGTTGAATCCAAGTGAGAGTGCAAAATTAGAGGCTGATTCAAGTAAAATTTTACTCAAATGACATCCCCTAAACTTTTGTTCAATGTATACAGCAGTTATGAATGGTGTGAAATCAGGGTCAATATCTGTTCCATAATCATCACGCTTTTCAAGAATACAAAATCCTGCATATTCATCATCAATAGTTAAAACAACAATTGATTCCCAGTCATTAAATTCATTATCAGCTAAACGTTTAGCAACTATTTTGCCAACTCCCCAATCCCACGTTTCAGCCCATTTTATTATACATGAACAGTCAACCGTTTTATTACCAACAGGGAATGTTGTTATTTTCAATCCTTGTGTTATATCCATAATAATTCTCTCCTTAATTTTTCAGAGAGTTAAAAGCTAATCACTCTCTGAGTATTTTGTTTTGCGATTAGTTTCTTCATAAAACATCACTCCAATTTAAGTAAAATATCTATGTTATCACAAGTTTCCTTGTGGGATTATAACTATATTATAAAATACTATTATACTCTAAACTCATCTTCTTTTACACCCATATAAAGCTTGTCAATGTATTGCCCCTCTTTAAATATCCACTCTGGTAGTCGACCAACTTCTTTAAACCCAACTTTTTTATAGCAGTTGATGCCAGCATAATTGTCAGCATGTACAGTTAGCATGATATTATGAAGATTTAGAGTTTTAAATCCGTATTCAAGAATTAATTTTATCGACTCAGTACCATATCCCTTGTTTCTATACTCATCGTCACCAATAAAAATCCCTATAAAAGCATTTCGATTAAGGTGGTCAATATTATGTATGCTAATGGAACCAATTAGTTCATCACCTGAGGTAAGCACAATAGCATATCTCTGCATATCATTTGCAGGCTCATAAATCCATTTCAAATCAGTTTTTGATGAAACAACTTGGTTAAATTGACCGAATTTAATCGCAACATCTTTATTGTTCATCCATTTTAAATATTTCTGGACATCGACATCGTTATCATCAATTGGCGAGAGATAGATATGCTCACCGGCAATTTTACGAAAATATGGCATAGGTTAACCTCCTCAAATATATTTTAATAAGATTTTCAATATCAAATAAAATCAAACAACTCTTCTATACGTGTGAACATATCCCAAGTGACAAATGTACCATCTTCAACCATTCGGTTTATTTCTGCTTGACTTACCCATTTTACATCGCATGTTTCATCAGGAGCAAGGGTTATAGTGGATATATCAACATTTTGTCGAAACAGCCATATATCAGCTAGACAATGGTTGCAAGGACACTTCCGTAGTTGATGTTTAAATCTTTGTCCGTTCTGTGATTCAAGCGTAATACCAGTTTCCTCTTTGACTTCTTTTAAAGCAGTCGTCAAACTATCATCACCGGAAATAGCATTCCCACCAACACATTCCCACATGTTAGGAAATGATTTGTTAGATGTGCGTTTAACGATAAGAAATTCTCCATTACTATTCATTATCCATGCATATATACAAAGATGATAATCACCATCAGCCATAGGTTTACCACGCTTTATTATGCGTCCTGTCTTATTGCCGTTCACATCGAGAATATCCCAAAGTTCAGCCAATTTTATCACCTCGGTAGTAATTTTTTATTGCAGGTTTTATCCTATTATATCACATACAACTTTAAAATTCAATCTTGCAGACAAATCAAGAAAAAACGGAAGCCCATTATGAACTTACGTATTTTAGAATTTTTCATTTAGAATTAGAGGTACTGTGCATTATGCTTATTTGGTACGTTGGTACTCGTTTTTTAATAGTCCATATACACGCACATTTTTAAAAGATTTTTGCTCAACAAATAGTTTTTCTTTTTTTGTATCTTTTATTTCGTGACCATCAAAAGTAAAATTATTTGAATCATTTTCTCTTAACAAGCCTTCTAACTTGAAATTGCATTTTTCCAATACAGATGAAGATGCTTTATTTTCATCCCAAACATGTGAATATATCCTGTTTAATTCAAGCGATTCAAAACCCCATTTTAATATTGCGTTGACTGCTTCTGTCATATATCCTTTTGTACGTTCTTCTTTAGACAAACAATACCCAATTTCTGCACAGTTGACATTGAAATCAAATTTACACAATTCAATTTTACCAATGTTCCTGTTTGTAGTTTTTTCAGCAATGCACCAAATAATAGATTCTTTTGTTTTAAGCATTCTTGGTACATTCTTAAAGAAAAATCTTTTAAATCCATCTATATCATCTTCTTTTATGTAGTGAATACCTCTCATGTAATAAAGAATATCACCACAATGCCAAGTAACGTATTCTTGGAAATCTGTTTCATTAAATGCTCGCATTATTAATCTTTCGGTTTCAATTTTTGGAATTTTATCAAAACATTCTTTATTCATTCTATCCTCCCTAATTGTTGACTCCTATATTCTGTTCTTCTATAATTGCCAGCATGACGGCATCATGGAACTCTTTACCGAACGGATATTTATGTAAAAGTCCCTCTTCTGTAAAACCTAATCCTTTTAAGGCTTTGATAGAGTAAATGTTGTCGGGCATAACCAAGGCCTGTATCCTATGTAGTTTTAAATCCTTAATACCAAACCGGACTGCTTCTGCGATAGATTCTTTGGCAAAACCCATATTCCAATAGTCTTTTGAAAAATGATAAGCTAGTTCTGCCGTTGATTTTTTGATAAATCCCCCCAAGTCGATTCTGCCAATTACTTTCCCATCAGCTTTATTTTCAACACACCAAGTAAAAACGGTTTTAGATTTTAGCAGTCTGCCGTTAATGTTATTCAGCCAATTGGTGATATGTTTTTCATTATCATAGCTAAGTAATCCTCCGCCCAAGTAACGCTGTACTTCTGGTGTGAAAACAAATGATAAATATTCATCCATATCCTCACGGCTGAATGGGTGTAATATTAGTCTACCTGTTTCAAGTACTGGAACTGATTTGAAATAATCGTTAAATTTCATATTGTTTCTCCTGTCCATTATATAAATTCTCTTCGTTACAAATTCAAATTTGTTTAATTCATTATACCACATCATTGTAATAATATTTTATTATAATTCAATAATTTTTTTAGCAATCACAATTGCTTCGTGTTCAGCTTCAAGCATTTCTGCTAACAATTCTGCTTGTTTAGAACGCATTTCTTTTGTCCAGAATTTGCGTGCTTTTTCACCGTCAAGATATTCGCCACTGTCAAGCATAATATGAATTTGACTTGCTTTTTCGGAGATGTTTTCGAAAAGATTTGTAATACAATTCATTTCATCTGTCTTGTCATCAATTAAATTCTTATTGCCGTTAAGGTATACATATGCAGATTTTCTTGCATCATATAAAGCAAGTGTGCAGAATTGATTAACTGAAAAACGTCGAGCAAACTGTTCATTATCATTATTCTCATACCATGTATCATCAAGCAAATCACTGCACCATGTTTCATATGCTTTAAATCCCAATTGATAACCACGGTTGATCTCTTGTTCACTACAGTCAATAAAAATCCTCAATGAATTTATTAAATTATCTTTATCTGTGGGAGGTATGGTTTCGTTGCTGAAATAAGTGATAAGAAAAGGCCAGTTGTCCACAAAAAGATAGTCATATGGATTGTCTCTACCATGTTTAAAATCAGGATTGTTCAAAATTTCTGTATCATACTTTGTACGACAGAATAAATCAGCTCCATCATCCTTATATCCGCAAATCACACCCCATTCATGAGTAACACGCAGATTTATAGCGAGGACAGGCATATTACATCGAATATCACTTAGCATCCTTTTACGCACTTCAGAACGATTTTCTTTATCTACCCTGTTTGCAAATTCAGGTGTATATCCAAATGCTTTATATCCTGAAGTTGCATAATCATAAGCAACAAGTCCGTCAACAGAACTATAATCCCATCCAGGTGAACAAAACGCAAGTCTGTAGCATGCACCAGAAACACCCATAACTTGCTCATATGTTGTTTTAACATTCATAGCCTGTAAAGCTGTAGTTAAAGCTGCACCCCATGAACATTCCATACCTTTTCCGAATTCAGGTATCATTGGAATATTAGGTATAAAATATTCATTGCTCGTTTGCCTTCTGAAAAGCTCTGTTTTATCAGAATTATATGCAATGCTTTCACCTTCTTCACAGGTTACAAGATGTATACCATCATTATTCATATAAACAAAAGTGAGGTAATCCTTATCGTCGCTAGACGGATCACTAGGAAATGATACATGATCAGCGTGATATTCATTCCAGTTAAAAACCTTGTAATGCTTGATTTTTTGAATAACATTGTAATATGACTTTTCTGTACCATATGATGCTGCAATAATTTCTGCTTTATCAGTTATATTATAACCCTCAATTTTAGGATTGATAACGAGTGTTTTACCATTTTCAGTAAAAGTATAAAACACACCAAGTTCTGTTTGATATTTTACAATCAGATACTTTGGATGATTATTATTTATGGGGCAAGCGAGTGATAATGTACTTACTTCAATTTCAAGCGTATCATTTTGAATGAACTTATTTAAACGATTTGTTACATTGAAGCTCTCTAATCCATCACCATAAAATGCGGATAGAATTTGAATTTTGTTATTAGTTAATATTGAATCAATGCTTGTATCAAGTGCTTTTGCTAAAGACGGAAGCAGAGATGTTTCGGGTAACGCACGTCCGTTTTCCCATTTTGATACTGCCTGTGGACTTACATTTAAAATTTCTGCAAGGCTCTCTTGAGTATAACCATGTTCTTTTCGAAGCATTGATATTTGTTTACCGATTTTATATGTATCCATATAAAGATTCTCCTAAATATTTATTTTCGGTAAACCGTCATTTACCATGTTCAGCTGACATGATTAGTATACAACAAATGACATAGAGATACAATGTATCTTAGTTTATGTTTTGAAAATTACATCTCAACTGTGGGTTGTGTAAAGATTAGGGTAATAAATTATGTACAATAAAACCTATTCCATATGGATAAATTTTTATATTTCAATTGTATTTTTTATTATAATAAGTTTTTTTCATTATACCACTCCACCCCAAATAAATCAATAAAAATAAGAAAAGGAAAAAAATATTGAGTAAACTACAATCCATCCGTGAAAACTGGACAGAAATAACCGAACACTTTTGTTAGATAAATAAATACGGAAATTCATTATGAACTTCCGTATTTAAGGTTTATTAATTTAGAATTAAGTGTACTACAAATTATGTTCTATATTGCGAGGTTACTCTTTAGTTAAATTAAGAGTTCTCCAAGTGTTAGTTTCATTTCCACCAAAAACTTTAAATCCAAGTGATTCATACAGCTTTTCTGCACCTATGTTTGCTTTTCGGTAGCTAATATTGACAGCCGGAACGCCAAGATTTTCTCGCATATATGCAATTATTAACAGCATAGCAGCTCTTCCATAACCTTTACCTTGATAATGATAATCTATCATTAGTGGGTCAATATCGCCAACTACACCGTCTTCATATAATCCAGCACCTACTAAACCAACATAGTCATTATCAGCCTTTATAGCAAAGAGTTTATTTTTTAGTTCGTATCGACTAATACCAATCCAATATACATTGGGAACTGAAAAAAACGATTTTTGCTCATCACTGACAGATAGGTCGCAGATTTTTAACCAGTTGTTTACATCCAACTCTTCTATTGTAACTTTTTTATCCATAATACTCTCCTTAATTTACGGAGAGCTAAAATATAGTCACTCTCCGTGTGTAATTATTGATGCGTATATTTTTCATAAGACATCATCTCCTTAAATTTAAAATATCTATTTTAAACACAAGTAAACTTGTGGAATTCTAATTTGCTTTTATCACATTATCCTATTCAAATACTGCTAAGTGTGAATAGGTTTCATTTCAAAAACGATAAGTCAAGCAGTTCCTTATTTGCAATAATATCATTATATAACCTTGATAATAGTTCAGATTGATTTTTCTGTAAATTATCCAAATCAAAGGATTGGCGATATGCGATATACAAAATTATATGACGAAGTTTCAAAAAGTATGGAATTTGTTTATACCATGATTTATCAATATGATTTTCTTTGTTGTATCCATCCATAAAACTATTGAAAAATTGCTCAGGGTAATTTGTGTCTAGAATTTTATAAGGATTTTGATAAACAGCATAATATAAAACCATAGCTATATCATTTATATACCATGAATATTCCATATCATCAAAATCAAATACAGTTAAATTATTTCCACTAATGAAAAAGTTACCTTGATGGAAATCATTATGAATAATCCCATAATCATTAACCGAATGTGGTAATGATTTTAAGTGAGAAATAATTTTATTTGCACTCTGTACGATTTCGGGTTGACTTTGAGGAATAATTCTCAAACGTTCATTTTCATTCCAGTGTAGACGATATAAATTTGGACTTGGATTAAAATTCTTTGATAATTTATGCATTTTCCCCATAGTTTGTCCCCATTTGGTAAACAGCTCCGTATTCCACTGCTCATAAGTAGGACGGTTTCCTTCGGCTTTGACATAGCACCTTGCATAAAAATAGCCATCATCAGCTTTTATTTCTTCAATCATTCTTCCAAGTTTAGACTTTACAATGTTTGAAACTGGAACACCATTACTATACATATACTCAACAAACTCAATCTCAGAAGCAATTTGCTGTTTATCTTTTATACTGCTGTGCGTTATTTTCAAAATAAATTCACCTGCTTGATTTTCAAAACAATAAACAAAGCTTTCAAAGCTGCCACAAGATACTAACATTCCATCAGGAACATCATATCGTTTGGCAAATTCGTTGATTACTTTGTCAGTAAGCATTTTTTGAATTTCTATAAGCATGGCATTCCCTCTTTATATATTCTATCTAAAAACTAATAATATTTCTTTAAAATGTCATCATCCCAAATGTGAGCCTCCACGTATTTGAGATGATCGTTGATAGGTTTATCGGTTGGATAAATTCCACGTTTAAAATCATATTCTACATGTGGAGGATATCCATGACGTTGAATAACCTCTAAAATTTCATCTGCAAAATATACTTTATTCCAATATTCCTCTGTGCTGAATAAATTAGGATTTAGTATCGCAAAGGAATCGCCATATGTAAAAGAAACCGTCAATGGATCAAATTCATTAAGTGGGATTTTTATAACAGCAGGATTCTCATAAGCCGATTCCCATTGATGATGTTCGCCAAGAAACATATAAATCGGATTATTTCTTTTAGGTTGACCGCCATGTGAAATAAATAAATCATGTAATTTTTTATCTCGCTCATATCTCTTATTCAAAAAGCCCTCAATGTCAGGATTATGAAATTTTCCAGCAGCTTTTTGAGCAGTAAGAATTTTTATTGAATCTTCAATAGGAAGTGATGTGATCATTATAAAAGGACCGAAATCTTTTTCGTAATAATGATACAAAAACATTTTAACACCACACATTCTATAATTTTGTGTAACAATAAATCAACCATAAAACAAAAAGGAGCAATTCATATTGAGCATGTCATACTATGCTATTATATAATCATCCTTGTTAATTGCAAATTCTAATCGGTCTTTCATAACACCATCATGATATACTGCTTTAATCCGTTCACCTTCTTTTCTAAAACCTGACCTCTCTAACACCTTACGGCTTGCATCATTTTCTTTATGGCAGCCTGTATTAATGCGAATACAATCATCTTTTGTGAAAGCAAATTCAATAACTTTTTTTGCAGCTTCAGGCATATATCCATGCTTATGGAATTCAGGTAACAGCATATATCCTAAATGAACTATTTTACCCAATGGCGTAGTTTCAACAATTGTGTAGCCAATACTACCCATGAATTTTCCAGTTTCAACATCACAAATACAAAAATAGTGTCCGTCTGAATTTGTTAGACTATTCTTCAGATATTTTTCTGTATCTTCAATGCTGTTACATAAAATATCATCTAAATAATACATGGTTTCCTTATCTGACCAAAGACGATGCATATCGTTCAAATCTGTTTCTTTATAGTCACGTAATATGAGCCTGTTTGTTTCCAGTATTGTCATTATGTAACCTCCGCATTACCAACAACCTTCTTCTTTACCATAATGAAATTTATGATTTGTGGTAAGTATTTTTTCAGCTAATGCTATATCGTTTAATCCCATTATCATAACATCATTTTCAATTTGTTCGTTGCCTAATGAATTGATATAATAAGCTTCTCTATATAGAAAAGCAAATCCTAAACTTTCATAAAATTTGTATAAGGTTTCCTCTCTGCTTATAAATAAACAAGCAACATCAACACCAATTTCATATGACATTTTCAATGTTTTTTCTGTTAATTCACGAGCATAACCTTTTCCACGATATTCAGGCATTACAGCTAATCCACCTAAACCACCAATGTAATAATTTTGTCCGTCATATTCTGAAAGTCTTTTATAAAGAAAAGCATTACCTACAACCTTATCATCATCCAAAAGTAAAAACACACCTAATTCTACTGCACCAAATGGATGTGAAGCTTCCTTATTTGCTATTATTTCAGCAGATGATATTCCAAAACAAATTTTCTCTATAACATTCAACATATCTTGTTGAACTACGGTTATTTCATTTTTAGGGATATATTTTATTTCCATTATGACCTCCTAAAAAATTGTTATATGTATCCATGTTTAAATTAATGTAATTCTAACTCAAAAAACAATTCAGCAAAATCATTACTATTATATTTTGGCACTTCATGAAAGCCAAATTTACGCATTAAATGCTGTGATGCATTTCTGTCATTTCGTGTATCAGCACAAATTTTATTAAACTTATTATCTTTAGCAAACTTTACAGCAATTCCAAATAATAAATCGCCATATCCCTTACCTTGTTCTTCTGACAAAACATATAAACGCTTGAGTTCTGCTGTTTTATTCTCAAAGTCTATCATACGAATAGCTACTGTACCAATTAATTTATTAGTTTCATACAGACACCAAAAGCATCCATTTTTCATATATTCATTTGGAATATTAACAATATCAAAATGCCTTCCATTTGGTTCGAATTTCCAGCCTAAATCTTCAAAAACTTTCTTATAAAATTCTTCTATATCATCTTGCATATTCGTATTATATATCATTAATTCTGCCATTATAAACACCACCTAATTATAAAATTATATTGCTAATTATTCATGCCATTTTCAATAACCCATTCGGTAATAAATTCAAATCTCTCTTTAGTCAAAGCATGTTCTCCTGAATATCTCATATGACACAGGTTATTAGCAGCATTATATTTTTCATATGAAGATTTTGACTGCTCGACAATATAATCAGCATCCTTTGAATACTTATCATTATTAGCAGATACAATTAACAAGCGTCTTGGTGCTATAAGTCGTACTAAATCCTGTATATCATATTGTGGATAAAAATTCGGAATTACGCTTGCCATTTCTATCCCCACATTATTCATCATTCGATTTTTATATGTACATGCACTTCCACTAGCACAGCTATAGCTTATTCGTTCATCAAGTGCAGTTAAAAATAGTGCGGTATTTCCACCATATGAATGACCTAATGTACCAATTCTTTTGTTATCAATGAATTCTAAATTTGATAATAATGTAATACAATTCATGGCATCGAGCAATACTTTTCTCATTAGATTATCACCCTTGACAATACGATAACATAACTCATTATAGTGCTGTAAAAAATCATTGTCATTTGGCAGTGGGGTTGTACCATGTCCGTTAATTCGTCTTTCTTCAAAGCATATCGAATCAGGAGCAAGCACAACAAATCCTTTTTGTGCTAAGACAGGTCCAAAAGCTTGCAGTGGATTTCCTGACAAACCACAAACCTCACTTTTCCCTAAATGCCGTTCACTATTATGTTGGTGATTTATTAACACAGCAGGATTATTTCCTATAATATCAGGAATAAGCAGGTACGCGATAACCTTATCACCATATGAATCAAATTCTATATACTGTCTTGTATAGCCATCTTCTTTTGTAGATACAATTATATTATACTCGATTTTATCTAGTAAATCGTTTTGCTTTATTCCAATTATTTCGGATATGCTGTTTCTTAAATTTGACATGTAATCACCACTTTATATATAAATCCTTCGTTTGTTTATAACATTATATCACTCAAACTTAGTAAAATCAACCTTGAATATACAATTTGGTGTTTAATATATAACAAAACAAAGTAGAAAATTATATTTATTGGTGCACTAAAGAAATAATCATTTTTATTAACTTAAAATTCATCTATTTATTTTAGTCAAATATTACAAATATTCAAGCAATTCTAAGAAATATATTGAAATATATACTAAAATGCAGTATAATGTAATAGTATGTAGATTTATAAAGCACTATAATTGGAATAAACTGATTTATTCCATATTGCAATATGATTATCATTACAAATTTGTAGGAGTACATTATGAAAGATAGAGTGATGAAAATATTAACTGAGACCACAGGTGGTAAAAGTTATAAGGCTCATAAATATGGTCTTGATAATACTGAAAGACCGTTTATTGATTATGGTGAACAAGCCATTGTATGGGAAAAATCGGCAGAAACAAATAAAAGCAATCGTAAATACATACCACTTGAAAATTTAAGTAAGAAATTATCAGAACGTAATGAGCAACTTCTTTCATATTTTCTTGATGGTTCTCGTCGTGTCTTTAAAGTTGATGACATTGCATATTTACAATCAGGTGGACGAAGTGTTATTTATCCAGTTATAGCTGGTCAAATTGGTGTAGGATGTTGTCATAGAGTGGAAAAGAAAATTGTACCTGAAAAATTTAAACAAGAATTTGTTTTATCTTTACCAGACATTGCAAATGCAGATGGAAAAACAGGCTTTTTTACTGCAACAGCTAAAAAATTAAATGAGTGTTCTGAACTAAAGCGATTAGGTATTGAATTTTCTACAATATTACCATATAAAACAGCTAAAAATACCGATAAGAAATTCGAAGATAGAGGTACAGCTTGTGTTCAGGATAGAATGTGCGAACGTGAAAAAGATTTGGTTGCTGAATTGGTACGCGAAGGTAAATTGAATCAAAATAACTATTTAATTAAAGATGGTTCATTAGAATATAAACCTACTAAAGAAGATAAAGCCGATAAACGTAAATATCAACTTTTTAAGAATAACTATAATTGGGTACTTGGTGTATCTAAGAGTTTTAATCCTGAAATTTGTGTTGATATAAATGGAAAACCTAATCCTGGTTTTATTGCAGATTTACCACTTTATAACAGAACACCAGTGGCTTGTTATACATCACCGTATTTAGGAGATGTCAAATTTGCAGTATGGTATATAAGAATACGTGATAAAACCAGAACTCGTACACCATTTGATGGTATTATAAAAGTTGAAAAAATGCTAGTAACTCAAGACGAATTAGATGATGGAATTGAAAGTTCAATAGTTGATATGTTAAGTGCTTACCTTATTAATGAAAGAAATCCTGTATGTTACGGCACTGATTTAAGATGGGCGAATCATTTATATCCAATATATTTAACCGAAACATTTGTAAAATCAAAATATATTAGTGCAGAAAGTTTTCTACATTTATTTTAGGAGGACATTTTATATGAGTAACAAGCTTATTGGGCGAGTACTAGCAACTGAAAAATCGCCAACAACTATGGATAAATTCAACTTTTGGACAAGTTCTAATCTGATATTACATGCATTTGACATAGTAAAAGTAAAACATATTAATGGATCATATTCGTATGGTGTTGTAGAGAATATTTCACATATAACAGATGCCCAAAGTTTTCTCACGAATTTTATATCAAGTGATTTTGGTGATGTAACTGTTGATGAACCAACCCTCCGCATTGGTATGAATTATGTTGAAGCAACAGTTTCTTTCAATGATAAAGATTTATATACACCCGTTCATAATAATCAACCCGTTTATTTAGCAACAGAAATTGAAATAACTAAAGCATTGGGTTTAGATAAAATTCAAAATCCATTAGTTTGTGGATATCTGACAATGTATGCTGGCACTGATGAAATGAAAACATTACCTGTTAGTTTAAATTCTAAATTTATTTTAGGACCCGAAGGTGCTCACTTAAATATTTCTGGTATCTCAGGTCTTGCTTCCAAGACATCATATGCAATGTTTTTATTAAAAGCTATTCAAGAACAATACATAAACAAAAACAACGAAACAGATGATAGCGTTGCATTTGTCATTTTTAATGTAAAAGGTAAAGATTTAATGGCAATCCATAAACCTAATGATTTTGAGGATGAAGATAAAATTGAAAAAGAACGCGTTTTAGATGAATATAAATCATTATCATTATCAGCAGAACCATTTAAGAATGTAACATATTACATTCCATATTCAAGCCCTAATTCACCAAAGCAAAATACATACTTACAACAAGACTATGTAAATGATTATTTAGATCAAAACATTTTAAAAAAGTTCAAATATTCATATCAAGATGATAAAGAAAGTCTTGAGATGCTATTTTCAGATGTAGATGATCCACAACAAACAATGGAGGCAATCATCAGTAAAATCATTGATGATACAGATCCTGACTTTGGTAATGGGCAAGTTACTACTTGGGATAATTTTAGAGAAACTGTTGATGAGCTCTCCCAAAAATCACAACCACAAACACGTGGCACTCAAAGAGTATCGAATGAGATTTCAGTACTAAGTTGGAGAAAATTTAAAAGGATAATCAATAAAGCTACAAAAAATGATGATATTTTTGCTAATAGAGTTGATCCACATAAAAATGAATGTAGGCTAGCTGATGAATTAAAATATATATCCAAAAATGACATATGCGTTATTGATGTCGCTAAACTTCCAGAAGATAAACAAGCATTTGTGTTTGGTGATGCAGTAAGAACTATATATAATTTAAAACTTGGGGAATATGATGGAGAAGACAAGGTAAATCCGCCATCAAGGATAATTATCTTTATAGATGAATTAAATAAATATGCTTCAAAAGATACACCTAAAACATCACCAATACTTAGAGAATTGCTAGATGTAACTGAAAGAGGTCGTTCTTTAGGTGTTGTTTTATTTGGTGCAGAGCAATTTAGATCAAATATCCATCAACGCGTTACTGGGAACTGTTCAACTCATGCATACGGACGAACAAATTCTATAGAAACTTCAACTAAAGATTATTCAAACCTTCCTAATACATATAAAAATATGTTAACAAGACTAGAACAAGGTGATTACCTAATACAAAATCCAGTTTTTAGGTCTTTATTGAAAATTAAATTTCCGAAACCGATTTATAAGCAATTTAAAAAGTAAGGGGTAAATGCATGGACGATTTTATTTTTGGTGCAAATATATTAGAAAACTTAACCACTGGTATGTATCAAGATTCCAAGATTATTTATCGCGAGTATATTCAAAACGCTTGTGATCAGATTGATAAAGCTGAAAAATGTGGTATTCTAAGCGATAATACTGGTGAAATAAATATTTGGTTGAACCAAGATAAACGTATTGTGACCATTGAAGATAATGCTACTGGTATAAGTGTAAATGATTTTCAAAATGTTTTAGGTAATATAGCAAATTCTGATAAAAAAATCGGTGAAGACAAAGGTTTTCGTGGCATTGGTAGGCTTTGTGGACTTGCATATTGTAGTGAACTGATTTTCACTTCTACATATAAAGGTGAAAATGTTATATCAGTAATGCGTTGTGATGCTAAAAAAATGAGAGAATTAATTTCGCAAAGTGAAAATGGTATCAAATTAACTGCTTCAGAAGTATTAAAAAACATTTATGAATTCAGTACTGAACAAACTACCGAAACTGATGCTCACTGGTTTAAAGTCGAATTAGTTAATATAAATAGTGAAAATACTGATTTGTTAGATTTTAAACAAATTAAGGAATACTTATCATTTATTTCACCTGTACCATATAGTAATGGTTTTATATATAGAACAGAAATATATAAATATGCTAAGGATAACAATCTTAATATCGATGAGTACAATATTAACTTGGATGGAGAACCTATTTTTAAAAATTATAAAACTAAATTTAAAACTAGTAAAGGTGAAGATGATATATATAATGTCGCATTTAAACCGTTTTATGATGATGATAACAATCTTTTAGCTTGGATTTGGATTGGTGAATCTAATTTTAAAGCAATTATTGCTAAAGACTGTTCTATGCGTGGTTTAAGATTGCGAAAAGAAAATATACAAATTGGCAATGAAGATGCATTACAAAAATTATTTAAAGAAGAACGTGGAAATCATTATTTTATTGGTGAAGTTTTTGCTGTTTCAAAAGATTTAATACCGAATTCCCAAAGGGACTATTTTAACGAAAATTCCACAAGGCTTTTATTTGAAAGAAAATTAAAAGATTATTTTAATAATGAACTGAAAAAAATATATTATGATAGTTCTGCAATAAATAGTGCATTTAATAAAATTACTAATTATGAAGATAAAATTAACGATATATCAGAAAAAACTAAAAACAATTACTTTAACGATAAAGAGCATTTAAATAAAGCTTTAGAAGAAAGTAAAAAGTTGAAAATTGAAGCAGAAAAAGCCAAAAGTGACATCAACAAAAAGAAACACCAAGCAATAAAAGATAACAATATTTTAGTTGCAAATATTATATCTAGAATAGAGGAAAAGCATAAACCTATTGATGAAGTCTACTTAGAAAAGCCACTAT
Source organism: Oscillospiraceae bacterium (assembly GCA_031550725.1). Taxonomy (GTDB): domain Bacteria; phylum Bacillota; class Clostridia; order Oscillospirales; family Ruminococcaceae; genus UBA946. The sequence goes on from JAVBOH010000002.1 coordinate 81,169, forward strand.
CAAAACAATTAACAAACAGAGGACAAACACAACACAGGACAGACAAATTATCTAGTTTAAGTCGCAATGAAAGAAAATTAATATCAAAAATATTCAATATCATACTTAATTCAACTGACGAGAAAACAGCTGATAAAATTATTAAAAATATCGAGGAAGAATTGTAATGGGAAAAGTATTACTCATAGAACCAAATTATAAGAATAAATATCCCCCAATGGGTTTGATGAAATTAGCAACATATTATCGGAAGCGTAAAGATGACGTAAGATTTTATAAGGGTGATTTAAAGGATCTTGCAGCAAAGCTATTATGTGAAGAGTTTTACAGTGAAGCAAAGGATTCGTCATTAGGTAAGCACTTTTCAAAACTTGTTGATTTTATCAGATATGGAAAATACACTTCTCTAGATTTGATACCTGATTTTAGAGATAGTGAAATGGAAAATATAATAAAAAAATATCGTACTAGATATATAAAACATGATTTTCCTAAATTTGATGTAATAGGAGTTACAACACTATTCACATTCTATTGGACTAAAACTATTGACACAATTAACTTTGCAAAAAAATTCAAAGCAACTAATGGTCGAATAATCGTTGGAGGAATTGCATCTAGTATTCTCCCTGAAAGAGTCTTTGCCGAAACTGGTATCGAACCATATGTTGGGTTATTGGATAAACCGGGTGTTCTTGATAAAGATAGTACTGATATAATTGATGAACTTCCATTAGATTATTCTATATTAGAAGAAGTTGATTACAAATTTCCTGCAAATAATGCTTATTTCGGATATATGACAAGAGGATGTCCAAGAAATTGCTCATTTTGTGCTGTTTCTCGTCTTGAACCAGAGTATAAGAATTATATAGGTTTAAAACAACAGTTAGAATATGTAGATGAAAAGTTTGGTGCTCAAAAAGATTTGTTGTTAATGGATAATAATGTTTTTGCTTCTAATTGTTTTAATAAAATAATTGATGAAATAAAAGAATGTGGTTTTGGTAAGGGTGCAACTTATAATCCACCTAATGAATATGAGATTGCTATTAATAACATAAATGAGCAATATAATTTAAGAGGTTACCTAAAAAAAATAGTAAAAATATACGATGAGCTATCTATGGGTATGTCTGAAGAAGCAGCAGGTGATTTTTATTTATTAAGAGAAGAAAATGGATTGTTATATCCTGAAACTGCTACTCCAGAAAAGGCTTTAGAAATTGATGATTTTGTAAGGCCATTGTATAATAACAAGCATAAAAAAAGACCTCGCATGAGATATATTGATTTTAACCAAGGTGTCGATGCAAGATTAGTTACAAATGAAAAAATGAAAAAACTAGCGGAGATAAATATTAAACCATTACGAATAGCATTCGATAATTATGCGATGAAAGATACATACATTAATGCTATTAAATTAGCTGCTGATAATGGTATCACTAACTTATCAAATTATTTGTTATATAATTTTAAGGATACACCAGAAGAATTATATTATAGAATGAAGATTAATGTTGATTTATGTGAAGAACATGGTGTAACAATTTATTCGTTTCCAATGAAATACCATCCAATAGACGATCCTGAGTATTTCTATAATCGTAATTATATTGGTGAGCATTGGAATAGAAAATTTATTCGTGCAATACAAGCTGTATTGAATTCAACAAAAGGTAAAATTGGGCGTGGAAAATCATTTTTTGAGGAAGCGTTTGGTAGTGATATTGATGAGTTTAATAAATTATTATGGATGCCTGAAACATTTATCATATATAGACGTAAATATGATGCTAATCTTAGAAAAAAATTAGCTGACAGGTATAAAAATAGATATGATGATGAAAGTGACTTAGCAAATGAATGGTGGAGTAAATTTAGTAATCTTTCAGCAGAAAAATTGAAAATTGTTAAAGATATTGTTTCTCTAAACAAATTTAAAGATGGAGATTATAATGTTATTAATGATACTGATATCAACGATGTTTTATCTTATTATAAAATTACACGTGAAATAGCTGAAAATAAAAATTGAGGTGATAGTATGGCATATACAAATCCTGTACCATGCTTGGATTTTGAAATGGATGAACCTATGAAAATTGTTAGTGATGAATTAGATTATAAAAAAATTGAAAAAGTTTATTTTGCATTTATTGATGTACTTGGATTTAAACAAACCTTTGAAGATATAAAAATATCGGAAAAAGAAGCAAAAGCAGATAAATATAGAATCGTTTTTAATTATTATTTTGAATTAATGAATTCCGCACGATTTATGGAAAAGGGAAAGAGCACAGGCTGTTATGCAGGTCAAACTTCTGATAGTTTATATTTCTATACTGATCGTACTGATTTCTTAATGGAGTTTATTGAGATATTTTCTCATTTTAATTTATTTGCAATGTCACAGGATGTGTTTTTTAGGGGTGGTATTGCACAAGGATCTCTATTTAAAAAAGAAAATTATCAATTTTATGGAGATAGCGTAATACATGCTTATTTAATGGAAAATGGTATTTCTAAAAATCCTATTATTGTAATCGATGAAAAAACAAATTCAAGTATAAAAAATTACGAACAATATAAACAACTTGTTAACAAAAAATCCGAACGATATTATATCAGACCATTTGCCTTTTTAGGACAAAAAGTTAATTTGGCAATTGATGATTATAAAATTCGTGATATTGATGAAGATGCAATAAAATGTAACATAGCGGAAAATAAACGATTGTTTGAGTTTGACACTAGCAATTATAGTAAATATATTTTTTTAGAAAATGAAATAAAGGAAAATAAAATGGTGTAATAATAAAACATCATATGAGATATAATATAAGGAGGATACTATGAATAATAGTGAAGTAGGAGCAGGAATATTGAGTATTATTACAGAATCATTATATGATAACCCTATTGTTATATTTCGTGAGTATGTTCAGAATTCTGTTGATTCTGTTATGCAAAACTCTAACCATCTTACTGATTGTGAGATTCATATATGGAAAAACGATTCAAATTTGTTTTTTTTAGATAATGGTTTTGGCATTGCGGATGAACAATTTGAAGATAAAATGAAAAGAATAGGTCATTCTAATAAAGTTAAAACGAGCAACTTAGGATATAAGGGTATTGGAAGATTATCCGGGGTACCTTACTGTAAAGAACTTATTTTTATTAATATTGTTGATTATAAGAATAATAAATTTCAGTTATTCTCAATCAACTGTGCTAAATACGAAGAAATAAAACGCAAAGACAATTTTAATGAACTAGGTTTTTCTGAATTAATTAATGAAATAAGTGAATGTAAAGATATTAATGATCTAAGTGAATTCTCAATTGATAAACATTTAGATTTAATAGTGGAACAAAATACTGGTTTTATAGTTGTATTAAAGGATATTACTGATGTTATTAAAAATATTATAGAGGATAATGAATTTATCGATAACTTGCAATGGCTTTTACCAATTGATTTTCGAAGCGAATTGTATAATCCTGATAAAGAAGATGATCTGTTTAAGGAATTAACTACAAATAAAAATAAGGATGATTCATTACCAACTATTAAGTACTGTAATATATTTTATGATAATCAAAAATTGTTAAGACCAATTAAGAAAGAGATGTTACGTACCTATCTATGCAAAAACAATTTTAAGTATGCAATAGGTTTTCACGCTTTTAGAAATGATAAAATTATGATAGATAAAGCTAACTCGTTTAGTGGTATTAGATTATATATTGATAACATGCTACTTTGTGATGAAAATGAATTACTACAGAGTTTAGATAATTTCGGTTATTTAAAACATACCCTAAATGGTCAATTACAGTCCATAAAAGGTGTTGGTGCAATGATTTATATAACTGATAAAGTAAATATTTCAGCTAATGCTAGAAGAACATTCATTGAAGTTACCGATAATAATTCGATTGAGTTTTTAGAACTTATAGCTGAGTTTGTTAATACAGTTTATGAAACCCGTTATGCATTGTCAAATTACGCTTCAGCTAAAAAGAAAACTGAAGATCAAGGTGAAAAGTTAAATATTCTAAAAACAAAAGCAATCGAATGTATGCAAAAATTAGCAACTGAGAATGTTAGTTTACCTGAATTTGAAGAAGAAATTTACGAAGAATTATCAGAAATTGAAAAGAAGAAACGTATTAAAAAGAATATTACAACGCAAATTGATAGAAGTCTTAAAAACTATTTAGAACAAAATCAATTTGATAAAAGTGATCTAAATGAGGCTACTAATAATTTCTTTAAATGGTTGATAGAAAATAATAAATAGTAATTTTATAAATATCCAACAAGGACGGTGAACCCATGAAAACAGAATTACTCCTCGACCTCATATCACAAGGTGAAGGTGTTACAATAGAATTTAAGGAATGTAGAAACGAAGTAGCAACAGAAGTATATCCAACAATATGCTCATTCTCCAACCGTTTTGGAGGACATCTTTTCATGGGTGTTAATGATAATGGTGAAATTATTGGTATCAATCCGAATTGTGTTAAGGATATGCGGAAGAATTTTGCGAATATGCTTAATAATCCACAGAAAATTTCACCAACATTATTTCTGTCTGCAGAAGAATATGAAATTGACGGTAAAATCATTCTGTATGTGTATGTTCCAAAGAGTTCACAGGTGCATACTTGCAACAAAACCACATACGACCGTATTGAAGATGCTGATGTTGATATAAGCAAATCAACGACACAAATGTCAGAGCTTTATATGAGAAAACAAACGGATTTTACTGAAAAGAAGCTCTATCCATATTTGAAAATTGACGACCTTGATATGTCATTGATGGCTCGCGTTCGCAATCTTGCCAAAAGCAAGGATCCTAATCACCCATGGATTCAGATGGATGATATGCAGATTTTCCAGAGTGCTGGGTTATATGAACGTGATTATGCAAGTGGAAAAGAAGGTTTTAATCTTGCTGCAGTTTTGCTTTTTGGTAAAGATGAAACGATAAAATCATGCTTACCAGCGTACAAAACCGATGCAATTTATCGTGTGGATAACCTTGATCGTTATGATGACAGAGAAGATATTCGCACAAATTTACTAGATAGCTACGACAAGCTTGTTGATTTTATTTGCCGTCATACAGACGATAAATTCTTTCTTGATGGTACTCAGCGTATTAGTGTTCGTGGAATTATAGCTCGTGAAATAGTTAGTAATATTCTAATGCATAGAGAATTTTCAAGTCCTTTTCCTGCAAAGCTGATTATTGAAAAGGATAAAATTCTGACTGAAAATGCAAATAAGACGTACCATTATGGCAGAATTCAAGCTGATAGCTTTACTCCATATCCGAAAAATCCTATAATCGCAAACTTCTTTAATAACATTGGACGTGCTGATGAGCTTGGCTCTGGTGTGCGTAATTTGTATAAGTATACTAAGCTATATGCGAATGGTGAGCCTGTGCTTTTCGAGGATGATGTGTTTAAGCTTGAGGTGCCTTTAGTTGATGCTCAAGATATAAATACTGATAAAATACTGATAAATGCTGATAAAATATCGATAAATACTGATACTGTTTTAAATGAAAGACAAACAGAAATATTGAAATATTTAGCCGATAATTCATATATTACAAATAAAATTGCTTGTGAATTATTATCGTTAAGAGATTCGTCCGTACGAAAAATTTTTGCTTCGATGGTAAAAAATGAACTAATAGTTCATACTGGTGAACTTAAGAGCAGAAAATATATGCTTGCAAATAAAAAAGAACTGTAATATAGAATAGCCTAAAGCAAACGAACTACCGATATAGCATCAGCAGTTCGTTATGGAATCTTATATTATGTTCATAAAATACTCACTATTTTCAACCATAAACATCTCAAAAGCAAATTTTGCTCCTAATTTAAAGCCTTCAATAAAACGTTCGCTTTCAGTTAGATCCGATATAATTAATTGAGCCTTTATCATATTATCTAATGATAAAACTAAATCTGATAATTCATCATGTTCATTAAAATATTTCTTTAAAACATCTTCATTCGAAACGAGTTGTTTTATAAATTTATCATATTCAGTAGAACACCTAAATGCTTTTTCATGAGGTTGGATATTCCCGTAATATAATTCTTTAAGTATGCTATTCATAATAAATCGACCTCGTATTTGACATATTTACAGGGGTATATCAAATGAAATCTTGTCCGCTATTTGACCGCTATTGGTGCAAAAACATACGAAAAGTTAGAAAAAGACAAACACGTCAAACAGCCCTCAAACCACGTAGATAGGCGTTTTTCTCGAAGTTGCGATAATTTACAAAAATGGTATTTTAAAATTCAAGTCCTGTCACCCGTACCAAAACAAATAGTCTCAAACCTTTTATTTACGAGGTTTGAGGCTATTTTCTTTTTTCAAAAAATCAATTTGTCCGTTAACTATCCATTATTTTATTTATTCACTCAATTTTACTGAATAGAATGATTATCGTTGATGATAATGCATTAATTTTAGCAGCAAAATTTTCAATTGGTTCAAGAGAATATGCAGTAAATTCGTTTTCTATTACATCAATAACAATTTTTATTTGTTTTGGCTCGAATATATGACTTCTTAACGAATAATTTATTTCAATCTTAATGTTATCATTAACCCCGCCAAGATTTCTATACATAAATACAAATGAATCAAAGCTATGTAGTTCTTTACTTTGAGGATTTGCTCTCGTTTCAAAGCCATTAGTGTCTTTTTTAGTTTTTGCCTCGTGTATCCTCAACAATTTGCATTGAGATACGCCAATTTTTTATTATCCCCATTTCATCCACATTTTGTGGCAAAGATATGGAAAGATATGCAACATAGGTACATAGATTTTAATAAAAGTTAATAGCTGCGTTGTATTTTTAGAAATATCTGCTTACAAAATGACTTTCTATGAAAATTATTTTGTAAGTGCAAGCGTTTTTGAATCGTTCAGCAGACATTAAATAAAGATTATTAAGTTTTATAGTGTTGAAAAACATATATTAATATGTTATAATTTACTATTAATGCAGTATATATACTTCAAAGGAGTGCTTTATAATGATAAATATAGGTTCAAAATATAGTATTATCGAAAAAATACACAGTTCATATAACACAATTGTATATAAAGCTATGAATAACGATACAAATGAAATGGTTGTTATAAAAACAATTAATTCAAGTCTATATAATGATGAACATAAATTATTAAAGCAAAAAAACGAATATAAATTATCTTCAAAAATAAATAGTCCATATGTATGCAAGGCATTGGATTATATTGAAGATGGGGATAATTATTTTCTTATTGTGGATTATTGCTGCAACGCAACCCTTTCAAAATACATTTATTCTGAAAAAATAACAGTAAGACAGTTTTTGAATATTGCTTTACAAATAACTGAAGGTATATCAGATATTCACAAAACAGGTATTATACATAAGGATATTAAACCAACAAATATTATATATGATTCGGAAAAACAATCAATTAAGATAATCGATTTTTCTAATTCATCCGAATTTGAATATGAAAAAGCTAGAGATATCGCATTAAGTACAGGTACAATAAAGTATATTGCACCTGAACAAACTCAGAGAATGAACAGAGCGATTGATTTTAGAACTGATTTTTATTCACTTGGTGTTACATTTTATGAGATGCTTTGTGGCAGACTGCCATTTGAATCGGATAGTCCAACTGAATTAATTTATGCACATCTGGCAAAAACTCCGCCAACAGCCATTCAGATTAACCCTGAAATTCCTGAAATGATTTCTGCAATCATAGAAAAATTAATGTCAAAAATGCCTGAAGACAGATACTCAAGTGCTGATGGAATAATATTTGATTTAAATAAATGCTTGTCTATGCTTAATGGAAATAATATAGAATATTTTGATTTAGGAAAAGGCGATTATTCTGATAAGTTTGGATTATCCAAAAAGATTTATGGTCGTGAGGATGAAATTACAAGGCTTACTGAGATTTACAATGATTTTTTAGTTAAAGGTAAATGCTTTGTAACAATTGGAGGTTATTCAGGTACTGGAAAAACAACTCTAGTAAATCAAATTCAAAATATAATTTCTGATACAAATGGAATATTTATCAGTGGTAAATTTGATCAGTATCAGCGAAATGCACCTTATTATGCATTTTTTAGAGCAATTGAACAGTTTTGTGATTATATCCTTTCTGAAAATGAAGATACATTGAATGTGTGGACAAAAAAGCTGCAAGCTGCTTTATCACAGGATAGCATACTGCTTACTGATAAAATCCCAAAGCTTGAACGTATTTTAGGAAAAGGTCAGGAAATAGCTTCACTATCACTTATTGAGGAACAAGCACGCTTTAAAAATGCACTTCAAAATTTCTTTGCGGTAGTCTCATCTATTGAATATCCTTTAGCATTGTTTATTGATGACATTCATATCGCAGATATGGGTACGCTTGAATTATTTGAAGAAATACTGGTAAATGATAATATAAACGGTTTGTTTATTATTTCTTGTTACCGTGATAATGAGGTTGATGATTCACATCAGCTTATTCATACAATGAAAAAAATTTCACAGTGTGGAGGAAATATTCACAGTATTGAATTAAAGGGTATAACCACTGATTCTATTGCAAGGATGATTTCTGATTCATTTAAAAGCACGTATTCTGATAGTTTAAAGCTTGCCTCTGTTATATACGAAAAAACACTTGGTAATCCATTTTATATTAAAGAACTTTTGAGATATAGTTATACTAAAAATCTGATTAATTATTCTACATTGCTGCAAAGGTTCGAGTGGGATATTGAAGATTTTGAAAAGCTAAAGCTTAATGAAAATGTTGTTGACTTTCTTATAAGCAATATGTCTGTAATGTCTGAGGACACAACTCAAATGCTTTCATTTGGAGCTTGTATCGGTCAAATCTTTGATTTGGATTTGCTTGTGCAGATTTCAAAAAAAAGTCATGAAACTGTTATTGAGCTTTTAAAACCTGCTGTATCTGCAGAAATTATAAGACCTACTGAGAATATTGCAAAAAATAAAATAGTATTTAATTTTTGTCATGACAGGTTTCAACAGGCTTATTATACTATACTATCTGACGATAAAAAATCACAAATACATTATGCTATTGCAAAAAGCACTGATAATTTGGATATAGAACAAGTACCATCTTCAGAGCATATACTTTCATTAAGCGATCATTATATAAACGCATTGTCTTATATAAAATCTAATGAAGAAAGAATTAAAGTTGCTAATCTGCTTTTTAATTCAGTTCATTTATCAATACAGCTTACAGCATTTGATACAGCATTACGAATTACTCAGAAAATTAAAAATGAGTTTCAGGATTTGTTTATTGAAAATCCAAAATTCAAACTTGATGTTTATTGCATGTATCATCTTATACTTTGTCATCTTGCAAAATATGAGGAAGCAGATTATATATATAAGGAGCTTGTTCACTTAACAGATAATCTTCTCGACTTAACAGAAAACTGTTGTGAGCAATCAGTAAGCCTGTCAAACAGAGGTCAATATTCTGCTGCTGTTGAGCTTTCATTTTATATGCTTAAAAAGCATGGTATCGTTTTCCCAGAACAGAATATAGAAGATGCGATAAATAAGGAAGTTGATGAATATTATTCAGATATTCAGAAAGAAAGCTATAATGGACTATTATCAGTAGATGAGACAAGTGATCCAGTACTCGATGCAATTTATAAAATAGCCAATAGAATTTATGCTCCATGCTTTTTTACCAACCCTACTGTCAGCCTTTGGTTAGGTATTATCGGAGCAAGACTTGTATTAAAACACGGATATACTGCAAGCGGATTGAATTTGTATAGTTACCTTGGATTAACCCTAATTGTTATGAGAAATGATTATCGTGGTGCATATGCGGCTTTAAAGGATTGTATGTCAAGAGCTGAGGAACATGATTATCAACATGAGCTTGCAAGAATTTATCACACTTTTGCTTTGTTGAATATACATTGGGTCGAGGATCATAAAAATTGTATATCATATGCACGAGAGGATTATAAGGGTAATTTAAAAGCTGGTGATTTTGAATGTGCTTGTTACTCGTTTTATCCTGTTTTAAATGCAGTTTTAGAAACATCTCAGCATATTGATGAATTAAAACTTGAAACAGATATCGCAATTTCTTTTTCTTTCAAAACAAGAAACGATCATTCTATGGAAAGCTTTATCAGTTTTAAGCAGCTTTATAGAGCAATGAAAGGTAAAACATCAAGTTTGGGAAGCTTTAATGATGAAGAATTTGATGAACAGCAATTTATTTATAGAAACAGCAATAATGGCATGGCATTATGTTTTTATTACACCCTAAGAGCTTTGTCGGCAATTGTATTTGCTGATTATGAAACAGCATTTGAACTAACCGAATCAGCAGTCCCAATTATGTCACATGTAATGTGTTTTTACCTTGAAGCACAGCATAATTTTATTCATTCATTATCAATCTGCAAAAAAATATCAAACGGAAATTTACCAGTAGAAGAAAACGAAAAACTTTTGGCTATACTTGAGAAAAATCAGAAATGGCTAGGAGAACGTGCAGATGATGCTCCAATGAATTTTTTGCATATGTATACAACTATTGAAGCTGAAATCAAAGCTTTGGAAAATAATGTTTCCGAAGCGATTGTCTTATACAACAAAGCAATAAGGCAAGCTAAGAAAAGTAGTAGAAAGCTATATATTGCTATGCTTTCTGAACTTGCTGTACCATATTTTATGCAGATTAAGGGTTATGATTCTGCTGTTGTACATTTACAAAATGCTTATCATACCTATTCAATTTGGGGTGCTGACGGTAAACTTCTGCATATAAAAACCACATATGAAGAGTTGTTTTCATTGTCATGGATAGATAATATTATTCGTAGTGATACTCACACAGAAACTGACTCATCATCTGACAGCATATCAAGTGGTCACAAAAATAAAAATACTTATAAATCTGAATACGATTCCTCAAATGATTTAATGAATTCCCTGCTTGAGAATACAGGTGCTCAGCACTTATACTATTTGCTTACAGAAAATGATGAGTATATAATTAAATCACAGCTCCATTCAGAAGTTGATACATTTTACGCCGATACTGATAATAATGAAACACATTTCCCATACCGTATACTTAACTATGTCCGTCGTACAGGAGAAAATGTTATCATTAATTCATCAGCTGATTTAAAGCTATTTGAAGCGGACGAATATTTTAAAGCAAATGTATGTAAATCTATTATGTGTCTGCCAATAATTAATTCAAATGAAATTATCGGAGTTTTGTATTTTGAAAACAATAATGTTGAAGGAGCTTTTGAAGAAGTTTATAAAGATGCAGAAAAAACTATAAATAACAGTTCAAACTTGTTTTTAAATGATTCAAACGCCTCAAAAGCAGGCAGTATGTTGACTGACGATTTAAGAGAATCAGAAACACTGGCAATGCTCATGCTTGATGCCAGTCCATTTGCTTGTACAATTTGGGATAACAATATTAATGTTGTTGATTGCAATGAAGCTGCATTAAGGCTTTATAAAATTAGTTCAAAGAGCGAATATATTGAGAAGTTTTATATGCTGAACCCACCTGAACAATCAAATGGCAAAAAGTCCAGAGAGATGTATTTTGAGTATATTAAAAAAGCTATTACAAATGGTGAGGTTGTTTTCCAATGGGTTCACCATACACTCGACAATGAATTTCGTCCTGTGGAAATTACAATGAAAAAAATCATGTATAAAAACTCCTTCAGAATTATTGCATATGCACGTGATTTAAGAGCAGAGTATAAGGCAAAGCAGGAATTGCTTGAAGCCAATGAACGTAACACAATCATGATTGATGCCACTTCAATTTGTTTTACTTTCTGGGATGAAAATTTTAATTTAGTTGATTGTAATGATGCAGTATGTGAGATGTTTGATATAGCAGACAAGGATATATTTATAAATAACTTTTTTGCATTTTCGCCTGAATATCAAAATAACAACAGAAGCTCAAAAGAATTATTTTATGATATGATGCAATATGTTTTAGAGAATGGAAAATTCACATGTGAATGGCTGCATCAATCATTACTGGGTGATGAAATACCTGCTGAAATTACACTTGCAAGAGTTAATTATAACGGACGATATAGAATTGCTGCTTTTACCCGTGACTTACGTGAGCACAAGAAAATGCTTGCAACCATCAAGCAAAACGAATTTGACTTGATAGCAGCAAAGCAAACAGCAGAAAATAATGCAAAAGCTAAAAGCGAATTTCTTGCTAATATGAGTCATGAAATCAGAACACCTATGAATGCAATTATTGGAATGACTCAAATAGGGTTACAAGCCGATAACATTGAAAAAATGAAATATTGTTTTGATAAAGTGAGTGATGCCTCAAAGCATTTATTAGCACTTATTAATGATATACTTGATATGTCAAAAATTGATGCTAATAAGCTGGAGCTTAATTATGATTCATTCAGCTTTGAGAAAATGCTTGAAAACATTTGTAATGTTATCACTGTTAAAGCAGAAGAAAAAAACATCAGCCTTGTAGTCAACATGGATGCCGATATTACGGAATATCTTATCGGAGATGAACTAAGGCTTACTCAGGTTATTACAAATATTTTATCTAATGCTATTAAATTTACAAATGACTGCGGAACTATACAAATTAATATTAAACAAAAAGCAGTATCAGATAATAAAGAAGAGATATTTGTTGAGATTATTGATACTGGTATTGGTATTTCAGAAGAACAAATTCCAAAATTGTTTTCATCCTTTGAGCAGGCTAATTCAGACATCACACGTAAATATGGCGGTACTGGTTTAGGACTTGCTATTTCGAAAAAAATCGTTGAAATGATGGGCGGCGAAATAGGAGTAACCAGTATAATGGGAAAAGGCAGCTGCTTTTATTTCAATGTTATACTCGAACGAGATAAAAGTAAAGATAATATTTATTATAAGAAGTCAATTTATGAAAATCTGAATATTCTTGTAATCGATGATGATCCAGTAATACTTAAATATTTTAATAAAATCATGGGGCAATTCGGCATTTCATGTGATACTGTGATCGATGGTGAAATGGCTATTGAAAAGGTTAAGCTTTCCATTTCTCAGAACAATATATACAACATTATTTTTACTGACTATCAGATGGAGGGTTTAAATGGTATTGAAACTATTAAAGCTATCAAAGAGATTGTTTCTGACAGCATAAATGTTATAATGATTTCAATTTCAGAGTGGAGCTTTATCGAAAAGGAAGCTTCAAAAGTAGGAATTAATAAATTTCTACCAAAGCCATTGTTTAGGTCTGCAGTTTTTAAGGTTATTGATGAGATTATAGATAATAAAGCAATTAATTATGATAATTCTTTGCCTAAAACTCATTCATTGGATAAAGTCAGAATTCTATTTGCAGAGGATAATCATATAAATCAGGAAATTGTGATTTCTTTGCTTGAACATACTGGAATTATAATTGAATGTGTTGAAAATGGTGAGGAAGCAGTAAAAGCCTTAAAAGAAAATCCTGATAAATATAATGTAATTTTAATGGATATACAAATGCCTGTAATGGACGGTATTGAAGCAACAAAGATTATAAGGGGATTTAGCTCTGTACCTATTATTGCATTAACTGCCAACGCTTTCAAAGAGGATGTCGAGATATGCAAAGCAGCAGGAATGAATGACCATGTAATGAAACCAATCGATATTAATGATTTGATTATTAAAATATCATCATGTTTAGACAAAAAATAATGTGACCATTCAAAAGCAACCAAATGAAAAATTTCATTTGGTTGCTTTTTATGTTGATAGAGTTGGGGATTCATATTGATTAAGTTCTGTAATAAAAAACTGCCATATGAAAATATACTCTCATACAGCAGTAAAATATACAATTATTCCTTTACATAAACCTTAACAATCTCACCAATAAACTGCTTATGCATAGGTTCATCTTCTTTATACCAAGTTTTCAGGTCGTCAGCCAAAAATGTTTTATCCATATCCTGAAAATATACCTTACGGCATATAAATACAAGCTCTGATTCATCAAAGGTTGTAGTTCCGTCGATAAATACAGGATTTATTTCCGCTTCTTTTGCTTTATCGCAGTCACGACCCGAATGTGAGCCGCAGAAATTTAATGCAGCACGTTTTTCAGCAGGTAAAAAGCTGATTGTAAATGTATCACTTTTCTCAATAAACCCTAATGTATATCTGCTCGGGCGGATAACTGTTGTGAGTGTATTTTTACCCCACATAACACCCATAAATCCCCATGATGCAGTCATTGTGTTATATCCGTTTTCATCGCCTGCTGTTACAAGAAACCATTCCTTGCTGATTTTTTCAAATGGGTTAAAGCTTAACTCACTGATATTAATTTCCTTAAATGCCATGATAATTACCTCCAATATTAAATCTATACTATATTCATATGCTGTAAATTAGATAATTTTTCCTCCGCCGACAACAATATCTCCATCATAAATCACAAGTGCCTGTCCTTTTGTGACAGCACGCTGCGGTGCATCAAAAGTAACACGAATTAAGCTGTCCCCTACCTGCTCCAAAGTTCCAGCCATATCAGTCATATTGTATCGTGTTTTGGCGGTGATACGCATCTTACCGTCTATTTTAGGTATTGATATAAGGTTGACATCCTCCGCTGTGCAAATACTTGTCATAAGTGAATCGCTGTTGCCAAGCGTAACTGTGTTATTAATAATATCCTTATCGCACACAAACACAGGCTTGCCGAAAGCCATACCAAGTCCTTTACGCTGACCAACCGTATAATTAATTATACCCTGATGCTTGCCAATAACGTTACCGTTAGTATCAATAAAATTACCTTCTGGAAAATTTTCGCCGGTATGTTTTTTAATGAAGCTGACATAATCACCATCCGGTACAAAGCAGATATCCTGACTGTCAGGCTTGCGTGAATTTATAAGACCATGCACTTCTGCAAGCTGACGGTTAGCCTCCTTATCCCTGTCCCAAAGTGGAAAAAGTGTGTGTGCAAGCTGGTCCTGTGTCATGTTATAAAGCACATAGGTTTGGTCTTTTTTTCTATCAGCTGGACGCACAAGATTATACCGTCCTGTTTTTTCATCATAAAATGTTTTTGCATAATGTCCTGTTGCAATGCCGTCAAAACCTAACTCCCTTGCACGCAAAAGCATTTTATCAAACTTAATATATCTGTTGCATTCAATGCATGGGTTTGGTGTTTCACCGTTTATATAACCACTTGCAAACCTATCCATAACTTCTGCTCTGAACAAGTCCTTGAAATTAAAAACATGATGCGTAACGCCAAGCTTATAGCAGACACTTCTTGCATCCTCAACATCCGATAATGCACAGCAAGTTCTTGTAAGGCTGTCCTCATTTATATCTCCGCTGTCAAAAAGCTTTAGTGTACAGCCGCTTATATCATATCCATCAAGCTTAAGCAGAAGTGCCGCAACAGAGCTGTCAACTCCACCACTCATGCCAACAAGTATTTTTTTCATATAGTTAAGTCCTTTATTTGTAGTATACCTTATATTATAACATATTCAAAAATTTATTTCAATCATCATCAAAAAATAAAAATGGGGACACAATTGCATCCCCATAAAAATATCATCTGAACAACGGTGGTTTATGTGCCTTTTCTTCATAAAGCAAAGCATCAGCCTTACTCAAAATATCATGCAAATCGACCTCAGTACTGCAAGTGAACTCATAAATACCTATACTGATATTCAAAACATAAGGCTTGTTATGTGCCTCATTGAAGTTATTTGTTGCCTTTAAAATTCTCTCACGAATTTGGTTTTTAACACGTTCTTCCTCAGCAACCCCTCCATAGCCATCAACAAGTGCAAGAACAGCAAATTCATCTCCGCCAATTCTTCCGATAACATCGGTGCTTCTGAATGATTCACAAAGTATTGATGCTGAACTCTTGATAGCGAAATCTCCATCCTCATGACCAAATTTGTCGTTAATAGTCTTTAGATAATTGACATCACCAAACACAACAATAGCTTTTTTATGCTCATTCATAGGTGAGAAGATTATACTGCTCGCTTGAACAAAGAAACCTCGTCTGTTATAAACACCAGTCAGCTCATCGATTTTCGCCATAACATCAAGCTGCAAATTCTTTTCCTGAATTTCATTTAAACTCTCCTCAAGCTTAAGCCTGATACCCTCCTTATCCTGAATAAGACGGATAATTTTCATCGCTGCGCAAAGCTGTGCTGTCAATGAATTAATATAGTAAAAATATTCATATTCAAGCTCGCATACGAAAATGCCATAATAGCTTGCATTAACAAAAATCGGGGATACAACCATGGTATAACGCCTGTCGTCAGGCATATAACGGTTATTGAAAATATATGGAATACCAATTATCTGTTCATCAGGCGGCAGCACTTCAACCTTTTCATTGTTATGATAAGATTTAAGCAGAATATTAGGCGGAAGTGCAAATTCGTCATCCTTATAATGATAAAGTGTATTTTCGAACAGATATAAATAACTGCTGTTCATATGCAGGCGAACAAGCTTATCAGTAACAGAGCCATAGCTTGAATCATCATATGAATCGAACATTAGCATATCCTTTGCAATAGAGTTCGACTGCCAGCGCAAAAATTCCATTTCATCAAGTATAAGTGAATTGTAGTTTATGATTACTGCTGTAATACGCCTGTATAAATCTTCAGTCATTTCACAAAGTATAAATTTTTCACTTTCACTTTTAAGCCTTGATGAAATTCTGGTTTTTAAAAAATTAATTACCTCACAGATTTTTTCATGCTCAATATACTTAATCGCTTCCTCATCAAAGAATTCCTCGAATTTTTTCTTGAAATTATCAGCAGTTTCTTCTGACAAGATATATGTATCATCCTCGGCTGTAATCTTTTCAAACAGCTTATTCAAAAGCTTCGATACACCGGAACGTATTGCGATAACTTCCTCACCGGATTTATATGTACCGAAAAGATAATCACAGATAACAGAAACAGCCTTTGCATTCTTTACACATTCAATATTATTGAACTCATTTGTATTATCGGATGATTTTTTATTCGCAAGACATCCGCATGACTTTCTTGTTGTTATGGACGAATTTACGAAATGACTTGAAATTTCACCACTTTCGGCATATTTCATACATTCAATAACAGCAGAATATCCAAGCTCAGATGCATCCGCACGAACAGTAGTAAGCGGCGGTGAAACAGTTGAGGCGTTCTTAATATCATCAAATCCTGTAACAGAAATATCAACGCCAATTTTTATTCCACGCTCCTCAAAAACGTCGTACGCTCCCAAAGCCATAGCATCATTTGCAAAAATCAAGCCGTCCAAATCTGGATTTCTATTAAGCAAGGTTTCAACAACATTGCGGCTGTATGGAGAAAATCTTCCGTATTCAACAAGATTTTCATCATATTCAAAGCCGTTCGCAATCATTGTTTCTTTATATGTATTAAGTCTTTCATTAGCATCACCATTAGTTTTTGGACCGCTGATAAAACCAATGCGTTTCCTGTTATGCACTTTAATAATATGCTCAATGCATTCCTTTAAACCATTTGTATTGTCAAAACAAACATATGGATATCCAGGCACTTCACTTGCAAGTGTTATCACCGGAATGCCATCATACTGTTTTAAAAATTCCTGCTTTTTCTCGGTTGATAGAGAACTCGCAAAAGCACCTATAAGAACAAGCAAAACATCAATGCTTTCCTTGTCTGCATAGGAAAAAAGTGTATTATACTGATACTCATACTCGGTACGTTTTGTATCATCATAAACACCGTTGATATAACGCCCTGGCAGCACAATAAGGTTAGCATCTATTTCTTTTGCACCGATTATTGCACCCCTGCAAACAGCCTTTCCAAAGCTGTCGTCCAAATGGCTTATCATAAGCCCGATATTAAGACGTTTTTTCATAAAATCCCTCCCTCTCTCTTTAAATTATTTGTTCACACATAATCTTTTTTATATTTCTATTTCTTTTTTAATCGTTTATGATAGCTGTTATAATCAAATTTTATAACCTCACATACATGGTCCATAATCTTATCAGCCAATTCAACATTATCAAATGCAAATGCCGCTTCAATATTGAAATGAATGTCGGCAGGATACCTTGTTTCTATATAAAGCCTGTTCAGCTCACTGGTTTTTGGTATCCATTCAGTAAAACTGCTGTCAATCAGCGCCGCTTGCTTACAAAGCCAAGTCACGTTATGACCATCATAAAGCTTATGCGTTTTAAAAAGCATATAACCCTTTAAAGCTTTTTCGATAGCCTGCTGACAATGGAAAACAGCAGGCTCATATAGACGTTTATCTTCAATCAGAGTTTTTGCGGATAGTAAATCCTGATAGGCATAAAATATCCAGTCAAAAAAACGCTTACTGTCCGTTGTATGACCGTTACCCCTGCTCATATAGCAATTCTCCCGAGTTCTCAACTCTGTATGCAAATGTGCAGTCGTCCTCAACACAGCTGTTCCATTCACTAATTGTGTAAACAATTACATCAAACGGCACAGGACAGTCAGTTTTTATCAAAATGTCCGATTCAAGCTGTTTATATCCATCATACATATCATCAACAATGATACATATTTTAAACGAAGTTAGTTCACCCTTTGAATTAGTTTTATTAGAAACCAAATATATTTTAAATGGGTTACAAATTTTTACTGTTTCATCTTTTATTTGATTTATTATTACGTTATCTTTCATAAAAATACCCATGCCTGTAAGTTACAAATAGGCGTGAAAAATGTTGGCATGGGTTCACACCACCCTTCTTCTCTTTTTGAGCATTTTTCACGTTTACACTAGCTTTCCACACCAAAATATTATCACAATTGTCTAATATCATTATACCATTAAAACCGTAATTGTCAAGAATATTTCAAGATAATCAACAATTTTTCTCCCATTTTTCACATTATTTTGTCCATAATAGCCATATAATCTCAATTGTGGAATTAATAGGATAATTTTTACAGTAATCTAGTATCAAGGTATTGCTTTATCATATAAAAATATAAAATCAGCCGCATGAAAATCCATGCGGCTGATTTGAAATTACATATAAAGATATTATGCTTTTTTCTTGTTAAGAAGCTGATAAACAACTGCTGCAATAGCAGCACCAACAAGGGGACCTACGATAAATACCCATACGTTTGAAAGAGCATCACCGCCTGCAAAAAGTGCAGGGCCAATACTTCTTGCTGGGTTTACAGAAGTTCCTGTTAGCGGAATACCAATAATGTGTACAAAAGCAAGTGTCAAGCCGATTACAATACCTGCAACACTGCCCTTTGAGCTGTCAGAAGTTACACCAAGAATAGTGAAAATGAAAATGAAAGTAAGGATAATCTCAACAACGATTGAACCTGCAACGCCAAGGTTAGCAACACCATTTGAACCAAGACCGCCTGTTAAGTCAACAAGTCCAAAACCTACAAGCATTCTAAGAAGTCCTGCACCTGCAACAGCACCTAAAACCTGTGCTACAACATATCCAATAAAATCAGTTACAGACATTTTTTTGCAAAGCAAAACTGCAAGCGAAACAGCTGGGTTAATATGACATCCGGAAATGTTTCCGATAACATATGCAGTTGCAACAATTGCAAGTCCGAATGCAAGCGCAACTGCCAAGTGTCCCCCACTAGCATCACAGCCAAGTGCCATTGCACTTCCGCATCCAACGAAAACGAGGGTTAGTGTACCGATAAATTCAGCGACATATTTTTTAATACCATCCATAAAAAATTCCATCCTTTCCTTTACATTCTTTAATAAAGAATGTTTTCAATATAATACAATATTTATTCCCAAAAGTCAATACAATTATAATTAATTATTGTATAAATTTACATTATTTTTTTACTCTTTGTCACCATCATAGAAATATCCGAGTGCTGAGTCACGAACAGTATGCTCTTTTTCCCATTCATGATATTCCTTTTCAATCCATTCACACGCTGCATGGTAGCCGTCACGGGTTACTTCAAATTCTGTTTCATTCACAAGTATGGACTTATCAAAGCATTTCACATCATACCATGTTTGAATTTTTATTGCACCCTTTGGCGAAATTCTGAAATTGAAATCATCTCTGTTTGTACCCCTTTTACATCCGCTGTAATTTCCACCCATTTCAAAATATTCATACTCTGGTATTTTAAAAACTTTATCAGACATTTTTATTTTTCCTCTCTTTTAGTATAATAATTATAGCATATTTCAAAGTTAATTACAAGACATTTGCCAGCAGTCTAACAAAACTCATTATAAAAAACGAAAATTACCCTTTGCATTTTTTTCAAAATGTGTTATAATTATAATAGTAAATTATATGAAAGGCGTAATCAAAAATGAATAAAAAAGAAGTTGCTGAGCTTAAAAAGAATTTTACTGATACAAGCGGTTATTTTACTCTTAATTATGTGCTGAATGCATACATAGACCATGAAAAAAACGTGAAATACAAGTCTAGCAGGCTGTTTTCGCTTATTCCTGAGGATGAAGGCTCTGTTATCATGGAGTCACTTCGCAAGGTTTTAACTGGTTCTGTTGGAAAAGCTCTCATTGAATATGGTTTTCCTAATGCCGAATATGAGGATGACGGTGCACAGTGGATACTTTATAATGCACTTAAATCACGCTTGAAGGATGATGACGAAAGTCTTATAACAACCGAAAAAAATGCTGATGGCGAGGATGTTCGTGTTACACCATCGGACAAGCTTTTAATGCGTGTTATCAACAACCTCGAATATGAATCTGCATATTCTGTTATGATTGGCTGCTGCTCATACAGCATTATGACAAAGGATAAAAATGATGATACTTATGACAGTGCTGCGGAGGAATTTAACTTTTTGGTAGCTGCTGTTTGTCCTGTTAACACTGGTGATGACGGGTTGATTTTTGATAGTGAATCAAGTGCTATCATCAAGAAAACTAACACGGATTTAGTTATCAGCCGTGCTCCGACTGACGGCTTTTTATATCCTGTTTTCAGCGACAGAAGTTCTGATATTAACAGGGTTATGTACTACACAAAAAATACAAAAAAGCCTAACATTTCTATGGTTAATGATGTTCTTGGATGCGAGTTTATTATGTCATCTCATACCGAAAAGGAAACTTTCCAAGAAGTACTTACCGATGTTGTTGGCGATGACCTTGACTATACTGTTATTACCTGCATTAATGAGAAAATCAAGGAGCTTGTTGACAGCACAAAAAATGATACCGAAATGGCTGTGCTTGATTCAGGCAGACTTGAAAATATATTGTCCGAATCTGGTGTTGCCAACGAAAAACTTGAGGGACTTCCTGCTGTATTTAAAGCTAAGGTTGGCGAGCAAGGTCTTACTGCTGCTAATCTTGTTGAGCCTAAAACCGTCGTTTCAACGCCTGAAATCACTATCAATATCAGCAAGGATGCTACCGACAAGGTCAGAACTTCCGTTATGAACGGCAGACGATGCCTTATCATCGACCTTGATGATCCTAGCATTTGTATCAATGGTCTTACTACTAGTCTAAATTAAATTTATGCAATTTAAAATGGATATCAACCGAAAAATTCGGATGATATCCATTTTTTGCTGACATTATTTATAAGCATACTCCACGCTATTTTTTTCAACCATGTGTCCTGAAACAATTTCAATTTTGTTTTGATAATATATCCCTTGAATACAGGCGATAACTCTCTTTAGTGCCAAATCAGCCATTTTTCTTATGTCAATTTCGTATGTAGTGATAGCTGTGTCGCAAATGCCGTCTGCTATGAAATTATCAAACCCAACAACAGAAATATCCTCCGGTACTCTTATTCCAAGCTTATTTAGCTTTGCAATCAGTTTCCCTGCGACAACATCACAATTGCACGCAAACGCTGTTGGCATTACTGATGGCAGTTCAATATCATCAATTAGCTTCAGCATTTCATTTCTGTCATTCAACAGCCAGTCCTTATTAACTTCAATACCATTTTCAATCAGGGATTTTACATACCCTAAATATCTGTCGGCTATGCTGCAATTCGAATTAATATTGCCGATAAACGAAATTTTTTTATGCCCATGATTAATAAGATGATTTGTCATATTATACATTCCATAAAAATTATCTGCTATAACAGCATCACAA
Organism: Oscillospiraceae bacterium; assembly: GCA_031550725.1. GTDB lineage: Bacteria > Bacillota > Clostridia > Oscillospirales > Ruminococcaceae > UBA946. The sequence continues at coordinate 103,502 of JAVBOH010000002.1, forward strand.
TCGGTGTTTTTATCGTAAAAGTCAAAACATACAACTGGAATATCCGAATTGCTGCAAATCATTTTAAGATAACGACTGTCTACCATTCCAAGCATTAATATACCATCAACTTTTTTGGATTTTACTATTTCAGGAAATATACAGCTCTTTTCATATTCGTCAGACAAAATCTCTAGCATTGTTGAGCAGTTGTTTTGTGTTGCAATTATCGAGGTTTCCTGATAAACCATTGTGTAAAAGCTCTGCATATTGCTTTCAATATATCTGCTTGCTATTATAATTCCAATATTATATGTATCCTTGCTGTTTTTTTGCCCTGATGATGATTTTACTACATATCCAAGCTCGTCAGCTGCTTGCTGTATTGCATTTCTCATATCATCACTTACGCCTTTGTGACCTGACAATGCATTATGCACCGTTACCGAGCTGACGCCAACTTTTTTCCCTATATCAGATAATGTTACTTTCCCCATTTTCTATAACCATCCTATCTATTGTTATACTCTCTAACACTTAAAATAATTATATTAAATTAAGTTAATTTTGTCAAGGGTAATGTGAAAATTGTCATGATATAAGTTGTTATGTTTTGCATTATAATCACGTTATTGTATGTTACTATAAAGATATTGTATAATTATATTAATATAAAAAAGCTGCTCTTTAAAGAACAGCTTTTACGATATTACTTGTCAAAAATAATTTTTTCACTGTTAAACATTCTTGTCAATATAAATGTGCAAATAAGCATAAATACAATATTTGCGGCAGTTGTTATAAGAATTGTTGTCACAGATGCCTCATGCTTGAAAATTGCTGTCATACATTGTGCGCTGTTGAAAACAGGTATCATGTAATAGTAAAATTCTTTCGCCACGCCGCCTGTTATCATACTCGAAAATCCGCATACTATACTTACTAGCATTACAGGCATAGCATATGATGTTGCTTCCTTGATTGATTTTGCAAATGCTGAAAGCAGTGACAGTATTGATACAAAAACCAGCACTGTTGATAACGATATAATAAAAATCAATGCATAGTCCTTAATCGAATAGAAATTCAACATTTCGCTGTTATCCAGCTGCATGATTTTCGGAAGTGATAAAATAAGTCCTATGAAACTTCCTGCACCGCCTAAAAGTCCGAATATTGTGACACTGAATATTTTTGCAAGTGCTATATCACTCCGTTTTGCAGGGGTTACAAGAATTGTACCAAGTGTTCCACGCTCCTTTTCACCTGCGATTGACTCAGGTGTTATCGCCTGACATCCTACACAGATAAACATGATTAGCAGCATTGGCAGCATATATACAAAATATGAGTTGAACATATCCTCGCTTGATGCAAGCTCATATCCCTCATCCATTGTTTCTTCCGTAACTGCATTAATGTCAAATTTGTTTATCAGCGAATTTTCATAGCTATATAAAATTGATAAAAATGTGCTGTTTGCTGTCAGCGACTCTGTTCTTGCTGAGTTTGACCATATCTGTATATTTGGTGCAGTTTTTCCACTTGAAACTTCATACTCGGCAACAAGTGCATCAAAATTTTCAGGGAATACTACTAGTAAATCGGTTTCCATATTCTTTACCTGAGTTTTTATTTTTTCTAGGTCATTAATATTTTCATTTATAATATCAAATCCATAATCAGACTGTGATATTATTGTTTTTATTGACTGCGGCATATTAATAACATGAATTTGATATGTGTAATCCTCGGGTGTTGTGTCAAAATTAGACATGAGATTTCCCATCAGATTGTACATTATATAAATCATTAGCCCTGGTAGGATAATGGCTGTGAACAACAGTCTTTTATCACCGAAAAATCGAATACATTCCTTTTTCATTATTGCCCATACATTACTTTTCATTGTTATTTCACCTCACTTTTATATTGTTTCGCCAGTTGTTTCATGATAAAGTTCAAAGAATGCATCCTCTAATGATTTATCCTTTGAAAAACCTGATACTGTATCACAGGCTATCATGCGTCCATCGATGATAATTCCAATTCTGTCGCATACTTTTTCAATCAGACTAAAAATATGTGTTGACAGTATAATGCTTTTTCCCTGCGATTTTAATTCCACAAGGAAATCTGTTACAACCTTTGCTGTAATAACATCAAGACCATTTGTAGGCTCATCAAAAATTATTATATCAGGGTCATGGACAATTGAAATTACAAGCGAAACTTTCTGTTTCATACCTTGTGATAAATTTCCAATTTTTACTTCGGCAAATTTGTCTATACCGAATTTCTCAAACAGCATTTTCTTTCTTTCAGCACATACTTCCTTTGGAATATCATGCATTTGCGAGAAAAAATCAAACAGATAATTGGAAGTAAAATAATCATCCAGCTTTAATTCATTGGTTAAAAAACCAATTTTATGACGCACATCATTTGCATTCTTAACGATACTGCTGCCGCCAACCAATGCATCTCCTGAGTCACAATTTATCAGCGTTGCAAGCATACGCATTGTTGTGGTTTTTCCTGCGCCGTTTGGTCCTAGCAGTCCAAACACTTCCCCCTCATATGCGGAAAAACTGATTTTATTTACTGCTGTAATTACGCTTTCCTTGGAATGTTTTAACTGCTGTTGTTTTTTCGACAACTTAAAGGTTTTATGCAGATCTGTTACCTTTAGAATTTCATTCATATATATTTCCCTTTCAATAATTTATTTAGTGATTTTGCAGGTGTTTTATTCTTGATGTCGTTTTAATAACTGCATACCAGCCGATAAAATCTAGAGTTAATATCATTGTTAGTATTATAAATGTAGAAATTGACGGACTTTCTTCAAACAGTCTTGCAGAATATAGAATTAAAGAAATAAAGCACAATGCAAGCGGCAAATGCATTAAACGTACTTGTTTTAGCGTATCAATCTGAGAATTGATATTGATTGCATTAGACGAATTTGTGTCTGTTATTTTCTTTTTGGTATATATCCATCTGCCAATATGACCAATAAATATACAGTTTTCATTAAGCTTTGGTGCATCATCAAATAATAAACATTTATCGCTTAAATCAAGTGAATATATATAATCATCTTCTGCATTTTCTTCAAATGTATAGAAGAAAGGGAAAACGCTTGTTAGCTGATATCCCTTGTATGACATTTCGTTTATCCATAGCTGTTCCTTTTCGTAATCAAAGGCGAAAAACACTTTAAATATTGTTTTTGACATATAAAACACCACCTATTCGTGTAAGTTTCTTTCATTTATAAGCCGTTTTTTAAGTCCTAACAGCTTGATATATCCCCGCACAAGAAATATTGACATTGCAATTGTCATTACAAGTGGGAAACCAAAAGCAAGTATTATCTCCTCAAGTGGTATTATGCCATGGTAAGCAATTAAATAACTTATGGTTGTCAGATAACCCAACCCGCATAAAAACGCACAAAAATATGTTAATTTCATAATTTTATTTATATGCATTACCTTTGAATCGATGTCCGAATGCATATTAAACTCTCCGTCTGATGCCTTTTTACGAAAGAATACCCAATTCTTAAATGAGCCTACGTGTTCTGCTCCTGTTTCCTCTACAAAGCGGATATATTCCTGACTTTCATAGTGACTTGGAAAATGTTTTAGCATTTCAAGACGGTATATATATTCATTTGGATTTCCCTCCTCAAACTCATAACGTGCAAATCCTACGCTCACAAGATTATATCCATGAGCTGCCATTTCATTTATCCAACGTTCTTCATTTTCAAAATCCCATATAAAAAACATCTTATGCACAACTTTTCTCAATGAAATCCACCCCCTAAAATTACCTCACCATTCTCTACAAGTTCCTTTAATCTTTTAAGCTCATTCTCAACTACAACTCGCCCAATATCAGTTATTATATATTCCTTTTTACGACTGTCAAGCGTACCTGCCAAGGCTTTTATCCAGCCCTTTTCCACTAGTGAATTTAATGCGCCATACAATGTTCCTGCAGCAAGTTTTACTCGTCCGCATGACAGCTCTTCAACATTCTGCATTATTCCATACCCATGCAATGCTTTATGCAGAGAAAGCAAAATGTAATATACCGCTTCCGTTAAGGCTATGTTATCGTTATTTATACCCACATTATCTCCGTCCTTTCAATATATCATCTGCCGATACTTCGGCTTTCGTTATTTCGTCTTTCGTTATATCGTCTACCGATACATATAGTATATCAGCTGCCGATATATTTGTCAATAGGTTTTATAAAAAAAAGGATACACAAGAATTTCTTCTCATGTATCCTAAATAGTTTTATGCTTTTACTCCATCCATATACTCATTAATAAGCGCAATCGCATTATCATAATCGGACAGCAGTATGTTTTGTGATATGTTCTCAAAAACATCACTATTGCGATATTCCTTTAGCTCCCCTGTAATTTCATCCATCACCGTAATATCATAATTTTCAAGTGCCTCACGAAGTAACTTGAGCTTTGGTAAAATTACCTCGGAAATATCGGTGTCATCCGGTTCTGACACTTGTCCTTTTTCGCTTCCCAGTGCATTTAAAATATTATCCCTGACATTACTTAGCATTGTCAAAAACGGATCTGTATATTTATTGATGTAACTGTAATTCTCCTCTTTTCCTGCCATTTCAAGTGCTTTGGCTTTTTCGGAGAGTTCCGATGCGCCAATATTAGCTGCTGCACTTTTCATAGCATGAACATGAGTTGTGAATAGCTTTACATTGCCGTCACTCAAGGTTGTTGGTATTTGTGAAAGCTTTGCATCGGCGTCCTTACAGAAATAATTAAGAGTTATCAGGTAATTCTCCATTCTTCCGCCTGTATTCTGCAGTCCTGCTGCTATATTTACACCATCAATGTTTATTTTTACATCCTCGACCTTTTCTTTTGCTTTTATGGACTTGATACGCTTTTTGTATGGTATCCACAAATCAAGAATAGCATTTAGTTTTGCAATTTCAACTGGCTTTGCAAGAAAATCGTTAAAGCCATGACTTAAGAACATTTCTCTCATTCCACTTACTGCATTCGCTGTCAGCGCAATTACTGTCAGTGCCTCATATTCAGACCCAAGCTCTCTTATTGCCTCGGTTGCCTCAATACCATCTAATCCCGGCATCATGTGGTCCATGAAAACTATATCATATTGATATTTTTGTACCATTTTTATTGCTTCTTCTCCCGAAAGGCATGTATCAACCTTCATTTGCAATGGTGAAAGCAATCCCTCCATAACCTTAAGGTTTGTTGAGATATCATCAACGATTAGAATTCTTGCGCTTGGTGCTATAAATCCGCTCAAATCATTTCGTGTATCATTTTGTGTTGGCATAATATCATTCAGAGCATTTACAAGTGAAATACAGCTTACAGGCATTGCGATTGAACGAACACCCTGCACTCCTGATGATATACCAAATTCCGAAAGCAAAAACAATTTTGAGCTGGAACTAATCAATAAAATTGCATCCTTAGCATCGTCATAAAGAAAATGTGGTACAAAAATATTTTTATAACCACCACTCTTTATTTCGTTTTCAAAATCAAGTAAGTTATTTGCAATTTTAAGCGGTATTTCCAAATCCTCGAATGTTCTTGCTATTGATTCTGCATATACAGGACGCATCTCATATAGAAGTGATTTCTCTAAATCCGGAGTATTAACTTTCGCAAGATATGTTTCATCTGTTACATCAAGTGCCACTGTTACTGTGAATACAGAGCCTTTTCCATACTCACTGCTAGCATTGATGTCACCATTCATCAGGGTGCATAAATTTTTTGTGATAGCAAGTCCTAGACCTGTACCTTCAATACCCATATTCTTTTTTGTATCAAACTGGGTGAATTTCTCAAATAGTAAGTGTAAATCTTCACTCTTTATACCTATACCTGTATCTGATACAACAATTTTCAAAATCATGCAGTCATCATGCATTTCGCCTGTAACAGACAATGAAATATAACCCTCATGTGTATATTTTGCTGCATTTGTCAGAAGATTAAGCATAATCTGGCGAATACGGACTTCATCACCGAAAAACATTGTCGGCAGCTTGCTGTCAATATACGCTACAAACATAAGCTTATCACTTATTTTGGTTCTGATAATGTTACATACATCATTGAATACCGATGTTATATTAAATTCAACAGGTACAAGCTCCAGCTTACCCGATTCAATTTTTGAAAAGTCAAGTATATCATTAATGATTGTAAGCAAGTTCATACCTGCTTGTTTTATCTGGCTCACATTTTCATAAACGCCATTTTCCAAATCCTCTCGCAAAACAAGCTCGGACATACCGATTATAGCATTCATCGGCGTACGGATTTCATGGCTCATGTTAGCAAGAAATTCACTCTTTGACTTTGATGCAGCCTCAGCTTTATTTGCAAGGCTGAATATGGTCGACAGATTTTTCTCGTTCTGTATAACCATTTCCTTAAGCCTTTTCTGCCTGTTCCATGACTTAAAGCGCACGATATCCTGTATGTATGTAATTATTAGACATATCACAAAAGATGAAATAAGGTCATTTATTGCATATTTAATCGGTAATGCTGAAAAATTCAAGCCTGCTAATGTTCCTGCACATAAAAAAATTACAAACGAGGTAATTGTACCGCTAATTTTAAATTTTAATGGCAGCGGCGAGAATACAGGTATCATAAGTACAAATGAAAATCCACCGATATATGATGCTGCATATTCACCCGCTGTCGCAGTTATTACTGCTGTTGAAATATATAAATATCCAACCATTATCATAATTGTTAACCCCGGTTTATTGCGAAATGATTTTGTAAATCTTACTAATATCATCGCAATGCTTAAAAGGCTGAATATTACTCTTAAAATAACAGTCATCTCAGGATACTGGTGCAGTTTTAAATCATTCGGTATATACGGCAGCCATACTAATGCTGTTATAAACAACAGAAAGCATAATTTTCCTGATTCATAATTAAGCTCACCAGCATATGTATTTCTGCTGCTTTCGTCGCCGTATGCTTCTAAAAGTCCCCTGCATTTTTTTATTAATTTTTTAACCCCTTTTATCATTTAATCTCCTTTGATATCGTAAAGAAATCTATGTTGATGTCACTAAATAAATCCGTTAGTATCGGATCAAATTGTGTACCCTTTCCATCAATGATAATTTTTACCGCTTCCTCATGTGTGAAAGCTTTTTTGTATGGTCTTTCAGAAATTAGAGCATCATAAACGTCTGCTATCGCCATCATTCGTCCCTGTAATGGAATTTCCTCAGCTGCAATACCGCATGGATATCCCTTGCCATCCCATCTTTCGTGGTGGCTGTATGCTAAGATTGCTGCTTGCTGCAAAAATTCGTTCTCATCAGCTTTGGCACAAATTCTGTCAATTACTTCCTTGCCAATCGTTGTATGACGTTTCATAACCTCAAATTCTTCTGGATCAAGTCTGCCAGGTTTATTCAAGATGCTGTCAGGTACTCCGATTTTTCCTACATCGTGCAGTTGGGCAGACTGTATTACAAGCTTTATATCCCAGTTTTTAACGACATCATGATATATCTTTCTCTCAAGCATTTTCTCAACTAATGCTTTTAAATAAAGCTGCGTTCTTTCAACATGACCGCCTGTGTCACCGTCACGGAACTCAACCAGGTCTGCTACTGTGCCAAGAATAACATCCTGAAGCTTAACAATTTTCTCGGTTTTATCTTCAACCATCTTTTGCAGGTTGTCGTTATAATCCATTAAGCGTTCATTCTGCACTGCTAGACGCTTTTGCTGCTCCTCAATCAACATATGCAGCTCTATTCTCTTTTTAAGCAGAGGTACTGAAAATGGCTTTGATATATAATCAACTGCACCTAGCGATAACCCGTCAAATTCACTTACTGGGTCGCTTTTTGCTGTCAGAAATATAACTGGTATATTATCAAGGTCGTGGTTTGCTTTAATCTGTCTGATAGTTTCATAACCATCCATTTCAGGCATTTCAATATCAAGTAAGATAAGGTCAGGTTTTATTTTTTCAAGCAGCTGCAAAGCCCTCTCGCCTGAAGGAACTGTCAAAACATCATAAATATCCTGTAATGCGCATTTTCCAGCTGATAAATTCGTGATGTTGTCATCAATCAGCATTATCTTCTTTTTCAATAGGAACAACTCCTTCATCTATAAGAGAAATTAGTATCGCTGTTATCTTTTCATCGTATTTAATACCCGCATTATGAATAAATACAGATTGAATACGATCAATATTGTAACCCTTTTTACCTGAGAATACTGCAACCATATTATCAAACGAATTGCATACCCGGATTATACGTGCATTAAGCGGAATATTGCTGCCAGCAAGCTTTTTCGGATAACCCGTTCCATCAATGTTCTCATGATGATACATTACTCCGCTGCCTACATCGCCAAATACTGTCATACTGTCAAGCACCTTATTGCCTTTAACAACATGAGTTTCATAAATTTCCTGATCTTCAGATTTCAATACACCGCTCTGCTCTAATATTCTGTCGGGAACTGTTATTTTACCTATATTATGCATCAGTGCTGAATAATAAAGAGTGTCAAGCTCATCCTCGGTCATACCAAGACGCATTCCAACCATTCTTGAATATGCTGCAACTCGTTTTGAATGACCTTCGGTATGTTTGCTTTTTGAGTCAATCAAATCTGCAATTGCCTCTGTATAATTACCTATGCTAATCTGCAATGAATTCTTTTTGTTAGTTTTTGACAGCAGTCTTTTTGTTACTACAAACCATGTACAGAAAACAACAAAAGCAGTGGCAAGCAGAATTAACATCACTCTTGTAAGCGGCTGTTCAAGAAATTCATATTCTTTATTGAATGTTATTGTTACCATGTCGCTTTCGGAATTTTCAGAATTTGTTCCGAACATACAGAATGTATATTTACCGCCTTTTAAGTTAGTGTAGCTAACCCAAATTGAGTCCGTTCTGTCTGAGGTTGTGAAGTCATTGTCAAAGCCATTCAAGAAATATGTTATTGTTCCGTCACCCGATGCATAGCTTAATAAATCAAGGTGAATACGTATTCTCTGTGCACCCTTAGGTATTGTTATGTTATCACTGACAACAACGCTTTTACCATCAATATAAACTTCAGAAACTCCTGCAAATGGCTTGGGTTTATGATGTGTATTCGATTTTGTGTTTACACTCAAAACACCCTTCGCTGTGCTAATATAAAGTGTGCCGTCCTCTGCAAGCTCATTCCATGAATTTGGTGTTACTGTTGAGGATAATCCATCCTTTTTGGTTAGCTGTGTTACAACAAGTTCATAATTTGAAAGCAGTGTGCTTTTCAGCACTATCACTACTCCATTTGTATGCAGAAACCATATTTTATCTCCTGCATCAATTATTTCAAACACATTTGAGCTGAATGCTTTCAGCTTTGTTACATCATGAATTTCATTATCATCCATGATACATATTGAATTGCCTGTTGAAATCCAGATTGTATCGTCAATAACAGTCATACGCAGGATTATTCCTGCTGCCAGTCCATCCTTTTCTGTATAGTTAGTAATATTATCTCCATCAAGCTTATATATACCTCCGCCGTCACTTCCTGCATATATATAGCCATCGTTATCCTGACATAGTGACAAAATAACGTCGTTTGACAAGCCGTCAGCCTTTGTATATGTCTTTAGCACGCTGTCATTTCTTATAATACTTACTCCGCCTGACATTCCGACTATCATATCGCCGTTGTCAGCTTCAGTTATACAGCGTACTTTATTTGCAGCAAGACCGCTGTCTGTATTAATTGATTTGAATGTGCCGTCCTTTTCAACAACTATTACTCCATATTTTTCATATGTACATATCCAAAGTCTATCCTTTGAGTCAGTGAAAAGGCACCTTATTCTTATACCCTGCAAAAGCTCCGATATCTCATTACTAATCTGCTCATTATTTTTCAGAATAATAATTCCGTCATCAGTTCCAATATAAAGACTTTTATTCCACAAAGCCGTTGTATTCACTGTATAATCAGGCAGCTTTGCATTAAAGCTGATGTCTGTAAACTTACTTTCTATCAGCTGCATCAGCCCTTGTCTTGATGAACCAATCCAGTAATTTCCCTCATAATCCTTACATATGCATTCAATTGAATTATTTATCTTAAGTCCATCAACCTGAGTAAATTCGTCATTTTTAATGTAACCAATACCATTATCGGCACAAATCCATATTTTGTTTGAATCATCATTATAAAATCTATTTATATTCTGTATGCCTGTTGTTTCAATAACCTTCTGCTCGCTTATATTTCCATCAGTTTCAATAACAATACTGCCTGTTGTTCCAATATACAACATATCATTTCCTGCATAATAAAGTGATATTGGCATATAGTCTCCAAAACTTTCTTTACCATACTTGGCTATGATTTTTTGCTCGTCAATAATTAATAAATCACCATCATTTTGCAGAGCATAAAATCTCCCATTTCCTGCATATTCGATATGAGTTACAAAACCATCATCAAGCTCATGATGCATTGTCAGCTCAAAATCAGACGAAATTACAGCTATCCCGTTTGTTGTTGCAACAACAATATTTCCATCCTTACCCTCAACAATATCACGAACTGATGCAGATGTCATACCCTGCTCAATGCCGAATATGTGAAACTCTTTTTTGTCATACATAATGACACCATTGTCATTTGTTCCAATCCAAAGCCTTTGCTGACTATCCTCATAAAGTATATTCACGTTTAATGTCGGAAATCCGTCATTTTCAGAAAACACCTTTGTATCCATGCCGTTATAACGCATTAATCCCTGATAACCTGCTATCCACAGGTAACCCTCTGATGTCTGAAGAACAGACTTTACCTGACTTACAGGTATTATACTATCCTCCTCGAATATATTCTGAACATATTCCGATAAAAATTCATTTTCAATACTTATGTCTTGGAAATTACTATCAGCCATAACTGTCATTGGAAGTACTATAATTAATGCTGACAGCAATACTGATATTATACTTATCATTTTTTTCACTATATATATGACACCCTTTCAGGAGTTTCCTTTTATCACTTCTTCATCATTCCACGAAAACGTTTATATCCGTTATAACATTTAAACACTTCAAAATTACACATTTTTTTCAAGATAGTCATTAATCAATTCAACTGCATTATCATACTCTGAAAGCAATATACACTTTGAAATTTCTTCTATTACATCTAAATGCTTATACTTATCCATTTCTGATAAAATCTCGTCAATAGTGCTTATGTCATAACCCTCAACTGCATCTTTAAGCTCTGTTAGTTTTGACATGATAAAATGCGAATCGTCATCATCTATCTCAGTAGTGTCCTGCGCTTTAATGTCATTAATAAAGTCTTGAATGCTCTTTGAAACAGTATTCATCATTTCAAGCAATGCAGATGTATTACCTTTGATGAACGTGATATCCTCATCTATACCTGCCATTTCAAGCGCTTTTGCTTTTTTTGAAAGACCCATTGCACCAATATTTGCTGCTGCACTTTTTATAGCGTGTACATGAGTAATATACAGCTTTAAGTCTTCCGCTTCGTATGCAGAATTAATCTGTGGTATCATTGTTAATGCATCCTTGCAGAAATATCCAAGTGTCTTTATGTAATTATCCTTTATTCCGCCTGTGTTTCTCATACCTGTCAGCACGTCAACACCTGCAATATGAATGTCAATTCCCTGCTCACAGGTCTTCTTATCATTGAAATTTCCAACACCAAGATTGCTGTTCTTTATAAACTTGTTCAGAACTGTATTTAAACGCCTTACATCTATTGGCTTTGATATAAAATCGTCAAAACCATTTTTCTTGAATATCACATCATTGCCTGTAATCGCATTTGCTGTCAATGCAACAATCGGTGCAGTATAACCCATGTTTCTTAGTTTCTGCACTGTTTCAATTCCATCCATCATCGGCATCATGTGATCCATGAAAACTAAATCATATTCCTCACCATTCAAGACCTTATCAATTGCCTCAAAGCCGCTTAGTGCTGTATCAACCTTAATCTTGTATGGTGAAAGAAGTCCTGTTGCTACAAACAAATTAGTTTCAACATCATCAACTATTAAAACTTTGCAATTTTGCAATTCTCTCTTTTCAAGCTGATGTGCTTCCTTTCGTCTTCTATCTGCAAAAGAGAAATTACAAAGCTGCTTTGCACATTCCTTACCAATTATATTGTCATTTATCAGCTTTTGCTTAACAATTACTGTAAACACGCTGCCCTTGCCATACTCGCTCTTTACAGTTATGCTGCCATCCATTAAAAGTGCAAGCTTTTTTGTTATTGTTAGCCCTAATCCTGTACCCTCAATATAGTTAGGTCCGTCACTGAAACGTGAATATGCAACAAAAAGCTTGTCAAGGCTTTCCTTTTTCATTCCTATACCAGTATCGGAAATAACAAATGTCAATGTTACCTCATCACCATTTACTTCACTGTCTATGGAAAGGTTTACATCGCCGGCATCGGTATATTTGAATGCGTTTGAAAGCAAATTGTTAAGTATCTGCTTTAAACGAAGCTCATCACCAAACAGCACCTCTGGTAAATTTTCACCAGCATTTAATGTGAAATTAATCGGCTTGCCGCCAATTCTCACTATATTAAGCGAAACTGTGTCATTAATTAAACTCGGCACATAATACTTATATGGATTTAGTTCTAAATTACCAGTTTCAATCTTTGACAAATCCAAAATATCATTGATAATTCCAAGCAAGCTCTGCCCTGATATATGTATTTTATCAAGTGCTGTTACAAATTCATCCTCAATACCGTCATTTTGCAATAGCATCTCCGAAATGCCTATTATCGCATTAAGTGGTGTCCTGATTTCATGTGACATCGTTGCAAGAAAGTTCGATTTCGATTCATTAGCTCTTTCTGCTGCATTCTTCGCATTTATAATATCAGTATTATCATACCATATTATTATCATTCCGCACATTTCACCGTTATCAGTGTACATCGGTGTATTGGTAATACGATATGAATGTATATCACCAAGATGCTCAAAATCCATCATTACATCATAAAAATCAGTTTCACGGTTGTTTATTGCACTTTCAAGTGACCTTACTGCATCCTCAACAAAACCAACCCTGGATATCTTTTCATACAACGCTACTATACTTGTTTCATCATTTAATTCAAAATCCGACATACCAATTTTATGTAAAAATTCATGTGTGCAATATGCCACATTAAGTTTGCTGTCCAGCATGATAAAGATATTACTGCTATTCTTCATCAGATATGAAAGATATCTTCTTTGCTTTTTACAATCCTCAGCTATTGATTGATATAAACCCATTTTGGTATTAAAGTTCTTTTCAAGTGCACCTATTATTCTTTTGGTAGACAAAATTTCTCTGTTAAGCTTTCGTACTTCAACTGAAAGTCTTTTATTTTCTTCCAGCAAATTTCTTATTTCGTCATTCAATAAATCGTTTTTTAATGTTATATCGCCCACTATGCTACCCCTTTCAGATAATCATTTATTCATTTAATTTAATCAGTTAAATGAACAGGCAATAAATGTATAGTTATGCAGGCAGTTTATAAGCTTGCCGTCTTTATTAGGAACTGGACAGATTTCTCCAGCAGAATATGCGATTGAATAGTTAATTTTATTCCCTGTTTTTCTATTATAATTCTCTACGCTCTGAGCTATTCTTTGTACCTCAGAAAGATATTTTGAGCCTAATGACCATGAACGTGCTGCACAGCTAAAACCAATGAAATTGCTTTCGCCGTTTTCTTCTATTTCTGTTAAAAGCTTAGACGCACTCTCCAGTGTCTTGTCACTGTCTAAAAATGAAAATGCTACTTTTGCACCTTTTTCTATATTTCCAGCAGCATATATATATCCCGGTGAGTTTTCTACTTCGCCAACAAATGCACGAGCAACTTTTACTCCATTATCATATTCTATTATTGCAGGAATTGACCATATGCTTGAATCTGTTACCTTATTATCTTCATCAACAACACCAAGCTTTTTTAAATATGTTGTTACTGGTAATTTATTTACCGATTTTAATATTGCACCCTCTGCATCAGTTATTAATCCGACCTCTGCTACTCTTTCCTCATACGCAAGTGATGTTGTTACACGAAATGTCGGTTTAAAATCTCCATACATTGACACCAATGCTATCATTTCAGATGATACTATGTTATTATATACAACATAATTTTTGTCTGGCTCATTTTCAATGTTGAATGATAATGTTCCGAACATTGGAATATTATCAGCATAATTATTTATTGTATCAACTAAATCATCACCAGAAAAATTAGTCTGTACAGACATGAATGGCATTATCATCTTTGGCTTTTCACCACTGCATACTTCACTGTATATACCATTAAGCTTTTTTGTAATTTCCGCATTGCTCATTTCATTTATCTTTTTAATAAGCTTAACATCAAAACATATATCATCACTTGTTATCATTGTAACAGACATTGCAAAATCCCCATATTGCTTGTCAGTACCTATAAAAGTTGTGCAGCAGCCAACTATATCAAATGGCAATGATTCCGCTACTTCTTTATATACACCTGTTTCTATATATTCACAGTCAAAAGTTATAATGCCTATCGTATTTTTAAGCATATTCTTCTTTATATCAAGCTGGGTTATTATCTCATTAACAGCCATTTTACCGTCCTCTATCTCTGTTGTAAATGCTGTAAATATTTTTATCATATTTCTATTCTCCCAACTTTACTTTTTATTAAGCGTGTAAGCACACTTTACCCATTATCATACATATGTTAAGTATATTACAAAAATAAAAACTTGTCAAGAAATTTTATTAAGAATTAACATTTTTAACAACTTATTTCTGTATAAAACGACATTTTTTATAATAATATTATTAAATTGCTGATATAAATTATTTTTTAGTTTTAATTACTGTATTATACTACATCTCATCTACTGCAAGATTTAATTTTTAATACACATTACAGTTATCATCAAACTTAACAAGCTATTTTATATTTTTGGCGGTTTTATCAATATCAAAATCATCAAGTGTCATGCAAATACCGCAGCTTAAAAATCCATCTTAAGCTTTTCAAAGCTTATTACAGATTCAATTACACAATTTTAGCAATTGTTTTAACATAAAAAAAAACAGCCATTGAACGTTTATCTGTGCAATGACTGTTTTCATATTATACATTTAAGTTATGTAAGTAACATTATGTTCGTTTATTTGATTTTCCATTTATTCTGTTGGCATATCCTCGTTATTATTCTCACATCCACAAGTTATGAGTATAAGAATCATTAATATCGGTAACAATTTCTTTATTATAATATATAATCCCCTTTTTATGTTACATACATTTTAATATATATTTATTGTATTGTCAATGATATTTGATTCTTAATTTAGCTTATATTCATTACTTAATCGGATGAATTTTATCAGGAATATATTCATTCATATCATTTGTTGCAGCTTGTGTTAAGTCATAACGATACCATTCACCAGTTTCATCTGCTGTCATCCAAACCATAATACCATTCCAGCCGTTGTCATGCACTGACCTGTATTTTTCTGAAAGTGTCATTTTTGTCTGCTTTTCATCATCATTTGATGTTTCACCAAGTATGCTTGGTTTTACTCCGTCAAGTCCAAATTCAATTGGTGACTTATCACATGGGAAACCCATAAACGGTCTTTCCCATTCATAATAATGCACGCTGTCAAAATCTACATATGCATTTTCATTTCCTGTAAGCTCCTTTAAATATGCATCGGATATTTTATTACCCTCGTATTTTTCCAAATCAGAATTATATCTTATCATACCCAAACCAACTGTTACAAGCATATCAGAATTTTCATGAATTACTGCTGCACATTTACCGAAAAAGTAAGAAAGGTCATCCCATCCGATTTTTCCGCATTCCTCGTTTTCATATACCCAGTCAGGTTCATTAATTAAATCAATCGCAAAGATATATTCGCATTCAGCATAACGCTTGCAAAATTCTGCTACATATGTATCTGCAAATAAATCGCTGTATTCCTTTGATGTTATCATTTTGCGGTAATCTTCATACCCACCGTTTCCCTCTTTGAAATGGTCGAACGAAAGAAGTGTCGGCATCACATATACTTCATGCTTTTCTGCTATTGCAAATAGTTTATCCAAATCTGTCCAGTGACCCTCGTTTACTGATTTAATCTCACCGGTTTTCTTTATATTTGTTACACTTTCACCGCAGCAGTTAACCCATATTCTTGTACAGTTAATGTTGTCGGCTGCTAGCTGAGCAAACGTTTTATCCCAGAATTCTTCATCAAGATTTCCTGCAAACCCACCCCAGTGATGCCATGGCGTGTTTACTCCGTTTACCCAAAATTCGCTGCCGTTAACCATTAGTTTTGTACCCTCAACATATACTCTTGCTGATATATCATCGTCCGTTGATGACTTGTCACATCCGCTGAATGACAATCCAACTGCTAAAGCAAGTACCGATGAAATTATTTTTTTACCAAGTTTCATTCAATTATATCCTCCATTTAAATACAAAATATCAAACTATATTAAATTATAACCCATTATACCTTTACTGTCAATGCATAAAAATCCTATTATTTTACTCGTTTTATACATCAAAAATAAAATACAGTTGAATAATTATTGTCTTTGTGATACAATTTATGTGTATATTAATATGAGGTGGTGACTAAATGCAAAAAACTATATACCCTGTTATCACAAAGCAGTCAGCATTCCCATTTTATCTGACTGGCATTGGTATTTCCGAGCCTGAATATCATGTTAAACGTGATAATGGGCTTGTTTCACATCAATTTCTTTTTACAATGAACGGCAAGGGTAATCTTATAATCGACGGATGTTCATATATTCAGAAAACTGGCAGTATTTTTTACCTTTCCCCTGCAATACCACATGAATACTATCCTATTGAAAATGACTGGACTACATGCTGGTTCGTTTTCAGGGGTGAGCATATATCCGATTTGATGATAAATATGGGATTTAGTTCATTTATGACGGCTGATGATATAAATTCAAAAACTATCATGCGAACTTTTAATATGATGCTTTCTGCAGCTAATAATTCTGTTTCAGGCAGTGAGGAATGCTCTAAGCTTATTTATGATTACATATTAAACGCACGAAAAATACTTCTTCCAGAATTTGCGAAATATATGCTTAATGACAGTGTAATTGATAACGCCATAGCTTATATAAATGAATTCTACAGCATGGATATAACTCTTGATGATTTAGCCTTGACTGCTAAAATATCGCCACAGCATTTCTGTCGGTTATTCAAATCACAGGTTGGTATGCGTCCGATGGAATATATTGCAAGGCGCAGGGTGTCTGAGGCTAAGACGTTATTACATGGCACAAATGACAGTATGTCAAGGATTGGTGAGCTTTGTGGGTATAGTGATATCACTTATTTTGGCATGGTGTTCAGAAAATATGAGGGTATATCACCAAGTGAGTATAGAAAAATAAAAAGTACGATAGCGATTTAGATGTTCATATTTTTGGAGTATGCAAAATATTTCTGATTGTAATTGTCCCCTTTTGCAGTTATAATATAACTTAAGTTAAATTATAGTGCGAGAGGGGCATTTTTTTATGAAACTACGCAGAATTGCTGCTATTATGTTATGTGCGGCATTTTCCACGGCTGTTGCTGTACCGATGATTACACCTAATAAAGTTAAGGCGGAGGAAAAGACTATGGAAATTTTGATTGACGGACTTAAAGCCAACACTGCCCAAAATATGCTTTTTAGAGGAAACGGAATGGTAACAGGTAATGGTTCATCACGATTATTGCTTGATTACAAATATGAAAATCCACAGGCTTATCAGGAAATTATGGAGTATACCTTCGGTGAAAGCGGTATTGGTATTAACCATCTTAAAATTGAAATGGGTTCAGATATAAATTCATCATCCGGTACTGAGCCATCTGTTAAACGCACCGAAGACGAGGCTGCTGATGTTACAAGAGGTGCTGGTTATATTATTGCTGCTGATGCAAAGAAAATTAACCCTGACCTTACTCTTGATATGCTGTGGTGGAGTGAGCCACTTTGGATTTCATCCTCAGATGATGTTTATGCTGCTCGCTACAAGTGGTATAAGGAAACCCTTGATGCTGTTTATGATACATATGGACTTATGTTTGATTATGTCAGCGCAACGCAGAATGAAAGAGCTATTGATGCTGAATGGATAAAGTATCTTTCAGCACATCTCAAAAATGAAACTGATTGCAGATATGATTACTCAAAGATAAAAATCGTTGCTGCTGATGAAGTTTGCGGATGGGGTATTGCTGATAAAATGCTTGTTGATGAAGAACTTTTGAATGCTGTTGACGTTCTTGGCAGTCACTATACAAGCTGGTCAAGCTTTAATGCACAAAAAGTAGCTAATAATTTTGATAAGGAGCTTTGGTTTAGTGAGGGCAGCGCATCAATGAGCTATTCTCAAGGGACATACCGTTTTGACGGAACTGGCTCTGGTTTATCCGATATGAATGGCATTCTTGATATTGCAAATCGTTTCATCACAATGTACTCAGGCGGACAGATGACTTTGTGTCAGTATCAACCTGTTATTTCAGCTTATTATGACGGCGTTACATACTGCCACAAGCAGTTTATTACTGCTAACGAACCTTGGAGCGGTTATTACAGCCTTGACAATGGTTTTTATATGTCACTTCATTTCTCACAGTTTATAAAAAAAGGCTGGGCATTTATTGATGATGCTTGTTATGGTGACGGCAAAGCCGGCGGTGACGGACATTGTATTGTTGATGCAACTTACAGTTACATGACTGCAACTGATACAAAAACAGGTGATTACAGTACTGTTATCACAAACACAACTGCTTACCCTATTACTTATAAAATCAGTGTTAGTAATCTTGAAAAAGCGTCGTCACAGGTTGGTGTATGGGAAACAAGAGGTCCTGACAGTGATGTTTATAACGAGAATTATTTCAAGAAAATTGATACAATAACTCCTGATGCAAATGGCTCATACTCCATTACAATCAAACCATATTCACTTGTAACAATTTCAACACTTGACTATCAAGGATATGATTATGCAACTGAATATAACCAAAAGCAAATTCTAGCACTTCCTTATTCTGATGATTTTGAATATGCTGATTATGATGAAAATTATCTTGCATCAAGAGGTTATGCTCCAAGATATACTACTGACCAAGGCGGTGCATTTGAAGTTCAAAAAACTGCTGACGGCAACGTTTTAACACAGATTATTACACCTGAAACCAAAGCTAAGGAATGGGGCGGAACTCCTGACCCTACAACAAACTTTGGTGATGACAGGTGGAATAATTACAGCATAGAAGCAGATATTAAATTTGCACCATCTGACAAACCTGATACAAATTATGCAGGTGCAGGTGTTCGTTATAATCTTGCCTGCAACGGTGCAAGTGGTTACTGGTTACAGGTTTATGAGAATGGTTACTGGAAGCTAAATAAACATAATGGATTTTTAGCTGATGGCACAATCGCTGATTTTGACAGCACTGGCTGGCATAATATCAAGGTTGAGGCATGTTTGAATGTTGTTAATGCTTATGTTGATGGCACTCTTGTTCATGAATATACCTGCAAAAAATCCGAGTCACTTATTACAGCAGGGCGTGCCGCATTGTTCAGCTCATATAATCAGAACAGCTTTGATAATTTGCAGCTTGCACCTGTCCAAAACTATGATACTTATATCACAAAGTATGACAACACTGATATTTGCTGCGATTATACTGGTTCATGGGATCATGCAACAATGAGCAGCTTCAGAAACTACAAGAGAACTATCTCAACTGGAAGTGAAAATGCTGTTGTTGCTGTAACCTTTGACGGCACTGGTGCTGCACTTGCAGGAGCGACTGAACAAGGCAGTATTATATCAGTTAAGCTTGATGGCGAAGTTATTGAAAATGCTATCACTGTTCCAAAAACAGATTCTAGAGAAGTTTCATACTATGTTACTGGACTTGAAAACAAATCTCATACTCTTGAAATTACTGTTGTTTCCGGCACATACAGCATTGATTTAGTTGAAGTTACTGGCGAAAATGTTATAGTTACTTCAAAAGAAGAAATTCTTGATGCTGACGACGATAATAATAATGATATCACTTCTGACGAAAATTCATCAAGTGAAAATATTAAGTCAAAGATACCAGTTATTGCTGGTATTGCAGGTGGTGTTATTGCAGTGGGTGCTGCCGCTGCTGTTGCTGTTAAAGTAAAGAAAAACAATAAATAAAATATACTTCTTTAAAAAAGTCCTTGATTTTTTATGTCAAGGACTTTTTGTATATTAACATAGTATTAAGATTAAAAAATGTATGGTATTTTGAATTGAAATATGTTAAAATAGATATATCAAACTACTGAGGACATTAAATAAGTAACATTATTTTATGGGCGAACATAAATCGTCCGTTTTTTGTTATATTACCTCACATTTTAGGGGGTATGTAAAAAAAGGAATACCCATATATATAAGTTATACTTGCCAAAACCATAAAATTGTGTTAAAATATTAACAAGACAAAAAAGACCACTAAGCAAATAATAAAAGTTCTGGAGGAATTATTCATGGAAAATAAGGTTTACGAAATCATTGATGGTGTTGAAAAGCTGGATACGGCTATCTCACGTGTAAAATCAGCACAGAAAGTTTTTGCGACATTCTCACAGGAACAGGTTGATAAGATTTTTTTAGCAGCAAGCTCCGCTGCAAATAAGGCAAGAATTTCTCTTGCAAAGCTCGCTGTGAACGAAACTGGTATGGGTATTGTTGAGGACAAGGTTATAAAAAACCATTACGCATCCGAATATATCTACAATGCTTACAAGGATACAAAAACCTGCGGTGTTATCGAGGAGGATAAGGCGTTCGGAATTAAGAAAATTGCAGAGCCAATCGGCGTTATCGCTGCTGTTATTCCTACAACTAATCCAACTTCAACAGCTATATTCAAGACACTTCTTGCTCTTAAGACAAGAAATGGTATTATCATAAGTCCGCATCCAAGAGCAAAGAACTGCACAATTGCTGCTGCTAAGCTTGTTCTTGAGGCAGCAGTTCAAGCTGGTGCTCCTGAAGATATTATCTCATGGATTGATGTTCCAAGCCTTGAAATGACTAACATGGTTATGAAAGAGGCTGACATTATTCTTGCTACTGGCGGTCCTGGTATGGTTAAATCTGCATACTCAAGCGGCAAACCTGCTTTGGGTGTTGGTGCTGGTAATACTCCTGCTATTATTGATGACACTGCTGATATCATTCTTGCTGTTAACTCAATTATTCATTCAAAAACTTTTGATAATGGTATGATTTGTGCATCCGAGCAGTCTGTTATCGTGCTTGATGGTGTTTATGACGCTGTTAGGGCTGAATTTGCAGCACGTGGATGCTACTTCCTTAACGCTTCTGAAACAGAAAAGGTTCGTAAGACTATTATTATAAATGGTGCACTTAATGCAAAAATCGTTGGACAAAAAGCTGCTAAAATTGCTGAACTTGCAGGTGTTAATGTTCCAGAGGGTACAAAAATTCTTATCGGTGAAGTAGAGTCAGTTGAATTGTCAGAAGAATTTGCACATGAAAAGCTGTCCCCTGTCTTAGCTATGTATCGTGCGAAGGATATCAATGACGCATTTGAAAAGGCTGAACAGCTTATTGCTGACGGTGGTTATGGTCATACATCATCAATTTACCTCAATGCTATGACTGAAAAAGATAAGCTTGATGAGTTCGCTGCACGAATGAAAACCTGCCGTATTTTAGTTAATACTCCATCCTCACATGGCGGTATCGGTGATATTTATAACTTTAAGCTTCCACCATCCTTGACACTTGGATGCGGCTCTTGGGGCGGCAACTCCGTTTCCGAAAATGTTGGTGTCAAGCATCTTATAAATATCAAGACTGTTGCCGAGAGGAGAGAAAATATGCTTTGGTTTAGAGCACCTGAAAAGATTTATTTGAAGAAGGGCTGCTTGAATGTTGCTCTTGATGAGCTTAAGAATGTTATGGGTAAGAAGAAAGCATTTATCGTTACTGATAACTTCCTGTTTAACAATGGTTACACTAAGCCTATCACTGAAAAATTAGAAGAAATGGGTATTGCTTACTCAATGTTCTTTGATGTTGAGCCTGACCCAACTCTTGCTTGCGCTAAACTTGGTGCTGCTCAGATGGCATCATTCCAGCCTGACTGTATTATCGCTTTAGGCGGCGGCTCTGCAATGGATGCTGCTAAGATTATGTGGGTACTGTATGAGCATCCTGAGGCTGATTTTATGGATATGGCTATGCGTTTCATGGATATTCGCAAGCGTGTATATTCATTCCCTAAAATGGGGGAGAAAGCATACTTTATTGCTATACCTACTTCTGCTGGTACTGGCTCTGAAGTAACTCCATTCGCTGTTATCACAGTTGAAAAGACTGGTGTTAAATACCCTCTTGCTGATTATGAGCTGCTTCCTGACATGGCGATTATTGATACAGATTTCCATATGTCCGCTCCAAAGGGACTTACTGCTGCATCTGGTATAGATGCTGTAACTCATGCTCTTGAGGCATTCGCATCTGTAATGGCTACTGATTATACTGATTCACTTGCTTTGCGTTCACTTAAAATAATTTTTGAATACCTGCCAAGAGCATACGACAACGGTCAGACTGATGTTATTGCTCGTGAAAAGATGGCTAATGCTGCAACTATTGCAGGCATGGCATTTGCTAATGCATTCTTGGGTGTTTGTCACTCAATGGCTCATAAGCTTGGCGCTTTCCACCACCTTCCACATGGTGTTGCAAATGCACTTATGATAAATGAAGTACTACGTTTCAACGCTTGTGAAACACCTGTTAAGATGGGTACATTCTCACAATACGAACATCCGCACACTCTTGCTCGTTATGCTGAAGTTTCTGATTATCTTGGCATTAAGGGTGATAATGATACTGAAAAGCTTGAAAATCTTCTTAAGGCTATTGATGAGCTAAAGGCTAAGGTTGGCATTAAGTCAACTATCAAGGAATATATTGCTGATGAGGCTGACTTCCTCGCTCGTCTTGATGATATGGTTGAGCAGGCGTTTGATGATCAGTGCACAGGATGTAACCCACGTTATCCTTTGATGAGTGAAATCAAGCAGATGTATTTGAATGCTTATTATGGCAAAACTTTTGTTGAAGCAGAAATGCCTGCTGCTGATTTTGATAATAAGGACAGCAAAAAGAAATCTCGTAAATGATAGATCTGTTTGGTAACTTGGCACGAGTGAAAAAACGAGGATTTTTACCCGTTTAACCACGAATATACAACATATGAGAAAAATTATTTGGAGGGTATAATTTATGAATTTAGATAATGTGATTGCTGTCAGAAAATCAAAGACTATTTATAAAGATGGTGACAAATGTATTAAGGTTTTTAACGCTGAATATTCAAAGGCTGACGTTTTGAATGAAGCACTAAATCAGGCTCGAATTGAAGAAACAGGACTTAATATCCCTAAGATTTTAGAGGTTACAACTGTTGATGGCAAATGGGCTATTGTTTACGGATTTATCAAGGGTCAGACTCTTGCTCAGTTAATGCAGGATAACCCAGAGAAGAAGCAGGAATACCTTGAACTACTCGTTGACTTGCAGCTTACTGTTCAGAGCAAAACCAGTCCGCTTTTAAACAAGCTTAAGGATAAAATGAACAGTAAAATCTCACAGACTGACCTTGATGCAACAACTCGTTATGACCTCCACACAAGGCTTGAGGGTATGCCTAAGCATAACAAGGTTTGTCATGGTGACTTCAACCCATCTAACATTGTTATTGATGAGAACGGCACTCCATATGTACTTGACTGGGCTCACTGCACACAAGGCAATGCATCCGCTGATGCTGCAAGAACATATCTGCTTTTCTGTCTTGACGGCGATAGCGAGGGGGCTAAAATGTACCTTGATTTGTTCTGCAAAAAGAGCGATACTGCTAAGCAGTATGTTCAGAAGTGGATGCCGATTGTTGCTGCATCACAGTCCGTTAAGCACAATGAAAAGGAACGTGAATTTTTACTTTCGTGGGTAAATGTTGTAGATTACGAATAATGCTATCTCTATCTTAAAATTCTTGAAGTGGGCGGACAGTTTTGTTCGCCCATAATTAATGCGTATGTTAAATTGTCTAAAAAACATTTTGTTTTATAGTGAAAGCTTATAAAATGGAAACGATTACTTGACTTTAAAAAATACAAGTGTTATAATTTTATAAAGTTAAACGACTATTCATATAAATCAACGAAAGGTGGGGACAAAACTGTGCTTTGTATAGCATGGCTAAGCTTATGAAACATTGCTTATATTGCACCACCGATTACGACATATCAGAAAGTCACTGTTCATCCTGTGGTGCTGTTGAGTGCGATATTAAATGTGACAACTGCGGGACTATTCATAATAATGCATTTTGTCCTGACTGCGGTTTTGGTGCTAATGAATTACTTAAAGCTTGCCCTAAATGCCACAATAAAACTAAGGAGCGTATTTGTTCTAAATGTGGTTTTGATGTTTATGGTGCAGCGAGCTTAAAAGAAGCTGCAACATCGGTTGTTTCTAAAGCTGCTTGCATTATTGACGGTCATAAGTGGCTTGGCTGCAAATGCACACGATGTGGTGCTGTGCAGGATAAGGGACATACTTTTGAGCCTATTGATGGCAAGTGTGAACATCAATGCACTGTCTGCCAAAAAACCGAAAGTATTCCTCATCAATGGAGTGGCGGTCGCTGTATTCACTGCGGTACTGACAAAGGATTTTCTGATAAGCTATGGACACCGCTTGAAAAAGGTTTACCTTTTCTGCATTTAGAAAAAACGAACAATAGGATTGGTGTATGTTTAGTTTTTTTCATGGTGATTATTATTGCTTTTGTTGGTGTTATGATATCACTCGAAAGCAAACCTAATTCTAATGGTGAAATATGCCTGCCGTCAACTTCGGATGGCTTTAAGGGGCAGGATTATCACGATGTCGTTAGTATATTGCAAAAATCAGGGTTTACGAATATCGAAACATCTAGCTTGGATGATTTGATTAACGGCTGGCTGACAAAAGAAAATTCAGTCAAAACAGTTACGGTTGATGGAAGTACTGAATATAATACGAACAGTCGGTTTAAAACGGATGTAAAAATTGTAGTTTCTTATCATTCATTTCCGCTTGATGATAACAATGCAAAAGTTGAAACAGATACCATAATCACATGAGAAAATAAATTATGTATGATATATTCGGATAACACATATTAGGATAAAAAATAATTATGATATATTTTAGGAGGGGTATGCTTTGAAAACAAAAAAACGAATTATTTCTGGTCTGCTTAGCTTTGCAATTATTGCTTCACTTTCTGCATGTGCTGATTCTTCCAGTAATATAGAAACTACCGGTACTACCGAGAAAGAAACTGAATGGACCGGAGATAATGTTACACTTGAAATTGTTGAAGAACCTAGTGTCGAGGAAATTGATATCACAGGACAAAGTATAATTTTCCTTGGTACTGCTGATATTAACCCTAAAAACAGCAACCCTGAACGTGATGTTCCGCTAACTTTGTTTGAGGATGTTTATGGTGCTAAGGTCGAATACTGGCCTACTACATATAACACTAAATATGATGATCTTGCTACTAATATTGTTGGTGGTACGCCGCCTGATATTTTTCTTTATGAATGGATGGCTTTTCCTTATGGTGTTTCAAAGGGACAGTATCAGTCCATTGATAAGATTATTGATTTTTCTAATCCTTTGTGGTCTGATATGAAATCTGTTGCGGATGATTTTGTTATGAATGGTGAGCATTATGTTGCTCCGCTTGGATATCGTTTCAAAGATACACAGGTACTTATGTATAATCGTGATTTGTATGAAACCGAGGGTCTTGAAGATCCATATGACCTTTATCTTGAGGGTAAATGGGACTGGGATGCTTTCACATCCGTGATGAAAAAGTATGTTGACAACGATACAGAAAACCGCATTGGTATTGCAGGCTGGTGGGCAAACGCATTCGTATTTACTGCTGGTGAAACTATGGTTACTTATGATGGCAATAAATTTTATAACAATATTAATAGTCCATCAATTGAGAAAGCACAATTTGTTCTTGAGGACTTAGCTAAAAATGGAATGATCGCTGATGGCTGGGTATCAGACTCCGAAGCTTTTGCTGTCGATAAATATGCATTTTATGGTATGGGTACTTGGGCATATGCTAATGCACAGAAAAATCGTGACGATGTTACTATTCAGATAGTTCCTTTCCCTAAGCAGCCTAACACTGAAATTAATTATGTGTCGAATGCACTTCATTCTTATATGTGGGTTAAAGGCTCAGAGAAAGCTGATGCTGTTAGAATTTGGCTTGAGTGCTGCCGTAAGGAATATGCAGAACCAACTTATGTTGATGCTGCTAAGGCTAAATGGCTTACAAATTATCCATCATGGACTGATGAAATGTATGAGCTTGTAATGGATTTTTATGATTCATCCAAGTTCACTCAGGTTTTTGATTATGGTTACGGAATTAGCCAGACTATGAGTAATACAGATGCTGAGGGTGCTATTATTGCTATTCTTTATGAGGGTGTTTCTAAGGGTGTTGTCGAGGACTGGATTCAATGCAAGGAAGAATACAGCGTTATGGTTGATGAAGAATTAGCAGTTTATAATAATTGATTTTATGCAGGGGAAGAATTTATCATTTTCCCCTGCATTTTTTTTTTTAGGTGTTGACAATATTATTTGTATGTGTTATACTGTTGTTAATCTTTATGTAAAGATTTAATTTTTGAATATGAAAGGTCTGAATAGTATGTTAAGTGTGAGTGTGGAGGTAAATCAGTAACTTTTGTTATTGATTTAGTTTAAGGTAAGTTTATTGGATGTATTCCATTACTATGGGATGCTTTATTTACTGTACCCTGTTCACATTTACACGGTATTTTGCTTTTAGCTAAATGCTTTATACTATTTAGTCCATTTTTTATGGGCTTTGCTTTGCTATGGTTTTTTACTTTAGTATTAGCAGAGCTTTATTATTGTTATAATGATATAAATGTGCTATTTTGTTTGTGTTCATGGTATAGATATTTTGATTACGAAAGGTTATTTATAAATGAAAAGTAATATAGATTATTATAACATACTGGAATTTAACAAGATTAAGGATATGCTGTCACAATATGCTGTGACTGATTATGCTCGTGACAAGATCAATGAAATGTGTCCATTCATGAATGAAAATCAGCTTAAAAGAGCACAGAATGAAACTAATGGTGCAAGGGCTGTTATAGATTATCTTGGTAAACCGCATATTCCAGATACCAACGAAGTTAAAAAGCTATTTGTCATTATCGAAAAGGATGGTATACTTTTCCCAGAACAGCTCGATAGATTTATACGATTTATCGCATCATGCAGACGTCTTAAAACATATCTTAAAAAGGCTGAATATACTGAAAAAAGCATAGCTTATTTTGGTGCTGATATCAGCACACTGGATGATATATATGATGAAATAAACCGTTGTATCTGCGGAAATGAAATCAATTCCGAGGCATCAAAGGAGCTTGCTGATATCCGCCGTCAGATTGATAATACCAATACTCAGATTAAGCTTAAGCTTGATGAAATTCTTAAATCAAAAAAGCAATACTGCAACGACAGCTTTATTTCTATTAAAAATGGTCATTACACACTGCCTGTTAAAAAGGAATATAAAAACCAGATTACAGGCTCTGTTATTGCGACATCATCTACTGGTACGACTTATTTTATTGAGCCTAGTGCGGCTATAAAGCTTACTGAAAAACTGAATATTCTCAAGACTGAAGAAAGCATTGAAAAAGAACGTATTTTGTATTATATTACTGCTTTGATACACGATTTTCATACTGAGATTAAGCTTAATATCGAAACTGCTGAGGTACTTGATTTCGCTTTTGCAAAGGGTATGCTTAGTTCTGAAATGAAAGGTGCTGTACCAAATATCAACACCGACAGGTATATCAAAATTGTTAAGGGCAGGCATCCTTTGCTTAATCGTGACGAATGCGTTCCGATTGATTTTGAGATTGGCAATAAGGTCAACGGGATTATTATTACTGGTCCTAACACTGGTGGCAAAACTGTTGCATTAAAGCTTGTTGGGTTGTTTTCTGTTATGTCACAGTGTGGACTTCATATACCTTGTGAAAGTGCTGACATCTGCATGAACAGTGCTGTACTTTGTGATATTGGTGACGGACAAAATATATCGGAAAACTTGTCTACTTTTTCTGCTCATATCACGAATATTGTTGATATTATATCGTCTGTTTCAAAAGAAACTCTTATACTGCTTGATGAGCTTGGCTCCGGTACTGACCCTGCCGAAGGTATGGGTATTGCTGTTGCCATACTTGAAGAATTGCGACAGAAAAAATGTCTTTTTGTTGCAACTACTCATTATGCCGAGGTTAAAAGCTATGCTGAAAATGCCACAGGACTTATGAACGCACGTATGACTTTTGATAAGGAAACTTTAAAGCCGCAATATAAGCTTGTTATTGGCGAAGCTGGTGAAAGCTGTGCATTTTATATTGCAAAAAGGCTTGGATTTCCTGCTCGTCTGCTTAAATATGCATATGAGCAAACTTATAATACCACAGTTGTTTCAAGTGTGCCTGATATGAGTTTTACTGAAATTATTTCAGATAATATTTCAGAAACTAATGATGTAAAAACGACATCTATCAGCACGCCCAAGATTGAAAAATCAATAGTGAAAAAGCAGACATCCACTCATGCCTTAAGCTTTAACATTGGTGACAGTGTTGTTGTATATCCTGAAAAAAAGATAGGCATTGTTTATAAACCAACTGATGAACTGGGAACTCTTATTGTTCAGGTTCAGGGTAAAAAGCAGAAGATTAATCATAAGCGCCTGCATTTAAAAACACCTGCGAGCAAGCTTTATCCGCCTGATTATGATTTTTCTATAATTTTTGATACAGTCCAAAATCGAAAGGCTCGACACAGCATGGATAAGAAATTTTCTCCTGATGCTGTTATTGAGTATGATGATAATATTTAAAACATGAAAACAAGTGAGCAGTTTTTTACTTCTGCTCGCTTGTTTTATTGCTGGGCACATCCATAAACCGCAATTTTCATAAAAATATGCAAAAAATACAGCCAAACGGCTGTAAAAGTTGAAAAAGCATAAAGATGTGGAAAATTCTCATATTTCTTAAGCCAAAAGGCATAAGAAATCAAGCCGTCGCCAT
>JAVBOH010000024.1:0-56720 GCA_031550725.1 Oscillospiraceae bacterium
GTTCCAGCAAATACAAGACCAGCTATTGCAGTATTTATAGCAGTGGTCTTAGCTGTTATTTCTGTGTTATTTGTCTCAGGCATTGCTAATGCAGTAGTTAAATCTCCCCAACTAGCTGATGTATAATCAGTTGATGTCAAGTTTCCAGCATTAGTTTTTGCTGTTGATAATGCTTGTGCATTAGCTGGAGAGATGGCACTTGGACTACCACTATTGCCACCATTGTCGCCAGAAGAACCACTGCCAGATGAACTGCCACCATTACTTGAATTACCATTATTAGCAGGTGTGTTAGTAGTAGAAGAACTGTTTTCATTCTTAGACTTGCCGTTTGGCAAAGTTTCGCTCTTGCCAGTTTTAGTGTTCTTAATTGTAACATTCCCACCGGATTTATTAGTTACATTAACCAAAGCGTTGTTATCAGTCTTTTCTATAACAGACCCCTGAGCACCCTTTTCAAGAGTAATATTCATAGGTGCATCAGTTTTAATAGTCATTGGCGAGCTAATAGACAAGTTTGAGCCTGCTGCATTTCTTGTCACTCTAACAGAATTATAATCACCATTGCTTGTTAGAGTTAGCCTTGACATCTTTGTATCAATAACAAGATTATTGATTTTACCATTGTTTGTAATTTTGCCAGTAGGGTTATTACCAGTCAAAGTAATACTTTCAATTTCAGAGTTTTTATCAGCAACAAAGCTGAATTTATCATCTGAAATAATGAATTTATTACCCTTAGCCCTTTCTTTCCATGTGTTATACTTAATGTCCTTGATGTATATCATCTTGAATGTGCCACTATTGATTACATCGGAAAGAGGTGCATTAACAGTCAAAACCTTATCAGAATAATCACCCTTAACAAGCTTATACACAACAGATGTACTCTTATTCTGAATAGTAATCTTGCTTATATTGTCAGCTTTAAGCATTTTGTCCGCTCTTGACTGAAGTGCTGTTGTGCCATTTGCAGTCACAACAAGGAATGAAACAGAAGATTTCTTGCCACTTTGAGCAGTAGCAGTAATCTTGACATTACCAGTCTTAATCGGAGTAACAACACCCTCTTTACTAACTGTCGCTATCTTTTGGTTAGAGCTTGAATACTTAATAGTATCAGTTGAATTTTTTGGTGTTAGTTTTGAAACAAGTACATATTCCGTACCAATATTTAGTACAGTTACGCCGTCGTCCACTGTGAGTACAATTTTTGTTGCAGGGATTTGGCTTGTCGCTGCGCTTACAGTATTTCTTAGCTGTGCATCAGGCAAAAGGCAGATACACATAACAATCGCTATCATAAGGCTTGTGATTTTTCTTAGTTTTTTCATTATAAAACTCTCCTCTCTCAACTCTCCACTCTATTTAATAACCGCAATAAACTCCCCACCATGAGTAATATCCTCAAAAGTAGTCTTCCCATCAGTACCAATAGTAGCCTTAGCAACAAGTACAAGCTTGTTATTCTTACTGTCATAACGATAAAGCTTAGCAGTCTTGCCTGCATTCTTTGAATTAAACTTAACTGTCAAATCGCAAGCAAAACCAAATGACTTGTCATCACCGAATGAGAATTGTGCTGTTGTACCCAACTTTTTCGCCTTATTCACAAGTGAAGTTGGTATTTTCTTTGTGTTGTACTTAACATTCAAATTAATATCTGCATTTATATTAGTTATCTTAGTGCTGTTAATCTTTATTGTGGCACCATTTGAAGTCACAATAACCAGATTAACATTTCTGCCCTTAAGTGTCTTTAGAATTTCAGGGCATATTGTAGGGTTATTAACCTTTACAGTGATTGTGCTGCCATTTTTAGCAGACTTTATTCTGTTGATTACAGTAGTCACACCACTTCCAGAAGATAATGAACCAGTAGTTATAACTGTGTTTGTTGTTGTGTGTGTTGGAGCGACTGGGTTTGATGGTGGATAATATGTGCTTGGGGTGTAGTTATTATTATTGCTGCCATTGTTTTCATTTCCACCGCTAGTACCGCCACCATTATTCTCATTTCCGCCACTGTTATTACTGCTGCTTGCTGCGATTTCAACGCTTGCAGGAACACCAGCAAATGCTGTCATTGTAGCTTTAACACGTACCTCATATGTTCCTGCTGCAAGACCTGTGAGCTGTGATGATGTTATGGAAGTCCATGTGCTTTGTGTATTTAATCTGTATTCCATTGTTGTATCAACATCAGTGATTATACCGTTATTATCACCGTTTGTTGTGTCTGTTTTGCTGATTGTTGGTGCAATAGGACGTGAATTAATTGCTAGGCTTTGTGGATTGCTGTCCACAGTTTCATCAGCAGCAACACCAAGCTTTACTATGCTGATTGTATTGCCATACCATGCCGCATCGATAACAATTTCTCCGCTTGCATTGGCTGTTTTTGTTGTGCCATTTACTGTATAAGCAGCGTTTGAAACAAGTCCTGTTAGCTTGCTTGAAACAAAGTCTACATCAGCAATAGGTGTGTTTTCCTGTAAAACTGCTTGCGCTGTAACGGTTAAATTTATAGTGTATGGCAAATAGTTTACTGCATCGTTTACAAATAATACCGCTGTTGCACTGTCAGCATCAAACATTGTATCATCCACATCAAAGGTTAAAATATTACCGCTTACAGAAACGTTTGATATCGCTGCATTATTGAACGGACCGCATACATAGCTTGCTCCTGCAGGAAGTACTGGCAAAGTGATTGTGTTGCCTGTTGTCACTGTTTCTGCCTTGACATTGCCGCTTGCAGATGCAGTTCCTGTGTATGTTATTTGGTTGATAACACCATCATTTCCTGACTTTGTGTTAACATCCAAAGTGTAATTATTTGTATTAGCAGTATCAAGCATAGTTATTGTATATGTATACGCCTTAGCAGTACCAGCATCAAAATTGCTGCCAGTATATACTGCACTTACAGAATAGTCTGTGTTTAGCACCAATGTATCACTGCCCATCAAGCCTGAAAATGTAACTGCACCTGCTGTTGCTGATGAAGTTCCGTCCCAGTTTTTTGTTGGTGGTGTAATAGTATCAATAGAAATGCTTGCCTTGCCAATTTCAAAGGTTTTGCTGACAGTTCCGCTGTAAATTCCTTTACCTGTGATACTAACAGTTGCTAAGCCTGTTGTTGAGTTGTTTGAATAAGTAACATTTTCATAATCTGTATTAAGCACAAGTGTTGTGCCGTCTGTTACTGTTATGCTTGGGGTTTGAGCTGAGCCGCTGTATGTGAATGGGCCGCCGTTTATTGTAATCATATCAGCGGTAAGCTGCTTTGCGGTTAGTGAAAATGCTATTGTTTTGCTGCCGATATTTTTATTATCCTCAAAGGATGCTGTAACGGTGTAATCACCTGCTGTCAGCGGCAGGCCATCGCTGTCAAGAGAGCCTGTTCCTTCTGCGACTGCTGAATATGTATAAGTCCAAGTCCCTGTGCCTGATGGTGTAAACTCAGTTGTGTCAATTCCTGCAGCAGAGCATTCTAAATCGCCGCTGCCTGAGCAACTTTTGCTTTCATCCTCGAATGTAATTGCGCTGCTGACATCTGATTTTAATATAATTGTTGCAAAACCAGTTGTGTAGTTATAATTTTCAGTAAGCATATCCTTAACTGTTTGATTTGGCACATAGAGGGTGTAGTGACAATTATTATCGGTTCTTCTAAATGCACTCTGTTTTATTTCTGTTACACTAGAAGGAATATATATGTTAATCGCCGAATTTTTAAGATCAAAAAATGAACCCTTACCTATGGTTGTAACACCGTTTGGAATAATAAATTCATCGTTTAATCTGGTACAAGCAAAAGCATCAGTATTGATAACATTATATCCAACTGGCAATGTTGAAATATTCAACGGACAGCGATCAAAAGCATAGATTCCTATGAAAGCAATATTTTCCGGCAAAGCATTAAGAACTAGATTCGTATTACAAAAAGCGTTGTCACCAATAGATGTAATACTATTTGGCAGAGAAATTGATGTAAGTGTAATTTTGTAAGAAAAAGCTTGATTGGCAATTCCCGTAACAGTATATATAACACCGTTCTTTGTAACAGTTTCTGGTATAATATAACTGCTGTTATTATAGTTATTTTCTACAAGCTCGACCGTTCCAACATCTCCATTAACTGTTAACACCTTATATTTTAATCCTGTGCTTGAATCAACAAATTCACCAGTATTGCTGTATAAAACTTTAAATGGTGCTGAAGCTTTGTTTTTATTTCCTGAAGTGCTTCCAGCTGCCACACTTGTTGGTATCGAAACAGTTATCGTATCACCATAGCTGCCAGTTGGGGTTACAGTTGCTGTATAAACACTGCCTGAGCCTGAAAAATTTGATATACTTCCGTTTGTAATAGTGATATCTGTATCATCAAAACCAAAAACATCCTCATCAAAGGTTATAGTTATATCAAATGCACCTAATGTAAAATCTGAACTTGTGCTTGTTATTGTGACATCTATCATGCTTTGAAATTCAGTTTTAAATATATCAGCTTTTGTATCTATCCAAATCGCAGGACGTATCTCATTTGGAGAATCAACAGTTCTACTTGTAATACTTCCATTGCTAACACAACCTACCAAAGAACTCGCATAATCACGAAGCCACCAATCAAAACTATCCTCAGCAGCAATTCGATCATCATCGTCAGCGAAATAATCAGCGTTTCCTGCTTCTGCGCCACTAAGCAAAAAAACTTTTGAATCGTCAGCATCGCTGTTTGCAATAACACTGCCTGTGAAGTCAATACCATCAAATGAAAAATTCGTACTGTTGAAGAAGTTAGTATTATTTAAAAAACTATTTACTTCTGACTTGTACCAATATCCAGATCCTTTATCATTCCTAACTGTCATATAAATAACATTGCCATCTGTTCTTCTGAGAACATCATCAAGTAAAAGCAAGGCTTTGCCGTCTGCTTTAACCTCAAGAACTCTCCAAACAAGGTCATGTTCGTTATAACTGCCCAATGTAACTGTGCGTGGGGTTGATGTCCATGTTCCCACTGCCATTTGAGAAACATTAGTAACAACCGAAGCATCAGCAAATACATCCAAAAATTTTGTCGGCATAACCCCTGCCGCCAACGCAAAGGTCAAAGCCCATGCTAAAAATTTATAAGCTGTCGCTCGCTTAATAGTCTTAATAGTCCTCTTTGGTTTTTCTACTAAATGTTCAGGTTTGTAAGTCATTTTTGTCATAATAAATTCCTCCTTAAATTTCCCTTATTTACTTGATATGTAGTTTTTGCATACTTACTTATTATTATAACATAAAATAATATAAAAAGTGCGAAGGTTTCTAAAAAGTTACCTTCGCACCAATTAATTTTATTTTATTTGGAATTGATATCCCTTTCCACGAACTGCTGAAATAGTATAATCACTTTTTTCAAGCTTTTTACGTATTTTTGAAACCTGTATTTTAACAGCATTATAATCATTGTTAGGCGTTTGTTTCCATAACCTTTCATACAGATGCTCTGCACTGAAATATTTGTTTTCATTCCTTGCAAAGTGCAGCAAAAGCAAAAATTCCTTGTAAGTGAGCAAAATATCCTTATCGTTAACAAATGCCCTGCTTGACGTTATATCAAGCGTAAGATTTCCAAGCGTAAGCACTACTTCCTTAGCAGGATTTTTCATCACCCTGCGCCTCATAACTGCCGCAACACGCTGTATAAGTTCTTCAAGCATAAATGGTTTCGTGATATAATCATCACCACCAATAGAAAGCCCACGAATTTTATCCGCATGTTCACTGCATGAAGTGAGAAAAAGAATATGCGCATCAGTAGTGTC
Organism: Oscillospiraceae bacterium; assembly: GCA_031550725.1. Lineage (GTDB taxonomy): Bacteria > Bacillota > Clostridia > Oscillospirales > Ruminococcaceae > UBA946. Next base: position 5,832 of record JAVBOH010000024.1, read on the forward strand.
ACGTATTTCCTCACAAAAATTATATCCATCCCCATCAGGCAAAATAACATCAAGCAGAATAATATCAGGCTCATTGTCTGCAAGATGTTCTCGTGCTTTGGAAAGTGTTAATGCAGTTAACACCATATATCCTGCACCCTCAAGTGCACGCTTATTAATTTCATTAAGTTCCACATTATCCTCAACCAACAACACTGTTTGTCTGCTCATTTTCTATACCCTCTTTCCAAATTGGTAAAGTGAACTTAACACTTGTACCCTTATTAAGTTCACTTTCAATTGTAATATCTCCATTATGTAAAGTAATAATTTCCTTGCATATACTAAGACCTATGCCACTGCTCCCATTTCCACTTACACCACGTTCAAAAATATTTGGCAGCAGCTCATTCGGTATTCCATTGCCAGTATCAGCAATGGTAACCACAACAAAATCATTTTCTGTATGTGCATTAATATGCACCTCACCATCTTGAATATGATTTCGTGTATTCTGCAAAAGGTTGAAAAGCACTTGAGTGATTTCATTAGCACTGGCATATACATCAGGAAGTGTATCAGGAATATCAATTGTAATCGTCGTATTCTTACGCATGAGAATTGGAGTATATAACCTAGCTGCACCGTTTATCAGTTGGGTTAGCGAGGTGCGTTCTTTTAAACTACATTCGTCCTGTTTGCGAGTATAGTTGTTAATTTCCTGCAAAAGCTTTGCAATACGCTGTGTTTCAATTGATATTTTATCAAGGTCTTTGGCTGTTTGCTCATCAACACCTTTTCGACGCATTTCCATTGCAATAAGTTCAGAATATCCTGATAAAACAGCTAAGGGAGTTCGAGTTTCATGGGTAATAGTTGCAATAAGCTCCATCTTCATTTTATTATGTCTGTCAAGTGCAGCATTTTCATTGGAAAGCTGTTGTTCCATAAGCTTTGCTTCTGCTTCCAAGTGTGCAGTTTTTGTAACGCTGTCAAAAACACGTAAAACGAGCCAGTAAACCAGAAATGAAAGAACAGCCAATGCAATAAAAACAACTGGGAAAAAATAATCCAAAACATTTTTATGATAAAAATCATCACAATGATATGTAGTAACAACAATAAAAAAAACAGGCAGTATCCATAAGCCTTTCATATCCTCAGAACGTACTTGACTTAAACGAGGAGTAATAATACGCTGGGTGATAAAGCTTACAATCAGATATAGTGCAATTCTCATCAAAATAAATATAGGATACCATAAAATCTCTCTGCGTGAATCAATTACAGGAACACCAGTAAGCGTACTGACAGCATATTCAAATTCTGTTCCCAAACAAACCACGTGTGCGGTCATACAAATTACAAACAGCTGTTTATTTATTCCGACTTCCACTGTTTTTCGGTAGTAGATAAATCCAACAACCATAAATATGATAAAAAATAAAGTTACTTCGCATTTAATAGATAAGAATTCCAGTATTTCAGGTATCGCTGCTAAAGGAAAGCAAACCAAAGCAGATTCTAAAGCGATTTTCTTCATAGGTCGGTTGAGCTTATCTTTAAACGGTTGATAACACAAAAACACGCATGGATACAGCGTTACAAACTGATATAGGATATATATTATTAGATGACTTGTCATATTTTGTTCGCCTCTCTATTTTTTATTGTTATATGCTTCGATTATCATTTTCTTTTATTAAGTATAGCAAATTTCTTGGGGTTTGACAAGTATGTAAAAATTTATCCAATACAGGTTGTTTAGTCGTGTACAATTTTCGTGATAATAATAGTAATATTTACTTGTATAGCCAATAATAAAAAGAGATATTAGGATAATTAATTCCCAATATCTCTTTTGTTTCGTTCTGACTGTCAATCACGTTTAATGTATCTTTATCATATTAACGTAAACTCGAGGTTTTCATTGCATTTGGGCATTTTTACTCTTCGAATCACCAATGGTGTGGATGTTAAGACCGTTCAGTCATGTTAAAATCACGGCACCCCAACAACGACGCTTTCAATCTACGCCAGAACATTTCAATCTGTACAAGTTAGAGCAATGGACACGATTGCTGATATTATTAATTTAAATAGAGCTACGACTTGAATAACAGACAAGTAACGGACAAAGTGAATTTGGGTAAAAAAATATTGCTCTCAAATCCCATCGATACGAGGTTTGAGAGCAAGTATTTGGTGCCGCTAACCGGACTTGAACCGGTACGATATTTCTACCAAGGGATTTTAAGTCCCTCGTGTCTGCCTATTCCACCACAGCGGCGTGTGAATGATACTAATATATTATACATTACAATAAAATAAAAGTCAATAGTTTTTTAAAAATATTTCGATTAAAATATCAAGTAATATGATATATAACAATAAAAATGAATACAAACAATTTAAATATCATATATATTATATAATTGTGAAGGATAATTAATACAAAATTCATTTAATATTTATTCATTTATTTCTATAACATGATATAATTAAGAAAAACAATTTTAGGAGAAATGTATAATGGGGTTGTTTTCATCAAGCAAAGCAGACAAAAAATCTGATAAATCTAATCAAATTCACTTACAGAATATAGTTTTCAATACAAATGAAAATGATTTAATGGTATCACCGGCGTTTTTAAAGGAGATGACAGATAGATATGCAGGGAAAAGGCTTGCACAGATAAACAAAAATTTATCTGCAATGAGCAATACAAAATCTCCGATAAGATTTTTTCAATATTGTGATATAATTGATACTTGCATAAGTGAGTTATGTCAGATTGAGCCATATTACAAATTTAAAAAGCCTGTTCCGTCTGAATTTAAAGGTGTACTTGCAAGCAAACATGAACATACGATATCAACCATGTTTAACAGAGCATGGAAGAGTATATTGAATAAGGCATCATTAGTGGATGGTGTACCAAAAGATACATTGCCGTTTGAAGAACTTTTAAGAGAAATGATGATGTTTGAGGATCGTCTTGCACCAGTGCATCTTGCAGCTATTGAAATGTATAAAAACTCGTTAACCAAAAACCAAACTGCTGAAGATAAGGCTAATCTTGAAGCTATGGAAGAAACGATGTTAGAAAACGATGACGGAATGAGTTTAGATATGGACTTAGATATGGACGATATGGATATCGATGAATTGGAAATATAATATATCATGATGAATGCAGGAATCACGAAAGTGTGACCTGCATTTTGTATTCGGTATGAATGTTGAAAAGACTGAAAATATGTTGTAAATTATAATCGCATAAATATTGATTATGTATTGTAACCATGTGAATTATATGTTATAATATACAAGAAAGTAAATGAAATTTAGACATTTGAAAGGAAGTCACATAATGAAAATACATAAAATTATCGCTGTAATATCAGCAGTTATTATTTCAACTGGATTTGTTACATCAATTAGCAATAATGTTTCAGCATCACAAGATACTTCTGGAATTATCAATGTTCAAACAATCAAAAACTACTTAAATGGTACTACAACTCCAATTGCAGAGGGGTATTCATACGATGGGAAATATTATCTAGCAGGGCATCCTGCTGCTGTTTCAGCAACTTTTGTTGTCAATGATACGAAAAATAAATATGTCACAGGCTTTGAATGCTGGATTGAAAAATACGAAAACAAAAAGTGGACTAAAGTAAAACCCCTAGGTAATGTTATACAAGTAAACGGTATGGACAACCGTTCTCATTTTTACAATATTGAAGAGGATGGCAGGAAGCATGTTCAGGTTGATCTTGCGTGTTATCCTTTGCTTTCAGCTGGAAACTATAGAATAGCAAAACCATTCTGGAAAGAAAATGATAAAAGTGGCAAGCAATATGTAGCATATTATGACTTTGAAATGGTAAATTCCAAGCAGGATTATACCGTAGACTGCTCAATTACGCTTGACCGTAAGGAATATCCAATTGGCACAGAAAAGATGATATATAATATTGATTATTCCAAGGGGCTTTTTGCGAGAAGTGATATCATCAATATTGAAAGAAAAGTCGTAAATAAATGGATTTCTGTGCGGACAAGTGATGTTTATACAAATTCAATTAGTGGTTATTACGCATTTTATTTCGCTGAAACTGAGGAAGTGGATGTAACAGGATTTGATTTATCTAAAGCAGGCGAATACCGTATGCGTTTTTCTATAAACGGTATGGATGGTTGGGATTTAACTGAAAAGCAATATGATACAAAATATGTAAATTTCAAGATAACCGATAAAGCTGATTTGGGAAATGTTAAACTTAAAATGACTAACACAGATATGTGTGAAATCGACCATGATATATCTGTTGATGTCACCAATAATTCAAGTAGTGATATCAAATTGGAAAAAGCTGTTCTGAGTTATAAAACATCTGATGGTAAAACGAAATCCCGTGACTGCACAGTATATTCATACTCTTCGGTTTATTCAAACAGGGTTACTGAGTTAAATGTGACATCAGCAAAAGATTTACCTATTGGAAATGTCACATTGAAACTGACATTCTCAGCGGATGGCTGTAAAAATAAAACCTTCAGCACTACATTTAAAGTAAGAAAAGCAACAAATGCTGAAAAATCAAGCGGTGTATTTGTTAGTGATGCTGTGTATGACAAGAACAAAAACACAGTTACTGTAACTGTTACCAATAAACTGCGTTCAAAAGAAACGATAGTACTTGACCCACGTAACCAGTATATATTGACAGCAAAAGATGAAAAACCTACTGCTGCATTGCTGCAAAACAAATCATCCATAAAAATCAAGTATGAACAAAGCGTAAAACTCACCTTTAAATTATATAATAACAATCCAAAACAGTTTGTTTTAGATTATTATGGATTATCTTTAAAGGATATGGATGATGAAATGCTGGAATATTTTGATTTATTGGTAGATGAATTAAAGGATGACCCAGATTACAAGACTTACTTAAATTTTCCGACAGGTAAATATTGTGTTTATATTGATTATTATGGTGATGTATCAAATAAGTATGATACCTGTAAGCTTGTGTTCAAACTGGAAAAGTAAACCTTGACTTTTAAATTTAAACATATAGCTTATACATAAAAATGGAGTTGCTGTTTGAGATTTATATCTCATGCAGCAGCTCCATTAATTTTTTCGAGTAGTATATTTTATGCAAGCAAAGGTTGGAGCTGAACACCATTCAAAGCTGATAGAATAGCGTCAGGAATTTGTTTAAAATCTGCAACAAGTGAACGAGGTTTTGTTGTACTGTCATCCTGTGCAAACGGTACAAAGTAATAGCATTTTGTATTTAGCAGCATACCTATATTTTTTGCCGAACCGGAAAGACCATCGTTTGTTGCAGGTGCAATTAAAACAGGGTTTGAATTTCTGATATGCGATTTTGCAGCCATTGTAACTGGTGTGTCTATAATACCATTAGCAAGCTTAGCCATGGTGTTTCCTGTGCATGGAGCGATTACAACAATATCAAACATATGTTTAGGTCCAATTGGCTCTGCTTTGTCAATTGTATCAATAATATCATGCTTGCAAAGCTCTCTAAGGTGCTTTTTATGTTCATCGGCTTTACCAAATCTTGTGTCAATTGATGCAGCGTTAAATGAAAGTATAGGAGTAACATCTGCACCGAGTGAAATAAGATTTTCTATTTGTTCAAAGGCATTTTCAAAAGTGCAGAATGAGCCGCACATTGCATAGCCAATACGTATATTTTTTAATGTGACTTCTGTTTTATCCAATTTATTCACCCCTTTCAGCAAGAATATTTTTTATAGTCTGAGCAATAATTCTGCCGGAAGTCACAGGTGCAACTTTGCCTGGGAGTGATAAAAGCCATATAACCCTGATACCAAGCTTAGCGGCAGTATCAAAATCGACTCCACCAGGTTTAGATGCTAAATCTATAATAAGACAGCCTTTTTTAGTCTGCTTAAGATGTTTTTCATCAAGGATTAAAGCAGGAGCGGTATTAAAAATAATATCATAATCACCGATTGTTTCAGATAGATTATCAATATGAGTATGCTTGCATCCAAAAATATCAGCCCATGCAAGATCGTGATATTTTCTTGCAGCTGCAGTGACATCTGTACTAAAGCCATTCAATTGCTTAAGTAAAACCTTAGAAATTCTACCCATACCAATGACAAGTATTTTTTGCTCTGCAAGTGTCGAAACTGTTTCCTCCATCGCAACCTGAATAGCACCCTCACCAGTTGCAATAGCGTTTAAAACAGCAAATTCTTCACGGGTTGAGTAATCATAAACTTTGATATTTCTATCTTCAAACATTTTCTTTATTTCTTCGGAAATACGCCCTCCAAAAACAATACCATTTTCTTTAATGACAGAAGTTAGTCCGGAAATCGGAATACTTTGTCCAGAAAAAGGTGTGTTGAGTGTAATTCCGTCATTTGATGCGATTAGCGGCAGAACTATGTAATCCACACGTTCGTTGAATGATACAAGACTTTCAGCCGGCATTATTTTATTTGATGATATGACATTTTTATCAAACCCCACAGTATAAACTCTGTTATTTTGCGATAAAGTTTCAGCAAGTGCAATATATCTCAGGTCACCGCCTGCAATTAAATATTTTTTCAGCATATTAATTTACTATGTTTCTATAAAAAGAAACATTGCTCCTTTCTAAAATCTGTAAGCCGTATACTTCCGACAATTCTTTATGGGAATAGGATATTGAATTATCTCTTTATATTGTATGTTGGATTTAAAAAGGGGTGCAGATGATTTATAGTCATTTTATCATATATAAATATAAAAATAATTTTACAAAAACACTTGACAACCTCAGACTACTGTGGTAGTATATAAATGCGATCATACTACTGCAGTAGTCTAAGTATGTCTAAGGGAGATAAATATCATGATAGAAATTAAATTATTTGACTCAGAATTAAAGGTAATGGAGGTGCTGTGGGAAAATGGCGACACACCTGCAAAGGAAGTATCGGACATTTTAAATGAAAGTATCGGATGGAACAAAAATACTACATATACCATAATTAAAAAATGCATAGATAAGGGCGCAATTGAACGCATTGAACCCAAATTTATATGTAAGGCAGTTGTTTCAAAGGCAGAGGTGCAAGCAGCTGAACTTAATGAGCTCACTGATAAGATGTTTGGAGGCTCTGCTGATATGCTTGTTGCGTCACTCTTGGACAGTAAACAGCTTACAAAAGAAGAATTTGAACGTCTTAAAAAGTTAGTGGAGGAGTTAAAATGATAAATCTGCTTGAGATGTCAGCAATGGCAGGTATACTCATTATATTTGTCATAATTCTTCGTGCATTGTTTATACATAAGCTGCCAAAAAAGACGTTCACTTTATTATGGGCAATTGTAGTATTAAGGCTTATAATACCATTTTCTTTGCCGATTTTACCTAGCATAAATACAGCATATGACAGCAATATACCTATATTAAACTATGCAGGTCAAAACACAAATGTTAATGATGATATTTATATTAAAAGCCCTGAAATAGATGACAATGGCATTATAAATACTGACACAGAAGCTATTGACAATAACACAAAAGCTATATCAGTAAACGTATTTCGATATACTAAAGAAATAGTATGGCTTATTGGTGTTATGATAACAATGCTGTATTTTATTTCGGTGCATATGCATTTCAAAAATGATTATTTATCAGCATTACCAACAGGAATGACAGTGGATGGCTTTGGTGTAAAACGTAAAGTACAAATTAAAATGAGTGACAAAATAAATAATCCATTAACATATAGAATAATAAATCCAGTTATAATAATTCCAAAGTCAATGGAGCTTTCTGATGAAAAAATGACATATATTATTACACATGAAATGGTGCATATCAAGCGTTTTGACGTGTTATATAAATGGGTGCTGACTTGTGCAGTATGTCTACATTGGTTTAATCCACTGGTGTGGGTGATGTATGTGCGTGCAAACCGTGATATCGAAATATCATGTGATGAAAGTGTTGTAAAGCTTTTAGGCGGAAAACGCAGTGAGTATGCACTTGCATTATTGTCGCTTGAAGAAAAGAGGAGTGTTTCAGGCTTATACAGCAGTTTCAGCCGAAATGCAGTTAAAGAAAGGATTGAAGCGATTATGAAACTTAGTAAAAGAACATCTGCTATAAGTATCGCAGCAGCGATTGGAATAGTTGTATTAACGTCGGTTGTTTTTGCAACAACAAAAGATAAACCAACTATTGATTATATAAATGAGCAGGATGCAGTTGTTACAACATATGTAAATAAAAATGAGGATGTTGCCAAGAATGACCTTTCAGATGATATTCAGCCAACAGAAAATATACATGAACCACTAATTTATCTTGCAAGTGATTTTGCTGAATATGAAAGCTATGGCTTAACATTTGACAGCAGTGATAACAGCTTGCATTTCAATGGAAAAGAAGTGTTGTACTTAATTGATTCAGGAATGAATAGCTCATCAATTCGTTATGTTAGAACAAAATCTGGCGAGAATTTATCAATTGTATATATACAGCGTGATGAAAATGGCAACATTATCAAACCAAATGATAACACAGCATTTTATTTAAATGAGGAAACAGGAGTAAAATACGATACAATCGGCTTGTCTGTTAATGAAGATGGAATGATGATGGCTGTAAGTTATAAAATTGGTTATAGTGATAATGATTCGACGATAAGCGTACCATTTTTTGATTCAATGAATATAGTCATACCTTCTTCTGATGATGAAAAGGATGAGATTAAGGTAACATTTAATCTTTTGGATTATGAAATAAAATTTTATGATGAAAATGGTAACGAAGTTTCTGAATCATATGAGGGTACAAAGACACTTCGCCTCGATGTTCAGACATCAACAATTGATGAAGAGGAACAGCAAATGAAATTGCAAGATCAGGAAGAACAAGAAAGAAAATTGAGAGAAAAGGAAATTGGACATCAAATTCACATTGAAGAACAAGAGAATAGCGGAACATTAACACATAATTAAGAATAACCCAATACAAAAAAGATGTTGCATTGAGTTGGTGCTTAAAAATAGCGGTTCTTCAATTAAATTATCTTGATGGAAAGATATATTAATTGGTAATGATACTTAATTACTATTGATATTTACTCAAAATTTTGATATAATTATATAAAATATAGTTTTGAAAGGAGCAGTTTACTATGAATCAAGGACAGCAAATGTTTTATAATTTTTTTATAGAGCGTACAAAGGAGGATAAAAAAGATAATGCAAAGGCATTGCTTGACGAATGTTTTGCAAAACAGGAGGCAGGAACATTTGATAAAATGTATCTGATGTCTATTTCACCGAAAATGTTTTCTTATATCAAACCTGAGGCTGTTGATGAACTAAAAACTGCAATGGAGAGTTTTGCATCAAGGTTTTAATAAAATACAGAGAGGAAGTAAGAGATGAAAGACAGAACAATAACAGTTAAAGGTAGCGGAAAGTTATCGATGAAACCGGATTTAATTATCTTTTCCATGATACTTGAAGTAAAAGCCGAAAGCTATGAGGATACAATGTCACTGGCTACTGAAAAAGTCGATGCTCTTACAAAATCACTTATTTCAGTTGGATTTACTGAGGATGATGTCAAAACAACATCATTTAATGTCAATTCTGATTATGAAAATTATAATGATGAAAACGGACACTGGGTACGTAAATTTGTTGGTTACAAGTGTGACCATAGGTTGTCATTGGAGTTTGATTTGGATATGGCAAAGCTTAATAATGTTATGTCAGCTGTATCTTCAAGCGGTGCAAACCCAGAATTTGATATTAAATTTTCTATCAAGGACAAAACCTTTGTAACCGAACAGCTATTAAAAGATGCCGTTCAGAATGCCGCTTCAAAGGCAAAGGTTATTGCTATGGCGGCTGATGTTTCACTTGGTGAAATAATTAGTATAAATTATAACTGGGGCGAAATCGAGCTTGTTTCAAACACTCGATATTCAGAGGAATTACGCTTCGCAAAGGTGTCGGCACCTAGTATTACACCAAGTGATATCACGGTTGATGACAGTGTCACTGTTGTATGGGCTATTAGCTAAATATAATATAAACAGCTTACCAATTTTTTTTGGTAAGCTGTTTATATTATATAGTTGTTTAATTTCAAAATAACTATTCAAGCTAGTGCATTTTATACTTAATGCACTATATTGTCGCAAGAACTTCAAGTAAATGCTTGATGTCATCTGGATAAACCTCACCGATATTTCCGATACGGAATGTATCTGCCTTTGAAATTTTACCAGGATATAAAACAAAACCATTTTCCTTAACCTTATTATAAAAATCATTAAAATCAAAGTTTACTTTTGGATAGAGGAATGATGTTATAATTGGTGATTGAACTTTTTCAGATAGCAAAGCTTTATATCCAAGCTTGCTCATACCCTCAACCAAAGTTTTATGATTAAGTTTATAGCGTTCATAGCGAGCCTCAACTCCACCTTCTTCTTCAAGCTCATTTAACGCCTGATAAAATGCCCTTACAATATGTGTCGGCGAAGTATATCTCCACTTCCCTGTCGGGTTCATTTCACGCCACTGGTCATATAAATCAAGGCACAAAGAACGTGCATTGCCATCACATTTAATAAGTTCAGATTTTCTTGCAATAACAAACGCAAACCCTGGAACACCCTGTATGCACTTGTTTGATGAACTGATTAAAAAATCAATGCCAAGCTTATATGCATCAACAGGAATACCACCGAATGAACTCATCATATCAACAATAAATACCTTTTTTGCAAGCTTAACAACCTTTGCAATATCCTCAAGAGGATTAAGTATACCTGTCGTTGTTTCACAATGCACCATAGCAACATGAGTGATATCAGTATCACGTTCAAGCATTTCAGCAACATCTGAAACATCAGGAATTTCGGTTTCATAATATTCTAAAACAGCATAATTAAGACGCAAAACCTTAGCCATCTTGACCATTCTTTGGCCATATGCACCGTTTGTAATGATAAGTACCTTCCCCTTTTCAGAAATTGCACTTCCAAGTGTTGCCTCAACAGAAAATGAGCCGCTGCCCTGCATTAAAACTGCTGTATATTCATTGAAATTTGGTGTTGAAAGCTTAATAAGCCGCTCACGAATATTCTGAACTATATCAAGATTATAATCATCATCCCATGTACACCAGTCACGAAGAAGTGCATTTCTTACACCCTTTGAGCTTGAAAGCGGACCTGGGGTTAGTAAAATATAAGGGTTATCAGGTATATAATCATACATTATTTGTATCCTCCAAATTTAATTTTTTTATAAGTAAAGGAAGTTCTGTAATATCATTAATAACATAATCAGCACCGCAGGCTAAATATCTTTCACGAGCATTTTCTGATAGTGTTTCCTTTTCATTATCTGTAAGACTGTTCCATTCATCAAGACTAACACCTAGCATATTTGAGCCTTTTATTATCCCAACAGAAATGCATCCTGCATTTTTACCCTCATAAATATCAGCAGCAGTATCACCGACTTTTATTATGTTTTTTATAGATTTAACACCCAGCTTTTCAGCATTCACCCATAACATATAAGGGTATGGTCTTCCAATACCATTTGTATCATCAGGACATACAAGCAAATCAGGGCTATATCCATGTGCTTTTGCAGTTGGAACGACAACATCCATCATTGCTGATGTATATCCAGTTGTTGAGCCAATTCTTATACCCATTTCATGCAGTTTATCCACTGTTTCAATAACATTATCTATTGGTACTGAATATTCTTTCAAAACATCAAAAAGTGCTGGCTCAAACTTAGCATAAATATTATCAATATCCTCACTTGTATGCAGTCTGCCATACTTTTCAAACCAAAGCTCACTAAGTCTTTCGGATTTCAGCATGGTTTCAATATGCGCCCTTTTCTGCATACCCATAGGTCCTCTTATTTCATCGGTTGTTGGGGTAATTCCATATGCCTCAAAAGCCTTTTGAAATGCCGCAACTGGTGAATATGAACCGAAATCAACAGCTGTTCCTGCCCAGTCAAATATTACGCATTCTATCATTAATAATTTATCCTTTCATGATTTATTGATACTGTTTTTTCTTTGCTATATTGCTTATTATTTTTATTGCAACCTCATAAATAATTCTAACGAAAACATTTATCAGCAGTATTAGTAAACTCATTGCAGATGCTTGTGCAAAGTCCCCTGCTTCCTCCATATGCGTAATCGCAATTGATGCAATTTTGAAGTTTGCACCATACAAAAACACTACTGCTGAAACTGTAACCATTGAGTTTACAAAATAATACATAAAAATTTCAAGTATCGCTGGAAGTGACAACGGAACACTTACTTTTAATGCAGCTTTTATTCGTGGTATCCTCATACTTTCCGCAACATTTTCAAACTCTTTATCAAGCTTTTTTAATGCACCAGTAGCGGTGACATATGGTACTGAAAAATAGTGCAGAATGTTTGAAATCACAAGTATGGTTATAGTGCCGTAAATAAAATTCATAGGGTTTGATTTCGCATTGAAAAAGAAGATAAATGCAATACCAATTACCATCCCAGGCAGAGCCATCGGGATAACTGACAAAAGCTTTCCTATCTTTTTTAAAGCACCCATACCGCTTGATTTTTCCATCATATATGCATAAATAAATACAAATAATGTGCCAAAAAGTGCTGTAAAAACACTCATTTTTATTGAGTTAATAAAGCTGCCCATACCGCCTGTTGATATGTTAAACTTGAAGTTTTTAAGCGTTAATGCCATGTTATATGGATAATATGTTGTGAAAGCGCCCATCATTAAAACTGCAATTAAAAATAAAAAGCATAGTGTTATAACTAAACAAATTGTAAAGAAAACGACATCTCTTGCAGTGTTGTCTTTTATTGTCAACTTTGATGCTTTGGCGTTTATCGTGCTCGATGTTTTAGTGTTTGTAACCCTGCCAATTACAAATGAAATCAACGCTGGAATTAGAAGTAATGTACCGACAACAGCACCCATATTCATGTTAAACTGTCCTGCAATCTGCTTATAGATATCCGTTGCAAGAACGTTATAGCTGCCGCCTAAAACCTTTGGCGCACCAAAGTCTGCAAACGCAAGTGAAAAGCATACAAAAAATACATTTATAAGGGTATATTTTATTTCAGGAAGTGTTATAGTGAAGAACTGTTTTATCTTACTGCATCCGAATGAATCTGCGGCTTCATATAATCTGCCGTCGGCAAATTCAAGAGCTAAATAAAACATCAGAAACGCTTGCGGAAATGTAAATATAACCTCTGAAATTACGATACCAAGCTTTCCATACAGCTCCACTTCAAGACCAAGTCCAGTCAAAACACCCTGTTTGCCAAAGATATAAACAAGTCCCAGAGCATGTACAACAGTCGGAATAAAAATTGGTATCAAAGCTGTATATTTAAACAGCTTTTTGAACTTTATTTTTGTTCGTGTCAACGCATATGCATATGCAAAACCTAAGACCATACTGAAAAATGTTGACACAACAGAAATATAAATGGTGTTTGTTATTGATGATGTTAATGTTGGTGTTTTAAAGTATGTTTTATAGTTTTCAAGCCATACAAACACACCGTTTTTATCAAGAAATGCTTTTGCAAAAAGACTGTATAACGGACCAATCATAGTAATTGCAAATATCCCTAAAATAAATATCATTAATAAAAGCTGTGCTAAATTTAAGTTCTTTACTTTATTTTTTATATTCATAGACTAAACCGCCTCTGATAATAAAAAAGTCTTTATGTATTCGCTTGGTGTTTTAAGAAAAATAGTGCCATCCTCAAAAAGATTAGTGTTATCAGCAACTTCGGAAGGAATGTCAATCCATATTTCATTTTGTTCTGGAAGAACACCTGTAATTCTTGTAAGCGGGCCTTTAAACTCAAGATTTTTTATTCTTGCTTTTAAATCATACTCACTTCTGCGGTCACAAATCATAAGCTTTTCAGGACGTATCGCATGAACAATTCCATTCTTGCTATAAAAATTCATTGTACCAATAAAATCTGCAACAAATGGTGTGCATGGATTATCATAAATCTCTCGTGGTGAGCCGACCTGCTCAATAACCGCATTATTCATAACGATAATTTTATCAGCCATCGTTAAAGCTTCCTCTTGATCGTGTGTTACCATGATTGTTGTAACACCGAGCATTTTTTGAATTCTGCATATCTCTGAACGAAGCTTAGTTCTAACCTTTGCATCCAAAGCAGAAAGTGGCTCATCAAGCAGTAAGTAATCTGGTGATAATGCAATAGCCCTTGCTAAAGCAGTTCTTTGCTGCTGACCGCCTGAAAGCTGATTTGGGTATTTATCCTTATGCTCATAAAGGTCAACTATACGCAGCATTTCATCCGCTTTAATATGCTTTTCTTCCTTTGTCATGCTCTTTTTTTGCTGCAAACCGAACAAAATATTCTGCTTTACTGTCATGTTGGGAAAAAGCGCATATGACTGAAACACTATACCAAAATTACGCTTTGACGGCGGTAAAAAAGTACAGTCTTTCCCACCAATAATAATTTGTCCGCTGTTTGATGATTCAAGTCCTGCAATAATGCGTAAAAGCGTGGTTTTACCGCACCCGCTTGGACCTAATATACATACCATCTCACCCTTTTCAACACTAACACTAACGTCATTAAGAGCAGTCTGGCTGCCAAATTTTTTTGTAATATTGCAAACTTCAATATATGACACCTATAATACCTCCATTTATGAAAAAGCCGTTACATCATATTTTTGATGAACAGCTTTTTACTTTTATTCTAAATCCCAAATTAGAAACTTAATTAATTACTTTTCTGCTGATTTTGAATCATAAAGGCTCATCCATTTGTTAAGGATATTATCACGGTTAGTTGCTGTCCATACAAAATCGTTGTCAATAAGCTGTGCAATTGGGTCACCCTCGTAACCATCATATGTACCAACATTGCTTATAGTAACAATAGGATAATTCTGCTTATAAAGCTCCATTGCACTGTCACAAATTGCCCAGTCCAAGAAAGTTAATGCAGCCTCATTAATTGCATCTTTCTTCATCAAAGCGTTTGCTTCCAAGTCCCAGCCAGAGCCTTCTGATGGGAATACAACCTCAACTGGAGCACCCTTTTGTTTCTGAGAAATACCAGCATATCCAAAGCTTACACCTATTGTGCATTCACCAGCAGCAGCCATTTTAGCAGGCTTTGAGCCAGAATGAACATACTGTGCAACATTTTCATGCAAAGCAGTCATATAGTCCCATCCCGCCTCAGTATCCTTACCGTTTAGCTGAAGGAGGGCAGAAACGGTGAGGAATCCTGTACCAGATGAATTCGGATTGGACATGACGATTTGTCCTTTTAGTTCAGGACGAAGTAAATCATGATAAGAAGTAATATCAGATACGCTAAGCCCAGTTTTTTCAAGCTCAGCAGTATTGATAATGAAAGCTGTTTCCCATGCATCAATACCAACCCAAGTTGGCACTTCCTTATCAGACTTAAACTTATCAACAATTCTGTCAACACCCTTAGGTGCATATGCTTCAAGCATATTCTGGTCATCTAGCACCATCATTGAAGATGCTGCTGTTCCCCATACAACATCTGCTTGTGGGTTGTCCTTTTCTGCAAGAAGCTTAGCTGTTATAATACCTGTTGATTCACGAACGATATTAACTGTTATGTTTGGATATTTACTATTAAAGTCTGCTAAGTATTCTGTTACTATTTCATCCTCAAGTGCTGTATAAACTATAATTGAACCACTTTCTCTGTCACCTGTTAAATCGCCTTTACTGCTCTGTGTATCTGCTGCCGTCTGTTCAGATTTTGTTGTATCTGCACCCTTTGTTGTTTCTGTATTGACTGTGTCATTTGAACTTGTGCTGCATCCTGTGAATGCACACATTGCTGTTACACTCATTGTAAGTGCTAACAATCCTGATAAAATTTTCCTTATTTTCATCTTACTTTCTAAAACCTCCAAATTTTCGTAATGACAATATTATATACTGCCAATATTAAATCTGCTATACTGTCAGCATAAAACTATGGTTAAATTTTTTTATGTTTTGTTAAAATGGTTTTACATCATTATTGAATATTAACATCAAAAGCCATTTCCACTTAATTGCTCAAGTGAAAATGGCTTTGTTTAACATAATATATATATATTATATAGCTAATGGCAGGATTGTGTTACATTAAAGGCATAATTGTGGTATTATTTAATTAAATCTAATGTTATAATTTTTAAAACTCACTAATATTGATTTTTTTATCATTAGTTATCCATTCATCGCATGAATCATCCATGTTATTCAAATGCTTATGGTTTTCATTAATACGGTATTCTTTTGGAGTGACCCCAAGCCTTTGCTTGAAAACACGTCCGATATAATGACTGCTAAAACCACATTTAACAGCTATTTCTGAAACTGACATATTACTGTTTCGTAATAATTTACAAGCTTCACGCAGTCTGATTGTAATTATATATTCAGCTGGGGATGTGTCATAATAATCATTAAACAATCTATTTAACTGACGAAGCGAATAGTGAGATACTTCTGTTAACTTATCGAGTGTTATAATCTCGTTATAATGATTTTCAATATATTTTACTGCATCGGATAAATTCTTTTTCATATCAATGTTTGTATTAATTTTCATATTTATACGTGACACAATTCCTGTTAGCATTAAAAATTCCGACAGCATCATGGCATACCAACCATCAATTCTGTTATTAAATTCTGATAGTATATTTTTAGTATGCGAAACGACATTATCAAGGTCCTGATTTGTAAGGTGTATACTCTTAGTGAACGTATCGGAAAAGTCAGTATTTATAAACATTTCATTGAACCCTGAAATCATATTCAAGTCATAGGAATGTTTAAAAACATTCTCACACCTAAACATGATATTATAAATACGAAAATTAACAGCATCATCATAACCATGAGCTAAATTTTCACCGACAATAAACACATCACCCTTTGAAACAGGAATACTCTCATTATTAATAACATGAGTTGCACTCCCCTCCAACACAATAACCATTTCGCTGAAATCCTCATGCTTATGCATAAACATAAATCCCTCATGATGACCATATTGAACGAAAAATGGCAGTTTATCGTCATGCGTAAAATAATTCAGATACAAACCTTTTATAAAAGCACCCCCAACATCATAAATATACAATTATAGTATAACACACTGCATCATATTTTTTCAAGTCTTATACGATTAAAAATCGTTATTGGATATAATTTTTAGGAGGATTTATCGGATGAATAAAATCAAAAAAATCACAGCAGGATGTTTAGCATTATCAATGATATTTGCATTGTCTGCGTGTAATAGTGACAAGGAAAACAACACTACGGAAGAAATTACAACAACTGCAAAAACTGAATGGACAGGTGATAATATCGAGGTTACAGCTGATGACGGAGTGCTTGACCAGTCTGCCGACATAAGTGGCAAGGTGTTGAAATGGATGGGTATTTACGATATTAACCCAACAAATTCATCTCCTGAAAGAAGTGCCGAGCTTGCTCTTTTCGAGGATACATATGGTGCATCAATTGAATGGATGGTAACTAATTCTGCACAGATGTATGATGATTTGGCAGTTTCTATAACAGGCGGCACACCACCTGATATTTTCACATATGACTGGATTGCAGTACCAAACTGTGTTACAAAGGGTATGTATCAGCCGATTGATTCACTTATTGACTGGACTGATCCAATGTGGGCAGAGGTTAAGGATTTAGCTGATAAATTTATCTGGGAGGGTGAGCATTATGTTGCTCCGCTTGGATATGCTTTCAATGACAATCAGATACTTATGTATAATAAAACTCTCGTTGAAACAGAAGGCTTTAACGACCCATATGAGCTTTATCTTGAGGACAAATGGGACTGGGATGCTTTCACAGGCATGATGAAGGAATTTGTTGAAACTAACCCTGATAATTACGGTATCGGCGGATGGTGGGCAAATGCTGTTGTATTTACAACTGGTGAAACTATTGTAACATATGACGGTGAAAAGTTCCACAACAACATTTACAGCGGTGCTATTGAGCGTGCACAGGATGTTATCACAGACCTTTTCAAGAATGATATTATCAAAAGAGGTTGGATTGACCCATCACAAGCATTCACATCAAACGACCTCCTTTTTTATGGCATGGGTACATGGGCATACAATGCAGCTTCCGAATCAATGCCAAGTGACACAATTCAGATAGTTCCATTTCCAAAAGCACCTAACACAGATAAGTTCTATATTTCGAATAAAATGCATTCATATATGTGGGTTAAAGGCTCTGAAAACGGCGATGTTGTAAAAGCATGGCTTGACTGCAGCAGACTTGTTAACTCAGACAGCAAGTACACAAGCGTTGCTAAAGAAAAATTTCTTGAAAATTCAAAGGGCTGGACTAGCGAAATGTATGATACAGTTATGGAATTTTATAATCCTGACAAATTCATTCAGTCAAATGACTATGGTTACAGTTTAAGCACATTTATGTGCAATGAAGTTATGCCTGTTCTTTATGCTGGTATAGTTGATGAACGTTTTGAAAACTGGGTACAGGCTCGTGAAGAATTTTCAACTATTGTTGAGTCAGAAATTGAAGTATACAACTAAACGGAGGATATATTCATGGTTGCTAAAACACCACCAATGGGTTGGAATAGCTGGGATTGCTATGGTGCATCTGTTAACGAGGAGATAGTTCGTGGAAATGCAAAATTCATGGCTGAAAACCTGAAAGAATTTGGATGGGAATATATCGTTGTGGATATTCAATGGTATGAACCGACAGCAGACAGTCATAATTACCACAACTTCACTGAACTTGAAATGGATGAATATTCAAGACTTATTCCTGCTGTTAACAGGTTTCCATCATCAGCAAACGGTAAGGGGTTTGCTCCGCTTGCAGAATATGTACATTCACTGGGTTTAAAATTCGGTATACACATTATGCGTGGTATTCCACGTCAGGCTGTTCATGGAAATACTGCAATTAAAGGCACTGATATAACTGCAAGACAAATTGCTGCACAAGCAAGTATTTGCCGCTGGAATACCGATATGTATGGCGTTGACTGCACAAAAGATGGTGCGCAGGAATACTATAACAGCTTGTTCAAGATGTATGCTGCTTGGGGCGTTGATTTTATCAAGGTTGATGATATTTGCAATCATCATCCAGAAAATGAAATTGAGGCTATCAGTAATGCTATTAAAAATTCAGGACGTGATATGGTTTTGTCTTTATCACCAGGACCTGCTCAGATTGAAAAAGCCGAGCATTTAAAGCAGTATGCAAATATGTGGCGTATAACCGATGATTTTTGGGATAAGTGGGAGCTTTTATATGATATGTTCTGGCGTGCAGAAGTTTGGTGCACACACGCTTCGGCAGGACATTTTCCTGATGCAGATATGCTGCCGATAGGATATATTCTTCAGGATTACAATCCTGATAACTACACAAAATTTACTCATGACGAGCAGATTACAATGTTAAATTTATGGTGCATGATACGTTCTCCGTTAATGATAGGCGGTGAGTTAACAAAGATGGATGATTTCACAATGTCACTGTTAAATCAAAACGAGCTGATTGAAATTCTAAACAATACTCATTCTGCACATCAGCTTTTCAGGGTAAAATCAAAAGATGCCGAGCATTGTGCATGGATAACAACTCATGAGGATAATGGATATTATATTGCACTTTTCAACTTAGGTGAAAGCACCTCAGAGGTTATTGCTGATATACCATTTGCAAAAAATTTTACCGCTTATGACATTCGTAAATCCGATGAAATTTTTAATGTATCTGGTAAAATAAGTGCTGAACTTTCTGCTCATGGCTCAGTAATTTTCAAATTAATGCCACAAAACTAAATACATAATGCGTACTGAAATATACGATTGTATAATCAGTACGCATTATTTTTGCATTAGAAACACTGAATACTTCTTACATCCCTTAAATCCATAGCAAAATAAATCCAGCGTCTGCCATCCCAGCGAAAGCCTGCGAATGAGTGTCTGCCAACGAAGGTTATCCATGCCCAGAATGGTTTACCACGCCTTGGCCATATATATGAAAACCTAAATCTGCATGGCAAAACTGCACCGGTATCTAATGAAAACGGTGTAATTCCTGCCTCAGTAGGTATAAACGGCGGCGGCGGTGATGTAGGTGCTCCAGATGGATTGTTTCCGTGATGATGCGGCGATGGGGGTGGTGGAGGTTGATTATGAGGCGGACGAGGCGGCATTGACGGAGCGTGACGTGAATTATGGAACTGCACAGGAAATATATTTCCAATGCCAAATGAATTATTTCTTTGGTTTCTATCAGGCATTTGCTTGCCTCCTTTCAATTTCTTATACTAATCCCTGATTAGTATTATATCAGTATAATATGTTTCAGTCGCTTCTTATGTTCATATAGTAAAAATTAATACACCTGAACAAAATTGTTCAGGTGTATTAAAACATCTATATCAAATCATAAAGATATTTTATTGAACTTTAATCGGAGTATTAACAATTTCAAAACCTGTAACAACAGTATCATAATTTGTAACTGTATCTTCATCTACACGATACTCATTCAAAACACCAGTACTTTTATATTTCTCATGTTCTCCCATCGGAACATAAAAGTCATCTGCTGTATTAACAGTAAAGTTGTTAATTTTGATTTCATTCTTATATAAATTAACTGTAACAGTTGATGGTCTGTTATCAAACTCGTTATGATTGTCGTTAAAAATAACATGTGCTCTCAAAACAACGACCGCAGTATTCTTCATTGTCACAGTGTCATTCACTACACTGTCAATCATCATAACACCGTCATCTGATACTGTAACAGTGTGAGTATCCGTTGATTTTTGATATCCACTTGGAGCTTTTGTTTCAATAAGCTGATAAATACCTGGTAATATTCGTTCAAATACAGCTTTTCCGTCTGTTTTGCTTTTTGCTGTATATGAATTACCACTGCTTGTTAAGCTAAATTCAGCTCCTGCAAGTGCAGCATTGGACTCGTCAGTTTTATTAACTGTTAAACTTGGATAAGGAATATTATAAACGTCATATTTTCTTGCTGATGTTCCGTTAATTGTAACATCCTTGTCTTCTCCGATTATAACAGTAAAAATTTCTGGAGTAAAATGATATCCAAGAGGTGCAGTAACTTCTCTCATTGTATAAGTTCCAACATATGCCTTTTTGAA
This sequence comes from Oscillospiraceae bacterium, assembly GCA_031550725.1. GTDB lineage: Bacteria > Bacillota > Clostridia > Oscillospirales > Ruminococcaceae > UBA946. The sequence continues at coordinate 27,188 of JAVBOH010000024.1, forward strand.
CGTTACGATACCTCTTACAGATTTGGCAGTTTCAACAACAATACCATCACTGTTAATTAGCTCAAATTCAGCACCGCTTAAACCAACATGAGAATTAATATCCTTTTTATTAAACGAAAACCTAATCGGCATCGGTGGTTTTAAAGCATCACCGAACAGCTTTAGCTTTGACATTAGCATGGATTCAAGCTGTGCAACGGATTCAACAGTATCCTTTACCGATTCATTTACTTGTAAAATTTCCTCTCTGCTTATATCCTCTATCGCAATAATTTTCTGGATTTTTTTACCTTCCGCATTTAAAACATGAGATAAGGCTGCTTGTTCAAGTGAAACAGATTCAATAATATCTGTTATTGCTTGTGAACGCTTTGTATTACTACCTACAATTTTAGGCATACTCATACTAATTCACCTATCCTTTTATAAAGTTTCAATGTTAATTCTTCATTCGCTTATTTTGGTATATTTTATAGCTATAAAAAAGGGTGAACTGCAAGCAATCCACCCTTTTAATCCAATCTATGATTGCATTTTATTTATCTTTTAATTTTTTACAATAATATGTTTCATATGTTAGAAAACAAATGATGAGATATTATTTTTTACGGAGTTGTTTCACAATCTACCTGAAGAGCATCACCAAACAAACTTAGCTTTGACTGTAAAAGCATTTCAAGTCTTGTTATAGCTTCAACCATACCCTGTACAGATTTATTTGCATCAAGAAGTTCATCCGGAGTAATATCTTCAGTAGCAATTATTGCCTGAAGCTTCTCCCCTTCTGCATTTAAAATATGTGAAAGTGCAGTTTGTTCAAGTGCAACAGACATAATAATATCGGTAATCGCTTGGCAGCGTTCAACGTCACTACCTTCAATAACAGGCATACCCATAATAACATAATTTCCTTTCAAAATTTAGTTTAGCAAAAATAAATACCCTATGTAAAAAGCACATAGGCTCATTATGATATTGCTAATATTACAATTTATGCCTCTGACCATTAATAAGTTACAAATTAACTTTTATCACAAAAATATTTTTGTATACCAATTCATATCACGTTGTAAAAACAACAGACATTGTGTTTGTTTTACTATATACTTTAAGAAAAGAAATTAAATGGAGGTATATATTATGTCTATGTTTTGTTATCAATGCGAGCAAACTGCAAAGGGTAGTGGCTGTACCGTTAATGGTGTGTGCGGCAAAAATGCAGATACTGCTAATCTTCAAGATATGCTGACTGGTGAACTTATCGGTCTTGCAAGAGCAGTTAATGGCAATGATCCATCAAAAAAATCAAATAAGCTAATAATTGACGGTTTATTTACAGCAATTACAAATGTGAACTTCAATGATGAAACTATCAGCAAGCTTATTGATGATATCAAAATTGAAAAAGAAAATTTCAACCCAAAATGCACATCATGTAATACACCATGTTCAAGAAACGACAGTTATGATATGAATAAGCTTTGGACTGATAATGAGGACATCCGCTCCCTAAAGTCACTGCTTTTATTTGGTATGCGTGGCATGGCGGCATATGCACATCATGCTTATATGCTTGGAGAAACCGATGAAATTGTGAATGACTTTTTTTATAAGGGCTTAATGGCAATTGGCGACATTAATGACGCTGATATGCTATTGTCACTTGTAATGGAATGCGGTGAGGTAAATCTAAAGTGCATGGAAATGCTTGACACTGCCAATACAAAAAACTATGGCAACCCTGTGCCGACAAGTGTTAGTACAAATATTGAAGCAGGACCTTTCATTGTTATTTCGGGACATGATTTGCATGATTTAAAATTACTTCTTGAACAAACCGATGGTAAGGGAATTAATATCTATACACATAGTGAAATGCTGCCTGCTCATGGTTATCCCGAGCTTAAAAAGTATCCTCATTTAAAGGGTAATTTTGGCACAGCATGGCAAAACCAGCAAACTGAATTTGATAATATCCCTGCTCCAATTTTATTTACAACTAACTGTTTAATGCCTGTTAAATCAAGCTATGCCGATAGAGTTTTTACAACCTCGGTTGTGTCATATCCTGAAATGGTGCATATCGGTGACGACAAGGATTTCACACCTGTTATCAATAAGGCATTGGAGCTTGGCGGTTATAGCAAAATGCATGAAATGACAGGAATAAATGGTGGCTCTGTGCTTACAACTGGCTTTGGGCATAATACAGTTTTGTCCGTTGCCGATAAGGTTATTGATGCAGTTAATGCAGGCGCAATCAAACATTTCTTCCTTGTAGGTGGTTGTGACGGTGCTAAAACTGGCAGAAACTATTATACCGAATTTGTAAAGCAAACCCCAGCCGACACAGTCATTTTAACTCTTGCCTGTGGAAAATATCGTTTCAATGACCTTGATTTAGGTGAAATTGGCGGACTTCCACGTATCATGGATATGGGACAATGCAACGATGCATACAGTGCAATTAAGGTTGCAGTTGCATTATCAGAAGCATTTAAATGTTCAGTTAATGAACTTCCGTTAACACTTGTATTATCATGGTATGAGCAAAAAGCAGTTTGCATATTACTTACACTGCTCTCACTCGGTATAAAGAATATTTATATAGGTCCAAGTTTACCTGCATTTATATCACCGAATATTTTAAATGTACTCGTTGAAAAATTCAACCTAACACCAATCTCAACTGCTGAAAATGATCTAAAGAAAATATTAGGATAAGTGATACAAAACAAAATCAAGCTATTGCACTAAAAATGCAATAGCTTGATTGATTTTTTATATTATATGCTTACTGATAATTTTCAGCTCTTACAGCAAAGTATGCCTGTGGATGAACACATACAGGACAAATCTTTGGCGCAGTTTCACCGATATGAATATGTCCGCAATTCTGACACTGCCAGATTACCTTTTCACCCTTGATAAAAATTGCATCTGTTTCAAGATTTTTAAGAAGTGTGCGGTATCTTTCCTCATGCTCCTTTTCAATCTTACCAACAGCCTCGAACAAGAACGCAATGTGGTCAAGACCTTCTTCCTTTGCAGTCTTAGCAAATTCAGCATACATATCAGTCCACTCGAAATTTTCACCATCAGCAGCATCCTTTAGGTTTTGAGCAGTTGTTGGAACATCACCATCATGGAGAAGTTTAAACCAAATCTTTGCGTGTTCCTTTTCATTCTGTGCAGTTTCCTCAAAAATCTGAGCAATCTGAACATAACCCTCTTTTTTTGCCTTTGATGCATAATATGTATACTTGTTTCTTGCCTGCGATTCACCTGCGAATGCAGTCATAAGATTTTGCTCGGTTTTTGTACCCTTAATGTTTTTATCAGCCATTGTAATTTTCCTCCTAAATTAATCAAAAATTTATTTTGTACGGGCGCACAATGTGCACCCGTAACTTTGTAATGACTTCTTTTGTTTCAGCAATTATTCTGCTGAAAACATATCCTTGCCAACACCGCAAAGTGGGCATACATAATCATCAGGTAAATCCTCAAATGCAGTACCTGCTGGAATACCATTATCAGGGTCACCGATTTCTGGGTCATAAACATAACCACAAGCGTCGCAAACATACTTTTTCATAATTACTACCTCCATAAATTTAATTTATATATTTTTAATGATAACTAAAATAACTTGAATTATACCATCTTCTCAAAATCTTCTTTACCATGCTTACAAAGAGGACAAATAAAATCGTCTGGCAATTCATCACCCTCATGTACATAACCGCAAATCTTACACACATAACCCTTTGGTGCGTTTTTCTGAACATTGGGCTTTGGTTTAATATGTTCAAAGTAGTAGCTATATGTCACACTTGGAACATCGTCTAAAATAAACGCCTCAGTTATTTCTGCTATAAATACAGTATGAGTACCATAATCATAAACATCAACAACCTTTGCAGAAATCACAGCATTTGTATACTTATTCAAATAGTTTATGCCATTAGAAGACTTTTCAGTATAGTTAATACCTGCAAATTTATCGGTATTCTCACCAGTTTTAAAGCCGAACTGTTCAAAAACTTCAAACGGAGTATCAGTTGTCAGCACGGATATATTAAATGTACCCGAATTAACAATCATATCATGAGTATAATTAATCTTATTAACAGCAACTGAAATTCTCTTTGGGTTGTCAGTGATTTGTGTAACAGTATTGATTATACATCCATTATCCTTGCCGTTGTCATTAGCAGAAAGCAGGAACAATCCATATGAAAGCTTGAACATAGCCTCATTTTGAATAACACCAGTTACAGCATCAGCGTTAACATTCGCATTTTTTATAACAATCGTATCAGTAATTTGATTCGCCATAGCATCAATTTCATCAAGCTGTGATGGTTTTAACGATGATTTAAGACTTATCATATTTTCAATGAAAGTGATGTTTTTGCACTTTTCAAGTTCAGCACGAATAAGCTTACCGCTTGTTGCCGCCCATGAACCATTTTCTATAATTGCAACTGTGCGATTTTGAATATTATGCGCTGTAAGGTCATGTAAAAATGACTCCATATTCACAAAAATTCCTGCATTATAAGTAGTTGATGCAAATACAAAGTGACTGTACTTAAATGCAGCTGCAACAATTTCTGATGCAGGAGTAACGGAAACATCAAACATAACTGTCTTAATTCCCTTTTCATGCAAACAGCACGACAAAATTTCAGCGGTATTTTCAGTGTTTCCATAAACGGATGCATATGCAATCATAACACCAGTTTCTTCAGGAGTATAGCTGCTCCAATTATCATATTTATCAACAAAATAACCTATATCCTTGCGCCAAACAAAGCCATGCAGCGGACATATCATGTTGATTTTAAGTCCCGCAGCCTTTTTAAGAAGTGCTTGTACCTGAACGCCATACTTACCAACAATGTTAGTATAATATCTTCTTGCTTCATCAAGATAATCTCTTGCAAAATCAACTTCATCAGCGAACAATGCACCGTTTAACGCACCAAAAGTTCCAAATGCATCAGCAGAGAAAAGTATACCGTCAGTCTTGTCATATGATACCATAACCTCAGGCCAATGCACCATTGGTGCCATCACAAAAGTGAACTCATGCCTGCCTGAATTAAAGGTATCGCCCTCTTTGATAACAACCGCTCTTGAATCAATATCAAAATCAAAAAACTGTTTTATCATACCAAGAATTTTCGCATTGCATATAACCTTGACATCAGGATATCTCAAAATCAATCCCTCAAGCGTTGCAGAATGGTCAGGCTCCATATGATGAACTACAACATAATCAAGTGCTCTGCCATCAAGCGCTGCTGCAACATTTTCAAAAAACACCTTTTCAACTGCCTTATCAACTGTATCAAACAACACCGTTTTTTCGTCATTCAGCAGATATGAGTTATATGAAACACCATTAGGAACGGAATAAACACCCTCAAACATTGCAAGTCTGCGGTCATTTCCGCCAACCCAAGTCAAATCATCAGTAACCTTACGAAAACAATACATTGAATAAATCCTCCTTTACACACACTTTTTCTTCTGACATTCCTCGCACAAATAATGCAGGCTTATGTCACAGCTAGTAATCTTTATATTATACTTTTCTTCAACCTCTTTTTGAATATCTGATACATCAATATCAATAACACCTTTGCACAAATCGCATATCAAATGCTCATGAGGATGAAGATTTTTATCAAAATGGTCAGGCTCACCTGCCAGCTTAATACGCCTGATATACTTTTCTTTTTCAAGATAATTCAAGCTGTTGTAAATCGTCGCCATGACAATCTGCGGCATTTTTTTCGTTACATCATTATATATCTGTTCAGCCGTCAAATGCTCCGACGACATCCTTATACAATCAAGTACAATTTGTCTTTGTATTGTCATGCTGCTTCACACCCCCGATACAAAATAATGGTAATTTTAATTTAATCTAAATTTATAATAGTTCTAAATCTATAATTAGTTTAACATATATTTTCTTTCTTGTCAAGTGTATTTTTATATTTAACATTTTTCATAATTTTTGTACACATTTAAACATTTACACAAACGGGCGAACACAGTTCGCCCCTACTACCTTGTTTCATCTAAATCTTTATGTTATGTGAATGTATTTTTGTAGGGGCGATTAGCAATCGCCCCTAATTTCTCGATTATTTGCGGGCGATTAATAATCGCCCCTACATAACAATATTAAGTTTTAGATTACAAGAGATACTACAAAATTATGTTTTGCAATGAGGTGAAATATATTCGCCAATTTTTTATACTATATTAAATTATTATTCAGAAACAACTTCCCTTTTATTACGCCTAATCAAGTCAATAAACAAGATAACAGCTATAATAATTAATGGCAGCAGCATAGCTGAAATTACCAAAGCACCGCCTTGTTTAACTTTATCAGCACTGCTTTCAGCTATGAACAAGCCTGATAAATTAAAGTTATTATTCATACAATGCATAATTGCTGCTGGCCAAACTGAACCAGTTCTTTTTGTCAGCCATGTAAGAATTATACCCTCGAAAATGCAGAACACGCACATGAAAATAACATTTAAAATAAAGCTGTCAGTGAATTGATTTAGTCCGCCATATATAGCAGGTGCATGCCATAATCCCCATATAATACCACCGATTATAAGCGAGCCTGTTATGCCAAATATATTTTCAAGCTTAGGCACTAAATATGCTCTCCAGCCAAATTCTTCACCACACGTATAAAACGAAATTGGCACAAGAAAAGCTATATTTTGAAATATCATAAGCACAAGTTTATCAGGTGGAAACTCAGTAGAAAAACGGTCGAACATGATGTTTCTGTTTAAAACAAAGCCTATAATTAAACCCTCTGCAAGTCCATATACTAATGGAATTATTACAGCTAAAGCATATTTATGTAAATTACCCTTGAAGTTTGGAGTTAGATAGGACTCATGCATACCCTCTTTTGTGATTATACGTGTAAGTATGTTTGCAATTGCAGGTGAAAACATTGAAAGGTAATTGAGCATATTACTTAAACCTTCATTATCAATGTTTAGTCTTATTATCTCAAATATCCAACATAATCCGAATGAGAACAATATGAAAATGCCGATACGCTTTTTTGTTAAGCTGTTATTTGTCATATTCTTCAACCCCTTTCAGATAAAGCTTGCAGGATAAACGGTATGACAGATAAAATAGTGCAACTGCAATATATGGTGAAATTGCTGACACAAATAAAAATCCATTCGATACATCCTCACCATCTACTAAGCTCAATATAAAGTCATAAAAGCTTTCAATAGAACCAATGCGTGAAAGGTCGCCAAATAATGCGTAAACAACAATTATGAGTATTATAAAAATCGCCAACGCAGCCCTATACATACCTCCGACCTTACTGCCAAAACGAATTAAGAACGGTATTTCAACTGCATATATAAATAGCTGAAAGTAAAAAAACATGACACATAAGCTAAGTGCACTAAATTCCATTTCTGGAAAAACAGCCATGTAAATATACTCTAGTGTCATGCACCAAAAAAGCTCGAACAAGCCTAATATCAGGACATAATAGTATTTTGCACCAATCTGCCTTTTTATACCCTGAGGTGATGAGGTTATAAAATCTGCCCATTTTTTACGTTCATCCGGCTCAAAAGGTGCAGTCATAAACATACCCATAACAACAAATACCATAGCATAAACCATAATGATAAACAATGCTAAAAAGCTATTAAGTCCAGCTTCAGCTGCCGCATCGTCCACTAGTATCATAAAAGGCATACATGAAAGAAGAACTACAGAACAAAAAAGGATTATCAGATTTTTTCTAAGTATAATAAAATCTTTGTAAATAAGTGACGCCATCTTATTTATCCCTCCTTTTCATCTGCCACACGGTAGCGAAATAGCTTATTGCAATTACTGCAATTATAATAAATGGTAAAAACGCTGATAAACTTTCACGAACTCTAGCAACCATTGCCCAAACTTCATCTGCCATAAGATTACCGAAATCTATGTCGTCAAGGTCTGGATGTGTTTCTCTGAGATTTTTCAACATATCCATTGCCTTAAATTCCACTAAAAACATGCATACAACAACACCAAAGCCTAAAATTGTTTTCATCTTTGTTACTGCACCATCGGTTTTACAATTTATAAGCATCGGCGTACGTATGAAAATTAAAAATGACATAACTCCTGCTATCAGCAGTAAATTCTGCGTAACCTCCATGTTAAGAGGTATACCGCAAAGACTGCCAATAACAGCTGCGTTTCCTATTACCATAAGCAATGAGATTACAAACATGCTTACTTTTATAATATACTTCAAGCCAACAAGTCTATATTCACTGATTGGAGTTGTGTATGAAAACAAATACCACTTGCTTTTTACATCGGATAATATTACCGAACTGTCATCAATCACAAGGAAAAAAGCAATAGGAATAAAATATGTAAAAAGATAATATGTAACTTCATCAACATCCTTAAAATCTATCGCATCCATGTTCGCCATGTTGCCATGCACCATACTAACACGCACAAGGACTTCAAGGGTGAATATTACCGCAAAAACAAGGTAGCAGATGATATAATATTTTCGTGCAAGGTAAAGCTCACGATAAATAAGTTTGCCCATCACGACCACTCCTTTTTTGTGCGGTTAACATAGAACAGCATAATTTCTTCAAGTGTGGTGTTGTCAATGATTGCTCCACTATATTTTTTCATACATAATGCCTTGTCGGAAATTAAAAGGTCTGCACCAAAATCATTAAGCCTTGCACTGACAAAATCCTCCTTGTCAATGGTTTTGTAGTCCTCTTTAGTGCATTTCATCATGCCATGCTCAGAAAGGATATCGTCCTTATATCCAGTTAGCAAAATCTTGCCTTTATCAATAAATGTTACGCTGTCCGCAATTTTTTCAAGGTCAGATGTGATGTGTGAGGACATCAGAATGCTGTGTCCCTCATCCTGTAAAAACTCAAGGAAAATGTCAAGGATTTCGTTTCTAACAACAGGGTCAAGTCCAGTTGTTGCTTCATCCATAACAAGAAGTTCAGCGCCATGTGACAATGCACACGCAATCTGAAGTTTCATTTTCATACCCTTTGAAAACTTGCCAACTTTCTTTTTAAGCGGTAACTGAAAGCGTTCAAGGTACTGTTTATAAACGGTATCGTCCCAGTTTTTATAAATACCACTCATGATTTTACTAATTTGCATTGCATTAAAAACATCATGTATTGGCAGTTCATCAAAAACTACTGCAATACGTTCCTTTATTGCAATTTCGTCCTTAATACTATCTAACCCAAGCATTTCAATACTGCCCTCATCATTTTTTATGATGTTAAGCATAGCCTTAATTGTTGTAGTTTTACCAGCACCATTCTGTCCGATAAAACCCATAATGCTGCCCTTTGGAACATCAAAGCTTACATTATCAAGTGTAAAGCCATCGTATTTTTTCGTTAACCCTTTTATCGTAATTGCATTTTCATAATCATTCATATACCCATCTCCCAATGTAAATTTAGCTAATTGCTTTCATATATAATTGCCAGAATTTCACTCAGTTCTTCAAGACTTATACTGCTTGTTTTTGCTTTAAGACATATTTCATCAAGTCCTGTTTCAATCTGACGCAGAATTTCTTCACGCAGAATTTCAGGATTTTGCCTGCATATAAAGCTGCCCTTTCCCGTAAATGACTTGATAAAGCCATCTCTTTCAAGCTCCTCGTATGCTCTTTTGGTCGTTATCACGCTTATTCGTAACTGCTGTGCCAGATTTCTCATTGACGGAAGAGCGTCCCCCTCTGTCAACTCACCTGACATTACCTGAGCCTTTATCTGACGCACAATCTGCTCATATATCGGCTCATTTGATGTATTGCTGATTAATATATTCATGAATATTTATCCCTCCATAATGTATATATGGTACATATACATTATATCAACCGTATATACACTTGTCAATAGGTAAAAAAAATTTTTTATGTTTATATAATAGATTAAATTCAAAACACTATAACATAACTTATTCATCATAATAAATGCTTACCATGTTTATTTTCACACATAAAAATATCTGTAACATATATTATTTAAGGGACATTTTAATATAATTATTATATAAAGTAGGGATATATATGTCAGCATATTATAAAAATGATGATGAAAACAAATGCAAATATTATGCTATAATAAATTGCTGTTGTCGTGGTCCTAAAGGCGATACAGGACCTCAAGGTCCTGCTGGTGAACAAGGTTTACGTGGTGAAGCTGGTCCCCAGGGTCCTGCTGGTGAACAGGGTTTACGTGGCGAAGCTGGTCCGCAAGGTCCTGCTGGTGAACAGGGTTTACGTGGTGAAGCTGGTCCGCAGGGTCCTGTTGGTGAACAGGGTTTACGTGGTGAAGCTGGTCCGCAGGGTCCTGTTGGTGAACAGGGTTTACGTGGTGAAGCTGGTCCTAAGGGTGAGGATGGTGAATGTAATTGTGACTGCGAAGAAATTGATAATCGGCTCTCTATAATGGAGCAGAAAATCACTAATATAAACAGACAAATAACATACATCCAAAGCTTTTTATATTTGTCGGATGTAATTGAAGTCTTCAGCGAAACTCCTGCTCTTTTAGGATTAGGTGCGGCGGTTATTCATTCCGGATACACTTATAATTTCTGGGGAACAGGTGCACTTGACCATCAGCAGACATTATCAAACGGTACAAAATATTATTTAATTCTAAGCAGTCAGTATAAAGAATTAACATACTATCAGGGTGACACAACAATTGGTACACTTTGGATTGAAACACCAACCAAAAATGTTTATAATCTGCCAATCCGTTTTGATGAAACAGGAATTTATTTTACACCTTCAACTCAAATGGCGAATCTTCCTATCGGAACAACTTTTAAATTTACGCAGGCATTAATTCTTGTTGATACGGAAAATAGTATGTAATATTTGGGCTTCATTAAAAACACCAAAGCAGTATATCATAGCTTTGGTGTTTTTATTTTTGCAAATCAGAACAAAGTTTCGATTTTCTATTGACATTAGTATATTAGTATGATAAAATATTAAATATTACATAATATTTTAAGAACGTTCTATATAAATTAAGCGTACATTTTCAACCCAAGGTTGATTTATTCCCTAAATAATTGATTGAATTCAACCTATACTTGTGATACAATGTTAATCACAGAAAGGCAGGTGTATAATAAATGGAACAGAATATTTTGAATGAAAGCATAAAACGTCTGCGAAAAGAAAAGGGATTTACTCAAGAACAGCTTGCCGATGCGATTGGAGTTACCTCGCAGGCTGTATCTAAATGGGAAACAACAGGCTGCCCTGATGCAATGTTATTACCTGAAATTTCTGATTTTCTGGGTGTTACTATTGATGAGCTTTTCGGACGAAAAAAAGACGATGATATTTGTGTTGAACAAAAGGTTATTGATTATCTTTATAATATTCCGAATGAAGAAAAATTTGAGCGTGCATATGAAATATGTTTTGCTGTTAGTCAGATGGGTTTAAGTGATCCGTCTATATATTTTAAGCCGTATGAAATATATAATAACCTCACTTATATGAGATATATTACTGATTACGGGATATTAAGCATGAGACTTAACAAAGAATTTAAGTATTTTTTCATGTGTCCGAAACCAGAAAACAGTTATGATGATTTTCTAAAATATGATAACAAATATGTTAAGCTGTTTGCATTTTTAGCAAAACCATTTGCACTAAAAGCTATGTATTATCTAATGTCATCAAGCAGCGGAATGTTTTTTAATGCGAAAACTTTAAGTTTAGAGCTAGGAATTGAAAATTCACATGCTTTAGATATAATAAAATTAATGCTTGATTTAAAATTTATCTGGAAGGCTAATTATAATAACGGTAATGATAATGAGGATATATTTCAGTTTTTGCCATCTCCGTCAGAAAATTTTATTGCATTTATGAACTTTGCAGATATTTTAATTAATGGTCAAAACTATAATCAATGCTATGTCGAAAAAAGAAGCACACCATTTTTTAAGCATAAATCATATAAATCACCAACCGAAAACACAAAATAATACACTATATAATAAACAAAAGAAATGGGGTAACAAAGTAATGTTTAAGAAAAAAGAAAAGGAAAAAGATGAGTTTCACACCGAATATGGCATATTAAAAAATTCATTATATGTCATGACAAAAATTAAGCAATATCGTCCTGCATTGCTGTGGCTTATGCTGATTGGCGTATTCACAAACTCACTTATGCAGTATTTGTGGAGTTTTATCGGCAAGTTTGTAATTGATATTGTGCAGGCTCAGGCTAGAAGTCCAGAAAAGGATATTATGCCGCTTGTGAAACTATTAATTATTACAACGACTATTGAAATCATAAGTATGCTACTTAATACAATAACCGACAACAAGCGTTGGTATGGTTTTATTCACACACGAATGAAGGTTATTTCCGAGCGTATTGCGAAAGCACTCTCAATGAATTATGAAATGCTTGAAAATCCGAAAATTCTTGATATGCATAGCAAGGCAACACAAGCAACTGGAGGAAACAATAACGGTATTGAAGGGTTGATGTATTCTGTATATGACATTGGTGTGCAGATATTGCTTTTGACAGCCTCAATTTCAGTTATTTTTACACTTAATATATGGCTTGTGTTAATCATACTTGTATTATCAGTAGTGGAATTTATATACTTCCGTTACACCGTAAAAAAAGATAGAAAAAACGTATGGGAAAAGCTTGCACCAGTATGGCGAAAAATTCACTATATGGAACGTGCTACACAGGATTTTGATTATGCTAAGGATATAAGACTTTTTGGGATGACTAACTGGTTGTCAAAAAAACAGCATGAAATATTGTTGGAAAAGCAGAACAGAATGATTTTCAGCAGAAATTTATGGATTTATAATTCTTTTTTTTCTGCAGCAATTACAATTATCAGAGATAGTATTATATATGCATTTTTAATTTGGAATGTACTTAATAAAAATATGACTATCGGTAATTTTACTCTTTATCTTGGAATGACTGCAACTTTATCAGGTGCATTAAACAGCTTTTTTAATTCGTTAGCAACGCATAAAGAGCGTTCAATGCAGGTTGATGATTTCCGTTCATTTATGGATTTGAAAATGGAAAATGAAGATACTTGTATTGATATTCCTAAATCTAACAAATACACTTTTGTATTTGAAAATGTGTCATTCAAATATTCGGGACAGGAAGAATATGCTGTAAAAAACCTTAACCTTACGCTTGAAGCGGGGAAACGTCTTGCAGTAGTTGGACTTAATGGTGCGGGAAAGACAACTATGATAAAGCTTTTGCTCAGACTTTATGATGTTACTGATGGTAGAATTCTCATGAATGGCATTGACATCCGAAAGTTCAGACGATTGGATTACTATAAAATGTTCTCCCCTGTTTTCCAAAATGTTGAACTGTTCGCATTCCCAATGTCTGAAAATGTATCAATGAACACACCTGAACTAACAGATAAAGAAAAAAGCTATAAATGTCTTGTTAAAGCTGGCATGAAAGACAAGCTTGATAGTCTTGCTGATGGCATTGATACTGAGATTTTAAAGATTATTTATGATAATGGTATCGACCTTTCAGGCGGTGAAAAACAAAAGCTTGCACTAGCAAGGGCTTTGTATAAGGATGCTCCAATCGTCGTTCTTGATGAGCCAACAGCTGCACTTGATGCTTTGGCTGAATATAATTTATACAAGAGCTTTGATGAAATTATTGCTGATAAGAGTGCTGTATACATTTCTCACAGGCTTTCGTCAACACGTTTCTGCGATAGTATTGCAATGTTCAAGAATGGAGAAATGATTGAGTATGGCACACACGAAGAATTACTCTCCCAAAATGGTGCATACTTTGAAATGTTCGAGATACAAGCGCAATATTATAAGGATGAGGAGGTAAACTTGAATGTCTGATAACAAAAAAGAAAAAACTAAATCGTTTGAGATTGTTAAAGCAACAATCAAGTATTTCTTTCCTCGTGCATATCAAAAGCATAAAGGGTACTTTTGGATAAGTGTATTAAATACAATTGTTTGTGCAGCACATCCATTTATAAATATTATATTCACTCCATTAATGATTGACGAGCTTATTGGCGACAGAGATATTAACAAATTAATTTTTTATACTTCAATGATAGTAGGTGTAGGTTCATTATTATTGATATTTCGTTCATTTTTTATGGTTACCTTAGAAAAATACGATATTAAATTTCAAAACTATTTTACAGAAAAAATGAGCCGCCGTGTTATGAAGCTTGACTTTCAGCTAACAGAGGATAAAAAGGCACTCGACCAGATTTCTGCGGCACAGGAAGGTATGAACTGGTATTCAGGCGGTGTTCATGGTATTTTCTCGGAGTTTTTTTTCATTATACAAAATATCATAAAAATTATTGGTGCAGTTGTGATAATAATTATTTATGCTCCGATACTTTTTGCAGTAACAGCCATTTTACTTGTTTTTACAACCCTGCTAAATAATAAAAATAATAAAATTGAAATTGAACATTACAAGGCAATGTCAAAAATTAATCGTATTTTTGGATACTTAGGATGGGAACTAGTTGATTTTCGATTTGGCAAGGATATCAGACTTTATAACGCTGAGGATATGATGCGTGAAAAATGGGATGAATATAATGATCAGTCCGTAGCAAATTGGAAAAGTCTTGCTGATAAGCACCTTCCACTGAATATTTGGGGTATACTTCCAAATGTTGCAAGAGATACGGCATCCTATTTTTATCTAGGATATCTTGTAATCAAGGGTGCAATTTCAATTGGTACATTCTCGCAAATGCTTTCAGCTGGTGCAACATTTCATTCATCCTTGCAAAATTTAATTGCTAATGTGCAGAACATTATCAAAAAATCCAACTATGCATATGAGTATGTAAAATTCATGGATTATCCTGCAGCTATTCAAAAAGGAACTCGTGAAGTTAAAGGTGACACACACATAATTGAGTTTAGAAATGTATCTTTTACATACCCCAATACTGATGTTAAGGTGCTTGATAATGTATCTATAACAATGGAACAAGGTGAGCATTTATCCATTGTAGGACTTAACGGTGCAGGTAAAACAACATTTATTAAGCTTTTATGCAGACTTTATGATACTACTGACGGTGAAATTTTACTCGATGGATATAATATTAAAGAGTATGATTATGAGCAGTATATGCAGTTATTTTCACCTGTATTTCAGGATTTCAAGCTATTCAGCTTTTCAATGCGTGAGAATATAATTCTTGACGGCGAGTGCAGTGATGATGAATTTGAAAATCTAATTAATCAGGTTGGGTTAAAAGATAAAGTTAATGAACTCCCAAATGGTGCTGACACATTAATTTTCAAGGCATTTGATGAAGATGGCGTTGAGCTTTCCGGCGGCGAACAGCAAAAAACTGCAATAGCAAGAGCATTATACAAGAAGTCCCCTGTTGTCATTCTTGATGAACCAACAGCAGCACTTGACCCTGTTGCCGAATATGAGATCTATCGCCAGTTTGACACACTAGTTGGTGGAAAAACTGCTGTATATATCTCACACAGACTGTCATCATGCCGTTTCTGCGACAGAATTGCTGTATTTTCAGATGGTACAATTAAAGAGCTTGGCACACATGAAAACTTGGTAAATCTTGAAAATGGTATCTATGCTGAAATGTTTGCAGCACAAGCACAATATTACAATGATAAAGCTGTATAATGATAGTAATTTCGCTTTCAGCATACATGAAAACAGCAAAAAACGGCGTTGAAAACCAGTTTCAACGCCGTTTTTATTTTGAAAATTACTCAAGTTAAGTTGCTAACAATACCCATTGCTAGAACAATACCCAAAATTGAGTTAATTAAAGCACCAACCAAAGCAATAATGTTAATAACAATTGCATATGTAGTAATATATTCTTCCTTTTTCTTAATGCTCATTACAAGACTTGGAATGCTGCAGCCATATGTAACGATTGGCAGAATAAGTGCAAATACAGCACCTATAATCATTAATACCAATGATGGAACGTGAACTTTTTTGTTTTCCATAATCTCTCTCCTCATATCATAAATCATTTTAATCGTAGTTTATTTGGAACTAACATTTATTTCCGATGAAATTTCCAAACAAAAGCAACGTATGTATTTATATTAACATAAATCCATCATAAATGCAATACTTTTAGCGAATTTTTTTAATTATTTAATATAGAGTTGTTAAACATATTGAGTTTTTAAAAATGATATGTTATAATCATATAATAAAATATGAAATATTTTAGCAAAAAGATATGGTGATAAAAGTGGATAATAAAAAAGATATGTGCAATGGATTGAAAATATTATTTATATGCCAAGGTAACACTTGCCGCAGTCCAATGGCAGAGGTGATATTTAACCACATTGCCAAAGACCGAGGTTTAACCTGTCATGCAGAAAGTGCAGGAATGTCAGGTGCAAGCAGAGAACACGCATCTGATAACATAATTGAAGTTTTGGCTGATATCGGAATTGATATATCTGCGCACCGTTCACAAAAGCTAACGGAAGAAATCTTTTATAGAAATGATATAATAATTCTATTAGAATCATCCCATGAAAAGCTGATAAAACTATTGTATAAAGAAAACAAACCCGTTCATATTATGCATATTCCCGACCCATTCGGCGGTGATAAAAACGAATATGAACAGTGTCGTGATAAAATAATTAGTGTTGTTAAGTTTATTTTAGATAATTTGATTTAGTTATAAAGATGTGGTAAATTAATTTATGTGGAGGGTAAAATAATGTCTTTAAATAATGTTTTAGTTATAGCAGCAGATAAAACACTCGAAAGTATAGGATTTATAAAAACAAAAAAGTTTAGGAATTATTATGTCTATATAAATAAAGATGGAAACCGAATTGAATTTGATGTATCATCACATTTTAAAGGTGTACGAGTTTTTTATAATGCTTATACCCTTAATGACATATTCAATATTTCTGATTTACCGTCAAATTTAGCTAATTTTTATAGAAATCCAGTTAATATGGGGTTTTTTCCATATAATGATGATAAGGAACTTGCAATAATAATAACTCAATTACTTAAATTAACTATTGAACGAATAATTCCGATATATAATGCGTTAGAACGTCCAAGACCAGATTTACCATCAAAGGAACTGCGAAAAAAGCTTTCTGAAAATGTTGTGCTATTTGCCGAAAAATTCATGCAGGAATATAATTTTTCTTATGTGAATGATGTGCCCAGTATAAAAAAGGTAATTCTTGATCTTCAAAGACTATTGGATCAAAAAAGAAGTGATTGTTCTGATGAACCGGAGGAATTATTTTTATGTGCTGCTGCATATTATGGTGAGCTTATCAACAAAGCACATGGTTCATGCTGGACATGGAATGAAGATATTCTATTAATCTCTAAGAAATCAAATATAATAATTATTGAAAATGCATCTATTTCACCATTAGGCGCAATAAAAGATTACTGGATTATGCCAGAACTATACTTTTATTCAATAATGGAAAGCTATAAAAAGTTTCTTCACCACTTATTAATTGAAAAATATTACGATTAAATTGTTAGGGAGTTACACAAATGAATACATACAAAAGCCTGTTGGAAACAACGCAAAATACCCGTGAGCTTGGTGGCATACAAACAATTGACGGTAAAATCACAAAACACAATAAATTCTGGCGAAGTGAAGTCCAGCAAAATCCTAGTGATAATGACATAAATTTGCTGCTTGAAAACAATATAACCACAATTATTGATATGCGAAGTGAGTATGAAACTCAAAGGGTGAAAAGCGGATTTTGTGATGACACTCGTTTTAAGTATGAAAATTACCCGATTACTATTGGTGCCGCAATACCTGAAACTCCCGAGGATGTTCCAGTTTCATACCTTGAAATGACAAAGGATTATGACACAATGCGAAGGATATTCACCTTGCTGGCAAATTCTAATGGTGGGGTAATGTTTAACTGCACAGCAGGTAAGGACAGAACAGGTGTTGTATCAGCAATTTTACTTATGCTTGCTAATGTTTCAAACGATATAATAGCAGATAATTATATGCTGACAAAAGAGTATGCAAAGAAAATGCTCGAAATGCTTCCTAAAAAATTTCCAAACATTAATATGTGTATTGTTATTCCATCAAGTGAATATATGATAGAGTTTTTACGTATGTTCAAAAGTGAGTATGGTAGTGCCGAGGGGTATTTTGATATATTGGGTATATCAGATTATGCTGTTACTATACGGAATAAGCTGGTTTGATTTAGCAACTGTAAGTTGCTAAACTTTCATGTGTGATTGGTAGATTTGATATTTATTGTGTGATATAATGATTTCAAGGAGGTAAAATAAATGACAATAGGTGAGCAAATACAAAATTTACGCATTCAAAAGGGGTTAACACAGGAAATGCTTGCAGAAAAGCTTGATGTTTCAAGGCAGTCTGTTTCTAAATGGGAACTTGGACAAGCTATTCCCGATGTCGATAAAATAATTCGTATCAGTGAACTTTTTGAAGTTTCAACCGATACAATTCTGCTTAGAAATCTGGAAAATGATAAGATTAATAAAAATCCTCTGCATTTGGGAAGTATTTATCTTATGGTAAAAGATTTCGAAAAATCGGTGGAGTTTTATGAAAAATTTTTGGGGGTTAATGTTTCAAACCGATGCCGAAGCGGAAATAAATTTGTTGAATTTTACTTTGATAACAAATGTATTTCATTGATGAATGAAGATAATATTTCAGGTCATAACACATCATACGACAGTGTTTATAAGTTTGTACAGAATTACTGGGTTGAGGATTTAATGGTCGAATATGAGCGTATAAAATCACTTGGTATCAGTGAAGTTACAGAAATATTGGAAGCTTATCCAACTTATCATTATTTTCATTTTCGTGACCCCGATAATAACATTATCGAAATTACAGGAGGATATCATATGAGTGTTCAAATATGCCAAAGCTGCGGTATGCCTTTAAATAATGAGGTTAAAGGTAAGAATTCCGATAATAGTACCAGTGATATTTATTGCAAATACTGCTATCCGAACGGTGCTTTCAGCCGTGATGAAACTATGGAAGAAATGATTGAAAGCTGTATTCCTTTTATGATTAGGGATGGCGAGTGTTCCACAGAGGATGAAGCAAGACAAAAGTTATCTGAACTATTTCCATCTTTAAAAAGATGGAAAAATTAATTGAATAGTACATAATAAAACAAATACGTACTTACAATTTCACTTCAAGTGATACAGTAAGTACGCATTTTTACTTTTTTATCGAATATACTTATGAATCTTACTACGCAAATCAGCAACATCAATAGGTTTTGGTATATGGTCATTCATACCTGTTTGCAGACATTTTTCAACATCATCCTTGAAAACATTAGCAGTCATAGCTAGAATACTGATATTTTCTGCATACATATTATCAGCAGAACGAATGATACGAGTAGCATCATAACCATTCATTTCAGGCATTTGCAAATCCATAAGAATTAAATCATAAACAGCAGGATTGGCTATAAATAAATCAACAGCCACCTTTCCATTTTCAGCTTCATGAACCTTAACACCCATATCATCAAGTATGCTAATGACAATTTCACGATTGATTTCATTGTCCTCAGCAAGCAGAATAGTTTTACCTCCAAGCTTTCGTTTATAGTCAAGTACAGTGGTATTACTGCTTTGATTAATATTTATACCGTTCATTTTCCTTAAGCGGACATAAAATGTGAAAGCAGAGCCTTTACCCTCCTCACTTTCAACAAAAATATCACCATCCATAAGCTTAGTAATATTCTTGCAAATAGAAAGTCCTAAACCAGTACCGCCATATTTGCGTGATGTGCTGCCGTCAGCCTGCTCAAACGAGTTAAAAATACTGTTCTGATGTTCTTTTTTAACTCCAATTCCTGTATCAATAACAGAAATAGTCAGAATAGAGTATTCATCACCATCATCCATAGCACTTGCTTTAATGGTAATACTTCCATCCGTTTCAGTAAACTTAACAGCATTTGAAAGCAGATTAGTTATAACTTGAGAAAGGCGCAGCTTATCACCAATGTAATTATTTGTAAAATCATTGTTATATATAACTGATATGTTTAGTTTCTTTTCATCGATTTTCATGCTCATGAACATAATAATTTCATCGATAATAGATTTCAAGTTAAATTGAGTCATTTCGAGTTCAAGCTTATTAGCCTCAATCTTAGACATATCAAGAATTTGATTGATAAGCTCAAGCAGATTAGCAGAAGCTGTATCTATCTTTTCAAGGCAGTATCTAACTCTGCTTATATCATCAGTTTCCGAAGCTATTCTCGACATACCAACAATAGCATTCATAGGAGTACGAATTTCATGGCTCATGCGTGCAAGGAAATCACTCTTTGCCCTGCTCGCCTCTTTTGCAATAACAATTGCGTTTTCAAGCTCATTCTGAACCTTATATAGTTCAGTAATATCCTGACCAACAAACAGCACGCTGGCAACATTTCCATCATCATCAAAAACTCTTGTTACCTGACACTTTGTAACAGCATTTTCACCATGATAAATAAAACTTTGTGTACCGTCAGTAAAACACTTATCAACAGCACTTCTCATCTGCGGTTGATTTTTACATACATCATGATAATGCTTACCAATAATAATGTCATCATCCATGTCAAACAATGACTTTCCGCCAAACAATTTAATGCTTCCATCTAATCCGATATTAACAATAACACCATTATAATTCTTTATAACAAGATTATGTCTTTCGAGCATCTCACGGATTTGAAGCTCTTTCAGGTTACTTTCGGTTATATCCTCAACTGTGCTGATTTCTCTGAAAGGAACACCATCTTTATTTCGAAGTATTGTACGATTTAACTTGATAGTTCGGAGTTTGTTACTATTATTAATAACATCTTGAACATAAACAAAAGTACCTTTGCTTTCAAATGTTTCCTTCTCACGCTTCAGGTAACTTTCCATGTATCTGTCAGAAAAAATTTCACAATCCCTTTTCCCAACAACCTGATCTGCTGGTTTTTCAAGAATATTGAGATACTCTTGGTTACATCCCTCAAAAACCTTAGTTTCAGTATTTTTCCAATAAACTGCAATCGGCAGATTATCAATAACAGCATTTAATGTACTTTCGGAAATACTCAATTCTGACTCGGCAATTTCACCTTCAATAGCAGTACCAATCATACCAGCAAGAAATCTAAGCATATCCTTATCGCTTTCTGTCCAGTCATGAATACTTTCATATAATGCATACCCAATAAATCCCCACCTAGAACCATTAACAATTAACGGCATTGCCATACTGGTATATTCAAGCATACCGGTAACATTATTAAACAGCATATTAGCATCGATTATTAAGTTTGGTGTAATTGTAATATCATTTTCAGAAAGAATAATATTTGTATTTATGTAGTCACTGCTTATATAATCATATTTTAATATATAAGATTTTAAATCACAGCTATACTTTCTATTGTAAATATTATTAATGTTATCATATTGATAAATATGTACTGAACTTACATTTGCAAACTCACCAACAAGCTGTAACGATTCATTTATAGCATTATCAATACAATTATAATTAACGAAACGCTGAGCAATATCAGCCATCATTTCCTGTTGTTTCAAACGTCTTTCAAGAGCAATTTCAGTCTGTGTAAATCTGGTAACATCAACAGACATACCGATTAATCTTTCGGGATTGCCGTAAATATCAAACATAACTCTTGCGGAATGGGATAAATATATTATATCATCTCTGCCGAATGTATATTTTATTACAACATCAGACATATCATAAGGTGTTTTATATCCTGATTTAAAAAACTCTAAATATCTGTCATTATCAAGTGCTATTTTGCTTATATATTTATAAAAATCATTGATTGAAAGTGAGTTAATAGCAGGTAATCTAAGCAGATTTGTAAAACCTTCATCAAATGTCACAGTGCTGTCTTTTAAATTTAATTCCCAAACACCAGCATTAGAAATTTTAATTGAAATATCCAGTCTATCCTGTGTTTCTTTTAACTTTTTTGTTTTTAGAACATCATTAGTTACATCCCATGTTATACCGAAAACCTTAATAAGATTTCCATACTCATCAAATACATTACTTCTGGAATTACGAATAAACAAATAATCATTTTCAGCAAACTGATAGGTAATGTTTTGTGTATCTATTGGAATACTTCCGTTGTAATTTCTATGATATTCCAATATATCCTTATATTTAATCGGGTCTACAATATTAGCAAGATAATCTGTCCATTCACTCATTGAAATTGGAGGTTTCATACTTTCGGGCATCCTAAAAATTCTCGAAAAATTACTGTCAAATGATATCATCTGAGTTTTTAGATTAATATCCCATACACCAATACCTGAAGATTCAACAGCAATATTAAGCTGCTGCTTTGTAATGTTAAGCTCATTCTTAAGCATTTTATCAGCAGTAATATCAATTACAACAGCACCTAAACCTAAATGAACAGGAAAGAAAGAGTACTGCATGAACTTCAATGATTTATCCTTGCAAATAACAGTCAGCTCAGTATTAATTCTTTCACCATTCAAAACAGCAGGAATTATCTCATTTTCAATTCTTTGGATAGTTGGCGCATCATGCAGTAAATTATATCCATGTTCATCAAGTTCCTTATATGAATACCCTGTAAGCTTTGAAACAGCATTATTAAAAAATCGAAATTTTCCGCCCATTTCAAAGTGAACAAGCATTTGTGATGATTGTTCAACGACTTCATTCATGAGTTTCAGGTTTTTAGCAATGCGATCTCTATTCAAAACCCCTGAAAAAGCACCTGCAATCATACCAGCTAAATGTAAATCATCATCTTCCCATAAATAATTCGCATCTAACCTGTCAAATTTAATAACACCCAAAAATACACTTTCACACCAAACAGGAAATACAAGTGTACTTCTCATACCAAGTCTAAAGTTATGCTCATAATATGAGCATTCTTCATTCTTCAAAATTATATATGGCTCTTTATTCGTGATAAACCTGTCATAAATCAGTTCACCGCTCCTGAAATATTTAGGCACCAAGTCACTTATTTTATGATCAAGGTTATCGGAATAATACAAATTAGAACACGTTATTATTGTAGTTTCAGCATCGTATATCAGCAGCATAGCTGCATCATAATTCATTATATCAGCGGCATTAATTAAAGTCTTATCAATATTTTGATCAATATCACCGCTTGAAATAAAGCTTTGGGAAATCTGTGACATTAACTCCTGACGCACAAGTCTGTCAGAGGATTTCTTTTCCAATACTTTATGTTCAGTAACATCAATGGATTTTTGAAAATATGCAATCTTATCATCCTGCCACTTAATTAAATGGCCTTCATTTTCAAGGGTTATATTCGCCAAGGGATTGACACTTTCCCACTTAATCTTTTTATCCAAATCAGCAGGAGCAATTTTGACTTTAGGGCAAACTGAGCATCTTTCATTACTGCCTCTAAGTACTTCATAACAAGGTTTGCCTAAACTCGATTTATCAATTTTCAAGGTATCCATAACTTTTTTATTCATATAAAGAACAGCGTCGGTTTCATAATCACAAATATATATATATTCATCTAAATCAAATAAAATCTTTTCAAATATTGAATCAAAACAATCTCTCACAAAAAATCACCTCTGGCATAATTTTACTTCAATTATTACAATTTTAACATAAATAACTTATCTTTTCAAGTACTTAGTCAAATTTATACTATATTCTTACTTAAATTAATATTATTCTGCATTTTTCGTTGTATTGGTAAAACATTTAACTGATTAATTGACATTATAATAACATTGTTATATACTTTAATAGTATAAGTGATAGAAAAAATTAATTTTAATATAGAATACATATATGATAGCACGTACAAAAGAAATGAAAGTTTTCCTTTTATCCGATTGTCTGATAAACAAACATGATGATGACATTTAATGTTTCCTAAACGGCAGTCTTGATTACGCAATTGAATATGTAAAAACATTAATATAAAATATTTTACCGTCAAAGTTTTACTTTGGCGGTTTATTTGTGTGTTTAATGCATACACTGTCAACCAATTATAACAAAAGTCGTTATTCATGGTTGGTTGATAGTCGATACTTTTTGTGGTATACTGTAATCAAACATAACAAAAGGAGAAAAAGTATAATGAGTATAATTAGTGATAACTTGGCATCCTTGCGTAAACTCCACCATATGTCACTTGAAGATGTTGCCGAAAGGATTGGGGTATCACGCCAAGCAGTAGCAAAATGGGAATCAGGGATAACAAAACCAGACATTGATAACTGTATAAACCTAGCAGCGCTGTATGGTGTATCTGTCGATAATCTCATTAATTACACCGGCGAAACAAACAATGTACCAATCCCACCTAAAGGCAAACATCTTTTTGGTATAGCCACTCTTGGTGAAAAAGGACAAATCGTCATTCCTAAAAAAGCTCGTGAGATTTTTGACCTAAAAGCAGGAGATAAAATAGTCATACTTGGAGATGAAGAACGTGGTATTGCTCTTGCAAAAGCTAGTTTAATGATGGATTTCTATAAAAATCTAAGGAGAGAATACGATGATGAATAAGACAAAATTCAGAAAGGGACTAAAAATCGTGCTGACTGTAATCACATCAATCCTTTTTATAATTATTGCTATTGCTTTTATATATTGTTACAAATGCATTCATTACTGGCAGAGCGACTTAAAAAAAACTATGAATGCTGGATTTATAGAAAAACAAGTTACATTACAGGATGGTTCAATCATAAATTATGCTGAAGGTCCGAATATTAGCGATAAAGCATTGATACTCATTCATGGTCAGACTGGTACATGGCAGGATTATACTAGAGTTCTGCCTGAACTTAGCAAGTCATGGCATGTATTTGTTGTTGACTGCTATGGCCACGGAAATTCCAGTCATGACGAATCAAAATACTATCTGAAAGAAAATGGCGATGATTTAATTTGGTTTGTGAATGAGGTAATTGATAAGCCGACCGTCGTATCTGGCCATTCATCTGGTGGGTTGCTTGCATCTTATGTTGCAGCATACTGCGATGAAAATATTGTAGGTGCTGTTTTAGAAGACCCACCGGTATTTTCAACTGAGCCTGATTACTTTGAAAAATCGTTTGCATATCAGGACACCTACAAATTAATGTATGAATACGGATTATCAGAACCTGAAGAATGCTGGGAAGCGTACTATCTGCGTCATTGCTTATGGGGTCAGATGTATATGAAATCTTCAATGGATGGTATTGCAAACTATGCCAAGCAATATAACGAAAAAAATCCTGATAAGCCTGTGCAAATACTCTTTATGCCTGAAACTGTTAATTTTACATTTTTGTATTCACAGCTGTATGACCATACTTTCGGAGAACATTTTTATGATTATACATGGCATAGCGGCATAAGCCATGAAATATTGATGGGTGATATAAAAGTACCAACTATGTATCTGCATATCGAAGAACTATATAGTGATGATGGTATTCTTATGGCGGCTGCATCAAATGAACAAGCTAAAAAAGCAGCAGAATTGATTGCTGACTGCGAGCTCATAGAGCTTACTGGAAATCATGATATTCATAGGTTTAAACCAGAAGATTTTATTAAAGCATTTGAACGCTTTAGATAAATTGTTGAAATAACCTATCATTAAGTTAAATTCTTTATTCTGTAAAATACAAAAACCGCCAAATTGGCGGTTTTTGCTTTCTATAAAATATTCATATCTTCCCACTTACCCAAGGAATTTACCATATATCCAGCGACATCGATTTCATAAACACTCTTTAGCAATGCTCTTGTAATTTCATTTCCGACTTTACCATATGCAGATATCTCGCCGTCTTTCATAACCATGATATTTTCGCTAAGCTTCATTGCAAGATTAATGTCATGCAACACACCAATAACAGTATGATTATCTTTTTGGGACCACTCATTAAGATATTCGATTAATTCAATCTGATACTTTAAATCAAGATGATTAGTCGGCTCATCAAGTAGTATAATTTGTGGCTGCTGTGCAAGAGTTCTTGCAAGAAATACTCTTTGCAGCTGACCGCCTGAAAGCTTAGTAATATTTTTATCTTTAACATCAAGTAAATTTACAGCATCTAAACATTCAATAACAATTTTATTATCTTCCTTAGATGGCTTACCAAAAAAGTTGTCTTTAATATGCAAATATCTGCCCATCATAACAGTGTCATATACGCTGTATGAAAAGTAAATTCCCGATGTCTGACTTAGCATTGATATTTTCTTTGCAATATCATTCGGTTTCATTTTATTTGCTTTAATGCCATCAATCAAAATTTCGCCACGGTATTCCAGTAAGTTAACAATCGCTTTTAAAAGTGTGGTTTTTCCGCATCCGTTAGGACCAATTACAGATAAATTTTCATTGCTTTTTACTTCAAAGGATATATCCTTTACAACATCAATATTTCCATAACCGGCCGATACATTTTTTAATGTAAGCATTGTAATAACCATCCTTTTTAAAATGAATTCATATGTGTTGTAAAATCAGTAGCTTATGTATTTACTTTACTTTACTTTTCTTTACGTTTACCGAAATAAATATATGCAAAAAACGGTGCACCGATAATTGCAGTCACAGCACCAACAGGAAGTTCACTCGGTGATACGACAGTTCTTGCAGCTAAGTCACAAACCACCATAAAAGCACCACCAAACAAAGCTGACATAGGAATTACATATTTGTGTGACGAGCCAAAAATTCTGCGTATAATATGCGGTGCAACCAAATCAACAAATCCAATAACTCCAACAAATGAAATTACACTGCCTGTTAAAGCTGCTGATAAAATAAGAAGTATCCATTTAACTTTTTTTATGTTTATACCTACAGTCTGCGCTTGTTCTTCACCAAAAGTCATAATATCAAGTTCATGATGAAAACAAGTTATGATTATCACACCAGCTATAACAATCGGGGCAAGAATAAATACAGTATGCCAGTCCTTCATCGAGAAACTGCCCATCTGCCAGTAAATAAGCCGTTGCATTTGCTCTCTTGCGAATGCTGAAAGCAAGGTTGTAATCGCATTAATAAACAGCGAAAAAACCATTCCAGTGAGAATAATTGTATTATTCTGCATTTGTCCGTCAAGACGTGATGCTAATGAAATAGCAGCAATAATTGTTACAAGACCAAACAAAAAACCCATAACAGGAAGTGTGAATGAAGTAAAAACAGGTAGTGTAAAACCGAATAATATAACAATTCCTGCGCCTAAGGATGCACCCGATGATACACCAAGAGTATATGAAGATGCAAGCGGATTGCGGAGTACAGACTGCATGACAGCTCCGCTGACAGACAAAGCACCACCAGCAATAAAAGCGAGCAATGCACGTGGAAAACGAAGATTCCATACGATTGCAATATCGGTTGCGGCAATTTCATCAGGTATAGAAGTTTTTAATATTTTATGTATAATAATACTTAAAACATCTTTCGCAGAAACGGAAACACTTCCAAGCATAACACCTAAAATTATCACAACAATACAGATAGAAACTGTAATTAAAATTTTAATATTTTTCATATCGTTTAATACAATTCAGGATAAACACTCTTAGCCATTTCCTTGAGTGCAGTAATAATATTCTGATTAGGACGATTACTTGCATCTGAATTTATGTAGTAAACAGCATCATTTTTAACAGCAGTAATTTCTTCCCATCCAGTTCTTGATTTAATTTCATCCGTAGGGTTATCAATGTAATTTACACTTGTTAGAATGACATCAGGATTTACAGCAAAAATTTGCTCATCAGCAATAGAAGCCCAGCTTTCAATCTCGCTAAATGCATTTTTAGCACCAATAATTCCAATCATTTCATCAAGGAACACACCACTGCCAAAGCTATACATATATGGTGCAGCAGAAATTTCAAAGTAAACAGTTTTTTTATCAGTAATTGTATCTCCAATAGTTTTTATAGCATCAATTTCTTTCTCCATATCTGAAACAATTTCATTGCCTTTTTTCGTAACACCCATAACATCAGCTACAAAACGAATATCTTCCTTAATCCCCTCAATACTAGTGCTTGATGGAATATAAATGATACAAATACCTGCGTCAGACACAGCTTTTAAAGGGTCATCTCCAACAACCTTGCTCATACCAGAAACAAAAATTATATCAGGCTGCAAGCTTATAATTTGTTCACCGTCTGGCTCCATCATATCAAACATAGTAACATCAGCTGCTATACCATCAATATTATTGGAATATGTATCAACAGCAACAATTTTATCTGCAAATCCAAGTACAGTAAGTATCTCTGTATTAGATGGTCCCATTGAGATAATTTTATCAATTTCATCAGGTAAAGTGATTGAATTACCCTCTCTATCCTTATCAATTAAATTTACAATAGTTTTATCAGAGGTATTTGTTTCTGAATTGCTTTCTTCAGTTTCGGTTAGTGCAATATCTAATGTTGTCTGGCTTTCATTAGCAGACATATCTTTCTTATTCTCAGAACAAGCAGTAAATATGAACACAAAACACAAAGACATTAAGATTATGAGTATGCTCCCCTTAAGATTTTTAACATTGTTTAACTTCATTTTTCTTTCTCCTTTAGTATAAAAATTTGCTTGAGTCGATTAAAAATCAAAAAATCCTGTTTTATAACGGATAATTCCGTTACAAAACAGGATTTTTAAATTTATTGTAAATCTGAACACAGCAAAGCTGAGATATGCTTTTTATAATACAAAGCTATCATTATGCTTTAACGCTGAATCCTACAACAAACTAAATCATCTCCATACACTGTGAAGACCTGATAAAGCAACGGTCATTTCCGTTTTAAAATAAGGCAGGTCTTCCGGCTCAGACGTCATCACTTGCTTTAGTCTTCCCAAATGATAGCCATTCAGTGACATAAATTAAAACAAGCTCATTCTTTACGGCAGCAGGACTGCTCATGATTTACACATGATTCCCTATTATCGTATACATCCATTTACTGCTTAATAAACAGTAAAAATGAACTATACGCACCATTATTTCAGATATTTATTTAATTTTTATGATTAAAAAATCTCGTAGATAATATTACCTACGAGATTTCAATCTGGCTCCCACTGTTGGACTCGAACCAACGACCCTGCGGTTAACAGCCGCATGCTCTACCGACTGAGCTAAGTAGGAATATGAAGTAATATGGCGAGAATGAAGCACATAAAGTACTTCATTCAAGACATATAAAGGTATCGGCATTTATCTATTTTCCCGGGCCGTCA
>JAVBOH010000020.1:0-109537 GCA_031550725.1 Oscillospiraceae bacterium
ATAGCCGAAACGCGTAATGGATATCGCATTTTTTTGCTTATTGCGCGCATACTAACTGTGAGGTGAGTGCAATGGCGAAAGCTGGAATGAGAAGACCTGACCCAAAAGATCCGCATGGTACGGAGAGTAACCACAAAATGAAAATACCCAAAAATGATGTACCGCCTGTACCAGAAATTCAAGGCAAGCAAAAGCATGGTAAATAACTAAAAAATGGCTGCTGTACGAACTAGTCGTACAGCAGCCATCACAATTATCTTATTGTAGAGCGTGCAATATTATGACGCTTTTTAAACTCAACCTTTTCTTTATACATAAGCTCATCGGCGATACGTATAAACTCATCAATAGGATGAGAGCCATCCGGTACAATTTTATAAATACCGCAGCTTGCCTGAACTAAGTAAGGTTTTCCGGAGGATTCATTGTATTTATCAAGGTTTGCTTGGAATTTCTTAATAAACTCATCGGCATAATTATTGTCATAATTAATGCCCGCAACAACATATTCATCGCCGCCGAAACGTGCAATGATATCATCTTTACCAGCGGCAGCAAGCAGTGCATTTGCGGTAACGGTAATAGCATTGTCACCCTCTTTATGCCCATAAACGTCATTGGTAGTTTTAAGTCCGTTCAAGTCTATGGAAATTACCATAAATTCAAACCCATAATAAATACACTTTTCAAACAGCTTTGGAGTAAACTGATAGAAACCACGCCTGTTGTAAAGGTTTGTCATTGAGTCACGAATATACATATCTTCAAGCTTTGCAACGAAATTACGAAGCTCAGCCTGAACTCTTGCATTTTCAACAACTGTGCTGATGTTTGTAACATATGTATTCAAAA
Organism: Oscillospiraceae bacterium; assembly: GCA_031550725.1. Taxonomy (GTDB): domain Bacteria; phylum Bacillota; class Clostridia; order Oscillospirales; family Ruminococcaceae; genus UBA946. Next base: position 853 of record JAVBOH010000020.1, read on the forward strand.
TGTAATAATTTGTTGAAGTTTGAGTAAACTCAATAGCGATATATCCAATTGTTCTGTCCCTGAAATGCAGCGGCAGGAACATGATATTCTCATATTTCTCAAGCAAGCCGTCAAGGTCGGGCAGCATTTCCTCTGTCTTAAAAGGAGGGAGCATAAATTTATCGCCGCCGTCAGAATATTGAAGTGTATATTGAATATTCTCAGAATACCCTTCACGTTGATAGCTGATATAGGAATCATAAACATCCTCAATTGTTTCAACGCTTGATATTAAACCCTCACTGATGCAAAGCCAGTTAACTCTTGACCATACATTCTGTAGGAAAATATCCATTCTATACAAGGTTTCCTCAAAAGTCAAACCACCTGTCGCAGACTCAACCCTATGTACAATCTGATTGGACTGACTTTTCCATTCATTAATTTTATCATAAAGGTCATGCTTAACCTTATTATTGAACTCGTTCAGGTTAGCGTGCGGACATCCGCATGAAACTCTGTATAGCTGTTCACCATCAATAACCTCATTGCCAGCAGGAGAAATTTCTCCTGCCAATATCTGCAAAACACGTTTGGCGGAAACTTCACCAGCAAGCTTAGGATCAAGCTTAACAGTAGTGATAGATGGAGCATAAGTGAGTGCTTCATCAATGCCGTCAATACCAGTTACAATAACATCATCAGGAACCTTGAAGCCCAGTGAGTTAAGCTTTTCGATAACACCAAGTGCCATTGAATCGTTTGCGCAAACAAAAGCCTGCGGCATTATACCACGCCTGTCATAATAACCCTGCACCCATTCCATTGCAGGAACACTCCAGAACATACCATAACCGATACTGTCTTCATGCAGTTCAAAGCCACGTTCACTCATAACCCTGCGATAAATATTCTCTCTTGATTCAGATGCAGAATTCCCCTTAATACCTGCAATAAAAGAAATATCCTTAACGCCATGAACATCAATCAGATGGTTAATCATATCATATAAAGCTTCTTCATATCCAAGTGTGATGTTATAAGCATTTGCAATATTTTCATCAATAGAAACAACCGGCACGTTATTTTCTTTTGCACGAGCAAGAATATCCTGTGTAGATTTCTCACATTTCATAGTCAGTGTCATTAAAATAATGGCATCAATACGCTTGTAATTAATCAGGTTATAAATATTAACTTCACCAATATCATGAGGCTCATTGTTAAAAACATCAGACAGCGAAGTAAACCAAAGCAAGCTATGCCCAGCCTCATTAAGCGTTTCCGCAAGCTTACCGATAAAAGGGGAGTGGTATGCCTCGTCAATGCCGCCAGATATAACAGCTATCTTTTTCCGTGTAATTTTTTCCTTATCGTCCATCTAATTCATCCCTCAAAACTGTATTCATTAATCATATTTATTAGGGTTAATGTTTGATTTTAGCTATTCAAAACTTATTAATCAATTTTTATATAAAACGCCAAATCAATATATATAAGTATATTTTATTATATCACATTTACACAATCAATATGTGAACGTGATGTTAATTATGTTAACAAAAACGATAACAGTTTAATAATCGTTCATAGATTATGATATGTTAAAATACAGTAAAGTTGACAAAAATAACCTATCTATGTAAGTTCTAAGTGCTAAATCAAAATTATAACGCTTAGAAAGCTTATATAAATAGGTTGTTAAATTTATTTTAGGAAAGGTGGTCAACATCTGAAATCAAATCAGATTTCTGAATAGCCACTAAGGTATACTCATTTCCACGTTTTGAAACGATGTATTCAACATATTTTTCAGGTATTGGAGTATAATCTCCGGTGCGTGTAAGCCAAGCAGGAGTTGGGGAAACATATCCAACAGTTAATGTGTAACGCTCACCGACACGTTCGATATCAACAACAACAGGGGAGTAGGTAAAATATTTTGGGTTAGTTGGAATTCGATATGACTTGATATCCTCATCATAATAAAATTGAATATCAGTGCCGAGAATTGAGGCATGAGTGATGTTAAGTCCTGTACCGAAAAGCTTAATGGCATGCAGTTCGATATCAACCTCAGGAACAACCATATAGTCAAATTCGGTTGTATATTTTGACTTGTCCTCATAAAGAATAATATCCCAAATTGATGCAGTAACGATAGTATCATTTCTAAGCTTAGTGGTCTGGTCGAACGGTGCAGGGTCACAAATAACAATCGGATAGATAAAACTAGCAAAATCATTTTTTTGCTGAGTATTGTCGGCAAAAGCCTTAAATTTATCAACCGAAAATGTGATAACAGAAATCAAACCGATTATAGCAAGAATAGTCACAATAAGTCCGATTATATAATTTATTTTCTTTTTAAAAGCCTCAGTATTATGCGCAGGCATTGCAGGAACAGGTTCTTCTGAGGCAATTTCAGCAATTTCTGTGATATCCTCATCAAGTGCTGCATCAAACATTCGCTTTAAATTCTCGATGGATTCATGTTCCTCTGCCTTGATTTTATCTATCAAGCCATTTTTTTCGTCTTTATTGTTGCCGCTGTTATTATTAACGGCAACAAACTTTGGCGGCTTTTGTTTTGATTTGTTATCCTTTGCAGGACTTTTTTTCTTTGACTTAACAAAATCATTTTTTTGCTTTTTAACATAATTATCGTAATCAAAGAATTCCTGATCTTTTTTATCATTACTCATTGAATGCACAAGTCCTCCATCAAAAATAAAATTATATTTATGCTCTTATCTGCCCATTTCCATCAATCAAAAATTTAACAGAAGTAAGCTCCTTAAGTCCCATTGGGCCTCTTGCATGCATTTTCTGTGTAGAGATACCAATTTCAGCACCAAGACCAAACATACCGCCATCTGTAAATGCAGTTGAAACATTAACATAAACAGCCGCAGAATCTATTTCACTTCTGAATTTATTGGAATTTGACAATGTATTTGTAACAATACACTCCGAATGGCCTGATGAATACTTTTCGATATGTGCAATTGCTTCATCAACATCCTTTACAACCTTAACTGAAATGATATAATCAAGATATTCCTTAAAATAATCTTCTTCAGTTGCTAAAACGACACAGTCACCTAGTATTTCAGCAGTTTTTTCACATCCACGGATTTCGACATTATGCTCATCAAGTTTTTTCTTAATTGCAGGCAGTGCAGTTTCAGCGATGTTTTCGTGAACAAGCAGTGATTCACAAGTATTGCATACAGAAATACGTCTTGTTTTTGAGTTGTTAACAATACTTACAGCCATATCAATATCAGCAGTTTCGTCCACAAAAATGTGACAATTGCCAACACCAGTTTCGATAACAGGCATAGCTGCATTTTGCTTAACAGCATTTATAAGAGAGGCATTTCCTCGTGGGATAAGTACATCAACATATTCATCGCATTTCATTAGCTCAGTTGTAATTTCACGTGTTGTATCATCCACAAACTGAATAATATTTGAAGGTAATCCTGCCTTTGCAATTGATTCTCTCATAATATCGCATAAAACCTTGTTTGAGTTATATGCTTCCTTGCCGCCCCTTAAAATTACACAGTTGCCTGCTTTTAAGCACAGAGCCGCCGCATCAACTGTTACATTTGGACGGGATTCGTAAATAATTCCGATTACACCAAGTGGAACATGTACTTTTGTAACCTTCATACCGTTTGGACGAATTGTGCCGCTTTCAACCATTCCAATAGGGTCTTCAAGTCCAATAAGCTCATACAAGCTGTCGGAAATACCTTTTATACGGTCAGGAGTAAGCTTAAGTCTGTCCTGCATAGCAGGTGACATCTCATTTTTCTGAGCAGCCTGAATATCAATACTGTTAGCCATCATTATGACATCAGTTCTATTGATAAGTGCCTTTGCAATTTCTTTCAAAGCATCGTTTTTAAACTGTGTTGAGGCAGTAGCAGCAGCCTTTTTACAAGCCTTTGCGTTCATACCTAATGTTTCTATAATGGACATAAATGTACCAACCTTTCTTGATTAATTCATAATGAATTATGAATTCGCAGTAAATACTGTTCCAACATGATTACCATCGAAGAAATCATATAAAATGTTAGGGTTTTTACCATTCAGAATAGCCATGTCAACACCTGCATTTACAGCTATTTCTGCCGCATGAATTTTAGTAATCATACCACCAGTGCCAAGACCTGAAACAGCATCTCCAGCAAGACTTCTGATTTCATCATTGATTTCGTTAACAACGGGAATAAGCTTAGCATCGGGGTTAAGCTTTGGATTTGAGTCATAAAAGCCATCAATATCGGATAGTATTATGAGCAGGTCGGAATCAGAGAAAACAGCAACCTGAGCAGCAAGAGAGTCATTCTCGCCAAATTCAAGCTCCAGCTCATCAATAGCAACGGTATCATTTTCATTTACAACAGGAATTACACCACGTTCAATTAGCTTTTGGAATGTATTTTCAACGTTGTTTTTACGTGGTGTATCTATGATATATCTTGTCAAAAGAATTTGAGCAACAGTAATGCTGTATTCGCCGAACATCTTGTCATAAATATACATAAGCTCACACTGACCAACAGCGGCACAAGCCTGCTTCATAGCGGTTTCAGTGGGACGTGACGGCATTCCGAGCTTTGCCATGCCAAGACCGATTGCACCTGATGAAACGAGTATAATCTCCTTACCGGAATTCTGCAAATCGGAAAGTACCTTAACAAGCTTTTCAACACGTCGTATGTTAAGGCGTCCTGTCTTATGTGTTAAAGTTGATGTGCCAACCTTTATAACAATTCTTTTCTTATCATGGATATCAAACATAAAATTAAATCCCCTTAAAATTATATATTGTAGGGCGGTGGATTTGCTTCCGCCGCTTAAGGTATATTGTTATCTTTATTTCGTAACGACATTAATGGGGTTACCATCAATAAAAGCTTTCATATTATCAGTCACAAGGTTAACAAGCCTTTGTCTTGTTTCAAATGCCGTCCAAGCAACATGAGGTGTGATAACACAGTTCTTTGCATTAATCAGCGGACAATCCTCACTCATCGGCTCAAGTGTTAAAACATCAAGTCCTGCTCCTGCTATTATATCATTATTCAATGCATATGCAAGGTCAAATTCATCAACAACGCCGCCACGTGATGTATTAATAAGCACTGCACTTTTCTTACAAAGCTTAAGCATATCAGCATTAATAAGCTTTTCTGTTGCATCAGTCAGCGGACAATGTGCTGTTATAAAATCAGACTGCGAGAAAAGTTCAGTAAGTCCGACAAATTTAACCATGCTGTCCTGCTTTGCAGTACGAGTGTTTACAATAACATTCATGCCGAATGAATGCGCAATTTTAGCAACATTTCTGCCGATCTCACCATATCCGATGATACCGATTGTCTTGCCCGAAAGCTCGGATGTGGGGAAAGCGATATTTGTAAAGGTCTTGCTGTTTATCCAGCCATTATCTTTAACAAAATCATTATAAGCAGCAGTTTTATTTGCGAAATGCAGTATGAACGAAAAAACCTGCTGTGCAACTGCTCCTGTTGAGTATGCGGGGGCATTTGATACGATTATTCCAAGCTCCTTGCATACTTTAACATCAATATTATTATACCCTGTTGCACACACGCCGATGTATTTTAAGTTTGGACAAGCTCTTAAGACATCCGCTGTAAAAGGAGTTTTATTGCATAATGCAATTTGGGCATCACCAATATACTCGACTATCTTGTCTGTGGGTGTAAGCGGATATTCGGTAACATCACCTAAAGCATAAATTGGCTCAAAGGATATGTCATCCATTGTTAGAATTGCAGCCTCAAGCATTATAATTTTCATTCTTATGACCATCCTTTCAAAAAAGAGCAGTCTGTTGCTCATATCAATATACAATATATTTTACCATATTTTAATGTTAAAATCAATAGTGTTTAGTTCACATAATTGCTAAAAAAATATCAAATTTGAGATTGCTGTTAAAAGCTTGTAAATGTAAGCTTTGTAATAATATTTTTATCATCAAAATATACCAAATAGACAATTTATTTTTTTGAAATTTATGAATATAGGCGAAAATAAAATAATTGCGAAAAACTGTTTTAAAAACGTTTAAGATATGTTATAATTAACATAATGATGTATAAAAATCTGATATAATTACATTAAAATTTCACAATATTTGTAAAATATATATTTATTATGTACAGGAAGGACGATTATTGAGTATGCACGAAAAAAAGAAAAAACCATTTTTTCTTAACATAACCAAAAGACTAATATTTTTTATATTTATAATACTTATTATAGCATTTGTCGTTTTTAGCGGTGTTGTGTATGCAATTACAAAAATAAAGCTTGAAAATGATAAAACTGAAAAGATACATGAAATAGGTGAATTATCAACCGGACTTGTCATTAGCTTTGCAGAAAGCAAAAATGACTACGCTGATATTCTTCTTGACACTCCTGATTTAAACGCTTTTCTTAACTCTGTTAAGGTTATTGATAATCAGACAACTGTGAAAAGCTCGCAGTATTATGATGGCGTGCAGAATGCACTTGATACGCTTTGTACTCAGTATGATGATGTTGTATCAGCATGGCTGATACCAAATGATTCCGGACTTGTGATTGCAAATGACGGGAATTTTATCAGTGCGGATGAATATAATCTGCATGAACGTTCATGGTATCGCACATTTATGATATCAAAGACATTTTCGCACGTTTATTACCATACTTCACTTGAACACAGCATTATTGACAATACTGCTGATGTAATAACTGTTATATCAGCAGTTTATGAAAATGAAATGCCAATTGGTTATTGTGGTGTTGAATTAAAAATTGACGGCTTAAAGTCAGTTATAGGAAGATATTCTGCAGCAAACGGCAGTCATACTGTGATTATGGCTGAATCAGGAAATGCAGTTTATGCACCAACATGGAGCACTGATTATATCGGCAGCTACAACAAGTTTTCACCGATTATAAATCAGTCCTCATTATATGCAGACGGATATGATTCATTTATAACTGATGATGACACAAAAATTGATTTTTATGTAAATAATTCTGCAATTAATGGCTGGAGTATCATTGTATGTTTTGATGATTTTACTGCCAATAATGAGCTAACATCTATTATGATTCGTCTGCTTATTATATTGCTGTGTCTTATTGTGCTTGCATATATTTTTATTATTGACCTTATTAAAAAGCAGACTAAGGTGCTTGACAGCATTCAGAATTCACTTGAAATAATCGAATGCGGTGAAACCGCTGACCCTATTAATGTAAAGAAAAAACACACCCTTTATCCTATCGTTCAGAGTGTTTCAAAAATAAACGACAGTATAAAAGCTAAAAACGATTATATTAATAAGTTCAACAACACTGATACACTGACAGGGCTTCCAAATAGGATTAAGCTTTATGAATATCTTGAGGATATGATTGCTGTTTATGATGCAAACCCTATTCGTTTTGCAATTATGTTTGTTGACATTGATAACTTTAAATGGCTTAATGAAACGTTAGGACATAACTTCGGAGATGCTGTTATCTGCAAGTTCGGAGAAGTGCTGAAGGATTGTATTGGTGACAGCGGCAAGGTTTTCCGTTTCAGTGGCGATGAATTTATTGTTGTTGTTGAATTTAATGACGATTATGATAAGCTGCAGAATATTACTTATAAGCTCCAGAATGTTTTCAACCATTCAATCAAGGTTATGACTGATAATATTTATATTAAATTTTCTGTTGGTATTGCGATTTTTCCTGATGATGATATTACTGCCGACCTTTTGATGCGTGATGCAGATATTGCACTTCACCGTTCAAAAGAAAATGGCAAGGACAGGGTTTCTTACTATATTAATGCTACTCAAAAAACTTCACTTAGCAAGGCTGCAATTTCCCAGCGTCTAACAAAAGCGCTTAAGAATAATGAGCTGTACTTGAATTATCAGCCGATTGTTTCGACTACAACAGGCGATATATATGGCTTTGAAGTACTTTTGCGCTGGGACAGTCCTGAATTCGGATTTGTGCCGCCAACTGAATTTATAAATGTTGCAGAGGAATCAGGAACTATTATTCAGATTGGTACATGGATTTTCGAAAGTGCCTGCCGTTTCCTCAAAGAGCTTAATGAGAGATACAGCAAAAATCTTGTCATATCCATTAATGTTTCACCTGTTCAGCTAAAGCGTGCAGATTATATGGAGCATATAAAGAGGGTTATCGAGATTACTCAGGTTAATCCTGCAAGTATTCAGATTGAGATTACTGAAAGCACAATGATAGACTTTGTTGATTCACAAAATAGCATTATTGAACAGATTGATGAGCTTGGTATTTCAATTGCACTTGATGACTTCGGTACAGGTTATTCATCACTTAATTATCTGAAGAATTTCCCAATTAAATGCTTGAAAATTGACAAGTCATTTGTTGATGAAATTAATAAAAACAAGCGTGACTATGCAATCACAGATTCAATTATTGACCTTGTGCATAACCTTGGAATCAAGACTGTTGCTGAGGGTATTGAAACTGTTGAACAGTATAACTTCCTGACTGAAATGAAATGTGATTACATTCAGGGTTTCCTTATGAGCAAGCCGCTTAAGGATGAGGATGCACTTCAGTTTGTTGAGCTGTATGATGCTTTGCATAAACCTGACAAGGATAAGCTTATCATGAATGAAAAGCAGCTTGCAAGCGAACGTGATAATACTCAGATATGTGAACCTCATAATTCCATATTGCAGGATATTGAACTTTCATAAAAAATATGGCTGTATGGTTTTGAACATACAGCCATATTTTATTTGATTTGTAAAATAGCGTAATATCTTATTGACATTTTATTCATTTTAATGTATACTGTTTTGTAATAGATGAAAATAGTATTGTCATGTTTATTTAAAATTAGTTTTTGAAAGGAAATGTTACCATGTCACAAAAAATATTTAAATCAATTGTTAGTGTCTTATTAGCGGTTTTTATGCTTATCCCACTAACAATGACAAGTGCTTATGCTGCATCAGATGTTAAGCTAAGCAAGACTTCATTATCTATCACAGAGGGTAAGACATCGAAGCTTAAGGTGACAGGTACATCAAAATCAGTTACATGGTCATCCTCCAATAAGAAAATTGCATCTGTTTCTGAAGATGGCGTTGTTACAGCAAAATCTGTTGGTACTGCAAAAATCACTGCTAAAACAGGCGGAGAAGTACTGACTTGCAAGGTTACTGTTAATACAAATAAAATTTTTGCTGATACATACAGCGAATATGTTAATGAAGGCTCATGTGTTGTTATTAGGATTAAAATAACTGATCTTGACGATGTTGTCTGCGGAACTACCGATAAAACAGTTGCTACTGCAAAACTTAATGCTGAGAAAAATGCTATAACTATAACAGGTGTTTCTAAGGGAACTGCCAGTATTAAGATTTATTCAAAGTCAAACAAGGCGTTGTACAGAACAATTAAAGTTGAAGTCAGAGATAATAAATCATCCGAAAAGATTGTTGGAACATACAAGGATGATATTTATACAAATGAGTTTTTCAACTTGAAAATTGATTTGTCCGATTATGCTTTTGATATTCCAGATTATTATTATGGTGATGACGATTATCAGTATTTCTTAGTGAATGCCGAGGATAAAAAAACAATGGTCGTTTTAACCGTTTATGATATGGTGAAATCAACTGATGTATTTAAAGGACTTCCAGAAAATATTACAGCATCACAATTCTTGGATTATATTTTAACCGATGGCGGAGATGAAACTGCTGCGGCTGATATATATGCACTGTTCGATGAATTTAGCACAGATACTATAAAGAAGTCTGATGTTACAATAGGCGGACAAAAATATTCAATGGTTTATATTTCAATGAACCTTGATGATTTGACAGTATACATGAATGTTGCTGCACTTAAAAAGGGTGACTATATACTTTTGGTTGGTGTTGTCAGCTTCACAAAAAATGGATTTAATGACTTCGTTCCTAATGTTTCTGAATTAAAGTAAAATATTACACGAACATAAATAATGCTTACTGAACAATTCCTTTTTTACGTAATTGTTCGTTCAAGCAGATATTAAATAACGGGTGACTAAAATGCTGAGGCATATCGCCCCTACAAAAATTCAACTTAGGTAAACACGTTGAATTAGGTGTAGGGGGACTAGTAGTCGCCCGCTTTTTCGTAATTATTTTTTCGTACAATAGCCTATTTTTTTAGTGCTTGACATAAGCCTGATAACATGATAAAATTATCTCAATACTTTAAATTGAGGGGTAAATTAAATGATGCTAATTAAAAAAATCACAGCACTTACAATTGTATTTTCACTTGTGTTATGTGTTTTTACGAGTTGTGATAAAAAAGCTGAAGATACCGAATATGTTCCAAAATATCAGCTATCCAATCAGAATGCCACTGATGAGGCAAAAATTCTTTATGATTATATAAACAGTGTTTATAGAAACGGAATTTTGTCGGGACAGCAGGAGTCAACATGGGTGAATAATAATCCAAATGACGAGATGGATTACATTCTTGAAAAAACAGGCAAGCTGCCTGCTATTCGTGGTCTTGACTATATAAATAATGATTTTGACGGTGTTAATGCACGTTCAATTGAATGGTGGGACAAGGGCGGTATCGTTTCGATATGCTGGCACTGGGGTATTCCTCCAAAGGGTGTTGGCTATGATTCAAGCAAGGAAACCGTTGATATGACTGAACTTCTGACCGAGGGAACAGACCTTTATAACGGTATGATAAAGCAGATGGACCGTGTTGCCGAGGCGTTATTGAAACTTCAGGATGCAGGTGTGCCTGTTTTGTGGCGTCCTTTGCATGAGTTTGACGGCGGATGGTTTTGGTGGGGCAAGGGTACTCCTGAGCAGTTCGCTGAGCTTTGGCGTCTGATGTATGACCGCTATACAAATTATCATGGACTTAATAATCTTATATGGGTGCTTGGTTACAGTCATGATGTCCGTGATGGGAATTGGTATCCTGGTGATGAATATGTTGATATCTGCGGTGCAGATAATTATGCTGCTGGTACTCAGCTTAAGCTGTATGAAAAGGTTGTTAATGTTTTTGGCACAGAACGCCCGATTGCTTATCACGAATGCGGACCTATTCCAAATCCTGATAATTTAAAAGAGGATAAAGCTGACTGGGTTTGGTTTTTAACATGGCATACAATGCATATTAAGGAACAGAATAAAGCAGAATATATAAATAATGTATATAATCATGAATATGTTATTACCCTTGACGAGCTGCCATCGTTTAAATCAGAATAATTAATTAAAATAAAAACGTCTTTAAACCTTGATTTTAAGGACGTTTTTCATTTTATAGTGCGTTCCGTTTTGCACCAAAGGTGCAAAAAACTACCAGTATAGTTGTTTTAAATTAAACAGCTATACCAAAAAGTTGTGACAATTCTTTTAACTGGTTTTCAACTTGATATCACGAGCCTTTCACATAAATAAGTTAAAATATAAGCAATCCTAAAGGTAAAGAAATTATAATAAAATCATCACATAACGAAAGGATGTTTTATAATGCTAGAAAATAATAACAACAATAACTATAATGATGTGAATTTTACTCTTGTCGAGAATGAATCACCTGATGTAACGAATAATGTTCAGAGTTCAGCTGTACCGCCTGCCGTTCAGGCTATACCACCACAAGCTGCCGCATCACATAAGAAAAATAGTGCAGCATCAAAGGTAATCGCAGGAGTGCTTGCAGTAGTTCTTATTGGCGGTGCATCAGGATTTGGCGGCGCATATCTTTCTAATTCAATTTATGGAAATAACTCAGCTGCTGTTGTAGAGGATGTAAAAACACCAAAGGATGAAACAAAGCCTGCTGAAACCAGTGCTGCTCCTGTATCCTCTGCTCCAAATGCTGAAACTGATAAAATTGAAACTATGCTTAATACCACCGATTCGTCGGCAACTGCAGCTTCACTTTCAACTACTGATGTTATCAAAAAGGTTACCGATTCAGTTGTGCTTATTACATCTGAATTTTCAAGCAATGGTACAACAGAAAGCAGTTCAGGCACAGGTACAGGTGTTATCATGACAGATGACGGCTATATTTTCACTAACTGCCATGTTATCGAAACAGAAAGCTATGTGCTTGATAATTCATCAAGAAGTCCATTTGGCGGACTATTTGGCAATAACTATACAACAACAGTTGAGAAAGCAAGCAAAGTAACCGTAACACTTGGTGACGGCACTGAATATAAGGCTGAAATAATCGGCTCTGATTCATCAACCGACCTTGCTATCTTAAAAATTGATGCAAAGGGATTAACTCCTGCTGAAATCGGCAGTTCAGATGACCTTGAGCTTGGTCAGAAAGCAATTACACTTGGTTATCCTTTAGGACTTGGACTTTCTGCCTCTGAGGGTATCGTTTCAGGACTTAACAAAGAAATGACAATTGAGCTTGCAGGCGGCGGCTCATCCGATATGACACTAATTCAGACAACCGCTGCAATTAACCCAGGTAACTCAGGCGGACCTCTGCTTAATGAATTCGGTCAGGTTGTTGGTATTACATCATCTAAAATTGTAAGCAGCAGCATTGAGGGTATAGGCTTTGCAATACCTATCACAGATGCTATGCCTTTGCTTAACGAGCTTCTTGAAACAGGTACTGTTACTGATACAACACCAAAGATTGGTATTACGGGTACAAATATAAACGAAGCTGTTGCAAGATATTATAGCTTGCCTGTTTCAAAGGGTGTACTTGTTATATCCGTTGATACAAATTCCTCTGCTGACAAAGCAGGAATAAAAGAGGGTGACGTTATCGTTGGTGCAGACGGCGAGGATGTCAATGATATGACTGGACTTATCAGCTTGAAAAACAAGCATAAGATTGGCGAAACTATGATTATCACCCTTGCAAGAAGTAATGGCAATATTGATATTGAGATTACACTATAATTTTGATTTGTTGATTATTTTGATAAATTCTCTCCTTTTCCTAAAAAAAGTATGCCATAACCGGCATACTTTTTTGTTTAATCAATTATTATTCCAAATGTTAGTGTTATAAAAAGCATATTGATTTTTACCGTTATTCTTAGCGGTATAAAGAGCAGTGTCAGCATTTTTATAAAGTGTTTCGAAATCATCACCAAACTCTGGTGACATTACAACACCAACGCTTGCAGAAACATGGCAAGTCTTATTTTCATAGGTATAATCCATATTAAGTGCGGAAACAATAGCTTGTGCCTTGCGGATTGCAAGTTCCTCATCAATTACAGGCAGGAATACTATAAATTCATCTCCGCCGATACGTCCGATAATATCACCTTGTCGGAACAGCCTTTGCAGGATATTGGCAACCTCAATAATTACCTTGTCTCCGAATGCATGACCGCATGTATCATTTACACCCTTGAAATTATCAATGTCAAAAATATAAAGTGCATACATTTCATCAGAAGAATTAATCAGAATATTATCAATTTCCTCCTCGGTTGTAATCTTGTTGAAAAGATTTGTAAGAGGGTCTTTTTTAGCCTTTTCGGTAAGATTTTTTGTACGGCGCTTTTCCTCATCAATATTCTTTCGGTATGTGAACATATGAATTGAATTATCATCCTCAAGCTTATAGATATATGACTGAATACGCATCCAGTAAAAGCTTTCATTGTCATCTGATTTTATCTTGATATCGCATCTGAGGTTTGTTATACCGCTGTTATAATTCGATATTACATTCTCAGGTGAAAATGTGTCAATATATAGCTGGCGGAAATTCTCTTTTATCTGCCTTTGTGCAATAGCCTTTAAAGCATCTGTATATACATTGTTTGTAACACCTACTCTTTTGAAATACTCATTTGTTATATCATTATCAGCACAATTTTTTGTAATGTTAAGCTCATAAATATTATCATAAAGCTGTTCAAGCGAGGTACGGAAAATTTCATGGTATTTTGCTTCTTTCTTTATCAAAGTATCGACAGCAGTCTTATTATAAAACTTGATAACAAAAGAAATTATCATAATAACTGCAAATGCAACTAAAGCTACAATAATTATTTCACGAATAAGCATTATTGTCAAATGCATATTCTGACTTGTCATATTATTTTCAGCAACTAAATTCCAGTCAAGTGCTGAAATATAACGTGTTACAACATATACATTATCATTTTCAGGGTGCCAGAACGAATTAAGCTCCGGTAACATAAAATTATCTGTAATATTATTCTTTATTGACGAAAAGATATCCATATCAAATAAATTGATATCGTTAAATCCGGATTCATTAGTCCCTATTTCAATTTTGCCATTATTATCAATAAGATATAGCTGTGTTGAAAATTGCTCCTCATAATCATTAAGCAATGCCTGAAGCGAGTCAATATACATTCCAACGCCGACAATACCCTGAAGCTTACCATCACTATTTCTGATTTTACAGTTAATAAAAACAGTTATTTCATCATTTGATGCCTCATCATTATCAACATTCAGCGAGTATTCGCTGCCTGAATCAATAAATGCATAAAACCAGTCATTTTCAGGGTTATCTCGTACCATTGTTCTGTTAAGACCCTTAAAATTATAATAATTTCCTGTTTCTGATGACACTAAAAAAACAGAATCATAATTATATTTTTTCTGATATTTATCAAGATACTCCTGAACAGTTTCGATAAACTCTGCAGATGCATCAACATCACTCTCAACCTCAAGAAAATCCTGCAAAAGCTTGTCATTTGCCATAGTCAGAGAAACATTAATCGGTACTTCAAACAATGACTGTATCTGATAATATATACCTTCTGATGTTAACTCTGTGATATTTTCGGCATTTGTTTTGTAAGTGCAGCTATTATCTGCATATCTTATTACAGATGTTATAATAAATCCTGTTGATATTACAAAGATAATTAACAAATATATCTTTATTTTAAATGATTTTGTCATAAAAATTTGTTTCTTCATAAAGAAACATCCTCCTGTTAATGTGTTCACTATCAGTGTATTCCATTCATATAATTATACCATAGTAATCTACATTTTTCAACAAATTTCGACAATTTAATATATGTTTAACCTAACACATACCAATTTTATATATTTATATATAACTTTTACCTATTACTGTTGATATGAAATGATTTATATGTTATATTATTTAATATGCAGTATTCGAATGTAATGTTATGTGATAAATATTTATTTGGATATTTATATAAAGGGGAATATTATGGATAAGCTAAGATTTTATGAATGTGTGCAGGATGTAATAAATCGTGAGCATATAAGAATGGGTATTGGAACATATGGCGAAAAGACTGTACATTCTGTGCTAAAAAATTATTTTGCACCATATGAGGGTTGTCATGAGCAGAAAATTGGGGGATTTGTTGCAGATATTGTCAGTGAGGATGGCATTATTGAGATACAGACTGCTGGATTTGACAAACTTAGAAAAAAGCTTACATCATTTCTTAGTGTCAGCCGTGTAAAAGTTGTACATCCAATTCCATATAATAAGTGGCTTATTACTATCAATCCCGAAACAGGGGAAACGGGTAAAAAGCGTAAATCGCCGCAAAAGGGCTCTCCATATGATATTTTCCCAGAGCTTTATAAAATAAAAATGCATATTGCTAACGAAAATTTAAGCATATGTGTTGTGATGATTGATATTGATGAATACAGGCAGCCGCCTGAAACGGACGGAGTTAAACGTGGAAGACGCAAAGGATATACCCGATATGACCGCATACCGCTTGAAATGCATGAAGAAATACATATGAACTGCAAATATGACTGGCAGTATTTCATTCCGTCTGCACTTTCATTCTGCGAGTTTACATCAAAGGATTTTGCTAAAAATGCTAATATATCGGTATCACTTGCACAAATTACACTTAATGTTCTGACTGAAATTGGAGCTGTTAAGCGTGTTGGGAAATCTGGCGGCTCAATACTTTATGTTTCCGACTGCGGATATTCCGAATAGTTTGATTAATATATGTATAAAAAATCCATGTAATTTTGGCTTGTATACTTTTTGCGGATAAACATATTTTTTTATGGGATAAAGTATATATTAATGTAAGGAATTTAAAGCAAACATTTATAGAAACCCGTACAAATGCAGGAGTATTTGTATGGGTTTCGTCAATTTTAATGGTACTTGTTCTTATTAATGCGTACTGAACAATTCCGTTTTTCACGGAATTGTTCGTCAAATTAGATTTTATCTGTTTCGATGTACTACTTGATTGACGTCTGCTTACAAAATAATTTTCTACGAAAATCATTTTGTAAATGCAAGAGTTTTTCGCATAAAAAATTTATAAATAAATGCTTAAAAACCTTGCGTTTAAATTATTCAGCAGATATTTATTAGCACTCACATCAAACGAGTGCTAATTTTTCGCTTTATTACCATAAAACTATCACATTTATAGGTTATTATATATACATCGAAAGGGAATTCGTTAACATAGATAAATTTTACAGATACCCATACAATCGCAATAGTGATTGTATGGGTATCGTCGAATTATCACTCGTTATCATCGTATGCTAGCACTCTAATGCAAAGAGTGCTAAATTTTAACCGTTTGACACCACATTATCACAATATTATCATAAAAAAGAGTTATTATATAACCATGGAAGAAATAAAGGAGAGTGATACAAAATGAAGTAAGCAAGGTTTAAGTAATCATAAAAGTATATCAATGTGTTAAAAGTAAAAAATAAAATAAATTGTAATAAAATAGGAGGATTTAATTATGTTAAGAATTATGCCTTATGAAAGAAAAACTTATGACCCAATGGATATGTTCCGTGATTTTGAAAAGAGCTTTTTCGGTGTTCCGGCACAGTTTAATTCAATGAGAACTGACATTAAGGATGAAGGTGATAAATATGTGCTTGAATCCGAACTACCTGGATTTGAAAAGGAAGATATCAAGCTAGATATCGAAAGTAATTATCTGATTTTATCAGCAGAACACAGCACCCAGAACGATACAAAGGATGAAAAGGATAATTATATCCGCCGTGAACGCTCATATGGCTCATACAAGAGGAGCTTTGATATATCCGATGTTATTACTGAAAAGATTGATGCCGAATATAAGAATGGTATTCTGATAGTGACATTACCAAAAAAGAGTGCTGATGTTCCGCAGGTTAAAAATATATCAATAAGATGATGTATATTGAACAATAGAAAAAGGGAGCTGCTACTTGATTGTAACAGCTCCCTTGATTTGTTTAAACGGATGCGGTGTTATCATGATAAACGTTAGATTTTACAGTAATTTTCTCGTTCAAACCGATAATTTCATTAATGCTAACAGTTCCAAATTCGTCATGTTCAATCATACTGATAGCAATATCAGCTATTTCTGGGTCGAACTGTTTAGCTTTAAAGCGCCTGAACTCCTCAAGGATAATCTCCTTTGACAATGCTTTTCTGTATGCACGGTCGGAGGACATCGCATCGTATGAGTCAGCAACAGCGATTATACGTCCCTCCAAGGATATCTGTTCACCAGAAAGTCCCTGTGAATAACCGTTTCCATCCCATCTTTCGTGATGCTCGGCAGCGCCTAAAGTAAGATTTTTGATTGTAGTAATATTCTTCAAAATATCCCTGCCGATGAAAACGTGTTTTTTAACTTGCTCATATTCATTGTCAGTTAAATGGCTTGGCTTGTTGAGGATTTCATTCGAAACACCAATCTTACCAACGTCATGGAGCAAACCGATATAATAAAGATTTTCAAGCTCATCATGCGACATCCCCATACGCATTGCAATTTCAACAGAATAAAGAGCAACTCGTGAGGAATGTCCGCTTGTATAAGCGTCCTTAGCGTCGATTGTATTTGAAATAGCAGTCAGAGCCTCAGAAATAATAGTACGGTACTCCTTCTGTTTTTTATGCAGCTTGCGGTTTTTATATTGAACAATAAGTATAATACCTACAACAACAGTCAATACTGCAAGCAGCGGGAAAACAATTTGTACCCATAAATATTCGTAAATTTTCTTGTCTTTTTGCAATTGAATGTTTAATTCATTACCTATATTACCGTTGCTGTCAGCAGTATAAACATGGAGAGTATAGCTGCCGCCTTTGAGGTTTGTATAGGAAACTTCAAGATTTTCACCCGAATTTCTGTCAATAACAGTTTCCGTGTCATCCTGTCCGATAAGCATGTAATAAAGCTTGGCA
Organism: Oscillospiraceae bacterium; assembly: GCA_031550725.1. Classification (GTDB taxonomy): domain Bacteria; phylum Bacillota; class Clostridia; order Oscillospirales; family Ruminococcaceae; genus UBA946. Next base: position 19,147 of record JAVBOH010000020.1, read on the forward strand.
TCACTGATTAGTCCATAAGAAAGGTATGAAATATCAAATGTAACACGGGTTGCGTTTTTTGGTATAGTAATAGTCTGAGTAAGATTTGTGATATCAACACCGTCAACATCAATCTGTGCAACGCCTGCATATGGAATGAAATGCATCGCAGTATCATTAAGTGAATACATATTTATTCCGTTGTCACAGCAGAAATAGAAGTTATTATTTTCATCAATCCAGTTCCATGAGTTAGCATTTATAGAGCTGTTTAGACCATAGGATTTATCGACATATGTATATTCGCATGGAACATCAGGATAAATCAGCGAGTCAGCATGAGTGCGTATTATCATAGACGAGGTCAAAAGCATAAGCTCATCACCAACATACATGATATCAAAATAGCTGAAAGGCGGGAGCTTTGTGATTTCGGCTGCAGTATTATTTTCAATATAGTTAAGACCAAGAGAGGTTGCGGCAAAAACGCCGTTAGTTTTCTTATTTGCATGAAGTCTTAGCACAACGCCGCCGGAAAGCCCATCATCCTCTGTAAACTTAGCAGAGCCTTGATTGTTTACAGAATAAACACCGCCGCCGTCAGTGCCAATATACAAAGTACCGTCATTGGCAACAGCCATGGAAAGTATCATAATATCAGGTAAATCAAGTGCTGCATTTGTGTCAAAAGCCGCATTCGGAGTAATAATTTCATCGCCTTTAATAAAAGTAACTCCGCTGCCTGTACCAATACAAATTACACCATTTTGCAGTTCGGCAAAGCATCGTGTCTTTTCAGATGTAAGACCATCAACACCAAGCCATGACTTATATTCACCAGTTTTAGAGTTATATCTGATTACACCGTTGTCGGCATAAGTGCAAATCCATATAAAATCATTGCTGTCAACAAAAATACCACGAACACGAGAGGTTACTGTGCTAGAAAATTCAGTGTCACAAGGTTTTCCGTTTTCATCCCAAATGACAAGACTGCTGTTTGTACCAATATAAAGCTTGCCGTTATGCTTGACAACAGCATTAACAGTTCCTGTTTCATTGCCATATAAATTATTTATATTTGTGAAAGCACCGACAGATAAATGAACAGCACCTCCGCTTGAGGAAGTAAACCAATATCCATTTTCATAGTCACCGCATATGTCAGTAAAAAATCCAAAACCGCCTAAATTACCAACATTATGATAATTGTATGATGTATCAAAAAATCCGATACCATTAGCGCAAACCCAGATAAAACCGTTTTCATCTTCATATGCACCAGTGATATTGTTAAGTACCGTATTCTTTATCTTTTCATCAGTAAAAGAAGTACCGTCAAATTTCATGAAAACAACTTCATTGCTCTGTGAGCCAGCGATAATTTCATCCTTTGATGTGGATTTAATTGAATAAAACAGCAAATCAGTCTTATACTGTATAGTTTTGCCATCAGTAGTATAAACATATAACTCGCCTGAATCAAGGACAAAGTATATATTTCCCAGACTGTCACTGCAAAGTGCAATAACAAATGGGGTTACAGATAAATCAAGCGGCAGTGAATCAACTTCACCATCAGCATCACATACAATAATACCATCAGGAGTACCGCAGTATATTTTTCCGTCAGGTGCATCTGTAATATCTCTGACAGTGTTAGTTGTGATATCATCAGGCTTTGCAATGCTTGTAAAAGTACCGTCTTTATACTTAACAAGCCCCTTATCATTAGTACCAATCCATATTACACCATTTTCATCCTCAAGCGTAACACGTATATTAGAGCTTTTCGGTCCATTTTCCGAAACAGCATCCCATACATTAAATTTATTGCCGTCATAACGAGTTAGACCACCATAGCTGCCAAACCATAAATAGCCATCTTTGCTCTGCAAAACAGTATTTGCCTCATTAAATAAAAAGTTTCCGTTATCAGCATTATGTATAGTAGTAATATAATTCGCAAGATAGTTATTGGCAAACTCATCACGAACTGTAAGAGGATCAATTTCATCCTCAGCAAATGCTGATATCGGAAGTAATGTTAAAATAAATACAAGAGAAATAATTAAACTAAATAAACTTCTGTATTTTCTTTTTATGCTCATAACTCCACCCTCTCATATTGAAAATTTTGCTGCATATGTGCTGCGTAGTGTAGTAAAAATATATAAAAACAAGGATTTACGCCAATAAAACCCACTTGTCTATTAAATAAATGTTAACCAAAAATTCATATATAACTTTATTAGATAGTATATCATATTTACGCATTTATTTCAATAGATTTTCACATTAACTTTATTAAATGTACATAAAACACAATTTAAGAACAAAAAAATATGCATTTTGACATCACTTTTATTTATGCTAAACTACTACCATGTCACACTGAAAAAGTGTTCATAATATAAACGAAGGAGAAAATAAAGCTTTACAAAATGAATAAAATGTTATATAATCAAAAGTAATGATTTATGCTGTTAAATATAGGAATAAAAAATAAACATAAATGGAGTTAAAGTATGAAAGTAGATTTCAACAAAAAGTACACCACGATTTCGGTTTATACAATTATAACCTTTGCTGTATGCTTAGCGTTGGTTATAATATTGATGAAAATATCAACCATATTTGGTTTAGTAAGCACAGTAGCAAAGATACTTGCGCCTATTACATGGGGAATTGTTATCGCATATCTTGTTAACCCTATGATGAAATCGATTGAGCGTGGGATTAAAAGGGGTATTGAGAAAAAGAAACCTCATCCAAAGATAGCAAGAGGATTAAGTGTGACAATAAGTATGCTGTTTTTCATTGCAATGCTTGCTTTGCTTATTTCAATAATACTGCCTCAGGTTATTGACAGTATACTGAATATTTTCAGCAATGTAAATAATTACATTAATGAGCTTGAAAATTTTGTATATAAATTTTTTGATGATTATCCTGATATTGTTGCAACTGTAAGACAGCAGTTTGATGTTATCCAGCCAAAGCTTTTGGATTTTGCCAATGACATGATACCAAAAATTGGTGATTTGGCAGTTAAGCTAAAGGATGGTGCAATTGGTTTCCTCGTTGCACTTAAAGACTTTATTATTGGATTTATCGTTGCTGTTTATCTTCTTTTAAGCAAGGAAAAGTTCTTGGCACAGGCAAGGAAAATGACACATGCACTGTTCTCAAAAAAAGCAAGTGCCAATGTTTTAAGAATATCAGCACATACAAATAAAACTATCGGCGGCTTTTTAACAGGAAAAATCATCGACTCGCTTATTATAGGTATACTATGCTTTATTTCAATGACATTGATGAAGATGGAGTTCGTTGCGCTGATTAGTGTAATAGTTGGTGTTACAAATATAATTCCGTTCTTCGGACCATTTATCGGAGCAATTCCGAGTGCATTGCTGCTGCTTGTTGAAGCACCAAAGCAGGTAATTCCATTCATAATATTTATTTTTATACTTCAGCAGTTTGACGGGAACATCTTAGGTCCGATGATTTTGGGTGATTCAACAGGGCTTTCTGCATTTTGGGTAATAGTTGCGATTTTCCTTGGCGGAGGATTGTTCGGATTTGCAGGAATGATTCTCGGTGTACCTGTTTTTGCAGTTATATATGAGCTGTTCAGTGAGTTTATATCCTATCTGCTGAAAAAGAAAGATATGTCAGCCGCAACTGCCGACTATATGACGTTTGATGAATATACACCGCCTCCAAAAAGCAAGAATATTAACATGAAAAATCTTTTCAAAAAAGATAAATCGGATGATAATGATGAAATTAACAATGAAAAGGTCAGCATAAAAGCTGATGATGCCAAAGATGATATAAAACCTAAAAAATAAAAATTGCCGTCTATGAGTTTTGCATAGACGGCAATTTTTATGATGATTTAATGATTATGTCTTTTAAACAAAAGCAAAATTGGGAAAATCTCAAGACGTCCTAAAAGCATATCAATACTAAGGACGATTTTTGAAAATGCTGAAAATTCGGAGTAATTTCCTAAAGGTCCAATCTGACCAAGACAAGGACCGACATTATTAAGATTTGAAATAACAGCAGAAACGCTTGTCGTTAAATCCATGTTGTCAACTGTTATAAGAATAAGTGAAACTGCCAGAATAAAAAAGTATAGAATGGTATAATTAACAACACCTTTTACAACATTTGATTCAACTGTTCTTCCATCCATTTTAATTGAAACAATTGAACGAGGATTAAGTGTGTATCCAACTTCCTTGACAGCAGTTTTTAACAGCAAAACAATTCGGTATATTTTTAATCCGCCGCCTGTTGAACCAGCACAAGCTCCGATAAACATAAGTAATAATAAAATACACTGCGAGAATTCAGGCCAGTCAGCATAGTCAACAGTTGCGAAACCAGTTGATGTCATCACTGAAATTACTTGAAAAGATGCATACCTGAAGGTTTTTCCAAAACTGCCGTACAAGTGATAAATATTTATCATAACTGCTGTGATGGAAACAGCAACAATACCAAGATAAACTCTTAATTCTTCATTTTTATAAACATCTGTGAACTTCTTTATTATGAGAAAATAAAAAAGATTGAAGTTAATACCGCATAAAAGCATGAAAACACCGATGACAGCCTCAAAATATGCATTATTATAGCCAGCAATACTTAAATTTAATGTGGAAAATCCACCAGTACCAGCTGTTGAAAACGAATTAACAATACTGTCAAACAAAGGCATACCACCTGCCAAAAGCAATATTGTTTGGATTAATGTAAGAGCAAAATATATTGCATATAAAATCTGTGCGGAGAACTTCATTTTTGAAACAAGCTTACCAACCTTTGGTCCTGGTGCTTCTGCACGAAGTATATACATACTGCGTGAGTCTGTCTGCGGCATAATTGCAAGTACAAATAAAAGTACACCCATACCACCTATCCAATGAGTGAAACTACGCCAGAAAAGATTACTTTTGCGCATTGCTTCAATGTTTGTCAGCAGTGTTGAGCCTGTTGTTGTGAAACCTGATATTGTTTCAAAAACTGCATCAATATAATTTGGAATATCATTAGAAAGAAAGAATGGCAAAGCGCCGTATAAAGACACGATTATCCATGAAAGTGCCACGATAACAAAACTTTCCTTTGCATACATATCCTTTTTTTCGGGCTTTTTGAAATTAAGTATCATACCAACGGCAAACGCCGCTATAATCGGAACAATATAGCTGTAATATTCACCCTCACGGTATATAATTGCAACAGCTAAAGGCAGACACATCAGTGCTGCTTCAAGTTTCATAATATGCCCCATCATGTATGCTATCATCTTGTAATTCATTATAAAACTATGTCCTCCGATTAATCCACAAAAATATCATTTAGGTCACGCATATATTTATTCGTTGAAACCACAACAACGCTGTCATTAAGCAAAAGCTTGTCGTTGCCGCTCGGTATAATATGCTTTCTGCCCCTTATTATTGATGCTATCAACGAGTTTTTATTAAGCTTTAAGTCCTTTATCGGCACATTAACATATGCAGCTTCCTGCCTAACGATAAATTCAATCGCCTCAGCAGCACCATCAAGCAGACGATATAACGTAAGCACATTACTGCCGTCAGAATTTTGTCTTGCACGAACAAATTGCAAAATCATATTAGCGGTAATTGATTTCGGCGATACAACGCAGTCAATACCAACACTTTCGGCAATTTTAAGCACTGACATTCTGTTAACCTTTGTAATAACCTTGCTGACATCCCTTGATTTTGCAAACAAGGACAGCACCATGTTTTCCTCATCCATACCAGTGAGTGTAACGCAGGCATCGACAGAATCAATTCCCTCCTCAACGAGCAGGTCATGGTCACAGCCATCAGCACAGATAACATCAATTTTAGGCAGTTTTTCGCTTAAAGCAATACAGCGTTCCTTGTTTATCTCAAGGATTTTTACCTGCATACCCATATCCTCTTGAAGCTGGTTTGCAAGATAAAGACTGATAGTTCCGCCGCCAACAATAATAACTGACTTAACACGCTCTTGGGCAGGGTCTGCAAGCTTGAAAAACCTTGAAATCTGGTCATGTGCAGCAGCAAAGTGGATTTTATCACCCTTACGCAAAATAAAATCACCGCTTGGAATAAATACCTTTTCTTCTCTCTGCACAGCACAGACAAGCACTCGTACATTAATTTTAGAGGACATTTCCTTAAGTGAAATGTTTTCAAGAATATTACCGCCATTAATTTTAAATTCAACCATATCGATACGTCCTCTGCCGAATGACTCGATATTAATAGCGGATGGGTAGTGTAATATACGTGCAATTTCACAAGCAGCCTGATATTCAGGGTTAACCATCATACTTATGCCAAGGTCCTCACGCATGAAAACAAGCTGGTCGGCATAGGATGGATTTCGAACCCTCGATATACAGCTTCTGACTTTAAGTTTTTTGGCAATCATACAGCACAAAATATTCATTTCATCGGAGGTTGTAGCAGCAATGAAAACATCACATCTGTCAATAGCAGCCTCTTTCAAAATCTCAACCGATGAGCCGTCGCCGCAGACACCCATGACATCATAGTCACTGATAGTATCCTCCATAACCTGCTGGTCATTATCAATCACAACAATACTGTGACGCTCCTGTGACAGCAGCTTAACAAGCTCTGTACCAATTTTACCGCACCCAACAATAATTACATTCATAGCATACCCATCAGAAAAAGTTAAATTCTGACGAGATTACCCCACTTTCATATGTGTTAAAAATTTGTTCACAAAAAATTATGTCAGAAGAAAAACTTCTGACAAACTCCACTACAATACAACGTTGTATATCGACTATATTCATTTCAAAGTACATTATATCACAATAATAAAAAAAATCAATCAGCATTATTAACGAATTAGGATGTCTTTTAATGTATATTATTATATCATTTTCGTAAAAAATACAATATATTTTATAAAGCATATTATGATCAACTAAAAAACCTAGACATATATATTTTTGTTTTTATTTAAATACGTAAAATATGTTGTAAACTTCTACAAAAATTGCATAAATACCCTTGAAATTTATGTGCAGGTATGCTACAATATTAATATAAAAGTTCTAATATTACAGGAGGTGTTGAACATTACGCAAACTTAAATTAATTATGAAAGGTGGTGTGAGTTCATGCCATACAAATTTATAAGGATTTGTAACTTTAAAGCATGAACATTATATGGGTAAAATTATAAGTATAGGCAGACAATTTGGCAGCGGCGGACATGAAGTTGGTGAAAAATTAGCGACAGAGCTTGGATATTCATTTTATGACAGAAACCTTATTGTTTTGGCGGCAGAAAAAAGTGGTTTAAGCCAGGGTGTGCTTTCCGAAGCAGATGAAAAGGCGGTAAATCCGTGGCTTTATGCTGCAATGAGCCAGACAGGACAGGCAAATTTCACTGCGAATTTTTCTGTTAATGACACTCTATATACTTTGCAGGCTGATATTATTAAGAACATTGCTTTGACTGAAAATGCAGTTATTGTCGGCAGATGCTCCGACTATATTTTGCGTGACAGCAAAGCTGATGTTCTTACAGTATTTATTTATGCACCGCTTGAAATTCGTAAAAAACGTGTAATGGAAAGAATTTCCTGTAGTGAAAATCAAGCTTTGAGTATGATAAAGAGTATTGATAAGCAGCGTAAAAGCTATTATGAGTTTTATACTGATAAAAAGTGGTCGTCACACTCGAACTTCCATATTACCATTAACAGTGATAAGTTTGGAATTGATGGATCTGCTAAGCTTATTAAATCGGTTTTGGATATCTAATATATTATAGGCCTGTTCGAAACTGTGTTGTGGTGGGAAAACAATCTTTTTTTATCATCCTGCGTTAAAAATCGCTGCAATGGTAGACACTTATGGCAAGAGGGATATTTGTAGCAAGTCATATTAGACTTCTTATTATTGAAAGTATTTCTGAGCGAAAATAAGGAACACCCGCCTATCCGTTCAAAGAAGTGGCGAGTGTTCACAAGGGGAAGTGTGATTAATACAAATCCCAAAAGTATTATGGAACCTCAAAAATATGCTATTCATAAGAGTAAAACCTTATGTACTATTGACTTTTTGGGTATTTTCTTTGTTGCTTTTGCTTAATTTTAAAATTAACCCCTAATTTCGCAAGAAATTAGGGGTTTTTTACAGACTGGGCTGCTGCAAATTTTATTTTGCAGCAGCTTTATTTTCGTTTAGTTTTATGCACCCTCTATTTCTGAATATTCAAGGAGGTCACTTTCAAAATTCTTTGGTAGGTAAGCATAATTTGCTTCAAGCGATTTATCCAATATGATTGAATAAACATAAACACTTTCTTTGTCCTTAACAGAAATCTTCAATTCTTCGTTGTCATCATTAACCTTATAACGAACTAATTCAGTTCCAAATGGGCTTTGAGCCTTTAGCGGAACTATGCTGTTTGTAAGTATATTTCCGCTTTTAACTACAATCTCACCATCGATGTCAATATTAAGTTCTTCTGATGAATGTGTTATTGCACTGATAACAGCATTTCCTATAAGAATTCGACCTCTGCCATCAAAGCTGCCAATACACTTAGCTCTATTACCATCTGCTTTAATATCAAAAGTTCCAGCATTAAATATCATTTCGACATCACCCTTAACAGAGCCAATGCCAAGACATAATTTTGAGTGGATAACAAAGTCATATTTACCAAAGTTAAACTCAATTTTACTACTGCATTTATCAAGGGTACCTATCATACAACAGCAGTCACCTGAGCTTGTTAAGTTAATTGATGCGTTGCTGGTGATACTGGTATCTGCATTTTTCGAACCAATACCGACAACATTCTGTCCAAGTAAATTTCCGTTAATCTCGGCATCATGCATATGAATAGCAATTTCACCAGTCATAACACCAATACCAATGCAGTTTGCAGCCTTGACATCAAGATTAATCTTACCTGAAATAAGCTTTATAACAGAATTTGCATTGCCACGGCCACCACCGATAGCTATGCAGTTATCTCCCTTTGTGATAATATTTACAGTACCAGTACCGTTAAAGACAATCTGCCCAATTTCCTGTTGATAGTTGCCGCCAATTGTGATGCCATTGTTGTTGTCACAATTAACAGTCAAATTTCCATCACCGGAAATAACAAATTTAGATGCCGCAGGAACTCTGACACCCTCAAATGAGAAGAAGTTTTCCCCCTCCATAACAGCCATTACATTACAATTTCCACCTACCTTAAGGACAGGTGAATCAAGACCATTAATGTTTACATTACTAAAATAAATCGTTGGGTCAGTGTTATCATCACACTTGATACGCATATTCACGCACTTGTTTGACTCACCTGAAATGTATACAGTTTTTGTCTTGATACGAATATCTGTATACCCAAAAAGTGCTAGATTAACTATGTCAACAGGAGTGTCATTAACAATTTCATATACCTTATTGACATAGCCAATATGCTTAAGATTATAATTAACAATGACATTTCGAACAGCATCAGGAATATCAAGCAGGAATATAGACATTGCCTTGCTTGTAACAAAGCCCTGAATTAAATCTATACCCAAAGAAATTACAGTTTCAAGCTCCTCGTTTGTTTCGATACCCTCTGCAAGCGTTTTAATACCATGCTGTGATGCAAAGTTTATCATATTCGATACAAGATGCTGTTTTTGAGTATCGGTATCAATACCCGTTAAAATACTTCTGTCAATCTTAATAAAGTTAGGGTTTACCTTTAAAAGCATGGACTCGTTTGAATATCCTGTGCCGTAATCATCAAGTGCAACCAACGCATTTCTGTCCTTATAACGAACTTTTAGCAGTTCAAGGGTATGGTTAGAAATTTTTGTTGACTCTGTTATCTCAACAACAAGCTTATCAAAAAGCTCACCATAATTAGTATAAAGCGTTTCAAATTCAATATCGTTAAGCACATTACTTGAGATACTGTTAACAAACATTTTCCTGTCACGGAAAAAGTCCTGATTTTCAGAAAGAATTTTAAGCGAGTTAAAAAACGTTCTGCTTTCAATTTTATCAAGCATATCCTGACTTTCAGCAATAGTCAGCATTTCAAGTGGATTAAGCTTAATTCCATCAATCATCTGAGGACGCATCAGTGATTCATAACCATAAATCTCACCTGTTCTTGCATTAACAATTGGCTGGAAATGATAATTAATAAGGTTCTTTTCGATGATTTCATTGAATACCTGAATTTTCTTGAACTCGTTTGCGCTCTTTGCATATGAAATTGAATCATAGGCAACAGGCACATTGCTTTTCTTACGCTCTGCATCAAAAGCTGCAAACTCAACAGCAGCCATCATACTTCCAACAGCAGCCTCATGCTTTTCAAATACGGAATATCCACAGAAAATTCTGATATAGCTGCGGTCATTTTCGGAAAATTCGGATATCACATTCATAAGACCTGTCAAGATTTTTTCTGCCGTTTTACGGCATCCAACATCATATGTATCTGTAACAGATATGGTAAATTCATTTGTTGAGGTTCTTCCAGCAAAGGTGTTATGTGGGTTTTCATATTTTTTTAGGAACGATGAAATTTTCTTTATAACCAAGTCAGACGCTGCTGAGCCGGAAAATGATGATACCTTTTCAAGCCCAACAATAACAATATGAATTAAACCGATTTGAGATGATGTGCTTTCGTTTGCAAAAGCATCAGCAGTTTGTCTGAGCTTGTGTGTAAATGCCTCACGGCTTAGAATTCCAGTTGCCGAATCGTAATATCTAAGGCTCTTTATCAGATTTAAGTTAAGCACGTATGAAGATACATCACGAATAACTGTTAAGCTAACATCGCCTGTTTCAAAGTTTTTGATTTTTATCCACTTTTCAGGGCAGCAGGACATATAAATGTCTTCTTCACCCTCATATCGACAAGAAATAATCTCCTCCATAAGCTTGGTATATGTTTCTTCTGTTAAAACATCACTTCCTAAATCTATACCTGTCAAAAGTGATATATCACCAAAAGTATAGGCAGTTTTTTTATTTGTATCATATTGAATGTATGCTGTTTCCTTGTCATTTTCTCCGATTGCTTTAATAATAGCTTGCTTTTTCTTTACTATTGCTGTGCTCATGAAAATGATAGCCAAAAGCACAACACAGCCTGCCATTCCAAGTATTGATGCGATATTAAGCTCCTTAAAAAGAATTGCATTTAAGGCAATTGAAATAAGAACCCAAAATACAAATAACATGCAAATCATTATCAGCTGATTCCATTGCTTCTTGTCGTTATTATTAAACATATTAATAGCTCCATATCTATAATTTCAATCTTTAAGTCAAAATTAATTTTTGAACAAAAGACATTAATTTACAATCCTTATTAATTATACCTTATTTCTTGTAAAATTACAACTATTATTTATAAAAAAGTGCAAAAATTTTTAGTTAAACATTCTAATAGCTATTGTGTTTAACTTGGTAACATGTTATAATTTAATAAAGAATGTACATATGTCAACAATTGTAAATAATAACCACAAAAATACATAGATTAAAATTGAATTCAGAAAATAATTTTATAGAAGGATAGTCATAAATATGAAGATTTTGCATACATCCGATTTGCATTTAGGGATACATTTATATATGCTTAACATGATTTTCGAGCAAAAAAAGCTAATAGGTATTTTGAGCGATGCTATAAAAACCACTAATGCTGATGCTTTGATAATTGCAGGGGATATTTTCGATTCATCAGTTGCGTCCGCTGAGGCTGTAAATCTATGGAGCGAGCTTGTTACGGTATTGTGCCGTGATATAAAAATTCCTGTTGTGGTTTGCGCTGGAAATCATGATAGCTCATCAAGGCTCGCCTCCTGTAATGAACTTCTAAAAGCATCGGGATTATATATTGCAGGGCAAATTGAATATGACATTATACCTGTTAATATCGGTGATACGGCAATATACTCTGTGCCATTTTTTAATGCTACTGATGTCGCAAGAATTTACAAATGCAATGTAAAAACTGTCAGCGAGGCAATGAAAGTCATTCTCGATAAAATTCGCTCGGAGATGGATACAAGCAAGAAAAACATTCTAGTTTCACATTGCTTTGTAACAGGTGCTGAGGTTTCGGAAAGTGATATGGCGGCACGAACTTCCGTATCTGTCGGAGGTATTGATAACATCCCTGCAAGTATTTTTGACGGCTTTGATTATGTGGCACTAGGTCATATTCACAAGTCGCAGACTATACGTGGTAATATCAGATATTGCGGCACACCGAATGCATATTCATTCAGTGAAGCCATGCAAAAAAAGACGCTATCTGTGTTTGACACTGATGATAAAACTATAACGGAACTTCCGATACCTCCTATGTTTAGGCTTCGTACTTTGGCTGATACATACGATAATCTTGATGAATATGCAAAGACTGATAATTACCGCAATGACTATATAAAAATTGAGCTTACTGACCGAACTGCTGGCTTACTTGCTCATGCAAAATTCAAGGAGCTATATCCTAATATGCTGAATTTTTCAGGAGCTTCCGCTGCTAATATTGGTAATGTAAATATGTCCGCTAAGGAAATTGCTGCTAATGATATGATGTCGCTTTTCAAGACATATTACTCGGCAAACCATGATGACAATGAGCCTGATGATGAAATTACAGCGTGGGTAAAAGAAGCTTTTGAGGCAATTGAAAGCAATGAATAAATAATGTGTACTGAATAAATTTGAAAGGTTTAAATATGATACCAATATCGTTAAAATTTAAAGCATTTGAATCATATGCAGAAGAAACATATATCGACTTCACAGCACTTGACAGTCTGTTTTTGATAACAGGCAATACAGGTGCGGGGAAAACTGCAATTCTTGATGCGATTACATATGCGCTGTATCAGAAAACAAGCGGCGGAAAGCGTGACCATCTTGTTCGAAGTCAGCTGCCGCAGTGCGAAAATGTTGATACAATTGTTGAGTTTGAATTTGAGGTTAAGAGTAAAAAATATAAGTTTTGCAGGACAATAAAAAGGGGTAAGAGTGAAAATAAAACGGCTGAATGCTTTTATTTTGATGATAAGGCGGATGAGTATGTTTTGTTTCCAATCAAGCATATTTCAACAGAGGTTAACCAAAAGGCAAAGGATATTTTAGGGCTTGATTACGAGCAGTTCAAGCAGGTTATAATTCTGCCGCAGGGACAGTTTGAAGAACTGCTGACATCAAAAAGTGCTGATAAAGAGGCAATTCTTGAAACACTTTTTGATGCAAAAAGATACTCGGATTTATCTGATATGTTAAAAAAACAAGCTATGGAGCAGAAAAAACAGCTTGATACAGAAAAATCAAAGCTTGATGCTATGCTAAAAAATGAGGGTTTTGATAACGATGTTTCCATGTTCAAAGAGATTGTTATGCTTAAGCGTGAGCTTAAAAATATTAGAAAAAATCTTGATGAAAAGCGAAGGGGATTTGCTGATATTCAAAAGGATTTTAGCGCTGCTTTAATGCTTGATAAGGATTTTAAGGAGCATTATGAGGTTACGAAAAAGCTTGCAGGGCTGTTAGAAAAAGAGCATATAATAAAGGAATATTCACTTAAAATCGGTAAGCATTTAAATGCGTTTAATGCATCTCCATTATACCTTACATACAACAAATCTAATGAAACTCTTGATAAACGTCAGAGGGATTTATCTATATGTCAAAATGCACTTGAAACTGCAAAAAATGTGTATAATTCCTGTATTTTAAATGGTGAGGAACTTAAAAAGACGGAAGATGAATACTTATCAAAAAGGGACAAGCTATCAAGACTTATGCTTGTTAAGGATAAATATGAGAAGTTTGAGGGTGTACAGAAAAATACTGACAGACTAAAAAATGAGTTCAATAATGCTGATTTTACGCTTACAGAGCTGCAGAAAAAGCTTAATGTTATTGATAAAATGCTGACTGAAAATTTATCGCAAAGGCAGGATATTCAAACGAATTATATACAGAAGCTGCCTGTTCTAGAAACGCTTTTGGGTAAGCTTAATCTTGGTAAGAATGCCTATGAAAAGTATACTCGTTATTCCGCTGCTTTGGAGGATATAAAGCTTTTAATTGCCGGGTATGACAGTAAAATTCACACTATTGAAATGCAGATAAAATCAGCAAGCCTGCATTATAATGATGTTTTTTCAAAGCATATAAACATGCTTTCATCGGAGCTTGTTCATCAGCTAAGGGATGGTTGTGAATGTCCTGTCTGTGGAAGTAAGGAGCATCCAAATCCTGCAAAAATCACTCATGAAAATGTTTCGGCAGAGGATGTTGCGTCGGCACGAAAAATACTTGATAATTTAAATGATAGCTTGAATAAGCTGCTGAGTGAAAAGAGCAAGCAGTCTGACCGTATTACGAGTGCTAAGGAAAATATCGAGGAGCAGTATAAAATTTTTGCGGAGTCTGAATATAGTAAAGAAAAGCTTGATAATACCGAAAAAGAAAAAGCTGCTGCCGATGAAAAGCTGATACAGCTTGATAAACTTAATTCAGAATATGAAAGCATGAATATGAAAAAGCTTGATTTTACCAAAGAATTATCGTCACTAACAGATAAAAGAAACAAGCTTAATGATGAATATACATACTCGCAAAATGAATTGAAAAGCATAAAATCACAGCTTATTAATGGTATATCTGCGCTTTCAGATTTTATTGCTGAAACGGATATTTTAAGCCGTTTCATTATAGCATATGAAGAAAAAAAGGCTGTTCATGAGCATAATATGAGGTCTGCTGAAAACAACAAGCTTAATGCTCAAACCGCTTTTGATATTGCTGAAAAGGAAAAAATAAATGCTCAAAATGAAGTGACATCCTCATTCGAAAAGCTTTCCGAAAAGCTATCAATACTTGGAATTACTGATATAACTGAGTATTTAAACACTCTTTTATCCGATGAGATTTTAAATCAATATACAAGACAGGTTGAGGAGTTCAAAGAAAAGTCACTGTCACTCAAATCACGCAATGATGAGCTTTGTGAGATGCTGAAAGATAAGGATAAACCGGATATGACAGAACTTGAAAAGGTTAAATCGGAGTGTGAAAATATCCTTATGGAAAATGAAAAGCGAAATGCTGTCATTATGGAAAAATGCACTCGGCTTATTAGTATTTACAAAGAACATAAAGTGTCAAAAGAAAAGCATGCGGTTTTGTTTGAAAAGAATGTCAAGCGTATGGAATTTGCTGAATTTATGTGGGGAAAGCAGGGGATGTCTTTTTCAAGATATGTTCTTGGAGTTCTGTTCGGACTTGTGGCTGAGGAGGCTAATACTCTTTTGCGTTCTGTTCATAACGG
Source organism: Oscillospiraceae bacterium (assembly GCA_031550725.1). GTDB lineage: Bacteria > Bacillota > Clostridia > Oscillospirales > Ruminococcaceae > UBA946. Next base: position 34,546 of record JAVBOH010000020.1, read on the forward strand.
GCAGTTCCGAATTTATGTAGGCTCGAATAAAAATGCTGGCAACAGCAAGCAAGGACTTGACCTCATGGTTGAAAATTCACTTTCAGATGTTTCCATGAGCTATGATGTTAAAGGACTTTCCGGAGGTGAAAAATTCCTGATTTCGCTCGCATTATCGATGGGTCTTGGTGCTGTCGCTCAAAGCTATTCGGGCGGTATTGACATCGACACGATGTTTATTGATGAGGGGTTTGGCTCGCTCGATCCAACATCACTTCGTGAGGCCGTTGATGTACTTTGTAAAATTAATCAGGACAGGAAGAAAATCGGTATTATTTCTCATGTTGATGGTCTTGCAGAGGTTATTTCATGCGCTGTTAATGTTTCAAAAAGTTCGTCAGGGAGTAAGATTAATATATCAAGATAATATTACATAACTACATGTAAATGTAAAAAGGGCAATTGCAAATTAAAATGCAATTGCCCAAAATATTTTTTATAAAATCATATATCATGAAAATAGAAATTAACCGTGTTTCGTCCGCTGTTTTTGGAGCAATATAAAGCTTTATCGGCAAAATTTATAACTTCCTCAAGAGTAAATTCAGGCGAATATCTCGCAATACCAAAGCTTGCTGTTGTAAAAACGTCCTTACCCTCATAAACAAGCTTTTGCTCCTCAATACCTATCCTTAATCTGTTTGCCAGTGAAATGACCGTTTTGTCCTCAGCATCGCAAATGAGAAGTATAAACTCCTCACCGCCGTATCGAGCAAATAAATCATATGGCCTGATTTCAGCTTTTACCCTGTTGCTGATAAGCTTAAGCACCTGATCACCAACAGCATGACCAAATTTATCATTAATCAGCTTGAAATTATCAATATCAAACATTATGATATGACAGTTTCTATTAATTCGGTTGCTGCGTTCAATTTGAGATGCGGCATATTCCATGAAAAAACGCCTGTTTCTGATACCTGTTAAAGCATCTGTGCCGACAAGACTTTCGGCCTCATTCTTTAATGCAATCATTTTAAGCTGTTTGATGAATATTAATATAGTTATGATTGCTACTAATGATATAAAAATTATCGATGAAATGAGCAGGTCGAGCAGCATAAAGATAATCGCTGAAATGCATAATATCAATATTATGACAAAAGCTGTGACTGCAAAAACAATATCATTTTTACCTTTTCTGTATTCTTTCATAATATGCTTATGCCCCCAGTCATAATATATTTAATAATACATACTGAACAATTCTATTTTTTCGACGTACTACTTGATTGACGTTTACGTGCAACGTTTTTCGAATAAAATGCTCAAAATCCTTGCACTAGAACAATTCCAAAACATCTCCAAAGCAAGCTTTTACGATATTTTCGAATTATTCAGTAGACATTAAATAGTAAATGAAATAAATATATACACTAACATTATAACATATTAACAGCTAAATTAAACAATATTTCATTTCTATATATTTAAGAAATAGAAAACAGCCGCCTGATTTCAGACGGCTGTAAATCTTACTTAAAAGATTTAGGTAAGCTCAAAATTAGCAGCAAGGATTGCAATTAGTATTGCAAGGGTTTACACACTCGTTATTTCCGCAAATGCCGTTACCACAGAAGATGATCAAGAGAAGAATAATAACGATAATCCAACAGCAGCTGCCTCCACCAAAATTAAAACCACACATAGTAAATTCTCCTTAATGTAATAAAATAAATTTGAATAAGTAAACTTGTAAAACGCCATCCGCCGCAGTCTGCAGCGGCTTTGTTTTGTCGTTTGACTTTTCATAGTTCATATTATGAAGAATTACAATTTTGGTTACAGTTATATAAAAAAATATTTTGATAAAATAACGTTTAACATATAATTAAGGTTGAAATATAAAGTACTATCAGCAGCACCACATTCACAATAGTAAATCCACATAGGTATTTAAACGGCTTTGCATCAGTGCTTGCTATATAAATTCGGAATGAAATAACGCTTGCCAATGATGCAATTATTGTTCCTAAGCCACCAATGTTTGTGCCTATTACAAGTGCATGGGCATTGCTTGTAAATCCTGATAGCATCACTGCTGCCGGAACATTGCTTGTTATCTGTGAACAAAGGACAGCCGCCAGCATTTCATTGCCGTCAAGCAGGTTTGTTATAAAGCTAGTCACGCTTTGCAGTTCACTGATATTTCCTATGAAAATAAAGAAAAATGCAAATGTAACAAGAAGTCCGTAATCAACACGGGAAAAAAGCCTTGGCTCAGTAATAACAATAACAACACATACAGAGGCGAAAATTACAAGCACATCAAGTATTCCAAATACTGCAAGCAGGCAAAGAATTAGAAGTGTTAGATAAAGAAATATAAATCCTTTGTTTCCAAGCTCTATATCAGTGTTATAATCGACTTCCAAAACTTCATTTTTAATGGTAAATACTAAGGCAACCAGTAGAATAAGTGAAATTCCAGCAAAAGGAAGCACTGTTTCAAAAAAATCCAAGGCACTCATTTCATAAAAGGAAAACAAGTGCAGATTTTGTGGATTGCCGATTGGAGTTGCCATGCTGCCAAGGTTAGCTGCAGCAGTTTGAAGAACAATGATGTATCCCATGTATTTAGGGCTGCTTTTAAATAGTGCAATTGTTATTGGTACAAATGCTATTAATACAGCATCGTTTGTGAAAATCATCGCTCCGAAAAAGCTCATTATTATAAGTATAAATGCAGCCTTTTGAGTTGTCAGTCTGCCGCCTCTTATGATAACCGCAAGGATTTTGGCAAGTACATTATTTTCAGCAAAGCCTGCAATTATCATCATCAGACAAAAGAGTATTCCGATTACATCTGTGTTAATGTAGTCGGAATAATTTGTAACCGGTACTAAGAAGCAGGATACAAGCGCTAAAATACCTGATATAATCAACAGAAATTCTTTCTGTATAAAGCGTTTAAAGCTTTCCACAATCTGCTTTCCTCTCCGAAATGTTGTTACATGAAAATATTAATAATCATACCGGACACAATTCCGATAACATATATAAGTCCTGCAATCACAATGTTTTCTTTTATATTTTTATTTGTGCGGAACAAAACAACAAGTCCTACTCCAGCACCAGTGCAGAGTCCTGCAACAGCAGAGCCAAAAGTAATTGCACCCTCAGCAAGAAGCTCTGTAATAAGCACTGATGCAGCACAGTTTGGTATCATACCAACAAGTCCTGCAAACATCGGCTGGAAAACACCCATTCTAGCAAGGAAACCTTCAACAGCATTAACACCTGCAAAACCTATTATTAACCCCAAAATAATATTTACAATAAGAATGAAAATAAATATATTAAGTGTGTGCTTAAAGCTTGAATACCAGATACCATGACTTTCGCAGCCGCAGTCATTACACATTTCCTCGAATGGTTCTTCTTTTTTCTGAAGTTTCAAGGCTCTTATTACTATATCAACCAAAAGACCTGCAATAACAGCAATAATTATTTTAGCAACAATGACTTTCCATATGAGCGATGCATTTTCGGGGTGTGCAAGCAAGACAGGTATTGCCTCATCCGAGGTGGATAAAAACACAGCTATTAGTGTTCCCATTGTAATCATTTTTCCTGCATAAAGGTTAGAGGCTGCAACGGAAAATCCACATTGCGGTATGCATCCGAGCAATGCTCCTGCAAATGCACCTCCAACACTTCCACTGCCAGTCTTGCTAAGAAAGCTAACAAGCTTATCGCCTGCCTTATGTTCAAGATATTCCATCAGTAAGAATGCTAAAAACAAAAACGGCAGCATTTTTAGGGAATCAAGTAATGCATCAAGCAAAATATCAAGTAAATCAAAGTCAGTATTTATATGTAACAATGGTATAAATGTGTGCAAAATATTATTTGTATATGAATTCATCAACTGGGTTGTCCTTTCTAAATATGAACGCTATTATCAATCATTACATTATATCACAATTATATATTTTTTTCAAGGATGATAGATAAAATTTTATAATATTTTATGCTTGCGAAATTCATCATTTTATGGCATAATATTATATGTAATTGCAAAAAGGAAAAATATTTGTTATTTTGAAAGGACGGTCATGAAAAGTATGTCACATCAAATGGTAGTTATTATTGACTTTGGGGGACAGAATAATCAGCTGGTAGCACGACGTGTAAGAGATTTTGGCGTATATTGTGAAGTTAAATCCTACACAGCAAAGCTTGAAGAAATCAAGGCAATGAATCCTGTTGGATTAATTTTCACAGGTTCTGCAAACAGTTCAAATGCTGATAAAATAGCTAATATGGATGCTGGAATTTTTGAAATGTCAGTACCTATGCTCGATGTAAACTGCGGATGCAAGAATGTTAACAAGGATATTCATACTGTTTTAAATGAGAATGATCTGGATACATTCAAAAACTTCTTATTTGATATATGCGGATGTACAGGCGACTGGACAATGGCTGACTTTGCAAAGCAAAATATTGCTGAAATTCGTGAAAAAGTTGGCGATGGTAAGGTATTGCTTGCTCTTTCTGGCGGTGTTGACAGTTCTGTTTTGGCTGCACTTCTTTCAAAAGCAATTGGCAATCAATTGACTTGTATTTTTGTTGATCATGGCTGTATGCGTAAAAATGAGGGCGATGAAGTTGAAGAAGCATTTAAAGGCTGGGGACTTAATTTCAACCGTGTTAATGCTCAAGATAGATTTATGGCTAAGCTTGCTGGTGTTACTGAGCCAGAGAAAAAGCGTAAGATAATCGGTGAAGAATTTATTCGTGTTTTTGAAGAAGAAGCTAAAAAAATTGGTACTGTTGATTTTCTTGCACAGGGTACTATTTATCCTGATATCATCGAAAGTGGCATTGGTGACGGAGCTGTTATTAAGTCACACCATAATGTTGGCGGACTTCCTGATTATGTTGATTTCAAGGATATTGTTGAGCCTTTGCGTTTGCTTTTCAAGGATGAAGTAAGAGCGTTAGGACTTGAACTGGGTCTTTCTGATGTGCTTGTATACAGACAGCCATTCCCTGGTCCTGGTCTTGCAGTAAGATGTATTGGCGAGCTTACAACCCCAAAACTTGATATACTTCGTGATGCTGATCTTATCTTCCGTCAGGAAATTGCTAATGCGGGTCTTGACAAGTCTATTAATCAGTACTTTGCTGTTATCACTGATATGCGTAGTGTTGGTGTTAAAAATGATGTTAGAACGTATGATTATACTCTTGCTCTCCGTGCTGTAAATACTACTGATTTTATGACTGCTGATTTTGCTAAGATTCCTTATGAGGTGCTCGAAAAGACTGCTTCACGTATCGTTAATGAGGTCAAAAATATTAATCGTATCGTTTATGATATTACTACTAAGCCTCCAGCTACTATTGAGTGGGAGTGAGGTCAAAGAGTGAGGTCAAAGTATCATCAATCCACGTAGGTACGAGGAAATGTGAGATTTTATATTTTCTTGATACTATTTTGATACTATTTATATAACATAAAATCACCTGCTGAATTTCAGTTTCAGCAGGTGATTTTTATTTTTTCTTACGCCAGTTATAATAACTTTCCAAATCAGAACGTTCATCAGATGAGTTTGGAAAATTTAATTTCCAGTCTAAATACTCATCTTCACTTATTTCACCGTTTTCAAGTTCTTGTTTTCTTATTGCCCACTCATACAAACCATTATCAAGAATTCTATCTTCTTTATCTAAGCCAATATACATATGTGTTTCTTTGCTTTTTCCTTTACCCTCTGTAACCGCAACTGGTCGTAATTCAGCATGGTCTTCCAGTTCAAATAACATTAGCAATAAATCTCTGCTTGCATAGCTATTGCCATATAATTTTGCTTCATATAAAGCATAATAATTAACATTAAGTATTTCGGCTATTTTTTCTAACTTGTCATCTTTAGGTGTACGAATACCAGATTCATATTCAGCAATCCGAGTGCTTGCTTTTTCTTCGCTATATCCGAGAGCAATACCTAATTCTTTTTGTGTCATTCCTCTAAGATTGCGTACACGTTTTATTCTATCTCCAATAGCCATATCCACACCACCAATTCAAATATTTATTTAATTATAGTATAACAAACGATAAAAAACAATACATTTAATAATTATGTCTAAATAAAATAACATAATGTTCATTGACACCCCACAATAATGTGGATATAATAGATATATAAAGTTCCACAATTATGTGGAACTAAAAAAGAAAGGATATGATTAAATGAATAACCATTTGTTCGTCAAAGTTGAGGAAATCGCTGAAAATTTGCAGATATCAAAACCACTTGCTTACAAAATTGTTCGTGATATGAATGAGGAGCTAAATCAAAAGGGTTATATTACAATTGCAGGTCGTGTAAGCAGACAATTTTATGAAGAGAAATTTTATGGCATTAAGAACACAAATGTGAGGTGAAATGGTGGCTAGTTATAAAGATGATAAAAAAGGAACTTGGTTTACTAGCTTTTATTACACAACATGGACTGGTGAACGTAAAAAGAAACTTAAGAGAGGATTTGCATCTAAAAAAGAAGCATTGGATTGGGAAAGGAAATTTCTTATTCAACAAACTAAAAGCTTAGAAATGAGTTTTGCTGATTTTGTGGATGTATATGAAAATGATATGAAACCTCGTCTAAAGTTAAATACATGGGAAACAAAAAGACACATAATTAGAACAAAGCTCATGCCTTATTTTGAAAACAAACAAATAAATCAAATTACAGCATCCGATATTATACAATGGCAAAACACTATGAGCAAATCCTGTGAAAATGATGGTAAACCATACTCTCAGACATACCTAAGGACATTACATAACCAACTATCAGCTATTTTTAATCATGCTGTGCGATTTTATGATTTGAAATCAAACCCAGTTGCAAAAGTTGGATCGATTGGTAAGAAAAAATCTGATGAGATGAAGTTTTGGACAAAAGCTGAATATGTAAAGTTTTCACAATCTATGATGAATAAGCCAATGTCATATTATGTATTTCAAATCTTATACTGGTGTGGTTTGCGTTCAGGTGAATTATTAGCATTAACTATTGACGATTTTGATTTTCAGAAAAACACAATTCGTATTAATAAATCATATCAAAGGATAAGACATGAGGATATTATAACTGATCCTAAAACACCAAAAAGTAATAGAATAATAAAAATGCCCGCCTTTTTGCCTGATGAAATACAAGACTACATAAAAACATTATACGGATATACTTCGGATCAACGTATTTTTCAAATTACAAAAACATATCTTCATCGTGAAATGGATAGAGGTTGTAAAGAGCAAGGTATTGACCGTATTCGTATTCATGATTTACGACACAGCTATGTTTCGTTACTAATAGAAATGGGATTTTCAGCTGTTGCTATCGCTGACAGAGTTGGGCATGAGAGCATTGATATAACATATAATTATGCACATCTATTTCCATCCAAACAAATTGAAATTGCAGATAAACTCGATTTTGAAGGGAGAAATTTATAATGTCAGCTAAAAATCTTGATACCATAGGACGTTTAAGAAGTAAAACAATTGCTTTTAGAATGTCACCTGAAGAAAATGAACAACTAAATAAAAAAGCTAATCTATCAGGACTTACAAAACAGGACTACATAATAAAAAGGTTGCTTTGTAATGATATCATTGTGCATGGCAATCCACGAGTGTATAAAGCTTTGAGAAATCAGCTTGAAGATGTGCTTAATGAATTAATAAGAATTAAGAATAATAACATTGATGATGAACTTTTGGGAACTATTCAGCTTATTAATGTTACGCTCTATGGTTTAAAAGGAGAAAAGAATGAGCATAAAAAAAGAAACGACCACTCAAAACACATCTGTTGACGCAGATGATGAGCAGTCATTTAATAATACCAATATCATTATAACAGAAAATGAAAGCAATAACAATAGTCAAGATGATATTTTAACTAAAATGCAAATGGAAATTTTAAATATGATGGATCCATCATATTTAAAAACGATTTCTATGAAAGAATTATATGAAACAGTTTATGACAGTAAACAGCCAATAGTTGATGGTTTGCTTTATGCAGGTACATACATATTTGCAGGTTCTCCTAAAGTTGGCAAAAGTTTTTTTGCTGCACAAATTGCATATCACATTAGCATGGGTATTCCTCTTTGGGAGTACCCAACACACAAAGGAACTGTATTGTATCTTGCACTTGAAGATACCCGGTCGTTTACAAAAACGATTATATCGTATGGTTGGTGATGAATATTCAGAAAAGTTATATTTTTCTACATTAGCAAATTTAATTGGAAACGGCTTAGTGGAACAACTTACTGGATTTGTTCAAAGACAACCTGATACAAACCTTATAATAATAGATACTTTGCAAAAGGTGCGTACTAATGGTACAAATAATTATAGCTATTCAAATGATTATGAGGTTATCACAAGTTTAAAGAAATTTGCTGATACCCATGGTATTTGTTTGTTACTTATTCATCATACACGCAAACAAAAATCTGATGATAACTTTGATATGATTTCAGGTACAAATGGTTTGCTTGGAGCAGCTGATGGAGCATTTATATTACAATCTGAAAGTCGCACATCAATTCACGCAACGCTTGAGGTATCAGGTCGTGATCAACAAGATCAGAAATTATATCTAGTAAAAAATACAGAAACTTTGGCTTGGGAGTTAGAACGTGCAGAAACGGAATTATGGAAAGAGCCAACTGAACCAGTTTTAGATATGATTGCACAGTTTATTACATCTGATAATCCAAATTGGCAAGGTTCTCCTACGGAGCTTGTAAAAGCATTGAACGTTGATTTAAAAGCAAATACTCTTTCTGCAAAACTTAATATTAATGCTGGTAAGCTGAGGGATGAATACAATATTATTTATGAAAATAACCGCTGTCATGATGGAAGAAAAATATCATTTCACCTTATATAATTACTTTAGTGTGACGATGGTGACGGTCGTGACGATGATTTCAGTGTACACCTATAAGACCGTCACCATCGTCACGACCGTCACGAACAATATTTGATCGTCTGCCGCAGCAGACGTACCCCCTCGGAGAGCCCCTGTACTTGTGATGTTTCAATACATTCTGCTAACAGCAGTTTGTATTGGAATGTCACAAGTACTATGGGGTTTATAATTGTCATTTTCAATGCAAATTATAATTAACGGTACCCTGAAAAAGAAAAAGGACGTGATTACATGACACCAAAAAGCATTTCGCATTGCCAAGGCAAAGGCAGTTTGTCACATAACAATCGTACATTCAAACCTAAGAATGTTGATACAAACCGTTCCGACCAAAACATCACTTTTATTAAGCAGTCCATCAAGGAAGCGTATGAAATTTGCTTTGCTGATGCAGTTGAAAGATATAATGAAAAGCAGAAGCGTTCCGATAGAAAAATCAAAACCAGTTATTTTGAAAATACATTTGATCGTGCTCCATGCGACCATGTTTTTATATCCCCTGATAAAAGAAAAAGTTTTTATGAGGATTTGGTGCAGATTGGTACAAAGGATGATACTGGATGTGGCAGTGAGGATGCTGAAATAGCAGCTGAATGTTTAACTGAATATATGAATGGATTTGCAGAAAGAAATCCTAATATGTATGTTTTCAATGCAGTGTTACATAAAGATGAAACGACACCACATCTTCATATTGATTACATTCCAATTGGTCATTATAACCGTGGAGTTGACACGCAAAATGGACTTGCTCAGGCATTGAAAGAGCAAGGATATACTGGTATTGATGCAATTAGTAAATGGCGTGAAAATGAACGAAAAGTACTTGAAAAAATATGCAAAAACCATAACATAAATATATCAGCTCCGCAAAAGTCAAGAGGGTATAGCTTTGCTGTTGATGAGTACAAGGAATACAAAGATAAAATCAATGAATTGCAGTCAGAATTAGCACCTTTACGGCAGTTGAAAGAGTATGTTGATAAAGCAGAATTTGCACATAAAAAAGTACAGTTAGCTGAAAAATATATTGTTTCTTCTGAGGATATAGACAAGCTTCAGGAACAGATTAAATCGGTAGCTTTACAAAAATCTGAACAGGATTTAATATCTTTTCAACTTACAAATAAAGAACATGAGCTTAATGACTTTGAACAAAATTTATCTGCACAACAGCAACAGCAGAACATACTGCAAGATGAAATTGATATGAAGCTTAATCGTGCGAATTATCTTCTTGAAAGTGCTGAGAAAAAATATCAACAACAATTAGAATTAAACAGGATATGTGATGAAAAGGAGCAAAAAATATCTGATTTACATAAACAAAATTCCGTTCTTGATTATGAACTTGATAAACTAAAAAATCATTTTCATCTTGAATATTCAGACAGCACGGAAATGATTATTGATAGATATGATACCCTCAAAAATGATTATGACACAGCAGACAAATTGTTAAATGCCGAATTGAAGTTAAGATATTTGGATACAATAAATTTGAGCTTAGCTGACAAAATTAATATGCATATTTCAAATTATAATAATGAACTTACACGTAAGGACATTATCATAGAAGAAAAAAATCGTGTCATTGATAACCTACATAAACTTACCGACGATATTTCAGCCAAATTATTAGATATGCAGAATTGCTTAGTTAAAGTTGTAAAAGCTGTTGGTGCTATTGCTTTTGGTGAAAGCTCATTTAGAATCGAGCTCCCTGAAAAAATCGAAAACCTTATTACTGCTATCGGTGATTATACTGCTGATAAACTTCGTAAGCAAAACACCTTGGATTTAGCTGATGATATCGAAAATCATGTGTGGGTGGATAAAGAAATTCGAGAATTATTACACGAAAATAGCATTGGGTATAATGATACAGTAAGATGAATACAAAAACCCAAAATAATAATCTTCAAGTTTGAGGTCTATTTAATCACTTAATCATAATTCAAAAGGACAATCGCTAGAAATAAAAATTAGTTTGCCTGAAACACCAAATATTTTCCATGCTGAAGCACCTACCCAAATATCTTCAGATGTCGGAGCCTATTTCTGAATAGTATACCTAACAATAGTATAAACAGATTGATTTAAACTGGATAACAAATCAATTGAGTAAGAGGTTGCCCACTTAATGAAGTGCAGACCTCACACCACCTTACGTGCTGTTCGGCATACAATTAAAACCTTTTCTCCTGAGATGGTCCTTAATTTTGTTAAAAATATCAACAAAATTAAGGAAAATGATTTTGTGAGCTGTATTTTAAAATTTACTATTATTACTGTGTATTGTTTATTTCCAACTATATGGTATATCGTTATAATTTAATAGTTTATCACAATTTAAAAAACATCGTTTTCCTGAAGCATATGAATGTGTAAGCCATATCGTTGGTGCTGTACCAGTTAAACTATTACAACCTGCAAAAGTACCATCATAAGATGATGGAATCATAGTAACCGTTCCAAAATAAATTACATTCCTATTGTTATTAAATAAACCATCTGGTATATATGTAAGCGATATACATGAATTAAATGTTCCTCTAAAATCTATAACTGCTTTATTATTATTAAATAATCCAGCTGGTATTTCAAGTAATGATTTACAACCACCAAATGTATCTCTAAAACTTGTTACTCTTGTGTTATAATTAAACAATCCACTTGGTATTGAAGTAAGAGAAGTACAATTAGAAAATGTTCCAGTATGTAAACCTGAACTGTTTTCTACCCCTCCGAAGTGTGTCACCAAACGATTATTATCAAATAATCCAGATGGTATTTCAAGTAGAGAAGTACAATTATAAAATGTAGATTGAAAACTTGTAACAGCGGTGTTATATTTAAATAGTCCAGATGGTATTGATTGAAGTGAAGTACAGCTGTTAAATGTATAATCAAAATTAGTAACAAGTGGATTATTACTAAATAATCCAGAAGGAATAGATTTTAAATTTGTACAAGAACTAAAAGTACTTCTGAAGTTTATTGTTTCAGAATTATTAGCAAAAAGTTCAGAAGGTATCGACTCTAACGATGAACAGTTGTTGAACGTTTCGTAAAAGTATAGTGCATTTATGTTTTTTTTAAATAACCCAGAAGGTATTGATTTTAATGATGCACATTGTGAAAGCACTTCATTAAAACTTATAACTTTTGTAAATTTATCAAATAATCCAATAGGTATTGATTCCAAAGACGAACAAGACTTAAATGCAGTATCAATATACATAACGGAAGGGTTATTATCAAATAGTCCAGCAGGTATTGATTTTAATGATACACAATTTAAAAATAATCTACAAAAATTCGTAACTTCTGTATTTTTATCAAACAACCCTAAAGGTACTGATTCCAAAGATGAACAAGATACAAATGCTCCATCAAAATTTGTAACAGAAGGATTATTATTAAATAATCCAGAAGGTATTGATTTTAATGATGAACAACTTGAAAATACCCCAGTAAAATTCGTAACTTTTGTGTTTTTATCAAATATCCCAGAAGGTATTGATTCCAATGATGTGCAATAACTAAATGTATACTCAAAGCTTGTAACTGAAGGGTTATTATCGAATAACCCTTCAGGGATTGCTTTTAGATTCGTACACCTATCAAATGTACGGTTAAAATCAGCTCTCTTATTATTTTCTGGAAAAGGTGTCAGTACTTCTACAAGTTGAAAATCGCCAGCAAACTTTATATAACCACTTTTATAATCATATATCGATATTACCCATTCACCACTTGAAGGATATGTATGAAAAAGTGAAGATATATCATTATTTGTAATAGTAGTTTCTGTTCCATCACCCCAGTTAACTATAAAATTTGACATTTCGCCTGTGCTTTTTAGTAGATAACTGCTCCCACTTATTACAAAAGAAAACGCTTCAATCGGTTCTAATTCAATATATGCTAATGGGTTTTCATTGTAATAAACAACACCATTAATTACTTCTACTTGGAGTATTTGTGGAATGTAGCCGTCTTTTGTTACTGTTATGGAGTATGTCCCATCATCCCAATCTAATGTGAATAAACCATCTATATCAGTGGTTACATAAAAAACATCACTTTGTTCAGTATTACAATCAACTTTAAATTGTACATCTTTTAACGGTTCGCTATTTTTACTATCAATAGCAGTAGATGTAGTAACATTAAATTTCTTATAAAAAACTGACATCTCTGTGTTGGGCTGATAAGTTAAATCAACTGGTGAACTAGTACGAATCAATTTAGGATTTTCTTTATCGCCAAGATTTATTTCAACAATATATTTCCCCCTTTTTAAAACAAACTCATATCCACCCTCGCTGTCAATAACCGTCGTTTCAAAATTCTCTTCTTCACAAATACCTTTATCATCACAAGGGTATACATTTAGTATTTTACCTTCTGATGACACAGATTTACCTTGAGCTGTAATTTTAACTGTACCCATTAGAGTAGTAAATATTTCGTCCTGTTTTGATCCATTTCCAGACATCTTCAAACCAAGTTCAATAGCATTTTTAGCGTTAACAATATTCTCTACCCCTGGTATAGGTTCGCTTTCCGGATCAACTTTTGCGGTTTCATCTATATTTTTAATTGCTTTTTTGACTTGAGCACCATTTAGGCTTGGATTTACTGTATATATCATCGCAGCTATTCCTGCAACAATCGGTGCTGCTTGAGATGTACCGCTTGCCATTGTATATTGATTGCCAGCAACGGTGCTATAAATGTCCATTCCAGAAGCAATAACATCAACACGGTTACCATTGTTGCTATATAAATATATTTTCTTTTGCTTTGTCATATTACCTACAACAATTATTCTTTGCCCTGCTTCAGAATCGGGATCAATTTGATTTAAAAAACTATTATTTACTGCATCCTCGCCATCATTTCCAGCTGACGATATAATAACAAAGTCATATCCTTTATTTAGAAGTTTTTGAAGAAACATCTTAAGGTTTTCTGCTCCATCACTGATATTGGTTTCCGTTTTGGTTTCTTCCGAAATACCCATACTTACATTTATTACCTTTACATTATTGCCAATTAATAAAGCTAACCCATACTTGTATTTCATTAGGTTTGAAACCCCTCGTATATCAGTACTATTAGAAAAACTAAAACCATACAATTTGCGCAAATTCTTGTTGGAAATTTCACCGTCATTATTAGGAGGACATACACCCCCTACTTTTTCAGTACTGTTGTATATTCCTGCCATTATTCCTGCAACATGTGTTCCGTGACTCTTCAAATTATTTTTATTATTATTATCCATTGGTTTATTAGTATCATAAGTTGGTAATATATCATCTTCGCCAATATTCCATATTTTTTTAAATAAGACATTGCTGTTGGCATTGTATGACATGTTTCCATCTATCAATCCAATTTTCACATTTACATTCTTACTTTTCGGATAAGCTCCCCAAGCAGATATTATGCCAGCATCATAAAGATGCCAGTTTTTTTCTGTTTTTTCTTCATCTTTCAATGCGACATAAGCATGCGAAGCAGACCCAGAATAACTATCTTCATCACATTGAAGCTCGAATGCAATATTTAAAGAAACATATTCAACAAGACTATTCATTGTTAGATTAGAAATCATAAAATCTAAATCAGACTTTGTCATATCATCATTAAATTCAATCTGATAATCATTTGTCAATTCAATGTATCCAACAATCTCAGCATTTAAGCTATTAGTTAATTTATAAATTTCCATAAATGAAACATAGTCATAAGCAGTTAATAAAATTTGATTTTTAACAAAATAGAAACCGCTTTCCGTAAAATCAACATCCTCCCAACTTTCAGTTTCTTTAAAATATGCAATACCAATTTCACCTGTATCTTCTTTTGATTTATTGTCTATAACATCTTCTTTTGGTGAAATCATAATAACTGATTCTATCATTGTAACATTTGTTATTTGTGGAAAAGCTTCGGCATCTTCATAGCTTCCGTTAATACCAAGCTCAATGCTTGAATATGCAGGAATATTTCCATTGTATGAACCATTAATTTTGTAATGCTTGTTTTGGCATTCAACAATGTTTAAATTATGTGGGGTTGTAATATCAAAATTCGTATCAAATTCAAGCTCCCAAGCCATTATTGGTTTTTCAGTTAAATTTGCTATTGTAATTGAGCCTGTAAAACCTGTTACATCATTATCCCAACTACTTTTAACATCTAAATCAACTGTATATCCATCTTGTTTTTCTACTTGTTCAGAACACAGTAAAAATTCATTCGGCACTCCATTAGCATTTGTTAGAGTATATCCGAAACTAATTGAAGCCCCAACATCAATATCAGAATTATAATAAGAATTCTTAACTATGTTATTATCATAAACTTCACCGTTCCAAATTCCTGAAATAGTTCCGCAAGGCTCATATTGCAAAGCCCAGTTCCTAATTGTTTCATTTCCAGTATTTATAATTGTTACATTAATATTTTGATTATTCGCCCAACTATTTGAAATAACATAAGTCACCGAGTATCCGTCATATTCAAATGTATAATTGTTTAATTCTTCTGCAAAAACAGAAAATGGTATGAATGTTAATACCATTGTAATTGTCAATAAAATGCTGATTATTCTGTTCTTCATTTTTGTTTTTCCTCCTGATTTAAGTTATGTTTTTTTCTCTTTCGTATAGTGATACAGCATATTCATCTCTAAGCATTGGAAATAAAGCATACATTTCTTCAAATAATACCTGAGCCGATTTATCCATATTCTCTATCGGACCTAGTGAACAGCTTGCAAGAATTATTATTTCAATTTCATTTTTTTTCCCAATTCTTATACCATAATATTGACTAACATTAGGATTTATATCAAGTGTTGATGGAGAACTTACTTTAATCTCACTGTTTATGTCAACATTTTGGAGTTCGTTATAATATTCAATTAATTTATCCTTATCAACCCTCATTTCTGTTTCAACGCTTACTTTAATAATTTCATCATATTTTTCTTTTATTAAATTGTTCCCATAATCTTTTTTATAAAAGTTTTTAAAATAAGTCCATCTAAACTCACCCTTTCTTGCAAATGCTGCCTCGGTGTCATCATATAATTCAAAATACCTTAGAACTCCTTTGTTGTCAATATAATGACCATAAACTAAATTAAATTCACTAACACAAACACAATTTAGGTTAATAAAAACAATTTCAGGCAGACCCTCAATCACTTCGATTTCTTTCACCTCCGTTTCTATTATTGTTGTTTCGGTTGGTTTTGGCGCTGTTGTTGCTTTGGTTGTTGATGTTTGAGTTGGTGCGGTTTGAATTGTTGTTGCAATTGTTTGAGTTGTTGGGGTTGGGGGTTCGGTGGTGGTTACTGTTGTTTCTTGGGTGGTTGTTTGTGTTGGGGTTGTCTGCGAGGTAGTCGTTTGAGGGACTGTGGTTGTTGCCATTACTTGCAGTTGTTCTTCTGTTTGGGTTGTTGTTTCAGATATGGTGATTTCATCTGTTATGTTTTTATTTGACTGACACCCTGATAACAGAATAAACCCAGCTAAAACAAGACATAGTGCTTTTTTCATTAAATCAAATCCTTTCGTAATTGTTAATTTGTTACGGTATAATCGTGTTTAAGTATAAAAAAAGACGGTAAATACATTGCCGACTTTATGTAATATTATTATAACATTTATTATTTAATTTGTCAATATAATAAAAACTTAGTTGGCATTTCATTTACATCAGTTAAAGTATAACCATATGTAACCCAACTCCCAATATCAATATCCGAGTTATAATAAGAATTTTTCACAATATAACTGTCATATATTTCAGCGTTCCAAATTCCCGTTATTGTTCCACAAGTGTTGTATTGCAAAGCCCAGTTGCGAATGATTTTCTCACCAGTATTTTCAATTGTAACATTAATATTTTGATTATTTCCCCAACTATTTATTATTGAATAATTTATTGAATATCCGTCATATTCAAATGTATAATTGTTTGATTCCTCTGCAAAAGCAGAAAATGGTATGAATGTTAATACCATTGTAAGTGTCATTAAAAAGCTTATTATTCTGTTTTTCATTTTTGTTTTTCCTCCTGATTTAAGTTATGTTTTCATCTCTTTCATATAGCGATATAGCATATTCATCTCTAAGCTTTGGAAATACAGTATACATTTCTTCAAATAGAGTCTGAGCCGATTTGTCCATATTCTCTATCGGTCCTAGTGAACAACTTGCAAGAATAATTATTTCAATTTCATTTTGCCCCCCAATTCTTATACCATAATATTGACTTACATTCGGATCTAAATCAATTCCTGATGGAGCTGTTACTTTAATCTCACTGTTTATATCAACATTTTGGAGTTCATTATAATATTCAATTAACTTATTCTTATCGATCCTCATTTCTGTTTCAATGCTAGCTTTGATAATTTCATCATATTTTTCTTTTATTAAATTATTTCCATAATCTTTTCTGTAAAAGTTTTTAAAATACACCCAATTAAACTCATCCTTTCTTGCAAATGCCGCTTCTGTGTCGTCATAAAATTCAAAATATCTCAGAACTCCTTTGTTGTCAATATAATGACCATAAACTAAATTAAAATCACTAACACAAACACAATTTAGGTTTATAAAAACAATTTCTGGCAATCCCTCAATCACTTCGATTTCTTTCACCTCCGTTTCTATTATTGTTGTTTCGGTTGGTTTTGGCGCTGTTGTTGCTTTGGTCGTTGCCTTTGTTGTTGCTTGGGTTGTTGTTTGCTCGGATTGCGGTGGGGTTGTCGTCTGCTTTGATGTTGTTTGCTGTGTTGTGGTGGTTGCAATTGCCTGCAAGGATTCATCTTTGGTTAGGGTAATCGTTTCGGATAAAACGCTTTCATCTAACGAATTGTTATCATGCTGACACCCTGATAATAACATGAACCCAACCAAAACAAAACATAGTGCTTTTTTCATTAAATCATTTCCTTTCATAGTTAAATATTCATAATTAAAGTTAGCTTACAATTTATACGTGTACTAAGATATCTTACTCAGATTTTTAACGTATAAATATAGTGATTTGTGTTAAATAAATTTGAGAATCAATCTACAATTAAATGATACCATATTATTAACATGTTTGCAATACTTAATAAGAAAATCGAGTTAATTTGTTAACGATGTTTACTAATCGCTTTGATAATTGGTGAAAAAACTATATTTGTGGTTATATTACATAAATATTCATCTAAATAATATACATAATCACAAATCGATAATATTACCTTTATTAAATAATAACAGCAGATATAATTAGAATTATCTTCATGCATATTAATGCTCTTCATACATGAATGAATAAACATAAAAATCAATAAGTGTAGGTTCAATGATTTGCACAAGGTTAAAAACATAAACGGTATAAATTTAATCATAATGGCAAAACCTTGACAAAATGAAAAAGGTATGATATAGTAAAACAAAGCTAAAAATTAGAGCCCTATGGAACGAAGTGGTTTTTAGCTTTTTATATAAATATTGATGTCAGGGCAACCGCATGAAAAAAACTGAAAATATGTTATAATTGACTAAAAAGAACAAATGGAGGTCAATTATGACAAAATATTTTGAAGAAATAGAAGATAGCAGGCAGCAATGTAAAATCAAATATACGCTGGTAGAAGTAATAGTAATGACAATAATAGCAGTAACTGCAGGAGCAGAGCATTGGAATGAAATAGCAATGTATTGTAAATCAAAAATAGAGATGTTAAAAGATGAATTTGGTCTTAAGCTAGAAAATGGCATACCATCAGATGATACCTTTCAAAGAATTTTTGCGATAATAAAACCCAAGCAACTCGAAAAATGTTTTGTAAATTGGGTAAAATTCATAAGTAATACATTAGAAAAAGAAATTATCAGTGTAGACGGAAAAACATTAAGAGGAAGCAGAAATGACGATTACAGCGTGATACATATGGTAAGTGCATGGGCAAATAAATCAGGAATTGTACTGGGTCAGCTGCGAGTTGATGAAAAAAGCAATGAAATACCCGCCGTACCGGAACTTCTGGATTTGATAGATGTGAATAATTGTATCATCACAAGTGATGCTATGAGCTGTCAAAAGAAAACCGTTGCAAAAATTCATGAAAATAATTGTGATTATGTTATTTGTTTAAAAGGTAATCAAGAAACACTTCATGAGGATGTGAAACTGTTTTTTGAAACAGCTTTGAAAGAACCACAATTTTACTCTTTTGAAAAAACAAAAGTTATGACTGAAAAGGGTCATGGAAGAATTGAAAAACGTCAGTATTTTCTTGCAACTGATATTGATTGGCTAGAAAATCGTGCTGAATGGCATCGTTTGAACTCGATTGATATGGTTAAAAGTATACGAATCATTGATGGCGTAAAAAGTTATGAAAATCGTTATTTTATCTCATCTTTAACTGATATAAGCGAATTTTCTCAGGCAATAAGGAGTCATTGGGGTATTGAAAATAATTTGCATTGGTGTCTTAATGTTAATTTTAATGAAGATAAGTGCAGGATGAGGGTGGATAACAGCGGTGAAAATCTCGCTGTCATTCGTCATATCAGTTTGAATCTTTATAAGTCATTTACTAAGGTCAAATTAAGCATGAAAGCTAAACGCTTTCGCTGCTCTTTTGATGATAAATTTTTATCCTCTGTCATTTTGAACAATTTTTTCTGATGTTTTCATGCGGTTGCCCTGATATTGATGTTTAAAATTCTTGACATCCACATGAAATTAATGTATAATACAAATGAATAGTGTTCGATTGCTCACTTTAGGAGTTCCTGCCACTCATGAAAAAAGTGCAGGCTGTTTCTCAGAGTTCTCACCACTCGGAATAAAAGTATGGGCTGCAAAGCAATCATTGATAGAGGTGAGTAATTTCACCTCTATTTTCATTTTGGATGTGATTTTAGTGGTAATAGGCAAATTTAATGTTGTAAAAATGTCCGATGGCATAGAGGATACTGTTTTAGATATATACGAAAACGGTAATGTGTTCTTAATAGAGATTTGTGATGATTTTGGTCAAACTATTGATTTGCCATTTGTAAAACTTGAGGATATTACTGAAATAACGTATAAAGCTAAGCAATAATTATTCTTATTTCGCCTTGACAGTTTTAATTATATATGATATATTATGAATGTAAGTTATAAAATAAAACTTGCAGTGGTTGCCTTGCCATGCAAAAATGGGAGCTATTAAAGACGGGATGTCTACCGTATAAAATAAATGACAGTTGTAATAGACGTGAGCCCTAACGTATAAAATAAATGGGAGTTTTAAGAGGTGGGAGCCCTACCATGTAAATAAGGAAAAAGCTGTATTCATGTTGAGTACAGCTTTTTATATTTGTATTTTTTCAGTTAAAGAAACTGTTGACATACGAATTTAAATGTGTTATACTAATACAAAAGCTAATGAATGTGTTCTCTGGGGACAATTGTAGTCCCATGAACGAAGCATTTCATTAGTTTTTTTGTATATTATCATAATATACAAATTTAAAAAGGGATAATACAATTCCGCAGAAAAGTATTACCCTTTTAGTGACTGATTTTTTTGTTGTCTGCCAACGTTGCCCAGCACCCGAAGTCTGGGAAGGCGGTTTGCTGCCTTACGGCTTTTAATGTGCAAGTCTACTAGATACGTTTACACTAATCATATCGAGCGTCAGATTGACAATGTGTCAGTCGCACATGTTATTAACATTATAGCATAAAAAATCATATTGTCAATGTTAATATTAACTCACTTTATTGCTAAATCCATAAATGTCATTATACATCATTTTGATTGATTTATAAGCATTTTCAATGACAGTTTCAAGCAAATTAAATTCATTATCCTCATCAGAAAAGTCATCATCCAAACGATATATTTCATTATCTAACTTCTAAAAATTTATAGCTTGCTTTTCATATTCCATTGTTTCCTTTAAAGCAAGAGTAAATCCTTTTTTCAGTGAAACACTATGCAGATTTTGTATAAATTTCACCCAAGCAGCATAGGTCATTTCAAACTGGTTGCTATCTAGTGTTTCAAAACTTTCGTTCATTAATACTGCAACCATATCAAACCACTGTGTATAATCATGCCTATGAATATTTACAACATATTTTATATTATCAAGTGCATTTCGCACACGACAGTATGATTCCTCACTTATATATTCCATGTCAATCTCCATCTCCATTCTAAGTCTTATATCCATTCCTTACAATATTATTATACTACTGTTGACAGTAGTGCAATGCGTATATAAAACAATTTTTACACTAAAAATTTGATTATTTCGCTACTGTTGACAGTATAGTTTATATGTTATAATAAAAGAAAACTTTTGAAAGGTGATTATATGTCAGTTAGTGAAAAACAAAAACAGCATGCTAGAGCATGGGATTTGGAACATATGAAAACATTATCATGCAGAGTAAGAGAGGCTGATGCGAAGATATTTAAGAAATACTGTGCTGAAAAAAAACTAGCGTTGGGAAACTGCTTAAGGATTATGTGATGTCTTGCATTGAGGAATATTACGAAGAAAAGGATAATGAAAATTAAAACTAAAACCAAAATCATCTTAAAAATATGATACTATTTTGATACTAAAAAACAGAATAATATCAATAATCAAGCAAATAATATGCGATTTTCTAATTAAATTGATATTAAAAATAACGCAGGTATGTTATAATAGATATATCGAAATTGAGTGGGAATAATAAACTTACCACAACAAATGGCTTAGATACGTACTTTTAAGCCGTTTTGAAACGTAAGTGGCAACGTTTTGGCAACATTTGAATTATTTATAAAATTAGAGCTAATCGATTTTTTGATAAATCGGTTAGCTCTTTTTATTTTGTATTGGTTTATTCAATAGAAAGTACAGAATTAATTTTATCACATAAAAATTCATATTCAACAGTTAGATACACTAATGTATCAGCTGGCTCACCAATCTCATCAGCAATTAGTTTAAGGTTATCAATAAAGACTTTAAATTGTGCAACGAGATTTGTATTGTTATCAGATAAATCTAATGAATCTATAAATTCATTTAAGTATTTCTTTTTGTTTATTGATAAACGATTAATTTCGTTTATAGCAAGCGTATTTAATATATTTATATGATGTACTAATTCGTTAAATAATTCATCAATAGGTGTCGGAAATACTTGTGCTTGTCCAAAACTAAAATGAAACATCATTGTTTTATATTCTGTAATTACTGGAGTAAATATATCACGATTTTCACGAGGTACACGTTGTATATTTAAATAAAGCTTTGAACAAACAATGTGCATTTGCCAATTTATATCCTTTAAGAATTCTTCTGAATAATTAGAACAATCTTTTATTTTGCATATAATTTCATTTGTTTCAATAATACCTTCTGTTACTTCACGTATAATCGGTAATTCATTATATACTGTGGATAACAACGCAACTGCACTTGATGCTTCATCAATAAATATTTTAACAAGTTCTTGTATTAATTGGATATTTTCTTTCAATGAAATACCTCCGTTCAACTTAATTTATTTATTGTAACTTATTGGATAATTATATCTCCACTGATCATATTCCTCTTTAGAAATCTCATCATTTCTAAACTTTTCAGCTTGTTCCTGCCATGAGGTGAACATTTCAAGCATATTGATAAATTCGATGCCCTTATCCTTATCAAGACGAATACAAACCTCATCGCTTAGCTTGTCTATCCTAAGACCATACAAATCTTCCATAGCAAATAAAGTATGCATAACACCTACATAGTTTTCAATATCAGGTACGTTCAATGCTGATGGTGATACCTCTAAAGTTTCTGCTAGTGCATTTGTTAAATCTGATTTTGGTGTTCGTGTACCAGATTCATACTGTGCCATACGAATATCGGCAGTTTTCTCAGGAAATCCAACAGATATACCAAGCCATTTCTGTGTCATACCACGCAAATTACGAAAATAACGTATTCTTTCACCAATTGCCATACTATTTTTCACTCCTGTTTAGGTTATTTTATATCAGTATAGCATATTTGTTTAATATAGTCAAGTGTATATAAGCAATTTTGTTTAATATTTTTCTAATAAAGTCATTGACACAAACATAAATGTTTAGTATAATATAGATATATTAAGCTAATATGTTTAGTTAAGATGCAAGAAGGGAGGTTTACTATGACAAAAAATACTTTTATGAGAGTTGAAGATGTAGCTAATGAATTAGGTGTTTCTAAATCATATGCTTACAAAATCGTTCAAAAGCTCAATGCAGAATTAAAACAAATTGGATTTTTAACTGTATCAGGTCGTGTCAACAGACAATATTTCTTAGAAAAGACCTGTTATGGTGCAGCAGAAAGGAAGTGCTAGAATGGCAGTTTATAAGGAAACAAAAACTAATACATGGCGAGTTATCTATCGCTATACAGATTGGCGTGGTGAACGCAAGCAATCACAAAAACGTGGTTTTGCTACAAAGAAAGAAGCTCTTGCATGGGAGCGTGAACAACTTAATAAAGTTAATTCTGATTTAGATATGACATTTTCAAGCTTTGTTGAGATATATTCCAATGATATGAAAAGTCGTATCAAGGAAAATACTTGGCATACTAAGGAGCATATTTTGCGTACTAAAATAATGCCATATTTTGAAAACAGGAAGATTTCCGATATTCAATCAAAGGATATTATTGCATGGCAGAATGAAATGCTTAATATTAAAGATAAAAATGGCAAGCCATATTCACCAGTATATCTTAAAACTGTACATAATCAATTAAGTGCCATTTTCAATCATGCAGTCAAATTTTATGGATTATCATTAAACCCTGCTGCTAAGGTTGGAAACATGGGTAAAGCCAAAGCAAAAGAAATGCTCTTTTGGACACAGGATGAATATGAAAAGTTTTCTATTGAGATGATGGATAAACCTATATCGTTCTATGCTTTTGAGATGCTATACTGGTGTGGAATTAGAGAGGGTGAATTGCTTGCTCTTACTCCTGCTGACTTTGATTTTGAGCGTAAAACAGTTACAATTTCAAAGTCATATCAACGAATTGATAAACGAGATGTGGTAACTGATCCGAAAACTCCAAAAAGCAATAGAACTATAAAAATGTCTGATTTTCTCGTTGATGAAATTAAGGAGTTTATTAGTCAGATTTATGGAATTAAGCCGACAGACAGGTTATTTGACATCACAAAGCATTATCTTCATCATGAAATGGACAGGGGTTCAAAAGCTGCTGGTGTAAAGCGTATTCGTATTCATGACCTTAGACATTCGCATATTTCATTGCTTATTGAAATGGGATTTTCGGCAGTTGCTATTGCCGATAGAGTTGGGCATGAAAGCATTGATATTACATATAGGTATGCTCATTTATTCCCTACCACACAGACTGAGATGGCAGACAAGTTAAATAATATGAGAAGTGAGGAAAATAAGAATGTCAGCTAAAAATCAAGATAACAAAAACCGTTTTAGAAGCAAAACCATTGCATTCAGAATGTCACCAGAAGAAGCCGAACAGCTTGAGATTAAAGCAAGGCTTTCAGGACTTACTAAGCAGGATTATATTATCAAGAGGCTCTTATGTAAGGATATTATAGTTCAAGGTAATCCACGAGTGTATAAGGCTTTGAAAAATCAGCTTGCGGATGTGCTTAATGAATTAAAAGTCATTGACAATGATTTTATTAATGATGAACTTCTTGAGACGATACAGCTTATTAATGCTACACTATATGGGTTTAAAGGTGATAATGAATAATCTCAAAATAACAAGTCCCTACACAGAATCTGTTGGAGCAGATACGGAGTAGGGACACAATAAATATATTGGTTGTTTCAATGATTGGTATGGGTATCTTTGTTGAGATAACCAATTTATTTTGCTTTAATATACGAAAGAGTATTCAAAAGAAACGGTTTTGCGAATGGTTGATTTCAAGTAGGGGTTAACTATTTTTAATCTATTATACATTCCATAGTTATCATTTGATTATAAAGACCATGTCTTATATAAAAACGTTGAGCATCCTCATTATCTGGTAGTACAGAAAGTCTTAAATAATCTGAATTGTGACTTTTTGCCCATTCTTTAGATTTATCCATTAATTTAGAACCAACACCTTGATTTCTATACGTTTCTTTTATAACAAAATCTTGAATATATGTATATTTACATGGAACGAGAAGACTTAAACCTTTTACTTCCTTTTCGTAAAGTAAAGAAAATCCTACAATTTTAGTATTCGTTTCTACAACTAAAAAATCAGATTTTGTGTCATTTATTATTCCAGTTAGGTATTCTAATGATCGATCTCCACGTTGAAAATGTTCAGGTTGAGAGTTAATTGAATCAGTATCTAATTCATAAAATAAGTTAATAATTGCATTTATATCATTAACATCTGCTAAGCGAAATATCATAAACATACCCTCTTTAAATATAAATTTGTCAATGCATATATCATAACATAAACTTTTTTAAAAGTCAATTTTTATACCAGTAAATTTATATTTTAGTACTAATCAAATGTTTAAACAAAATCATCTGTAATGATGATTTGTTAGTGATACTAAAACGAATAATTTTTAGTGCTTGGCAATTAATAAAATTTATCAGTTTCAGTACCAATACAGTATACCTAATTAGATCGCTATCAACTCAGCGTAAGTGAGGCATATATACCACCAATTCACACTGGTATGTATGCAATCAAATATTGCAAGCTAAGTCTTGCAATTGGTGGTCAGCAGACCACATTTTCTTAGGGAGTCCAGAGGGAACGGCTGGCACACGACTATTTTCGCAAAAATAGTCATAGTGTGTTAGAACTATTCCGTCAGAATAGAGTACCGCTAGAATTCCCAAGATCACATAAAAGGAGGCAACTTCATGAGCTATGCAATTATCCGTAATTCAAACCACAAGGTAGGTGCTGTACATATGTTAGAACGCCATAACGAGCGTCGCAATAAAAATTACAGTAATAAAGATATTGACCTATCCCGTTCACATTTGAATTATCATCTCAAAGAAATTGGGGCACCGACATATCAACAGGAATTTGACAGGATACGCACTAAAGAAAATCTGAAAGGTAATCTACGTTTACATGGTGAAAAACAAAGTACTGTCATGTGTGAGTTTCTGATTACGTCAGATAAGGATTTCTTTGATAAGCTTGGTGAAGAAAAAACAAAGAAATTCTTTAATGATGCTTATCATTTTGTATCATCAAAAGTTGGTGGTGAGCAATATATTGTATCTGCTGTCGTTCATATGGACGAAAAAACTCCACATATGCATGTTGCTTTTATTCCTGTCATTCATGGCAAGGATAAAAAGAAACAGCCATGCAAACGCATAAACTGTTCAGAGTTTTGGAAAGGCAGAGATAGTTATGCTCGACTTCAAGATGAATACTTCGATTTCATCACGAACTGTGGATATAACCTTGAACGAGGTGTGAAAGGAAGTACAGCAGAGCATTTATCTGTTGCAGAATTCAAGCTGCATAAAGCAGAGGAGCAATATGAAGAGCTTTCTTTACAGCTTTCAGAAATTCAAGTAGTTGATGACATTGAAAATAAGTCATTGCCATTCAATATGATTATGATAAAAAAGAGCGATTATGAAACCCTCACTAATACTGCTAAAGCTTATGTTACGTGTAAAAATGCAGAGATTGAAAACATAGAGCTTAAATCTAAATGCGAGCAGTTGAGTGATGAAAATCATATTATCAAGGAAGAAAACAAAATATTATCAAGTAACTTGCAACAGCTTGATTATGAATTTGGTAGGTTTTATGCTGATGTTTCTGATGAAATTGTTTTGAAAAATGAAAATAACAGACTTTCTAACGAAAATGCTGGGCAAGCCTATCAAATTCAGACTTTAACTGCTAGTGTTAAGACATTACAGGAAGAAAAGGTAGCTCTTGAAAATGAAGTATCTGAGGTAAAATCTGTTGTTGATGAAAAATCTCAGCAGATTGCTCTCTTGAATAATGATCTCAATAATTCATATTCATTGCTCAAGGCTCTGGAAGAAAAGTATGATAGGGTAATGAAATTTATTGAGAATATGAAGTTAAAGGAAAAATTGGAAGAGTTTTTGAAACCTGTGGTTAACAAGCATAAATCAAGGTAATTTCTTGTTTAATGAACATTTTTCTTGACAACATCTAATAGATATGTTACTATTAGTATCATAAGGAGAGTGCTATTATGGATAAAATAATTCTTGGCTTGCTTATGTTAAGCAGCAGAACAATTTATGAGATAAAATCTCGTATTGCACAGGGTTTGGAATTAATGTACAGCAGCAGTACTGGCAGTATTCAAGCTGCCATAAAAAAGCTGATGGCTCAAGGTTATATTATTTTCAATGAAGAAGTTGAAAACGGTAAATACAAAAAAATATACTCTATCACCGAAAGTGGCAGAACAGAATTTTTGAAATGGGTTAATTCATCATTTTCTTCGGCTCAGAATAAAAAACCTGAATTAGTAAAGCTTTATTTCATGGGACTTTCTGACGTACAAACACGTAAATGCCGCATAAGTGAATATATTAAATCACTTGAAGAATCATATGCAACGCTTAAATTTATATATGATAGTGGTGAAGACATGGTTGTTCAGGATGAATACAAGGATTTATTCAATTATCAGCGTTTGACTGCAAAGTTTGGTATTGATTCTATTAGGTTTGAAATTGAGTGGTATAAACAGTTGCTTTCTGATATAGATAGTGGCAGGATATAGGGGTGTGTATGAAAAAAATATCAAGAAAAGATATTATTAAAAGTAATGAAATATCGGAAATTCGTGAATATAATTTGGGTGGTTACCCTCAAAAAGTTTTGATAGATGGTAAACTTAAAAGGAATCCAATTGTTATTGCTCTTCATGGTGGTCCTGGAACACCTATTCCTTTTTCAGTTGGATGCAGAGGTTTTTTCCCAGATATAACAGAGAAATTAACGATGGTTTACTGGGATCAGCTTGGCTGTGGAATTAATAATTATCCAATTGATAACACATTTACAATAGAAGATTATGTTGATATGACATATGACTTGATAAGAGAATTACGGAATGAATTTCAAGATAATAAAATCATTTTATTTGGTGTTTCTTGGGGTAGTATTCTAGCATTAAAAGTTGCAAAAAGAGCAAGTGAACTTATAGATGGAGTGGTTACATACGGACAGGTATTATGCAACATGACGTTCAATGATGAAGTATATAACGCTCTTGAAAATTCAAAAATGTCACAAAAAGAAAAAGCAATGCTTAGTAAAATAAAAGACGTTAAATGCATAGAAAATGCAAAGAAACTTATGTCATGGGTAGGTAAATATACAGAAGGATATCAATGCAAATCAGGTCAAAAAACTCCAATGGCAAAAATTATTTTTGGACTTCTAACAAGTCCAGATTATAAACTGAGTTATTTCAAGGCGATTGTTGTAAATGGATACTTGAAAAACACTTCATTGATGAATGAACTTATTGAGTTAGACTTAAAAAATGAGTTTTCAGACGTTCAAATTCCATATACGATAATACAAGGCAGAACAGATATTGTAACATCAACAAATGCTATTATGCAGTTCGTTCAGAACTTGAATAATCACAATATTAAGTTTATATGTGCCCCAAATAGTGGGCATATGCCTGATGGAAAGGCAATGGATGTTATTATGGGTGAGTTGATGTCGAGTATACAATAATATTTCCAGAATAATAAAAGTGAGTTTGGTATTTTTATTGTAATATTGGTAAAATTGTGATATAATGTTTTTAGTAGCTTTAATACATTCCGTTTTTAGTTGATATTAATATATTTAGTATATTATGATATTTTTAACTTTATAGTTTTAGGAGTGACAACATGGCAGGTAAGTTTAAATGGGAGTTATTCAAAGATATTAATTTATCCGATAACTTTTTTGACCCTTTGAAATTAGATTATCCAGAGTTTTCAGATTGGTTTCAGAAAAAAGCCGATTTAGGTAAAAAAGCATTGGTATTTAAAGATGATTTAGGTGTTGGTGCATTTTTATTCTTAAAAAGAGAAAATATCGATGATGATATGTCCCCATTAGTAATTGATGGTCATACCTTACCCAATATCCCTAGGTTAAAAATTGGAACACTTAGATTATCAGAACAAATTCGGAAGAAACGTATTGGTGAGGGTGCTTTAGGTGTTGCATTATGGTATTGGAAAGAAACATCATATGATGAAATATATGTAACTGTATTTGAAAAGCAAGTTGAACTTATTAAACTTTTCGAGCGATTTGGTTTTATTAATATTGGTAAGAATAATCGTGGTGAAAGTGTTTATATGAAAAACAGAAAAAACATCGATTATTCAGATCCGTACAAATCATTTCCGTTTATAAATCCTAATTTTAATAATGCAGGATTGTTACCGATAAATGACAGCTTTCATGATCAGCTATTTCCTTATTCTGAACTAGCAAATAATAAAAATGAGATTGCTGAAATAACTGCTGGTAATGGAATAACAAAAGTATTCATTGCATCACCAAGTAATAAAATGAAATATTTCGTAGGTATGCCAATCGCTATATACAGAATACATACAGGTTCTGGTCAAAAGGCATATAAATCAGCAGTAACATCGTTCTGTACAATTACTCAAATCAATGAAATTAAAAATAATGGTAAGTGTATCGTTACTCTTGATGAATTTCTACAGCTTGTTGGTAATAAAAGTGTATTTACTCAAGAGCAATTGAAAGATGAATATAATAAAAAAACTAATTTGATTATTTTAGAACTTATTTATAATGGATATTTTGGTAAGGGTAAAAATGTAATATATAAAAATTTAAAGGAAGCTGGACTTTTTGATAACTATCCGTATGATATATGTTATACACAAGAGCAATTTAAAACAATAATTAAGATGGGTGATATAAATGTGCAAAATACTTTTGTCGATTAATCCTGAACACGTTGAAAATATATTGTCAGGGAAAAAAACGTATGAATTTAGGAAGGTTAAGTGCAGAGAAAAAATTGATAAAATAGTTATATATTCAACTTTCCCAGTTATGAAAATTGTTGCTGAAGCTGATGTAGAAGATGTTTTAATAGACAATCCAGAAAGTATTTGGAAAATAACATCAAATGAAGCTGGCATATCCAAAGATTTTTATGATAGTTATTATGAAAATAAAGATTTAGCCATAGCATTCAAGCTAGGAAGTATTAAAAAATACGAAAACCCAAAAAAACTATCTGCATTTGGATTAAAGACAGCTCCACAATCCTTTGTATATTTACAATCGGAGGTATAACATGAAACTTGGAAGACTAGAAAATGTAGACGTCAGAGAATTATGGAAACATGAACAATATGATTTTTCAGAATGGTTGTCAAAAGAAGAAAATATAGAATATTTAAACGATATTTTAGGATTAACATTAGTTGATATAAATAAAGAAGTTTATGTTGGCTCATATCGTTGTGACTTGGTTGCAACAGATGAAACTACTGGTACTACTGTAATAATTGAAAATCAACTTGAGTGCTCAAATCATGACCATTTAGGTAAAATAATTACATATGCTTCTGGTTTAAATGCTAATATAATTGTATGGATTGTAAAGGGAGCACGTGAGGAACATCGTAGTGCAATAGAATGGCTCAACAATAACACTAATAAGGAAATAGGTTTTTTCCTTATTGAACTTCATGCATATAGGATAGGTGATTCGCTTTGTGCTCCAAAATTTGAGCCAATTGAAACTCCAAATGGATTTATTAAAAATTCCAAAAATAATACCCTAATTGCTGATATGAATAAATCACAATCAGAACGAGTAGGATTTTGGACTATGTTTAATGATGTACTTTCAGAAAGAGGAAAACCTTTTAATATAAGAAAACCATCTACTGACAGTTGGTATAATGTTGCAATAGGTACAAGTGAAGCGTGTATTAGCATTTCGCTTGTAAATAAAGACTCGAATATAAGAATTGAACTGTATATAAATGATAACAAGGATTTATTTGATATATTGTATAGTAAAAAAGATGACATTGAAAATGAATTGGGTTTGTCGCTTGAATGGCAACGTTTAGATAATAAGAAAGCTAGTCGAATTCTGTATAAAATTAATGGATTGAATTTTGATGACCATTCTAATTACTTAAAGCTAATGAATGAGATTATAGATAAAACTATTGCAATGAAAAGTGTATTTAATAAATATATCTAAACTCTTGTATTTTTCATATTTTTGTGATACAATAAACACATAGCTTTATGTTGTGCAATTTATTTAAGCCATAGTATATCGTGGCAACAAAAAATCGAATAGTTCAGAATTTATATATAATTCAAATAATATAAATAACCATAACTGAAATACTTAAATAGAAATATTTAAAGCAAAGAAACAAGGAGCGAGTGGAAATAAAGAAAATTTTATCATAGATTATTTTATATGGCATGTGGCCTTTGAGGTTGCCTATCGTATTTAATAATACGATTTTTATTTTTAAGATGTTATCAAATTAATAATAGTTTGTAGGAAATAAATTATATTCGAAAATTTAAAAATGTTTTGAAGCCTACTGAATGTGACATAATTTGAAATAACAATATGCTATCCTATTTCAGAGGTGATAGCGATGATAAAATTATTTGGAGGAATCAAAATGCTGATAAAGAGTGTAAATATCTATAATTTGCATGGACAATATAACTATCAAATTGAATTCGATTCAAATTTAACTTTTTTATATGGAGCTAACGGTTGTGGAAAAACAACAGTATTGAATATATTAGCTGCAATTGTTACGGGGAAATTGTATAATTTGGTAGATTATGTATTTGATAGAATAGAGCTGTTCTATTCCGATTTGAAGGGAAGAGAAGGAAAAATTCAAATAGAGATATCTATGAATGAGAAAAAAATAAGAAGTTTGATAATATTATTTGATGAGAAAGTTTTTGAAATAGAAGATATAGATAATTTGAAAGAAAGAATTTTCAGAAAAAATGAAGATGAAAATCTAGAACGGGTATTTAGTACTATGTATCCTTTTGTTAAGGATATTATTAATAAGTTTAATTATGCGTACCTTCCACTTAGTAGATATGGATTTGATAGATATGATGAACGAGACTATTATAGATATTCATATTCTAGAAGACATTACTATGAAATTCAACAAAACCCTTATAATTCATATTTGAATGATTCGTTACGCTATGTTTCAGAACTTATTAGAAATAGTTGCATGGATATTAATATAAAAGAAAATAAAGCTAATGATACATTCAGAAAAGAAGTACTAAGTTCAATGATTAGAGTCTCAAGCGATATGCATATTTTGAAAATCATCGAAGATATAACAAAGTTTAATTGGAATTATGTTTTGAAATCGAAAGAAGCATATATTAAAACGTTAAGAGAAATTGGCGTTTATGATGAAAAATTGAAAAATGATATAGAAGTTTTTTTTAAGGATTTTAAGGATGCTTATGATGACTATATTAAGCAGAAAAGCGATAATAATGAAAAAAGCGGAATCAGAATTGATTTAGCATGGCAATATGCTGAATTTCAAAAAAAACAAAATATTGCAGAACTTGCAAAACAAAATGAAAAAATTAAAGAGAAAATTAGACAGACTAAAGAAATATTTGTGGATGTAATTAATGATTTCTTTGTAAGTAGTGGGACACACAAAAAAGTAATGATAAGCAATGAAGGACAAGTATATTTTGATACTGTAAATGGCAAATTGAACCTGGCTGATTTGTCATCAGGTGAGAAACAAATTGTAATTACATTTGCAAGTTTAATCTTTGGACTAAAAGGCAGAGGAACCGGTATATTTATTGTGGATGAGCCTGAAGCATCTTTGCATTTAGAATGGCAAAGTAAGTTTGTTCCTGCTATATTAAAAACGAATAAAAATATTCAATTGATCTTTGCTACGCATTCACCAGAGCTGATAGGTCAATACAGAGAAAAAGCTGTAAGACTAAAATAAATGATTGGAGTACAAAAGATGGAAAGTGGACTTTTTTATTCCGAATCAGCTTTGCTAAATCGAGTGCTGTTTTATTCGGAACTTAATGATGTGAATATTATTGTTGAAGATGAATATAAAGAATATATTTATGAAAATATTTTTGAACGAATGTTTGGTGACAGATTGAAAATTTCCAAAATATTTCCTATGAAAGGAAAAAAAGGAGTAGAAAAAGCATTTGAACAGTACGGGAATCAATATGATAATAAAGCAACAATTTATCTAGTAGATGGTGATTTTGATCTTATTATGGGCAAGGTAATGATAGATAGTCCTAATTATATTTATCTAGATAAATATAATATTGAGAGTTACTTTATTGATAAAAAATCCGTGTTAAAGTTTATGGCTGGTAAAATGAAACAGACACAAAAAATAGTTGCAGAACAATTAGAGTATGAAACTTGGGAAAACATGGCGTTGAATTCAATGACGAGATTATTTATTAATTATATGGTAACACAAACTGTGTTTCCAGAAGAAAAAAATGTTGGATTATCACCACACAACTTTTTTTATGAAAATGGTTATGTTAATATGGAGAAAATTAATATTTATGAAGAAAATTTAAAAAAGAGAGTTACTGAGTATCAAGTTTTATTTGATGTATATAAACAAAAAATCAATACGATATTATTGGGTGATAGTACAAGATTAATATGTGGGAAATATTTGTTGGCAAGTTTATCAAAATATCTTAGAAAAAAAACAAGTGTAACATTTAAAGAAGATGACTTTACATATTATTTAGTAACAGTTTTTAATATAAATAAACTTGATTTTATGAAAAATAAAATTATTTCTATTCTTCATTTATAATAACGACTACTGTTTGTGGTATAAAATTGGCAACATTTCGGCAACAAAAAATCGAATAGTCCAAAGTTTATGTATAATTCAAATAATAGAAATACCCACATCTAAATCGCTTAAACATAAATGTTTATAGTGAGAAAACAAGGAGCGAGTGGGAATAAAAAAAGTGTGAAAAAGTAACGTACCTACGTTGTTTGACACACCTAAAATGATAGCAAAATGATAGCAGGCGAAATTTGCAATTGTAGAACGAAATCTACTGGCTTGCGGGTTTCATTATCCCAATATATTCCAAAAGGCATTATTGACTTTCAAAGTCGATAATGCCTTTTTTGCGTTTAATTTTCGGATACACCATGGTTATCTACTGTACTGTTAGAAACAAAATAAAGATTTAGTCCATATAGATTTACATTACATCAAATATTACTAATATTCAATACTTTTGCCCTGAATGCTGATATATCGCCCTGAACACAGATTTTGATATTTTTTAGATAAATTATTTGAACATATTCACAATCCTCACATTTACTCTAAATATAATATATTGGCATATTTTGTGAAATAAATACATAAATATATGCCAATGTTTGTATAGTATTAATGTAGATTTTTATAGAAATATATGTTATCATGTAATTGGTGTTAACAATTTAGTAACGTTTAGGAAATGTTAAGATTGTCAAAAACGAGTATACATACCTTAAATTACTCATATTTATATAAAAATGTGATATATTTCAGGTGCGAACACGTTATTCGGAATGTTATTTCTTACTATTTGCTGTTAATATCAACCGTATAGCAAGTTGACATGTATTTCATCATATATTCATTTTGTTGGTATATGTTACACTCTTAACTTGCATTCACAAATCATGAACATTCATTTTCAAATCAAGAAAGGATGAAAAGTTATGCAAAAGGTATTATTTGTACTCTCTGAATATGGCTACTGGGGTGAAGAGCTTGTGGGACCATTAGAAGCTTTGGAGGCAAGCGGAATTGTTGTAGATTTTGCAACTCCAAACGGAAAAACACCACATGCACTTCCACCAAGTATGGATCCTGATTATGTTGATCCTCCTTTAGGAAAAACCGTTGTATCTGAAGAAATGGCTGAAAAGGTTGCAAGTATTGAAAATTCAAAGATGCTTAAAAACCCTATTAACCTTTCAAAGCTATTTAAACAGCGTCCTTATTTAAGTCACCCTCAGTACCTTCGTGAGCTTGAGGAATATAACGATACTGTTGACAAAGCAGCAGAAACTCTCGATAAATACTGTGCATTACTTATTGTCGGCGGAAGTGGTCCGATTGTTGATTTGGTAAATAATCAGCGTGTACACGATCTAATACTTTCGTTTTACAGAAAGGACAAGCCTATCGCTGCTGAATGTTATGGTGTTGCTTGTTTAGCATTTGCAAGAGAGTATGGACTAAGAAAAAGTATAATTGAGGGTAAGAGAGTTACAGGTCATCCACTTGAATATGATTATAAGGATGGAACAGGCTTCCTTGGTACCGATTTTGTTATCGGTCCTCCTCCATATCCACTCGAATACATTTTGCGTGATGCTGTTGGTAAAGACGGCGAATTTATCGGAAATGTCGGAAAGAACATATCTGCAATCGTAGATTATCCATTTATTACAGGACGCTCAACAGCAGATTCATATAAAACAGGTGAACTGCTTGCTGAAGTTTTGAATAACGGATTAAAGCGATACGGATTTTAGTTGATTGGAGGACATTACAATTATGGATAAAATTTTACAAGGCAAATCTGTTGCTATTTTGATAGATACTGAATATATTCACTTTGAAGTTGAATATTACAGAAACTTTTTTACAGAGCTTGGAGCAAAGGTTGATTTTCTCACTACACTATGGGGTGCAAAGGAAAGAAAAATTATCTGCGATATAACTAATGCCGATAATCCAGAGGATGAAATCCACACAATGATTGTAAAAAAGGATGTTAAGGATTATAATCCTAACGATTATGCAATTGTCCTTATTGCTGCAAATTATGTTGCATGCCGTTTGCGTGAAATCCAGCCAATGTTTAGCCTTGGCAGTGTTGAAGAGCTTCGTACACCACCTGCTGTCAGATTTATGGCAGGAGCAATGATGAATAAAAACATTGTAAAGGGTGCATTATGTCATGGACTATGGCTTTTAACGCCAACACCTGAACTTCTGAAAGACAGAAAAGTAACCTGTCATACAGTAGTTCTTGCTGATATACATAATGCAGGAGCAACCTTTATACCTGATCCATCACACGTTGTGGTTGATAATGATTTGGTTACAGGACGTTCTGCAGCAGACCTTGAGGATTACACACGCGCTTTAGTAGCAGCATATAAGAAAATAAACAACAAATAGGAGGATCTTTATCATGAGTAAATTAAGCTCAGCAGCTAGAAGCTACATGGAAAAAACAGCAGATTCCTACAAGTATACATACGACCCATATCTTAATATAAAAAATCTTCTTGAACTGCATAAAAACCTTGTTATAAGCGACGATTATATCGGTGGAAATCACTGGATGGATCATCTTGAACATGACCTTATGAGATTTTGGTTAAAGCCTGAATTACAAGATATGAGTAAAGGACTTTTCCGTTCATTTATCACTAACGATGGTAAATGGCTGCCAGGACTAGACAGCTTGGATGAATGGCCAGCTGCACTTCGTGAAGCAATTCAGAAAGACGAGGATGGCAATTACAGCTCTGAAGCAGGAGAACTTCTTGAAGGTCCTGATAAAAATGCTGATAAAAACTTTGTAAGATCACATTCAAGACAGACCTTTGCATATGGTATTGCATATCATATGACAGGTAAGGTTGAATATTTCAATCTTTGCAAAAAGGGTGCTTATGCTCTGCTTGATCTTATTAATAAAAATGGCTCGATGTTTACACGTCAGCACTTATCAAACGGCGAGTGGATTAATGATACAAAAACACGTACAAGCCAAGATCTTGCATATGGAATGACAGGAATCGCCTTTTATTATTACCTTACTCATGATGAAAAGGTTCTTGATAAAATCCGTTTGCTAAAGGATTATATTTTCAATAATTACTTCCATCAGGGTAAGGGTGTTTTCACATGGCTTCCTCACAAAAATAACAGCTCCGAACAAAGTGTTGAGCTTGTAGCACACCTTGATCAGCTTTATGCTTATATGCTGTGGCTGACACCATCACTTCCTAAAAAGGAAAAGGAAGAATTCAAGGCTGATATGAAGCGTATTGCTAATATTATGATTGAACGTTTTTATACAGAGGTTTACGGAACATTCTGGGGTGCAAGCACTTCTACTGATATGCAGGCACTTGGAACTGCACATACAGATTTCGGACACTCTGTTAAGGCAATGTGGGTAATTTATCAGGTTGGTGTATGGACTGATGAAATTTACTTTGTTAACTTTGCAAGACAAAAAATCCATGCTATTCTTGAAAGTGCATATGATACATCAAATGGCTCATGGAACAGACGTATACTGGATGATGGCACTATCGATAAGGATAAGGAATGGTGGGGACTTGCAGAATTAAATCAGGCTGCTGCAATGCTTGCGATTAAAGACCCATCATATTTGCAGTACATAAACAAGACCTATGCATTCTGGTTCAAGAATATGGTTGATACCAAAAACGGTGAAATCTGGCATGTGCTTGATGGTGAAACTTTGTATCCAAAGCAGATTTTCCCTAAGCTTCATTGCTGGAAATCAGGACTTCATTCACTTGAACATTGTCTGTTTGGATATATCACAAGCAAGCAAATCTTAGGTGAAAACATTGAGCTTTATTATGCATTCAAGTCTATTGATGAAGTTAAGCATCAGACTGTGACCCCATACATATTCAAGGCTAATATTGTTGATAAGAAAGCTGTTACTGCTGAAAACGGTGATGAAATCCTCATTGATGACGGCGATGTTGACAGACTAAATATCAAGGTCACCTTTGATTCAATTCATTAATATAATTTTTCAAGCCGGAGCAATCCGGCTTGAATTTTAAAGAAATATAATGAAAGGTGGAAATAACATGGACGGAAACAACAAGCTAATCAAACAACTATTAGCTGATGGAATAACATATATGTTTGGAAATCCTGGAACAGTTGAAGAAGGTTTTCTTGATGCTATGTATTCATATGATGATTTTAATTATATTACCTGTCTTCATGAATCGGTTGCTGTTGCAATGGCAGATGGCTATTCGAGAAAATCAAAAAAGGCATCTGTTGTTCAGCTTCACAGCGGAGTTGGATTGGGTAATGGCATTGGTATGATTTATCAGGCAATGAGAGGACATTCACCTTTAGTTATTATTGCAGGTGAAGCTGGAATAAAGTATGATGCTATGGATGCACAAATGGCATGCAATTTAGTTGATATGGCAAAGCCTGTTACAAAATGGGCAAGCAGGGTTACACATAAGGATTCATTGTTACGAATGGTAAGAAGAGCAATAAAAACAGCTTTGACACCACCAATGGGACCTGTTTTTTTAAGTCTGCCATTAGATATTCTTGATGAAGAAAACTTTGAGGATGTTGTTCCAACTGTAACAATACAAACTGAAAGTGCACCTGATATTTGTACTGTTAATAAAGTTACTGATATGCTTTTACCAGCAAAAAATCCAATATTTATTATTGGTGATGGAATTTCATGTGCAGATGCAAGATGTGAAATTGAAGAACTTGCCGAGTTAATTGGTGCAAAGGTTTATGGTGCTGATTATTCTGAGGTTAATTTCAATTCAAACTCACCTCATTTTATGGGACAGCTAGGTCATATGTTTGGGGATAACAGCAAGAAAGTAGTTGAAAACGCTGATGCTATTGTTATCGTTGGTACATATGTATTTCCAGAAGTATTCCCCTGCCTTACAAATGTTTTTATCAAGGATGCAAAAATCATACATATTGATTTGAATACATATGAGATTGCTAAAAACTTCAATGTTAATATTGGTATTGCTGCTCATCCGAAGCCAACCCTAAAGCTTATATGTGATGATATTAAATCCAGAATATCGTGCGAACAAAAAAGTGATGCTTTAGAGAGATGTAATATTTTATCTGAGCTTAAAAAGAATAGTAATCAGAATATTGATGATGGCACTGTCGTTTCAGAATTTATGAAACAACTTAAACAATCAATAAATTCAGATATTATTATCTTTGATGAAGCTCTCACTTCATCAAAATATCTAAATTATTATTTTTCACCAATCAAAGATGGAAGTTTCTTTCAGACAAGAGGTGGCTCTTTAGGTGTTGGAATACCTGGAGCAATGGGTATCAAGCTTGCTGACCCTGAAAAAACAGTATTTGCGTTTGTTGGTGACGGTGGAAGTATGTATACCATTCAAGCTTTGCATACTGCAGCACGATATGGAATTGATATTAAAATTATCATTATGAACAACGGAAAATATCAGCTCCTGCGTGATAATATTGATAAATATTGGACAGAACGGCAAATTGAATCACATTCATATCCTGATTGCTTTAATTT
Organism: Oscillospiraceae bacterium; assembly: GCA_031550725.1. GTDB lineage: Bacteria > Bacillota > Clostridia > Oscillospirales > Ruminococcaceae > UBA946. Next base: position 74,113 of record JAVBOH010000020.1, read on the forward strand.
AGATCCTGCTATTGATTTTGTATCACTTGCTAAATCACTTGGTATTGCAGATGGTATCAAAATTGAATGTATTGATGATGTTGGTACTGGTATTGATAAGTTACTTTCGTCTGATACTGCTTTTATCGTTGATTTAAAAACAAACTAATTTTATGGAGGATTGTTATGGATAAATTTACTATTACTTTCACAGGCAACAGAGCAGAAGAACTTGCAGAGCGTTTCTCAGCGTATTTCTGGGATGGTGGTTTGGATCAGACTATTGAGCAGAATTTCTTAGAGGAGTTTGATCTTACTTTAGACGATGTTGAAATTGATAATGATGGTGGAGCTATTATTAATACTGGTAAATAACACTGTTAATTGAGGATGTATTGTAAATGCAGGATATAAAATTAGGTGATATTATTATTTTTGATGGTGGTGACGATTGACTTGGTAAAGCAATATGTTCATTAACAAAATCAAAAGTCAGCCATGCAGCAATGGTTTATAAAGAAAATGAAATTGTAGAAATAATAATATTGTGTTATCGCAAAAGGGAATTTTTCTATCTGATATAATCGATAATGTTGATATGTGTATTTTATAATCTAATGCACTTGATAACGCTATTGAAGCTTGCCATGTTCTTTTTATAGTCACCTATATAGACTATTCATCGTCGTGGCTGAGCCTACAATAAAGAAAAATATTCTATGCATTACACACTTTACAGAGGCTTAACTCAAGTTACTAATTAGGTTAGGTTTAAGTTCGCTGCCATGAACCTCAAAAAATACGCTATTCATAAGGGTAGGAACTCATACTCTATTGACTTTTTAGGTGTTTTCTTTGCGATTTTTACTTGATTACAAAATCAACCCCCAATTTCTTGCGAAATTAGGGGTTTTTCTACAGATTGAAATCCGTATCCAGATTTGGATACGGATTTAATTTGTTAAAGTTAGAAATTATTCTTCTTCCTCGAAGATTTCGTTAAGACGGTCGAGGAACATCTGACCAATACGCTCGTATTCATCATCATCGTCAATTGATGCGAGAATTTCTTCATCGTTTTCATCAACATCGGACTTCAAGATTACAAGCTCTCCATCAGCCTCAAGCTCCTTTGTAGGATCTTCATAATAAGGTACAAGGGCATAATAACGTTCATCATCAATCTCAAGAACATCAATCATTTCAAAAGTCTGTTCAACGCCTTCCTCATCAACTAATGTATAAAGATCGGCAGCCATTTCGTTATCTAACATTTCAGCCATAATAAATACCTCCTGATTATAGTCATTTTAATAGTCATTATTATCGGGTGATTTTATAAATTCCATACAAGCTGTTATAACACCCAACTTTTTAATTGTACTACATTTCTGATATAATGTCAAGATGTAAAATAACTAAAAATATTGCACAAAAAATGTCATGCATATTAGAAGAAAACTATTGACTTTGGATAAAGGGTGTGGTATAGTATATACAAGGAAAGAGAAACAAAGTAAATCCAAAAAAGATAGTCAGCATTAAGCCGAAGATGTTCGGAATTGCTCTTTGTGAACTATAATAAAGGGATTTAGTTTCGAAGTCCTAAAGAAATGAACCTGTAATAATTGACCCGCAGCTTACACTTTGCAAAAGTTATTAAAAGAGCACGGTCAAACGGGAATTCAAAATTTTTCTTGGAAAGGTTGGCGAGTCCGATGGCTAGTTTTGAAATTGAACAGCAGTTCTCAAAGGATATCTTAAGTGGCTCGTTTGTAGCCGTACTTTAGGAAAGATTTTAGCGGAGTTTAAATGTAATAAGTATTAATATACTTTCACTCCGGATTATAACGATTAGTTAAATTAAATCTTAAAGTATGATAATGAGCCGCATATCTTAGTACATCTCAAAGTGCTTAAGTTATACGGTATTTTTGTATCTAAAAATAAAATTTAGTGCAAATATATATGAGATAATCAATACATAAGGGATATCCTTTATATGCAATGCTCCAATGTGAGCTTTACATAAAGGGCTACAAATTTAAAATGAATTTTAAATTGCGAGTTTTGAGTTTCGCTCAAAATATCGAATATCAAAAATCTGATTAAAAGGTGATACCGATGAAGTAAACTGTTTTAGTAAAATCCCACTTTTAAAATTTTATTTGAACAGGTGATGACAATGTGGTAATTAAGGCTTTCGTATAGAAAATAACTATGAAAGAAGTGGTTGTTTTTATGATTGCAGTTAAGATTTACAGGTTGATTGAAATTTAGTAAGTTTGGAGTGAGACCACCAGAATAGTTAATTTTAGCTAACCCTTAAAAATATTAGGAGAGAAGTGATTGTTATGAGGATACTCAAACGCACATTTCACGATAGGAACATTACTATAATTTTATAAGGGGTGAGTCCAAAATACTAGGTAAGACGACTTTTTAGTCGGGTTTGGATAATGATTTTTTAAGACTGACTCTTAAAAATAAAAATTTATATACAGGAGTGAGACCAATGGCTTAATAAGTTTAAGCTGCCTCTATCAAAAAATATTCCGCCAAGGAGTTGATCTTTATGCTTGTAAAAGTACTGATGATTACCCGTAAGGAATTCTATATTTAAGGAGTGAGTCCCATGGCTCAGAGTTTAGCTTAACCTGATGTAAAATTTATTCCAAAGGAGATGCGTGTCATATGTGGCAATTAAATGTTTTATCTTCAAAGGAATTATATATTTAGGGAGTGAATCCAATGGCATAAACTGATTGACCATTTAATTTTTAAGAAAGAAGTGGTACAAATCATGAAGATGTTTTGGAGTTTAAAGAAGATTTAAATGATGGGAGTGAGTCCGCCAAGACATTTAGCCTAAGGTTTAACCGAATTTAAGGTTGGTTAGCCAATATAAATAAATTATCAGAGGAGTTGTCAGGTTGGCAGCTCCTTTTTGATTGTGTATTCATTAATATATCCATGCCAATGGTAACAAGATAGTTACATTTTACGCATATTGCAACTTTTCACAAGTTCTAATAAACCCTGTAAGTAACATGTTTTACGGCATGTTACGCAAATGAGGTTATTTTAGTTATGACCAAAGAGGAAATCTTACTTCAATAACAAAAATACCATTTTAAAATAGTTTTATATTCAATCCCATGTGAAAAATGGCATCAGTTGTTAAAGCTGACGGAAGTATGGCTTCATATGCATATGATGGTTTTGGAAGAAGGTTACAGAGTGTGGTATGTCTATTGTGGAAATAATCCTGTCAGGTTTATTTGCCATTGTTAGTAAACGATTACAAAAAGAATAGGTAATTTTTATGTAATTGTACAAAACATAGAAAATGTCATTGCAAATATTGTTTAAATCGGTTATAATAATAATCGTGCAAATTACTTTTTGTCAAGCAAAATTAAATCTGACGGGTAATATACAAAACATAAATATAAACATAAATCATGAAATACATTATTATTTAAGGAGAAAAGTTCGAAAATAAATTTTTAGAACTCGGAGTTTTGTGATTTCACACAAAACATCTGACAATTAGTGAAAAGGATAGGTATAAGTATGAAATTTACAGCAAAAAAAATGCTAACTACTGCATTATCACTGCTTATGGCAGCAACTATGCTTTCAGGATGCGGCAAAACAAACGATGTAACTAATGACGGAGTAGCTACAGGAGCTGATGCAGTTGTAACAGAGGCTGTTGTTGCAAAGCAGTTTAATGATGTTACAGCGGCAGAGCTTGCAAAGAGCATGAAAATCGGCTGGAATGTCGGAAATTGTCTTGATGCATACGGTAAAACTGGTTTGGAAGCAGAAACAGCATGGGGTAATCCGAAAATTACAAAGGAACTAATTGATGCAGCGAAAGCAGCAGGCTTTGATACTATTCGTGTTCCGGTAACTTGGGTTGACCATATTGATGCTGACTATAAGATTGATGACGAGTGGTTTGCTCGTGTTAAGGAAGTTGTTGATTATGTTATTGACAACGATATGTATGCAATTATAAACATTCATCACGATGGTAATGATACTGCAGCTGCGTGGCTTTCACCAGAGCCAAAGGATGAAGAAGCAATGATAAAGCAGTTCACAGTTCTTTGGGAGCAGATTGGTGCATATTTCAAGGATTATAATGAAAAGCTTTTATTTGCTGGAATGAATGAACTTCACCACGGCTATAATAATCCAACAGATGAATATCTTCGTATCACAGACCGTCTAAATCAGACTTTTGTTGATACTGTTAGAAAAACAGGCGGCAATAATGATAAGAGAATTCTTGTTTGTCAGGCATATAACACAACTGGTAATGCATCATTAAAAATGATAATGCCAACTGACACAGTAAAAGATAAGCTTATGATGGAATTTCATTTCTATGACCCATGGGATTTTGCAGGCGAGGGTAAAGGTGATTGGGGTATTAATGGTACAAACAAGGCAACATGGGGACAGGAAGCATGGGTTGATGAGCTGTTCGGCAAAATAAAAGCTAAGTTTGTTGACAATGGTTTTCCAGTAATAATCGGCGAATATGGTGCAATGAAGAATAAGACAGCAGCAAACGAAGATTTCAGACGTTATTATATTGAATATGTAACAAAGGCTGCTGCAAATAATGGTCTTATTCCAATTTGGTGGGATAATGGTTATGATGGCTCAAGCGGCGAAGCGTTCGCTTTATTTAACAGAACCTCATACAAAGTACTTCATGAGGATATTATTGAAGCTATTATGAGAGCTAAAGATGGCGGAGATTATGAAATCACACTTCCTGAGCATAAGGAATAATTATTAATATATTTATTGGCTGTTACGAAAGTAGCAGCTAATTTTTTGTTTTTATTGTTTTATGATTTTAGCACGATTTGCGGTGTATTCAATGACATCTTTTGCTGTCGGTATATCATCTTCTTTTGGTATGCAGTTCATTTCATGTTCGACTTCTGCTATGGAAACGCCATATTGCTTTGCTGCTTTTTTGATTAATTTTTTGTATTTACTGCTCATTTTAATCTCCTAATGATAATATTGACTATATAGAGATAATATTACTACAATTTTGTTCAAAAGACAACCCTAATGAGTTAATCTTTGCAGAGTTAATATTGTGCAATGAATAAAATGAAATAAATAGGGGATTAATATGACGCTTACCGATGCTATTAAAATGAGAATATCAGAATTATGCAGCACTAGAAATATAACTTTAAATAAATTAGCAAACATCAGCGGCATAACGCAATCAACATTAAATAATATATTTCATCGTGATGGAAATAAGCCAACAGTATCAACAATAAAAAAGATATGTGATGGACTTGAAATATCACTGGTAGATTTTTTTGCCACTGATTATTTCAATGAATTGGAGCAAGAAATTAAATAACAATACAAAATTAAGCTATGCAGATATTAGTTTCTGCACAGCTTTAATTAATTGCTTACTGAACAATTCCGTTTTTCACGGAATCGACGTACTATTTGATTGATGTCTGCAATTCACATAAAAATTTATAAATAAATGCTCAAAAAGCTTGCACATGAATAAACAAAATCAATCCCTAGCAAGTCCTTGTCTGTAAAACCTCATGAAATCAACAAAAACAAGCACAGCGCAAAGAATCCAGCAAGTTGGCTCAAGAATACAAACACCTAAATATCCAAGAACTGGCGTTACAAATCCAACAGCCGCAAATTTTAATACAAGCTCAATTCCACTTGCTATAAGCGGAAATAGTTTTCGGCCGACTCCTTGCAGGCTGCTGCGGAGTACTAAAAGTACGCTTAAAATAAGGAAGAATGGGATGTTAATGCGAATGTATTTTACTGCAGTATCAATGATAACTTGTTCGCTTGTGCCAATAAGCGTTTTAACCATAAATCCGCCGAAAAGATATACTGCTACAATTGAGATTGCACTCCATACAAATGCAATCAGCATTGATGTCGTTATGCCTTTTTTTACTCGGTCAATACGTCCTGCGCCATAGTTTTGGCTTGCGAATGTTGCTGATGAAAGGCTTAATGTGCCAAGAGGGAGCATGAAAATGTCATCTATTTTACGAGCAGCGATATGTGCAGCAATAGTCTTGGTGCCAAAACCGTTTACAGCACTTTGCAATGCAACCGAGCCTATTGACACGACCGTAAACATAAGTGCCATAGAGAAACCTGTCATGAAAAGCTCCGATATAATTTCTTTATCCTTAATAATATCACGAGAAATATACCCATAATCAATCTTAAGCAGAGGACATTTTTTCACTATATAAACAATACAAAGCAATACCGAAACAATCTGCGCAATGATTGTTGCATATGCAGCACCAGCAACACCTAATTCAAAATATTTTATGAATATGATGTCAAGAACAATATTTACAATTGTTGAAACAACAAGAAAGTAAAGCGGTGCTTTACTGTTTCCGATAGCACGCAGCATTCCTGCAAACATATTGTAAAGCATGGTTACAACGCTGAATATAAGAATTATTCGTAAGTATCCTGATGCCTCATCCAAAATGTTATCAGGTGTGTCGAGAAGCTTCATTAAAGGCGATAAACCTATTACGCTGACAATTGTAACAACAACCGAAACTGCTAGGGTAAGCAATAAAGTTAGCGTTACAGCTTTACGTGTTTTAACCTCGTCATTAGCACCAAAATAACGTGCTATAACAACGGAAAATCCGTTTGTAAAGCCTGTTGCAAGACCTATAACAAGGCTGTATAACGGTGCAGTTGCGCCTACTGCTGCAAGCGAGTCGTCACCTAGGATATATCCTATAACGGCGGTGTCAACGATATTATATAACTGTTGGAATATGTTGCCAATAAGGATAGGGAATGCAAATATAAGAATAATTCGCAGTATGTTTCCTTCGGTCATGTTTAGTGTGCTTTTAGTTTTTGCGCTCATTTTTTATCGCCCTCTTGTTTGTTTTAGTATTAATTCGTATGTATTATAGCATAAATATAAGTCAAATACAAATATATAATAAAAATTTTTTAATATTCCCTTGACAAGTGGTAAAAAATATATTATACTATTTTCATTGTACTGCTAAATTCAGTATAAAATAAAAAGAAAGTGAGGAAAAAATCATGACTAAGTTTGCGAAGAATAATATGACAAAATCAGTTAAAGTTAATTATCCTCATTTTTTTGAATGTTGATTTTATTTAAATCAGCACCAATATATTTGTGAATTTTTATGCCTTTGATTGATTTTATCATTCAAGGGCATTTTATATTTTAAACAAGAGGGGGTTTACACTTGAAGTATTTTGACATAATCCCAAAAGTAGTTGAGGATGAGTTTATAAAGAGCGGAGTATCACTTGCAGATTTGCTGTATTGCGTTAAATCCGATTTGGACGGCGATGGCTGTTATATCGACGTCTATCTGACATTCACATCGGACACACTGCATATTATCAAGGGATATGAGCATTATGAAAGCATGAAACGCAGTAAAAAGAACGTGACATCTACATTTGACAAGGAGAGCTACGATTACATAGCAATTTCGGAAATCAAGCGTATTTATGTTGACAGAAACCAGTTCACAGCGAGGCTTATGATTGAGCCTGAGGATGAAACAAAGAGTGAATACTGCATTGCACGATTTTCTTTAGGTTTTGCGGAGAAAACAGAAAAGTTCTGTGAAAGACTTATGCACACTAAGAATAACGAGGAAATCGACGACTCAAGCCTTGAGGATGTTAAGACACATTGTCCTAAATGCATGGAGAGATATCCGGACCCAAACCGTCCTGTTTGTCCGAACTGTGTTGACAGACGTTCGATAATCAAAAGACTGCTTGGCATGTTTAAGAATTTCAAGCTTGAGATGGCTTTGATTTTGATTTGTATTGCTTTAAGCGGTGCATTTTCCATTATATCGCCATACTTTGGCACAAAGCTTTTTTATGATGAAGTTTTAAATGACAGCGGTAAATATTATGGCGAGCTGTTGGCAATCGTTCTTGTTATGGCTTCAATAAGCTTTATGGGTATGGTTTTAAAAATTGTGTCGGGTATAATTATCTCCACAATTGCGCCAAAGGTTACGCACACATTGCGTTCAAATCTTTTCTCGTCAATGCAAAGACTTTCTTTGCAGTTCTTCACATCAAAGCAGACAGGCTCATTAATGACACGTATTGACAGGGACTCAGCGAACGTTTTTTACTTTTTTACGGACATCATTCCGTATGGGTTGTCAAACATCGCAAGGGTAATTGGTATAACCGTTCTGATGGTTTATTTAAGCCCTGTTTTGTCACTCGGTATATTGATTATGATATTCATTATCATGATTATACAGCATAGTTTTTTCAGAAGTCAGAATAAGCTTTACAGAAAGCTTGATATTGCGATGAGAGCAGGTAACTCCGTGCTTTCTGATGCTATGAACGGTCAGAGGGTTGTAAAATCTTTTGCAAGGCAGGATACAGAAATTAGCCGTTACCATAAGCGTAATAGTGAAATTTTTGATATAGACACAAAAATCAACACTCGTCTTAGTGACACACTGCCATTGATATGGCTTGTATGCCGTTTGATTATGGCACTTTTATACTGCATTGGTGCTTATATGGTTATCAAGGGCAACCTTGAATTCGGTGCTTTTACTGCATTGATTGCTTTTGCAAATATGTCCTATGAGCCTATCAGCTTTTTTTCATGGGTTGGTGACAGATGGGCAAAATGTGCTGATGCGGCTGGTCGTATGTTTGAAATCTTGGATGCTAACCCTACTGTAAAAGAGTCGGAAACCCCTGTTTCTGTAACAGAAATGGCAGGGGATATTGAGTTTAAGAATGTCAGCTTTGCATATGAGGCTGGGCGTCCTGTTTTAAAGGATGTAAGCTTTAAGGTGCAGTCAGGACAGATGTTTGGTATCGTTGGTAAAACTGGTGCAGGAAAGTCAACTATAATAAATCTTATCGCTAGGCTATATGATGTTACTGGTGGTGAAATCACGATTGACGGAGTCCCTATTAAGTCGATACCGTTTGCAGATTTGCGAAATAATATTGGTATTGTGTCACAGGAAACATATCTTTTCATTGGCACAATTGCTGATAACATAAGATATGCTAATCCAACTGCCACAATGGAGGAAGTCATTGAAGCGGCTAAATCAGCAAATGCACATGAGTTTATAACTAAACTTCCTGATGGCTATAATACTAAGGTTGGTCAGGGCGGTGCTGATTTATCAGGCGGTGAAAAACAGCGTATTTCTATTGCTCGAGCGATTATTCAAAAGCCGAATATTCTTATACTTGATGAAGCTACTGCGTCAATGGACACTCGTACAGAGAGAAAAATTCAAGCTGCTATTGATGCGCTTAAGCAAGGGCGCACCATCATATCCATTGCACACAGACTTTCAACCTTGCGTGATGCCGATATGCTTTGTGTAATCGAAAATGGTGAGTTAAAGGAAATTGGTACTCATGATGAATTGATACGTAGGAAGGGTAAGTATTTTGATTTGTATAAATTGCAGGCGGAGGCTTTGAAGTTTATACAGGATTGATGAGGTGACATAATGATTAGATTAAATGGTAGACTAATTTATCTTGCAACAATGGAAAAAGAACATTGTAAAAAAGTATGGGAAGATACAGAATATGATTTTTTGCAGTGTACAGAGCCACTTAATATTGGTTTGTCTGCTGAAAAATCTGATGACTGGTTTGAAGATATTCAAAGACTTCAAGGGAATGTACATATCAGGCTTGGGATATTCCTGCCTGACGGCACTGTAATAGGTGATGTTGCTTTGCAGGATATCGACTGGAAAAATCGTTCATGCGGAGTGGGTTATGGTATTTCAAAGCTTGAAAATCGTTGTAAGGGTTATACAACGGATGCAGTAAAAACAATTCTTGAGTATGGCTTTAACAATATCGGATTTGAAAGAATTTATTCAAGTACTCTTGAGAATAATATTGGCTCGCAGAAGGTTCTTTTAAAGTGTGGTTTCACACTTGAGGGCAGGGAGCGTCAAGCTAGATATTTTGCTGGTAAACGTTATGACAGGCTTTTGTATGGGCTTTTAAGAGATGAGTATAAAAATAAAAAGCAGTAACTTGAAATGCTTGCCTTAACAGTTAGAAAAGATTATAATAAAGATAGCAAATATTTTAATAAGAATGTGAGTTGAAACAATGAATACCGAAACAAAAGAAACACAAAATATAAAAGCGGCTGATGAAGTGTATGAGGTTGATAAGCTGAATATTTTAGCACCAGATACATTAAATTTCAGTCGTGAGAAAAGCGGATTTATGACGCTTATATATGATGGTAAGACTTATAACAAGGTAAACTTAACAAGGCTTTTGCCTTTCCAGTCGGAAACAACCTACATAAGCATATCTTATGAAAATGACGAAAAGGAATTTCGTGAGGTTGGTGTAATCAAGGATATTAATGAAATGCCAAAAGAGCAGATGGAAATTGTTAAGGACTTCCTCGAGTTCAAGTACTATATGCCTGAAATCACAAGAATATTTTCCATTCGTGACAACATGATGGGGTATATTTTTGTAAGTGTAGACTGCACTGCTGGCAAGAAAACTATCTGTATCGGTGACTGGTATACAAATTTTAAGGTTATAAGAAAAAATTACCTTTATGTCAACGATGCGGACGGTAATAAATATTTTTGTGCTGATGTTACTAAGCTTGATAAAAAAAGCAGAAATTTAATTGATATGTTCATATAAAAAGTGGAGGATGTCATTATGAATTCGAATATTAAACTGATGGATTTTTTATGCTTGATACTAACCGAAGAACCTGAAATAATTGGCATTGAAATTGACCCATTTGGATGGGCTTGGGTTGTTGAGCTTATTGATGGTATGAATAAAGCTGGTGAAAATATCGACACACTTAAGCTTGATGAAATTGTTGCTGTTAGTAATAATCTTTATAGCTATAATGAAAGCAAGACAAAAATTCGTGCAAATGAGGGGCATACAATCAGCGTTGATGTTAAGGCAGCGCCTTGCGTACCGCCAGAGTTTTTGTATCACAGCACTGCTATTCGTTTTGTTGACAGCATAAAACGCAGAGGGTTAAATAAGCAATGCAGAAATCATGTGCATTTGTCCGATAACTATACATCAGCATCAAAATTCGGCAGCAGACATGGCAAATTTACTGTGTTGAAAATCAACGCATTAGCCATGTATAATGACGGCCATCATTTCTTTTTGTCTGAAGATAATTTATGGCTGACTGAAAATGTTCCAAATAAGTATATCGAATTTTAATGAAATAATTGCTTTGCAGGGTCGACCGTGAACAGTGATTATTTAGTAATGTCTGCCAATCATAAATACAATAATTATTAACATGGAATTACCCTATTAACGTGAATTTATAATATTGGGCGATCATATAGGGTCGCTCCTACAAGTAGGTGAAATATGAATTTAAAGATATCACTTCCCAAAAATATAAGCGATACAGATGAAAGTATAATTTTTTCTCTGCCTTGTGATTTGGATAAAAGCACAAAGCGGATAAACGGTCACTTAGTCTGCACAAAAACAGAAATTTTCGTTTATATTGATGATGAAGTAAAAGAAAAATATATGATACAGGACTTCGATGAATACGAATGTGAGCGTCTTATCGGATGCAGTATGCTCGTTGGCAAAAAGCATTTTGAAGGGTCAAAGGGTGAGTCCTGTTATGATACAACTGCAATCTGTGCATTCACACAATCAAATTTTTTGCGTTATGCCGAGCTTGCAAAGATTCTCGAGTTTTATAACAAAAATGGCAGGCTTATAACAGATACAGGTGAGGATGAGCCATCCTGCTTAAAATGTGGTATGCCGCTTGAGGGTGCAGCTGAATGTCCATTTTGTGCGAAAAAATCAGGTGTTCTGCTAAAACTTATAAAACGCACAGCGCCATATAAATGGCACTTTTTTGCAGCAGTATTATGCACAATTATTACTGAGGTTTTATGGCTTTTTAATCCATACCTTGAAAAAATTCTTGTTGATAAATACATAACTCCAAAGAATGAGGTATGGTCGTCATTTCTCTTGATTTGTGCAGGAATTGTCGGCATTAACATACTTGCATGGATATTTGATTTAATCAATTTTAAGGCATCATTTAAAGTAGCGCTTTCTGTTGGACGTGACCTGCGTGACGAGGTTTTCGCAAAGGCACAAAGGCTTTCAATGAAAGCTATTTCAAAGCGTTCAGCAGGCGAACTTATTAACCGTGTCTCAAGCGACGCCATGAAATTGCAGGATTTTATCACTGCAAACGGCAAGGATGCAATCGTAAAATGTTTTTCAATGGTACTGCTTACCATTGTGCTTTTCACGATAAATGCAAGACTTGCACTGTTTGTACTGTTACCTGTCCCAATTGTTGCTTTCATTACAGTTAAGCTTTTTAATGTAATGAGTATTCGTTATGGCAGGGTGTGGCGAATGATGGTCAGACACAGTTCATTTCTGCATGATACACTCAATGGTATTCGTGTTGTTAAGTCATTTGGCAGTGAGGATAAGGAAATCGAGAAGTATAAAGAAGCCTCAAAAAACTGGTCAAAGGCTGTTTCAAACGCTGATATCGTTTGGTATATGACAATGAACCCAATGTGGTTTTTGATGTCAATCGGCAACTTTTTCGTGCTGTATTTCGGAGGTGAAATGGTGCTTGGTCATGCTTTGACTTTAGGTGAGCTTGTTCAGTACACATCATATGTTGGTATGCTTTATGGTCCTCTTGAATGGCTTATTCAGATACCACGTATTCTTGCTGATACATCAGTTAGTGCTTCTAGGGTTTTCGAAATTCTTGAGGAACGTGTTGACGTAGATGATGCTGCCGATGCAAAGGAAATTGATGTTGTCGGTGACATTGAATTTGACGATGTTTCTTTCGGATATAAAGTTTATAACCCTGTTCTTAAAAACATCTCACTTAAAATAAATGCAGGCGAAATGGTTGGTATTGTTGGACATTCAGGTGTTGGCAAGAGTACTATGATAAATCTTATTCTGCGTCTTTATGACTGCACACAAGGTAGTATAAAGATTGACGGACATGACCTTCGTGAGATATCGCAGGAAAGCTTGCGTCACCAGATTGGTGTTGTTTTGCAGGAAACATTTCTTTTTGACGGCTCTGTTTATGATAATATTCGTTATGCGAAGCAGGATGCTACATTTGAAGAAATTATCCGTGCTGCAAAGGTTGCAAATGCACATGACTTTATCACGAAACTTCCTGATGGCTATAATACCCGTGTTGGTGAGAAAGGGTTTTCATTATCAGGTGGTGAAAGACAGCGTATAGCAATTGCAAGAGCGATTTTGCATGACCCTAAAATACTTATTCTTGATGAGGCAACAGCCTCACTTGATACGCAAACTGAAAAGCAAATTCAGGATGCTCTTGACAAGCTTATTAAGGGTAGAACAGTTATTGCGATTGCACATAGATTATCAACACTTTCGAGTGCAGATAAACTTATCGTGCTAGATAAAGGCAAGCTTGCTGAGATGGGCTCGCATGATGATTTAATGCGTTCAAACGGGGTTTATTATAAGCTAGTTATGGCACAAAGACAGACAACAAAGATGAAAAAGGCGAATGCTTAAAACGGCATGATATAGTCGATTAACTTTAAAATAATTCTTTGTTTTAAAGTTAATGCACTCAGTGCATGACAGCAAAGCTGTCAAAATCGACTATACAGGTAGTTTTTTGCACCACAGGTGCAAAAGGGAGCGTAGCACAGTGTAAATTACATAGCATTTCAAACTTAACGCACTATAATTTATTAAAGGAGTGGCTGAAAAAAGGCCGCTCCTTTTTTAACCAATTCATGTGATTACAAATTGGTTAAAATATATTACAATATAAATATATTATTGATAACTGATTACCATTATGTTATAATAACTTCAACATAATATATTTTTGGGGGATTTGGCAATGAAAAAGATTATAATATTCATTATGACAGCAGGGGTTATTGCAGGAACGGCATTTGTTTACCATAATATTAAATCAAACAATGCGCCATCGATGATTGAGATGATAACGACAGCAGATTCTGATGAAACAATTGACATCGAAATCCAAAGTGAGATTATAATTGAAACAGATGATACTTTACCAAATGATGATATTGTAAATGCAGAGGGAAAAGTATTAAGAATTAAGGCTTGGGATGAAGAATTTAAGTATTTTATTGAAAATTACTGCCTTGATTTAATACCTGATGATGTTTCTCTTGAATGGTCATGGTTTGATGCTAATGAAAGTTTGCTTTCTGTTTATCAGGAGGGGCTTTATACAGAGCTTGCGGAAAATGATAGTGGTTTTGATTCAAATCCAATTGATATATTTTTTATTGAACCTTATTATGCCTTAAAATATACAAACAGCGAATATACACTTAATTTAAAAGAGTTGGGTATTACGGACGACGATTTAATTAATTGCTACCCATATACAATTGATTTAGGAACAAATGATTATGGGGAATTTAAATCGATAACATGGCAGGCTTCACCTGTTGTGTTTACATACAGGAGAAGCATCGCAGAAAATGCATTCGGCAGTGATGATCCTGAATATGTGCAGTCATTGGTTTCTGACTGGGAAAGTTTTGATAAAACCGCTGAACAGCTTTTTGATAAGGGTTATCGAATGGTGTCTGGGTATGATGATTTATTTAGAGTACATTCAAAAAGAACAATACCTTGGGTTGATGCTAATAAAAAAATTCAGATTGATGATAATTTATTTAATTGGGTTGATCGTGCAACACATTATACTTTAAACGAATATAATAACAATACTGGAATGTGGTCAACTGAATGGTTTGATGACGTTAATGACAGCAGTAATGTTTTTGGCTATTTTTTCGCTCCATGGGCAATTGACTTTATGCTGCCACTGTCCAATACAATCGGCGACTGGGCAGTTTGTGAAGGACCTGAAACTAACTACTGGGGTGGGACAATGGTTTGTGTTAATAAAAATACAGATAATCAAACGCTTGCGTGTGATGTTATAAGAAGGATATTGACAGATACTGATAATCTGCATTCGCTTGCCGATAATGGTTATCTGGCAAATAACATGGCAGTTATGAGTGAGTATGCAAAAACTTCAACATCTGATTTACTGGGTGGCCAGCATCATAATCAAGTTTATCATAATGCTGCTATGAAAATAGATGTAAAAAAGGCAACACCTTATGACATGGATTTAGATATAAATTTTATAAGTGCATTTACTTCTTATTTATCAGGTCATGATGATAAAGAAACCGCTTTAAATAATTTTTATGATTACTCTACCGAAATGTATCCGGAATTAAATTATAAATAATGTTTACAAAATAATTTTGTAAGTGCAAGGCTTTTTCGCATAAATGCTCAAAAACCTTGCACCCCCACAATTCAAAACCACCTCCAAAGCAAGCTTTTACGGCGTTTTTTGAATTGTTCAGCAGACATTAAATAAATTTGATGTTGCACGAATGGCATAAAACTTATTCGTGCAACAAATATTTTCTATTGAATTTGAGAGTGAACTATAATGTGGATAGTATTTGCAATTTTATCAGCCATTTTTGCAGGAATAACATCAATACTTGCAAAATGCGGAATAAAGAATACCGACTCTGATATAGCAACAGCAATAAGAACTGTTGTCGTGCTGATATTCTCATGGCTGATGGTATTTATAACAGGGCAATTTGCAGGCATTGCTGATATAACTTTGAAATCATATATATTTCTGATATTATCAGGGCTTTCAACTGGAGCGTCATGGATATGCTACTTCAAGGCACTGTCAATCGGTGATGTTAATAAAGTTGTGCCTGTTGATAAATCAAGCACGATACTAACAGTGATTTTTGCAGTTACATTCCTGCATGAAACTACTAGTTTAGCAGTAAAAATTATCGGTATAATTTTAATTGCAATTGGTACATATATGATGATAGAACGCAAGAATGATACTGCGAAAGCAAAAACTAAAGGATGGCTTATTTATGCTTCTTTATCAGCCATTTTTGCAGCGCTAACTTCAATTCTTGCTAAGGTTGGCATAGACGGTGTTCCATCAAATTTAGGCACTGCAATACGTACTTGTGTGGTGCTTGTTATGGCATGGCTGATTGTTTTTGGCAAAGGTAAACTCACGCAGATAAAAGGTATTGAACGCAAGGAAATGATGTTTATTTTGCTGTCGGGTGTTGCAACTGGCTGCTCATGGCTATGCTATTACAAGGCTATTCGTGATGGTGTTGTGAGCGTTGTTGTGCCGATTGACAAGCTAAGTATACTTGTTTCGGTTGCGTTTTCGGCGGTTGTGTTAAAAGAAAAGCTAACGAAAAAATCTGCACTTGGATTGCTGCTTATTACTCTTGGCACGATTGGTATGGCGGTATTTACGGCATGATGAAAATTGTATGGAAAATTAAAATGTAGTACCCAGTAACATCTAAATCTTTACGTTATGCGAATGTATTTTTGTAGGGGCGATTATTAATCGCCCGCAAATAATTCGTATGCAACGGGCGATTAATAATCGCCCCCACACAATATTTGTATATTTTAGATGATACAATGTAGTAGGGTGCGGCATCCTTGACGCATCGCCGCAGCGATAAAACATACTATAAAGTTCCCCAGTGATATAATGTTACGTTTAACGGTGGGAGAAGAACCCCACCCTACTTAATTTCTATCTTATTAAATGTATGTTTTTAAGCTGTACTGTTGTGCAATATCTACAATCATTTGTTTGCATGAAAAAACCTTTCGAGTTCACTTGACAAAAGGGTATATTTATGTTAAATTATATCATATGGAAACGATTACTTATTAGGCGTGCTAAGCTTAGATTAGAACGCTTATAAATACTAGGAGGATAAGAAATGGCTGAAAAAATGTATGGAATTCATATGGGTAAGGCTAAATGCGCTGTTGATTTAGGCGATGGTTCTGAAAGAGGGGAATATGTAAATCAGGACTATATTCTTCATAAAATGGGACGTCCTCACAGAGGAGTTTCGCTGATGTATTGCTACTACCCTCTTGACAAGGGGTGGCCAGGACGTGCAAGCGTTGTGCACGCAAGTCCTGATGTTTCATTTGCTTGGGATTATCCTTATGATGACTATTTTACATATAAGGGCGGTATTGGCGGAACAACTGATGATGAGCCATTCACTTGCATGCGTGATGTTCGTAGGCATGGTCAGGATGTTGTTTTGACACTTACTGTTGACCCTAATGTAAGCGATGAGCATCTTATTGCAATTGCAAAGGATTTGCGCCCATATGGCAGAATGATGCTTAGAATTAACCATGAGGCAACAGGAAACTGGTTCTCTTTCAACAAGAGATGTTCATATCAGGAGGTTGCTGATTTCTTTGTTAAATTTTCAGGGATAATTCATGAGCATGCTCCAAATGTTGATACAATTATTTGTATAGGTGGTATTGAGCATCCTGAGGAGTCCGAAAGAATAGAGATGGAAGATGAATTTGCACAATGTATTCCTGCTGCTGATATCTGGTCTGTTGATAAATATATGGCTTTGCACTGGGGATGGCCATATGATGTTGCTGAAACAGGTGGTAACAGCCATTCAAGAAGTACTGTTCAGAAAACTTACGAGTTGACAAAAGCAAGCTTTGAAAGGTACAAGTTTCTTAATGGTGGTGTTGCTAAGCCAATGGTAATGTCTGAATTTAATGCAGACGGTGATGTAACTGGTCCTTATGATCAGGCATCTATGATTAAGGATTTCTGTGATATTTTAGTGGCTGAAAAGGCTGACTGGTTCAGCGGATTTACTTTCTATCAGTTCCGTGACAGAGGACGTTTAGGACTTGAAATTGAAGACCCTAACAATGCAGACGTTGGTATTGAACAGCCTGCGCTTCAGACATATAAGGAGATTATTCACAGCGAATGGTTTATGCCTGAAATGAAACAGGGAAATGATGAAATTTCACTTCCATGCACACTTCGCTGGGGTGGTTCTGAGGATGCTGACGGACTTGCTATCCCACTTCATTTCGATAGTAACCCACATTTCTGTGAGATTTACTTTGATGAAGATGATGACAGCAACTACATGATTGAGATTAACGGCAGATGGTTCTATAAGTCACCAAAGGCACGCTGCATTGATATGATGAGTGCGTTCTTTGAAAAGCCGCTTGATAGCGCTTGTGATATGACACTTAAGCTATTTGCTCCTCCTGCGACTGGTGAAAATGATGCAACTCAAGGTGAGGACTGGATGGATAATTATTACTATACAGTGACTAAGATGCCTAAAATCCGTATTAGATTTGCACCGATTGAGAAGTAATAATATAAATATGCCTGTATTTCGTATTGAATACAGGCATATTTTTATATTTTGGGAAATTGGTAATCAATGTCTAACTAAACAATTCAAAAACGCCGTAAAAGCTTGCTTTTTTGGGGTGTTTCGCCACTGCGGTGTCATGGATTTCGCTTTCTGCGAAAAGTGGCGAAGGGCGCTGCCCTTTCGAACCCTGTGATTTTTAGAAAAAATCGAGTAAACTTTAAATGCTTTTTGCTGACGCAAAAAAACGATTGTCGCAGTCTATTTTCCATAAAATTGCGAAAAGTCCGAAATCAAATTTCGGACTTTCTATTCATTTTCTCAGCAAGCCTAGTCGAAAGCACTGCAAGCGATGCTGCCATATTTTCATTCTGCACGATAACATCATCCGGAACATTCAAATGCACAGACGAAAAATTCCAAATCGCATGGACACCACATTTAATGAGCATATCCGCAGCCTCCTGCGCATTTTTATCAGGCACAGTCAAAATACCAATCTCAATCTTTAAATTGGTACACAAATTAGCAAGTTCATCTATTCTAAGCACAGGCTTATCATTAATTTTACAGCCGCACAAATCGGAATTAACATCAACAGCAGCAACAATATCAAGTCCATAGTTAGCAAAGCCATCATAAGACAAAAGTGTTCTTCCAAGCTTTCCAGCACCAACTAAAACAGCACTTTTTTTGTTATGGTAATCAAGAAAAGTAACAAGCGTATGTATCAAAATTTTAATGTCATATCCAATCTTAGGCTTTCCGACAGCACCAATTGAGGCAAGGTCCTTTCTAACCTGAACGTAATAAAGGTTTAAGTCGTTGCCGATGGTTGTAGCAGAAATCTGGTTTGTACCACTATTCTTTTTTTCAACAAGATACTGAAGATACCCCGGCAGTCTAAGCAGTGTAGGCTTTGGCACACCAGATATATTTTCACTCTCGAATTCCTCACTGATAATTTTATTCAGTTTTTCATTCATGCAAATTCTCCCCCGTGACCCCACATTAAAGTGAAATCACAATACCTGTATTATGGCAAGAAATCACTATATTGAGGTTAAATCCTTCAAATCAAACGGTGTTTTCTGATATACACAATGGTTGAGCCAGTTTCCAAAAAGCAAATTCGCATGACCTCGCCAGTTAAACACTGGCGGCATAGAATCATCATTATTCGGGAAATAATGCTGTGGTATTTGTATATCAAGTCCCTTATCTACATCACGGAAATACTCATTTGCAAGAGTATTTCTGTCATATTCGGAATGTCCTGTAATAAAAAATTGTCTTTCGGTATCATCGGCAATAATATGCACTCCCGATTCAACCGATTCAGCGAGTATATGAAGCGATGATATTTTTTCAATATCCTCACGTCTAACCTCGGTATGTCTTGAATGCGGCACATTAAATTCCTCATCAAAACCTCTTAGCAAAGGATGATTAGGAACAAGTGACTTTTGCTTGAAAACTCCAAACATCTTCTGCGGAAGAATATATTTTGGAATGCCATAATGATAAAACAAACCTGCATATGCTCCCCAGCAAATGTGCAGTGAAGAAAAAACGTGTGATTTAGACCATTCCATTATTTCACAAAGCTCCTGCCAATAATCAACATCCTCGAAAGGAATTTGCTCAACAGGTGCGCCAGTTACAATAAGTCCATCAAAATATTCATTCTTAATGCTGTCGAAGGTCTTATAAAACTGTGTCAAATGGTCACTTGAAGTATTGCGTGACTCATGGGATGCCATCTGAATAAGCTCAATATCAACCTGAAGCGGTGTATTAGACAAAAGTCTGAGAATTTGAGTTTCAGTTTCAATTTTCTTTGGCATTATATTTACAATTGCAATGCGCAAAGGACGAATGTCCTGATGCTCTGCAACGTTGTTGGTTATAACAAATATGTTTTCATTGCATAATGCTGTGTATGCTGGAAGATTATTGGGTATATTAATAGGCACTCTTATGACATCCTCTCAAATAAAGGTTTATTCAGTATCGTTAGACACAGTTTTAGCAGCAGAAGTTCTTGCTGCCGCAGTATCAGCCGTAACAGCAATCATTTTAGTTTTAGTTGCAGTTGTTGTGGTAACATCGGTTGTTTCTAATGTTGTTTCATCATCTGTAACGGAAGTAACAGCAGTTGTTGTAGTGGTAATCGCTTCGGATAAAAGCCGTTCAAACTCCTCATCCGATGGATTTCTGACGCAGACAGAAGTGTCAGGTGATAGCTTATCAAAAGGTGCAGTAGTTACAGCCTCAATTTTTTGAGCAGAAATACCTGTAACAGTCTGCATTCCACCCCATTTATCAGTTTCGGTAGGATACATAGACTCATATAACGACTCATAGTATGAATCGCCGGCAGAAATCAACGACTCCAAATATGTACCGCTGAATTCAGCATAGGAATGCGGCGGCATGGTTGTGAGTGTATAATCAGGCACTAAATCATCGCCAAGACGAACATTTCCCCTTGGACCTCTGCTCTCACAGCCTGCAAGAGAAATCATCATCACCAAAAGCATGACAATCATAAATATTTTTTTCATATACCCTCACTTCTCAAGGTAAAATGACCATAAATATCCGTAATAAAGCAAAGCTTACTTCTTAATTTGTGAAGAACTGTTTTTAACAGACTGTCTTGTTCTTTTGATATCAGAAAGACTAGCCTGCAAGGACTCCTCTGATTTAAGCAAAGTATCCTCAATATATTTATTTGCAGCATTCTTAACCTTTTTGGACTCACTCTGAGCTTGATTAAGAATTTCAATAGCTCTTTGTTTTGCAGCTTTTGTAATCTCATCATTCGAAACCAAAGCTTTGGAGCGTTCTTCGGCACGTCTTACAATCTGCTCAGCTTCTTTGTTTGCATCACTCAAAATAATCTTCTTATCAAGTGCAATGTTTCTGGCCTCTTTTATTTCGGATGGAAGATTGAGTCTGATTTTATTAATGCACTCACGCATATTATCGCCGTCAATCACTATCTTCTTAACGCTGAAAGGCACAGATGCACCGCTGTCAAGAAGATCATCCATCATATCAAGTATTTCATCAATTATCATAGCATTATTTAGGTTTTCCATAGCAGCGGAAAACCCCACTCCTTCCCATTAGTTAATTGGCTTATATATTCCTACAATTCTATCCTGTATTTCCTTCAAAATGCACTCAGGTACAAACGGACTGATATCGCCGCCAAAAGCACCAATCTGCTTAACAAGGCTTGATGACAAATACATATTTTCTGTACTCGTAGTTAAAAACAATGTTTCTGCTCCATCATAAAGTGACTTGTTGGCAAGAGCCATTTGAAATTCATATTCAAAATCGGAAACCGCACGCAAACCCTTTATAATAGCGCACGCGCCGATATTTCTCACATAATCAGCAAGTAAGCCGTCGCAAATATCAATAACGACATTTTCAAGGTCAGCGGTAGCCATTTCAATTAGTTTGACACGCTCAATCACTGAAAAGCTAGGGTTTTTCAAGGCATTGACAGTAACAGCAACAACAACCTTATCGAAAAGCTTTGACGCTCTTTGAATTATATCTCTATGACCATTTGTAACTGGATCAAAGCTGCCCGGACAAACTGCAATTCTCATCTTTATAAAGCCCAGCTTTCTATTTTTTACTCATTATTATAGTTCTCATGTTTATAAACAGTAACCTCAACACGACCATACTTATAAGTTTTAAACTTAATCATCTTGCCGAAATTATCGGGAAGAACAAGTTTTTTCTCATGTTCACATATAATAACTCCCCTGTCGGACAGGTGCTCACAAAGCATAGGCAAAGCAGCCTCGATAAGCCCATTCTCATATGGAGGGTCAAGAAAAGCAATATCGAATGTCATTTTGCAAGTTTTAAGATAATTAATTGCATCAAGATTCAAAATCTTTGACTGCTCATTAAATTCAACAGACTTGACATTATCCTCAATAACCTTGATAGATTCCCTGTTTGCATCAACGAAAACGCAGTTTGATGCACCTCTTGAAAGTGCTTCAATACCAAGCTGACCACTGCCAGCAAACAAATCAAGCACATTAGAACCTGCAACATCGAACTGAACGATAGAAAAAACAGCCTCTTTTACCATATCAGTAGTAGGGCGCACATCCATACCTTCAAGAGCCTTAAGTTTACGCCCTCTGGCAGTTCCTGTAATTACTCGCATATATTAAAATTCCTTACAATCAAATATTAAGACAAAGTTTGTCCTTAAAAATATATTATACCCTATTTTTTAACTTTTGTCTAGCATTTTTAAATATATTTTCACACATAACACAATCTGCATAAAAAACAAGTCGGCTGCGCAAAAAATGCAGCAGCCGATTTTAATATAAATGGATAATTATTAAATTACTTAATCTTAAACTGAGCAACAAGTCCTGCAAGAACAGTAGCCTGACCGCTCATTTCCTCTGATGCAGCAGCACTTTCTTCGGCAGTAGCACTATTTTGCTGAACAACCTGTGCAACCTGTTCAATACCTGTATTAATCTGAGTGATACCAACTGTCTGCTCCTCGGAGGATGCAGCAATTTTACCAACAAGTTCTGTGCTTTCGTTGATACCTTCAACAATCTGATGTAGGGAAGTTGAAGTGTTATCAGCAATCTTAGCACCAAGCTCAGCCTTTTCCATAGAGTTTGCGATTAAGCTGCTTGTATTTTTAGCAGCCTCAGCGGATTTGGATGCTAGATTACGAACTTCATCAGCAACAACTGCAAATCCCTTACCATGCTGACCTGCACGTGCAGCCTCAACGGCAGCATTAAGTGCAAGAATGTTAGTCTGGAATGCGATATCGTCGATAACCTTGATAACATTGCTGATAGAAACACTAGCCTCGTTAATTTCCTTAACAGCCTGCATCATCTTACCCATCTGCTCTGTACCTGTTTCAGCATTAACCTTAATGCTGGAAGAAAGCTTAGCAGCCTGATTTGCCATCTGTGCGTTATCCTTAGTTTTGTTAGCGATAATTTCAATTGAGCTTGAAAGTTCTTCAATAGCAGATGCCTGCTCTGTCGAACCAAGTGCCAAAGCCTGTGCACCGTCTGAAACCTGATTAGCACCGCTTGATACCTGCTCAGTGGCCTCATTGATATCACCGAACATTCTGTTAAGACTGTCCTGCATATTGTGGAGTGAAACACCAAGTGTATCTCTATCAGAAAGAGTATTGACTTTACCGGTTAAATCACCATCTGCAATAAGTGCCAGTGAATCACTGGTTCTTTGGAGGTGATCATATAAGCTCTTGAACGCAACAAGACATTCTGCAATTTCATCCTTGCCCTTTAAGTCTTCAATTAATGAAGCTTCTACATCGCCAGAAAGCGCCAAATCTCCCGTTTTTCCAACTTGATTCATAACCCCAGCCATACGTGTAAGTGGATTGTTAATGAGGTTTGCTATGTAAATTGCAAGTACAATTGAAATAATTATAGAAATAACAAGTACACCAGTTATCGCTCCAAACATTCCATAGAATAAAGTGTCGCTGTTTTCATAAGCTATTTCAGCATCCCCGACTTCAATATCAGACATTGACTTTAGATTATCAACAACACTATTAGTATACGGAGCTACTACACCAAGTTCAGCTATAGCACCATCTCTGTCACCAGATTTTACTTGACTTACAATCTCTTTAACACCTGGTACTATATTAGAGTTCCATATATTTTTTGTTTCTTTATACAGTTCATCTGCTTTATCATTTGAAATATATTTTGCATATTCTTCGAGTGAGCTAGCAAAAGTATCCATATATTCATTTAATGTTGTTTCATCACTGCTAACCTTGCTTGTGTCGTCTATGTCAATAATGAGAACTCGTAACTGCATACGAACACGCTGCAAGTATTCCTTAGATTCGGCAATTGCAGGCAATGGCGTTAAATTATCCTCGTAGATACCATTTAACGAACTGTTAATTGACCACAAGCCAGCGATACCAACAACACCGATAATTGTTCCCAGTGCAACTACGATAAGGAAAGCTACGATTAATCGCTTTTTGATTTTCATGTTTTTCATAATGAATTCCCCTTCATTTTTTTATTTTCCAATCCATAAACGGTAACATAATTATAATAAATTGTTACTAATTACTTTATGTTAAATAAATTTTATCACGAATGTATTGATATGTCAAGTTAAGTTATTGCTTAGATTATTTTGCTATAAAAATACGTAAAATTGCCCCAATTCTTAAATTCCTATTGTTATATAAATATTAAAGCTATAATTCTAAACTATTAAATTGATTTATTGATATATTGATTAAACAAAAACATTATCCAATATGTACAAATTGTAAATAATGAAAAATACCTCTTGAAATTTGTGAGCGATTGGTATATACTAATACTTAGCACTCAAAGACGTTGAGTGCTAACACTTTAGTTACTAAAGTGCTAAGTACATATATACTATATTTAATATAAGGAAGTGTTTTTATTATGTCAGAAACTATGCAGTTCAAGGCCGAATCAAAACGTCTGCTTGATTTGATGATTAATTCTATCTATACTCACAAGGAAATTTTCCTTCGTGAGCTTATTTCAAATGCAAGTGATGCTATTGATAAGCTGTATTTCATTTCACTTACAGATAATAATGTTGGTATGACAAAATCCGATTTCTGCATTAAAATTGATGCAGACAAGGATAATGGAGTACTTACAATAACTGATAATGGTATCGGTATGTCAAGGGAAGAACTTGAAAATAACCTTGGTATTATCGCAAACAGCGGTTCACTTGCATTTAAAACAGAAAACAACGAATCACAGGATATCGATATTATCGGACAGTTCGGTGTTGGCTTTTATTCAGCATTCATGATTGCAAAGAATGTTGAAGTTAGAACAAAGAAGTATGGCGACAACACAGCATACCTATGGAAATCCGAGGGTGTTGATGGTTATACTATTGATGAGTGCGATTATGATAAGATTGGTACAGAAATCAAGCTATATCTAAAGGAAGATACTGATGATGAAAGCTATTCAGACTTTTTAATGCAGTGGAAAATTAAGTCCTTGGTTAAGAAATATTCCGATTATATCCGTTATCCTATCAAGTTTGATATGGAGCATGACCATGTAAAAGAGGGTACTGGTGTTGATGATATCCCTGCTGAATATGAAACTCATATTGAAACTGAAACTCTTAACTCAATGATTCCAATATGGAGAAAGAATAAATCTGAGCTTACTGATGAGGAGTATAACTCATTCTATAAAGAAAAGTTCTATGATTATACTGACCCGCTAAAGCATATCCATGTAAAAACTGAAGGTACAGCTACTTATGACAGCTTGCTTTATATCCCAAAAAATCCACCTATGGATTACTATTCAAAGGATTACACAAAGGGCTTGCAGCTATTCTCATCAGGCGTTATGATTATGGATAAGTGCTCGGATTTACTTCCTGACCACTTCTCATTTGTTAAGGGTCTTGTTGATTCACAGGATTTGTCACTTAACATTTCCCGTGAGGTTTTGCAGCATGACAGACAGCTAAAGCTAATTGCAAAGTCCTTAGAAAAGACTATTAAAAATGAGCTTAAGAAAATGCTTAATAACGAGCGTGAAACATACGAGGAATTCTGGAAAGCATTCGGCTTGCAGATTAAATTCGGTGTTTATAATGGTTATGGTGCAAACAAGGACTTGCTTAAGGATTTATTGATGTTCCATACATCATTTGAGAAAAAGCTTGTTACTTTGGATGAATACATCTCCCGTATGAAAGAGGAGCAGAAGTTCATTTATTATGCTGCTGGTGAGTCTGTTGATAAGGTTGATATTCTGCCGCAGACTGAGGTTGTTAAGGATAAGGGCTTTGAAATTCTTTACCTCACTGACAGTGTTGATGAATTTGCATTGCAGATGTTAATGGAATATGAGGGTAAGCAGTTTAAATCTGTTTCCGCTGCTGACCTTGATATTGATACTCCTGAAGAAAAGGAAAGCGTTAAGAAGCTTGCAGAGGAAAATAAGGATTTATTTGAGTGTATTGCGACTGCTTTGGATGGTAAAATAAAATCTGCACGTCTTTCCGAGCGTTTAAAGACATATCCTGTATGCCTTTCAAATGAGGGACAGATTTCTCTTGAGATGGAAAAGACATTCGCTATGATGCCAAATCAGGATCAGGTTGTCAAAGCAGAAAAGGTGCTTGAAATCAACCCTAACCATGAGATGTTTACAGTTCTTCAGGACTTGTATGCAAATGACAAGGATAAGCTTACAAAGTACAGCAAAATCCTATATACACAGGCTTTGCTTATCGAGGGTATGGCTATTGAAAATCCTGCCGAATTCACAAGTCTTGTCAGCGAAGTTATGATTGATAAGAAGTAATTATTTTTATAGCCATTATGATTGTAATTTGCAATCATAATGGCTATTGTTTTTTTAAAAAATGTGAATTGAAGGTATTTACACAAAATTCTTGATTAATATAAGAAAATGTGGTATAATAAGATGTATTTTTTATATTGGAGGAGTGTTTTTAAATGAAATGCATAAGCTTAAATTATCTACTGACAAAGAAAAGCATTCTGACTGCTGTTTATAAGGAACGAGTCGTCAGTAATGTAATTATTATCCCATACGTCTGTGGTTAATTTATAATGCTGATTTAAAGCTTACAATATAATATAATTTTATAAATTTAGGAGTGTTAACATTGAAAAAAGAACTTTCAAAGCTCTATGATCCAAAGGAAGTAGAGGATAAAATATATAAATTCTGGATGGATAACGAATGCTTTAAGGCTAGCGTTGACCATACCAAAAAACCATATACTATTGTTATTCCACCTCCAAATATCACAGGACAGCTTCATATGGGTCATGCCCTTGATGAAACCTTGCAGGATATCTTAATTCGTTACAAGAGAATGTCAGGTTATTCTGCACTTTGGCTCCCTGGTACTGACCATGCTGCGATTGCAACCGAGGCTAAAATCGTTGCTGCTATGGCTGAAGAGGGTATTACTAAAGAGCAAATCGGACGTGAAGCTTTCATGGAGCGTGCTTGGGAATGGAAGGCTAAATTTGGCGGACGTATTGTTGAACAGCTTAAAAAGCTTGGCTCATCATGCGACTGGTCAAGAGAACGCTTTACAATGGATGAGGGCTGTAACAAGGCTGTTAAAGAGGTTTTCGTTAACCTTTATAATAAGGGACTTATTTATCGTGGCGAGCGTATAATTAACTGGTGTCCGAAATGTAAGACATCAATTTCCGATGCTGAGGTTAACTATGAGGATCAGGCAGGCCATTTCTGGCATATCAGGTATCCTCTGACTGACGGAAGCGGTTATCTTGAGCTTGCTACAACTCGACCTGAAACACTTTTGGGTGATACTGCTGTTGCTGTAAACCCTAGTGATGAAAGATATACACACCTTGTTGGCAAGACTTTGCTTTTACCGCTTGTTAACCGTGAAATTCCTATCGTTGCTGATGATTATGTTGAAAAGGATTTTGGTACAGGCGTTGTTAAAATTACTCCTGCACATGACCCTAATGACTTTGAAGTAGGGTTAAGACATAAACTGCCTATCATAAATGTTATGACTGATGATGCTAAAATTATCGATGACTATGCTGATTATGCTGGCATGGACAGATATGATGCACGTAAGAAAATTGTTGAGGATTTAGAAAAAGGCGGTTTCCTTGTAAAAGTTGAGGACCATGCTCATAATGTTGGTACTTGCTATCGCTGTTCTACAACTGTTGAGCCAAAGGTTTCTACACAGTGGTTTGTTAAGATGGAAGAACTTGCTAAGCCTGCAATTGATGCTGTTAAAAATGGCGATACAAAATTCGTTCCTGAACGTTTTGACAAGACTTATTTCCACTGGCTTGAAAATATCAGGGACTGGTGTATTTCACGTCAGGTTTGGTGGGGACATCAAATTCCTGCATTCTATTGTGACGAGTGCGGTGAAATGGCTGTTACTAAGGAGCATTCCGCTGCTTGCCCTAAGTGTAATAAGCCTATGCGTCAGGATGAAGATACTCTTGACACATGGTTCAGCTCTGCATTATGGCCATTCTCCACTCTTGGCTGGCCTGATGAAACAGAGGACTTGAAATATTTCTATCCTACAAACACACTTGTTACTGGTTATGACATCATATTCTTCTGGGTAATTCGTATGATGTTCTCAGGTCTAGAACATACTGGCGAAGTTCCTTTTAATACTGTTCTCATTCATGGACTTGTGAGGGATTCACAGGGACGCAAGATGTCAAAATCCTTAGGCAACGGCGTTGACCCACTCGAAGAAATTGAAAAGTATGGTGCGGATGCGTTAAGATTTATGCTTGCTACTGGTAACTCGCCTGGAAATGATATGCGTTATATTGAGGATAAGGTTAAGGCTTCCCGAAACTTTGCTAATAAGATTTGGAATGCATCACGTTTCATTATGATGAATTTGCCTGATGACTTCAAGCTTACAGGACTTCCTGCTAACTTAACTATTGAAGATAAATGGCTTATCTCTAAGTTTAATACACTTGCAAAAGAAGTTAATCAGAATCTTGAAAGCTTTGAGCTTGGTGTTGCTGTTTCAAAGCTTTATGACTTCATTTGGGATATATACTGCGACTGGTATATTGAGCTTACAAAGCCACGTATTCAAGCAGGCGGTGAAACCTGTGAAACTGCACAGGCTGTTCTTGTTTGGGTTATGCAGGGTATGCTAAAGCTATTGCACCCATTTATGCCGTTTATTACAGAAGAAATATGGTCTGCAATTTATGATGGTGAAACTCCTATCATGCTTTCCGATTTCCCTGTTTATGATGAAAAGCTAGCATATACTGATGATGAGGCAAAGTTTGAGAAAATCGTTGATGCTATCAAGGGTATTCGTGCAACTCGTGCTGAAATGAATGTACCGCCATCCGTTAAGGCTGCACTTCATATTGAAACTGCCGAGGGTGATATCTTTGAGCAGGGTGTGCTTTTCTTCCAAAGACTTGCATCTGCATCGGATGTTATTATTTCTGATAAGATTGATATGCCTGACGCTGTAACTGTTGTTACAGACACTGCACGTATTTTCATTCCTATGGATCAGCTTGTTGATAAGGAAAAAGAACTCACTCGTCTTAATAAGGAAAAGGATGCTGTTCTAAAGGATGTTGCCTTCTCCGAGGGTAAGCTTAATAATGCCGGATTTGTTGCGAAAGCTCCTGAAAAGCAAATTGAGGCTGAAAAGGAAAAGCTAGCCAAAGCTAAGGAAAAGCTTGCTAAGATTGAACAGTCCATTGCTGTATTTACAAAATAATACAAACAAGATTTATCCCCTTGAATTAATTTTCAA
This sequence comes from Oscillospiraceae bacterium, assembly GCA_031550725.1. GTDB lineage: Bacteria > Bacillota > Clostridia > Oscillospirales > Ruminococcaceae > UBA946. The sequence continues at coordinate 103,932 of JAVBOH010000020.1, forward strand.
GGGGATTTGTATTTATAATGTCATGTATATCAGAAAAATAAATGTTGATAATTGACTGCTTTTTTGGTATAATATATAGTACGCAATTAGTATATTTATGTCGAAATTTAAACACAAAGGAAGATATTAAATGATTTTATCAATTATATTATTAATAGCAGGCTTAGCATTGCTCGTCAAAGGTGCAGACTTTTTTGTTGATGGAAGCTCATCTATTGCAAAAGCATTACGTATACCGTCAATTATTATCGGTCTTACATTTGTTGCATTTGGAACAAGTGCGCCTGAGGCTGCTGTAAGCATTATCGCAGGAATAAAGGGACAGAATGATATCGCTATGGGTAATATCATCGGCTCGAATATTTTCAACCTGCTTGCTGTCGTTGGTATATGCGCTGTAATCAAGCCTATTAAAATTGAAAAGCAGATTATTGTTAAGGAATACCCTTTCTCAATTCTTGCTACACTTGTTCTAGTTGTACTTTCCTGTGACGTTTTTTTAAACATTCAAAGTGATAACCAGCTCACAAGAGGTGATGGCTTAGTAATACTGTTGTTTTTTGCTGTTTTCCTATATTCAATTATTGGCACAGCACTTCATTCACGTAACAATAATACTGATGAACCTAACGAAAAACCAAAGTACACAATGGGAAAAAGTATAATTTTTTCAATATTAGGTCTTGCAGGAATTATAGGCGGCGGACAGCTTGTTGTTAACAGTGCTACAACAATTGCCGAAAGCTTCGGTATCAGCGAGGCATTAATCGGACTTACAATTGTCGCTGTCGGCACTTCCCTGCCTGAGCTTGTAACAAGCATTGTTGCCGCAAGAAAAGGCGAAAGCGATATCGCTATCGGAAATGTTGTCGGCTCAAATATTTTCAATATATTCTTTGTTCTAGGTGCATCTTCTGCAATAAGTCCTATTAGTATCAGCGGTGTAAACATCATTGATATGATTATTTTGACTGTTGTTGTTTTTCTTGTTTATCTGTTTTGTATCACAAAACGCTCTGTATCTCGAATTGAGGGTGCAATTTTAACTGCCTCATATATCGCTTATCTTATTTATATTATTATGAGATAAATTATATATTTATATGTAAAAAAGGTGCTGTTGCGTGTGACAACAGCACCTTTTTAGGTATTAAAAACAATTACTTTATGCCATTCTTGGCAAGATAATTAAGAAAATCCTCCGAAATTTCTTTCTTTGATGTAAAATAATCAGACAGAGGAGTATCGGGGTAGAATACCATTATAGTAAATGTGTACATATTTTCATCATAAAACTTAATGAATTTACCAGTAAGGTATTCAGAACTTGCAGATTCCATAATATTTCTAAGATCATCATCATTCCAATACTTGATTGCTTTCTTAAACTCTTTTTCCGAGTTGAACTTTATGGTTACCATAGACTGCTTTTTAGTAGCTGCTTTTTTCAGCTGACTACTCATTAGTGTTTTTCCATCATCGTATGTATTAGCAGAAAGCTTTTTCTTTGCATAATAATTCAAAGTGTTATCTTTTGCAGCAGGAACACTAAACGTTGTTTCTGATTGCTTATGTGTATTTTTCAACGCATTATCGCTAACCATAAAGTAGCAATATGCAGAGTTATTTGTTAAGTAGCATACAGGATCATCATATGTACAGTCAATATTATACCATTTATTATTATAGTGAACCTTGTTCCATTCATGACCAATATTCCCGCCGTTAAGATCATCACCTTTGACAATTATTGAGCGTATTCCAACCTTATTGCAAAGATATGTGAAAGCCTTTGAATATCCGTTACATTTTATTTTGTTTGTTACAAAGGCACCATATAGATTATCACAGTCAGAAGTAGTTTGGTTATATTCATTTGATGCAATTATTTCATCATGAATAAGCTGAATTTTCTGATATGTTGACATATCACTTTTTATTTTTTTTATAATGGTTTTTGCACTTTTTTCTACTTCAGCCATATTCTGATTATATTTCTCTTTACTCTTATAATAAGTCATTTTGAATTTAACATATGTTGATGAAGATGATGTATTAATTTGTTGAACATTATAAGTCATTGGATCATAATAATAAATAAGTTCTGCAAAAGAAGCAATCTGATTTTTAGTCAATGAAGATGATATTTTTATTTCTTCCTTACAGTCAAGAATTCCTGTTCTGATTTTTTTATAAATTTTCTTATCACTATCTGATAATTGATAATAGTAATAAGGCATTGTTATTTCATTTGCTGCATCCGCAGTTATTGACATATCAGCCAGACTATTTTCGAAAAAACCACCAGTTAATCCAAATGCAAGACAGCAGCATAAAAGCATTGCAATAAAACGTTTCATTTAATTATTCCTCTTTTCAATTGTAATACAGCTTGTGCTATTTGAATTATATCATATTATTTTCATTATTGCAATACCATATTCATATTTTATATGTGTTTTTATCATTTTTATTTATCTTTATGATTACTAAAACTCAAATGTAATCATTTTCATGCAGAAATTAACGGAATAATTGTAATAAATGCACAGAAAACAGTTAAAAAGATTGTCCGTATAAATTTGAAAATATGGTTGATATTAAACGTTTAATTTGTTATAATTAAATTTGATAGTAGTTTCTTGCTGTCATTATTATTGTATTAGAGATGTAAACCTTTTGGTTTGGCATTTCAAATTGGATGTCTTTATGATATCTGATATATGAAAGGATGGTTTTTATATGAAATTCGGTTTCTTTGATGACGCTCGCAAGGAGTATGTCATTACCTCCCCAAAAACTCCATATCCATGGATTAACTACTTAGGTACACAGGATTTCTTTGCACTTATTTCCAATACTGCTGGCGGTTATCACTTCTATAAGGATGCTCGATTAGCTAGAATTACACGTTACAGATACAACAACGTTCCTGTTGATGTTGGCGGACGTTATTTTTACATAAACGATGGCGGTACTGTTTGGAATCCAGGATGGTCACCTGTTAAGACTGAGCTTGATGCTTATGAATGCCGTCATGGTATGGGTTATACTACTATCATGGGTAAGAAAAATGACCTTAGTGCTGAAGTTACTTTCTTCGTTCCACAGGATTTCACTGGTGAAGTTCAGAAGGTTGTACTAAAGAATGAGGGTACTTCAAAGAAAACTTTCAAGTTATATTCTTTCATTGAATGGTGCTTGTGGGATGCTCAGGATGACTCAACTAACTTCCAGAGAAACTTCAATACTGGTGAAGTAGAGATTATCGATTCTACTATCTTCCACAAGACTGAATATAAGGAAAGACGTAACCATTTTGCTTTCTATACTGTTAATGATTCTATTGATGGTTATGATACTGACCGTGAGTCCTTTATGGGACTTTACAATGGTTTCCATAACCCACAGACTGTTGTTGACGGCAAGCCAAATATGTCTGTTGCTGATGGCTGGTCACCAGTTGCATCTCATTACAAAGAGATTACTCTTGAACCTCAGGAAACTAAGTCACTTGTATTTATCCTTGGTTATGTTGAGAATAAGTTTGAAGATAAGTTTAATGCTGACGGCTCTATGAACAAGTCTAAGGCTTATGATATGATGAAGCAGTTTGATACTGTGGAAAAGGTTGATGCATCATTGGCTCTTATGGCTAAGACTTGGGATGCACTTCTTTCTAAGTACACTATCAATTCTGCTGACGAAAACCTCAACAGAATGGTTAACATCTGGAACCAGTATCAGTGTATGGTTACATTTAATATGTCACGTTCTGCATCTTACTTTGAGAGTGGTATCGGACGTGGTATGGGCTTCCGTGACTCTAATCAGGACTTGCTTGGTTTCGTTCACCAAATTCCTGAGCGTGCTAGAGAGAGAATTTTGGATATTGCTGCTACTCAGCTTGAGGACGGCGGTAACTACCATCAGTATCAGCCTTTAACTAAGAAGGGTAATGATGCTGCAGGTACAAACTTCAACGACGATCCACTATGGATGATTATTTCAACTGCTGCATACATCAAGGAAACTGGCGATTATGCAATTCTTGATGAAATGGTACCATATAAAAATGATGATTCTCTTGCGCAGCCACTTCTTGACCACCTTAAGAGATCATTCGACCACGTTGTTAACAATAAGGGTCCTCACGGGCTTCCACTTATCGGACGTGCTGACTGGAATGACTGCTTGAACTTGAACTGTTTCTCAGCAACTCCTGGTGAAAGCTTCCAAATCACAACTTCTAAGGAGGGTGCTGTTGCTGAATCCGTTATGATTGCTGGTATGTTCACTTTCATTGGCCCTGAATACGTTGCTTTGTGCCGTAAAAAGGGACAGGATGCTGAGGCAGACAGAGCTCAGGCTGAAATTGATACTATGGCTAAGGCTATTATGGATCACGGTTATGACGGCGAATGGTTCCTTCGTGCTTATGACGACTTTGGTAAGAAGGTTGGTTCTAACGAGTGTGAGGAAGGTAAAATCTTCATCGAACCACAGGGCTTCTGCGTAATGTCTGGTCTTGGCAAGGAAACTGGTGACGATATCAAGACTATGGACAGCGTTAAGAAATATCTTGATACTAAGTATGGTCTTGTTCTTAATAACCCTGCATTCACAAGATATATCATCGAATACGGTGAAATTTCTACATATCCAGGCGGATACAAGGAAAATGCTGGTATCTTCTGTCATAACAACGCATGGATTATCTGTGCTGAGGCTGCTATTGGACGTGGCGATATGGCTTTCGAATACTACTCAAAGATTGCTCCTGCTTACCTTGAAGATATCTCCGATATCCACAGAACTGAGCCTTATGTATACGCTCAGATGATCGCTGGTAAGGATGCTAAGCGTCATGGTGAGGCTAAGAACAGCTGGCTTACTGGTACTGCTGCATGGAACTTTGTTGCTGTTTCACAGTATATCTTAGGCATTATCCCTGATTATGATGGCTTGAAGATTGACCCTGCTATTCCTGCCGCTTGGGATGGCTACAAGATTTCAAGAAGCTACAGGGGAGCTACCTATAATATTAAGATTGAAAACCCAAATCATGTTTCAAAGGGAATCAAGTCAATAACTGTTGACGGAAAAGCAATTGACGGAAATGTACTTCCTGTATTTGCTGATGGCGAGCAGGACGTTATAGCAGTTATGGGATAATATTGTAACAATATAAATATAATACTTAAAAAAAACAGCGTGAAAAGTTAAATAAAGCTTTTCACGCTGTTTTTTTGTAATAGTCATTAAATTATAATTTACAAAAAATATATTAGACAATATATTGACAAATACAAAGAAGTGTGGTATAATCCAATTAAACAATATATTGTCTAATACTGGTTTAAAAGGAGAAATTTTTAATGCCTGATGCTAATGAATTGTTTTTGTGGTCACAAACTTATGCAACATTGTTTTCATTATCAAATAAACTCCAAATTAAAGGCGATCAGTATATCCAAAGTTTAACATCCAGACAGCTAATGACTATGATTGCTATTGTGCATTTACCAAAAGACCAGACATCACTAAACAATATTGCTCGCAAAATGGGGACTTCAAAGCAGAATGTTAAGCAGTTAATTACTGCG
>JAVBOH010000019.1:0-3698 GCA_031550725.1 Oscillospiraceae bacterium
TACATAAGGATATAACCGAAAAACTACCAATAGTTAGTCCGCAATTATATCCACAAGTAAAAGAAATACTGGATATAAACAAAAAGGAACGACATATAAGGGGTGGTCTTGCGACAAAGCATAAATATGAGGAGCGTATCATGAATACAAAAAGTAAGTAATAAAATATTGTAAGGAAGTTATATGATTATGAAGTATTATAAATAAATCCCTGACTTTTGCCATAACAATTATGTAGGCATTAAGTCAGGGATGATTTTTATGTATATCTGTACATACAATTTTATAAGATTATGATTATTCTTTGTGGTGAACTCCACAAAAATGAGCGTAACATTTAAACTTAATGAATAATATAATAATTAATAAATATTAATCAAAAAGTAATAGCGATAATGCACAATACATTACTATCTTATTGTGTATAACAGAATAAAAATACAATATATAGAATTAAGATAGACAAATGCTCAAAAATGTGATATAATTATACATTAAAAAGGGGTATTTTGTCACGGCGTGTCATTAAATAATTAATCGTTTAAAATTTGACACTTCGAAATGAATATACCCCAAATTATAATTATTAAAGAGGTAATTCAATTGAAAATGCAATCACCTTTAATATCGATAATTGTACCTGTCTTCAATATGGCTAAATTTCTAAATAAATGTATTGACAGTATTTTAAAGCAAAGCTATTATAATTTGGAAATAATTATTATTGATGATTGTTCTACTGATAATTCAAGCGAAATTATTAAGAATTATTTATGTTGTGATGAGCGTATTAAAACTATTCGTCATGACGAGAATAAGGGGCATTATCAGACATGTATAACTGGAATGAGCGCTGCAGCAGGGGAGTATTTTATTTTTATATGTGGAGATGAATGTATATCGGTTGACCTTATCAGATTACTTGTTAAGAAGGCAATTGAAACAAATTCTGATATAACTGCTGCCCCTTTAATATATGATAATACTCCAAGTGATACTAAGGAAAAAACTGAATCAGGGCTTCATCATGAAGTTGAAAAAGTAAAATATGTTTATCGTAATTTAGAAAGAATGCATATTATTGAAACATCATCTGTTGATAATAATGTAGAAAATTTCATTAAGCAGTGTGGTGTTGATTTATCGGTATATAAATTATCTGGTAAATTATTTAAACATATATTATTAGATAAGTCTATTGCTGAATTAGCAAAATTTTCAGAAGATAATAAGAATATTAATGAAGGTTATGATATTTCATTTTATACAGTATTTATTCTAAATTCAAAAGTTGTATCGAATATAAGAAATGAGCATTGCATTTGCAGGAATGATAAAATAATAAATGCTGATGTAAAGACAATAAGTAAAGGTATTTATGATATTTCCTTATGCTTAGAGCATATGAGAATTCAACTTCGAAATTATGGAATTTATGAAAAATATTCAAAGTATTATATTCAGTGGAAAAGCAATTATGCAAATATGATTTTTGATGACTTGAAAAGTAGTGGTATAAAACTCAAAAAGTATGAAAATATCATAAGAAAATCTTTTGATTATAATGACGATTTTGTTGGACAAATTGCAAAGAATTCATTGTTTCATAACATTGAAACAATTATTGATGATAAAGATTTGTATGTATCTGATATAAAAAACACAATTACAGATGAGTTAACTCAATATGTCAGCTTTGATATTTTTGATACCGTTATATTAAGACCATTTTTAAAGCCATCAGATATGTTTTCTTTGTTAAATTTAAAATTTAGAGAACTATTTACACCTAAATCACATGTTGATTTTGCTCAAATAAGAATTGATGCTGAGTGCAGCTGCAGGCAGCATAATTGTGTTTTAAAGCGATCAAGTGAAGATGTAACATTGAATGAAATATATGCTTTTATTTCAGAAAATTACATGTTTGATGGCATATTAGTAGAACAGCTTAAAGCATATGAAATTGAGTTAGAATTGAAGTTTTGTTACTCACGAAATCTTGGTAAGGAGCTATATGAGCTTGCAATACATTGTGGTAAAAAAGTTATTTTTGTTTCAGACATGTATTTACCTAAGGATGTTATTGAAAGTATACTAAAAAAGAATGGGTATAACGAATATGAGAATTTATACCTATCCTCTGAACTGCAGTATACAAAGCATACTGGCAGTATGTACAAGCATGTTTTACATGACTTGAAAATACAAAATAAAAATGTTATAATTCATATTGGTGATAATATTCATGCTGATTGTAAAAATGCAAAAAAAGCAGGTATTAAATCATTTCATCTGCCAAATTGTGCTGATATGTATAGAAATATAGTCCCTGATATTTGGTCGGGGGATTCATTAAATAGAATTACTCAATACAATCATTTGATAGATATAAGTAATTCTATGTGGGGTTTCTTGGGTTTTCGTTCAGTTATTGGTATGTGTGCAAATAAAATTTTTGATAGAATGTCACATTCTATCAATACTACTTCTGATTATGACGCAAATCCATATTTTATTGGATATGCAACTCTTGGACCTCACATTTTAGCACTTTTAAACTGGTTTACAAATGATACAGAATTTCGAAAAGCTGATACAATTCATTTTGTTGCTCGAGATGGCTTTTTATTAAAAAAAGCGTATGATATACTGTGTAAAATAAAACCTGATTTACCAAAATCGAATTATCTATATATTTCTAGAAAATCACTTGCTTTAGTTGATATATATTCAAAAGCAGATTTTTACTCTTTGATAAACAAGCTGAATATTTTTAATTATTCACCTAAAAAACTGACAATTATGTTTAAATCTGTTTTATGTGATAATGTAACAAGTGACGAAGTTGAAAAGTATATACAAAAAAATAACATATCATGGAGCAGAAAATTTATTAACAAGGTTGATTATGAGCGTGGCTTAATGATTATTGTAGATAATTTTATAGATTTTAATAAGCTTGAAGAAAATCGTATTAAGCTTCGAAAATATTTTGGAGAAATAATACATAAGAATGATTTGCTTTTTGATGTTGGTTACAGTGGTCGTGCTGAAAGTGCGTTGACACAGTTACTTGGATATGCAGTTAACAGCAGGTATATTCACACGAACTCGTCTGTACCTTATTTAAGGCAAGCACAATATGATTTTAAAACAAAGTGTTTTTACGAATTTAAGCCGTCTGTTACTGGTGTAATGCGTGAGCATATGATGATGGAACAAGGACCATCAACAATTGGTTATAAGGAGTCAGGTGGCTTGTTATCACCATTGTTTGAGGAGTATGAATGTGATTATACATCAAATTATGTTACAGAAATAGTTCAGGATGCAGCAATAGAATTTATTAAAGACTATTATAAGTTTTTTACCGAATTTGAAACAGAGATGATTTTCAGAAATACAGACTTGGCTATGTTTTTTGAATATTATCAGCATTATGCCAAACCTATCGACAGAGAAATATTTTCTTCATTAACATTTGAAGATGACTTTGGTGAGGGTGCTGATGTTAGTGCTGTTGACTATTGGAATAAACAAAGTAGGCGTTATCTCGACATGGATGGGTTTGTTATTGGTGAACAAGGTTTACAAAGACTTCCTGATGCACTAGCTGATATTTATGCGGATGGGTTGTTTGTTAAGTTTTATAAGAAATTGAATAGAATTATGCCTAAAGGTAGTAAGAGGCGTGA
>JAVBOH010000026.1:0-6996 GCA_031550725.1 Oscillospiraceae bacterium
TTTTGTTGCTGATTTTTTTACATGAGTTGTTTAATCTATAAGTATTACTTATTAGAGGATAATAAATTTATCAAATTCAAAAACATCATATCATATATTACTAAAAATATCAATGTTATTTATCAAGATGATATTAGAAAAGCTTAGAGATAGATTTGAATAATTATTATGAATATACTTATAGTGAATTGCCTTTCTTTTGCTCCTGTTTATCACTCTCACGACGAGCCTGTTCTTCTTTGTAAAGCTTAGAAATAATTGAGAAGTATTAAGCCTTAAACGATAATAAAAGTTCTTCCACCACACTTGTTGGAAAATCAGACGGTGTACCTACCAGTAAAGATTGTAATAGCATATGCACATTTTTATTTTGTGGTATCATAAACCCAGCTTCACCAAATAGTTCCTCTGCCATGATACGATTTGACTGTTCTAAAGCTTTAGCAAACGGCAGGAATGTTTGATTGCTGCTTTGTTTAAGTTGATGTGAAATCTCCTCTTGTTTTACTTTGCTGGCTGCCAGTTCAATTAGTGTCTCTATAACTGATTTATCATTTGGCTGCTGTTCTGGTATTCTGTCCTTTTCTGAAGCCATGGAGATAGCAGAGGCAGGGCAGGAACGTGCACATACTCCACAGCCAATACATTTTGTTCTGTCAATCTGACCATCCTCTGTATCAGTTGCTCCCGTAGGACATACATGAATACAAAGACAATCCTTTGTACACATTCTGTTATTTCTAACTGCAAACATAATTCCGCCTCATTTCTATATAACTTTGGAAATTCTAACATCAGAAACCCTGCAAACAGGGCAAATTTCAGGTTTTTTATCTCCAATATGTATGTAACCACATATTTCACATATATAAACATTTGAGTTTTGAAGTAAAGCATCACCTTGCGATTTATAACGTTCTAAATTGGAATTTAGTGACCGAGTAGCACCTTTTGTCCATCTAATAATACGTTTTGCCCCACGGTCATTAACTGCATCTGCTGCATCATCAGCCAATGGAAAAAGCTTTGATTGGTCATCATCAATTAATGATATTAGTTTATTAACGGATACATCAGCAGTTTGTCCAGTGTGTGACTTATAATAATCAGCAAGTATCGTAAATAGTTCTGCTTCATGGAATAAATATTGTATTCTGCAACTGTTAGCTAAGCCAGAACATAATGCACTCAATTCGCCATATGACATTTGATATGTTTTTTCCTGCTGTTTTACGTCCTCAATTACAATATTAATAAATTTTGATTCACCAGTTTTCATTGGTAACTTTATTACTGATTGAAGTAATGTGAATTTTGATTTTGGAGTTCTGCATTTTGGACATACCCATTGGTTTGGCAGATGTCCCCATTGAGTTCCGGTTAAAGTACCTGTGTTATTAATTCCTGTTTCTTCATCATAAATATAACCGCAGACAGAACATCTATATTTCATATCTACCCTCCATAATAACTCGTATTTATTCAAATTGCATATAGTTAAGTATATGGTTACAGCAAAAAAATATGAATTAAAGTAACTTAATTTTGCTGAGTGAATATAATGGTATGATAGATTTTGTAAGTGATATTATATTAATGAAATCAATAATCGTGAGGAGGAAACTTTATGAATAATAATTGCAATAAAACACTTAACATGTCAGATTATGGACCAGAGCCGTTTGTTGTTGACATAAATAAGGCAACCATGCAAAACTCGAATTTTCGTACTGCATTTTGGACTGGATGTCATTTACAGATGACATTGATGTGTATACCTGTTGGTGGCGAAATTGGTTTAGAAATGCATTCAAATCTGGATCAGTTTTTGCGCATTGAATCGGGATGTGGTCGTGTAATAATGGGTAAAAACAGGGATAGGCTTAATTATCAGACAAATGTAGGAGATGATTTTGCTATATTTATTCCTGCTGGAACATGGCATAATCTTATAAACACTGGAAGTTGTCCGATAAAACTGTATTCTATTTATGCACCTGTACAGCATCCGCATGGTACTGTACATAGAACAAAAGCAGAGGCAGACAGAGGAGAACATCACTAATATAGTGCGTTAAGTTAATAACCCTTTGGGTTTTTTAACGGAGCTGCGCTCCCTTTCGCACAAAAGTGCAAAAAACTACCTGTATAGTTGGTTAATCGCTTTTACTGTATGCGCTTATGTGCAAATTTAAAACACTTGAGTATTTTAAATTTAACCAACTATACTAATCCTATTTTGAAAAGATTGTAAAAAAATCTGCGCAAAGTCCATATAAAAGTCTGCGACTTAAAACTTTTGCTTGATTTTTTTATTTTTTCTATCAAGGATTAGTATAAATTATTCAGTAAACATTAAATATATTTAAAATACATTCAAGCCGATAACAATGCATTATCGGCTTGAAATATTTATTATTCGCTGTATGGAAGCTTTTGACCAAGAATACTTAGTGTTTCAATATCATCGCCTTCATGAAACGTGAAAACATCAATATAAATTTTGAACTTCAGTTCGCTTAAATCATATCCATCAGTACTGTTGATTAGATTTCCATTTTTATCAGTAATTCCCATTATTATATTCTGTGATCCCCTATATGTTTTATATTCATTGCCATCCTTAGTATTAATAACAATTGTTTCTGCAATTTGCTGATAAACCTGCATAAAATCGTTATAATCAAAATCAGCTTCAAAATCAGAATATAAATCATCAACACCCATCCAATTTTTGAAGAATGTTTCAGCATTCCATTCAAGAACAATCTGTGAATATACAGGAGAAAGATATGTTATTGAGGCAGTGCCGTAATTGTTTCCATATGGTGCATATGACCTTAGCTCAATTGACTCGGTATTAACCGCAGCACCTGTTGTTTTAACCCCCAGTTCAAAGCTCCATGTATCTTTGCTGATGTATATTAATTCACCACTGCTATTATCATAATCAGAAATAAAATTCAAGGTTATTTCAGCAGTCTTGCCATTGATATCAGCATCCCGGCTTCCGATTATATAAATCATACTGATAAACTCAGTTTCGTTTAGATAATCATAAAGCGGATAATTACTGTAATCATCGGGATATAGTTTTGTGTTATATACTCCAGAACAGCTGTAATAAAGATTAATATGCTGTGAATCATTAACATTAACACCATCAATGATAACATCAGCCCAGTCAATGCTTTGTATATGATTTAGCTGACGTTCATGCCCTGCATCAACTTTGAGCATAAAAGCCATACCGTTTGGCAGAGGTGATGTGCCGAGTAATTCAATTTTAACATCTCCGTCAGAAATAACAGCGGCACAAGAAGTATCTGTCATATAAATACTTGGAATTGAATAATTTTTATCGTCGTCATAGCTTGTGAATAACAGTCCAAACCAGTTTTCCGATGCTGCATATACAGTTATTGAAATGCATAGGAGTGCAGCTGCAGCAATAATTGCGGCAATCATTTTTTTGCTGTGTTTAATAATTTTTTTTGACTTAACTTTATCCATAATGCTATTTTTAACATCCTGTGAAATGTTTTCATTAAGCGTGGTATCATCAGAATTGCCATCATAAGAATCCATGATATCATATATATTCATTTTCATTTGCATGACCTCTTTCTATCAAATAATTTTTAAGCTTTACTCTGCCTCTTGCAAGATGCGTCTTAACTGTTGAGCGATTCATTGATAATATCTCGGCAATTTCCTCTGTTGTCTGATAATAATAATAGTATCTTAAAAAAATATCCTTGTCGGTATCATTAAGAGAGTTGAGTGCATCGGAGATAATTACAGCTCTTTCATTTTCCTCTGCTTTTTCCCATACATCATTTACAGAAATAAACTCATCATTAATATCGGTAATAATTACATAATTTCGTCTTAATGCAGATTTTGCCTTGTTTCTTGCAACAGCACCTAGCCAAGCTTTCAAATTTCCCTGAATGGTATTTGAATGAGTCCATAATGATATGAAAACATCGCTTATTATTTCGTCATGGTCGTGTGAAGAAATATAATCCCTGCAAACATTTATAACTATTACTTTTACATATCCGCCGTAAAGATTAATAGCTTTTTCAAGGTATTTGGGCTTTTTATTTTTAATCCCGCTTAAAAGCTTTTCATCTTTATCAATCATCAAATCATCTCCTAGTTAACACTTCTAACAGCCGTTATTATAATAGACGCAAATGTCAGCCTGTTGGTTTCAATTATTATAGCATATTTATAATATCTTTCAAAATTATTTATATTGGTATAAAAAGACATAGAATAAAATTAATCTTTCTAATTTATTGGAAAAATATTTTGACTTCATATACATTAATATAATAAAATCACTCATAAAATTTGGCTAGAAAAAAATTAAAAAAACGTTTGTAATTTATAGAAAAGTATGTTATACTATTAGTATTATATTTTTTATGTATAATCAAAGTTTATTACATATGATTGTTATGATATATTTTACCATTTATTGAAAGGTGGTGCAAATCCATGCCGTAAAAGGCATGGTATAATTGTTATGTCAAAATCCTCATCAAAAAACAATAAGGTATCGTGGATTTCGGTTGTCGAAGTCATCGTTATTATAATGCTTGCATTAATGATAATCGGAATGATTGCCTGTAATTTTATTTTCAAGAATGACGGCTCTGCAACTCCGTTTTTAGGGTATACTGTTTATAGAACAAAGGCTGTAAACATGGTGCCGCAAATACCTGTCAATACTGTTGTTATTGCTAAAAAGTCCGAGATTGAGAATATCAAGGAAAAGAGCGTCATTCTATGTAAAATAGGGGACAGAACAACATTAACTCGTGTTGTCCGCATTGATTATGAGAATGATAAAACATATTATGTTGTGAAGTATGATACTACTCCAGCAGCGGAAACATTCCGCATAGAATCGGATGCTGTTATAGCAAAGGCTGTAAGGCAGATGGATTCATTCGGTAAATTTCTTGATTTTGCAACATCAACTATCGGTATTATTATTGCTGTAATCATACCGCTGTTTACTATTATATTGTTTCAGGTTATCAGAATCATTGGCATTCGAAAGCTTGAAGATGAAGCATCCTATATGGATGATATAAACGACCTAGATGCCATACTTTCAAGAGGTGAGGATGAAGAAGCACCGCCGATGAAATTATCCGAGCCGAAGTTCATTGAGGATGTAACTGGTAAATTTAATGCCTTAAAGCCAGAGTCAGTTAGACAAGAGCCTGTCAGAGCAGCACAGAGAGTTCGCTTTGAAACAGAGCCGAAATTTGAGCCTGTGCTTAATGTAAATTCAAAGGGTATTGCTGAATATTCAGTGCGTGGCGATTTAAGCAATGATGAAAAAATCGATGCAGCACTTTTCACAAGCGATAAAATACATAACCGCAACAATGAGTATTCAAGGAAGCCTGTAACTGTTGGAGCAGGGCAGATTGAGATTGACCGTGACGAGTTATATTTAAATAAGCCATCAAGGATTGAACAGGCTGAGCCAAAATCAAAGGTTGATATTTTCTTCGAAAGCTATGCAGGCAAGTCAAATGAATCGGACGATAAGGAAAATTCGATTTTCTCGCCGCATATAAGCAATGTTATCCCAGAAAAGCTTGTTAATGTACAAGCTGAGGCAACCGCACCAAAGCAGTCAAGCTTCGATGACAGCGTTAAGGCATACTATGAAAAGCCTGTTAATGAGGATATTCCTGTCAAAATTGATACATCTGACATCGTTTCAACACCAACAATTCCTGAAACGGCAGTTCTTCCGAAGGGGACTATTGCACCGCCTAAGAAGAAGAAAAACAATAAAACTCTTGATGAACTCATGAGCCTTATCGACGCTGAGGAAAACAAGCTTAAAAAATAATTTTAGGACTATTGCGATTAACTGCAATAGTCCTTTTTAATGTGGTTTAATAAAAAAACAAATCCACTTTAAAAAAGTGGATTTGTTTTGGTGGAGGAGGATGGATTCGGACCATCGAAGCTAAATAGCAACAGATTTACAGTCTGCCCCCTTTGGCCGCTCGGGAACTCCTCCGAATATTGAATTGTGTTTTTATTCAAATAAAATTTCATTTGAATAAAAAATGGAGCTGGTGGACGGATTCGAACCCCCGACCTGCTGATTACAAATCAGCTGCTCTACCAACTGAGCTACACCAGCTTAAAATATTAAAAATTTTGTTGTACCCTGTCGAAATTAGTATAACTCAAATCGACTTAATTATTATATCACACAAAAAATAATTTGTCAAGCACTTTTTTGATATTTAACAAATTATTCATATTCTATTTTATTCCAAATTTAAAGAAAGGATAAAAAAGAAATATGGTCGGGGCGACAGGACTTGAACCTGCGGCATCTTGGTCCCAAACCAAGCACTCTACCAAACTGAGTTACGCCCCGTTGTTGACGGTGCACACAATGAAATTCCTTTTGCAGCGTGTGCTTTAGAGATAAGCCCTATTTTCTTAAGTCTGTGCTTGCGTCATCAAACAGCTTTATTAGTATACTACAGAATAAAACATTTGTCAATAGGTTTTTTGAAAAAAATAAATATTTTTTATTTTTGTGCAATTTGTATAGTTTGTTTGTGATGTTTGTATAAAATGTTAAATGTTTACGTTTCTTAGCAAAATCTTTGTTGCAATCGTTAATTTTATCTGTTATAATAGGTAGCATAGTCTTATTGTCAATGAATAATAATACTGTTTTAATTCATAAATTCAGGAAAAAGTTTTAATTATACATATTATTATAAGCTTTGCCTGATTCTCTGATTTAAGCAGTAAATGGAAAGAATCTCGGTTTTTTTCGCAGTATGTATTGGAGGTAATTTTGTTAAATGCACATTAAAGCTTTCAGCAATATGATAAATAAAGAATTATTCTTTATTTTGCCCCGTACACTTATTCTTGATGGTATAATATACTTAATCACATTGCCTGTGTATAAATTCGGGATGGAAATTC
>JAVBOH010000010.1:0-36708 GCA_031550725.1 Oscillospiraceae bacterium
TAAGGAGACTTACTATATGAAGTCAAGTGATTTAAGAAAAAAATCAAAGAAAATAAAGGAAATGGATGAAAATAAAAAATCACATGACAAAAAGACGTTACTGAGAAGATAACGTCGAAAAAAGTCACAAGTTCAATTATGAGTTTAACGCATTGGTTTTCCAAATCGGATGAAAAGAAAAAGGATAGCCAAAGCTACCCTCATCCGCATAAGAAAAACCTCACAAACCGCTCATGTTGCACTCCTGCATTGCACTATCCTGTTTGAGAGAAAAAGCAAGAATAATATATGACAAAAATGAGGGATTATGCATTATGAGATGAAATAAAAACTTGATTGTTTTTAAGCAATGAAAACAAAACCCTGACAAGTTTTTTAGCAACATGGCTCTGTGCAACAAAGAAATGTTTTCCCTCAGCAAGCTTTTTATCTTGATAATCACGAAATGTTTTATCACGATATGCAACTAATCTTGCAGCCTGCATTAATGCCCATCGCAAATAAGGTGAGCCACGTTTAACCATTGGAGTTTTTGTTGCTTTGTAATTTCCAGATTCATAAACTGACGGTTCTAAGCCAGCAAATTTCAAAAGTTTGTTTGGGCTATCAAAGTTTTTAATGTTGCCAATTTCAGAAATAATAATTGCTCCAAGGATAAAACCTATTCCTGGAATTGATAGAATTGGTGAATTTAACTCTAACATAATTTTCTTGATTTCTCTGTCAAGCACAGCAATTTCTTCATTTAGATTTTGAATTAAACGTATTGTTTGCTGAAGTTCAAAACCTGTTGCTCTGCTACAAAGTCCAATTGATGTTTCAGCTAATTCTCTGATTTGCAAGGCTTTTTCACGATTGTATTTTCCTTTTGAATTAGCAGAAAGCAAGTTCGTAAGCTTTGTCAAATGAGCATTTGAAATATCATTTGCTGTAGGGTATTCAAGAAGAAGTGCATAGCATGATTTTTGATTTACCGACCATACAGCTGATGGCAACTCTGGAAAAAGTATAGTGATAAGCCGTGAAATGCTAAGCTTGTATTTGCTTCTCATTTTTATTAAGCGACTTCTGTTCCGAGTGAGTATTTTTAGTTCTGAAACTGTCAATACTGGTAGTTGATAGGGCTTTGACTCTTCGGAAAAAAGCAGTGTTGCCAAAAATTTTGCATCGGATTTGTCCGTCTTTGTTTTACGTAATGTTTGTGCTTTACGCATTAAACTTACTTGCAACGGATTGAAAATCCTAACGCTTAGACGTTTTTGCATGAGGTAATTGGTGATGTTTGTACTGTAATGACCGGTAGATTCAAGTCCTATTTTTACATCTGAATTATCTTTCTTGTGTGAAACTTTCTTGATTTCATCAGTAAGCTTATCAAATCCTTGCCTGTCATTGTTAAATGAAAATCCTGATAAAACTATTCCGTCAGAGTTAATGATACAACAATCATGTTTTGCTTTAGCTACATCAATTCCTATAAATATCATTTTTCTACCTCGCATTTTTTGATGCTGTTCTTTATCCACAGATTTTGTACTTCTTATCCTTGCCCGAGATAAAACGTCTGGCGTTATCTTACTCATCAAAAATTTAGCACAAAGCTGTGGTTGTTGACTCTAAGTTAACTGTCGAATTTCTTCGCAGTAGGATTAATAACCAATCCACAGCATCTGTTGATAGTATAGGGCTATCTTATTTACATTAAACAAATTTTAAGAAAGGTATGTATTTTGAAACCCTATGTTTTCATTATACAAGGATTCATCAATTAAAACACATTGGAATCAATAACAGGATATCTTTGATATATACTAACAGCAATATAAATCAAACAAAGGGAACTAAGCATGAAAAAACGCTTAGTTCCCTTAAAATTTACTTATTCTTCTCCATCATCTGAACAGCATACTCTTTCTCAACAGTAAACCCCATTTCATCAAGATGTTCAGCAATCCTTTTCCATGCAGAATATGCCTTACCTTTGTCACCTATTTCCATATAACAATCAGCAATCGAATACATTGCATCCATAAAACCATTTTCATTTGTTTGGGTAGTTTTGATTTTGTTTAGTTCAAGTGACTTCCCCCAATATTTAAAGGCTTTATCATACATTTTAAGCTTACGGTAAACATCACCACTCAGATAATACACCATAACATTATCATCCCACATTGAAAGAGCAGCTTCGCATAATTTTTCAGCATCATTATATTTTTCACAGCAGTATAGGGACAGAATAGCACAAATATAATTCTCACAGTTATCAGGTTCTGAATTAATAAGTGTAGTATAATTATCAACACATTCCTGACCACGACCTATTTGTGACATGAAATAAATTTTCTGCTGTTCAAAACAAGCATAAAGTTTTTTTCTCATTGGTTTACCCATTACAATTGCTTTATCATAATACTTAACGGCTGTATCACGACAGTATGACATATGATAATTATAGAGATTACCAAGTGTTCGTAAATCCTCTGCTTGAAAATATAAGTCGCTGTCAGGTGCAGCAGAATTAATTACCTTTAGCATTTCACTTTCTGCTGCATAAAAATTTTCTGATGATGGGTGACTTTCATAAACTGCAAATAAACGGTGTCCCTTATGACGATATGCAACCATATTTGGTCTAAATAATTCATCAATTGTAATACCAAAAAATTCTGCAATGCTAGGAAGTAATAGAGTGTCTGGAATAGTTGCTCCAGTTTCCCACTTGCTGACAGCCTGATATGAAATGTTCAAAGCAGTAGCAAGCTGTTCTTGTGTAATTTTATTTTCTTCACGTAGCCTTTTTACGTTAGTGCCAATTGTGCTCATATAAATTACCTCATTTCTTATATTCGGTACCGTACTTACAGTGTATATGATTTTGCCTATATCGTCAATAACTGCTTGTTTTATATAAACTCAACTGGTGGGTGTATTGATATTTGAATAGTATTCATCTATACAATATATTCACATAATGTTCGTTCAGAACCAAGATAAATGGGCGTAGTACTATTTATAATCTGAGTAATGTTTTCTCCTAATGTTTTTGGCTGCAAATTAATCTTGTTCAAATCATTAATCGCAATCCATTCATACCCAAGTTGATTAGTATCAATTTCTGTTGGAATATTTATAGCTTTATTATCAATGTGACAAATAAAAATATTATATATTTTATGAGTATAGTCAGAGTTCGATTTTAGTTTGTCGAAATCATAAATCATTTCAAATATTGCTGCAAATCTATAAACTGTTACGTCGTAACCAGTTTCTTCAAGGCATTCTCTTTGTACAGCTTCAGCCATTGTTTCGTATTGGTTTTGACCACCGCCAGCCAAACAAAAATAATCACCAATAAATTCATTATGGCACTTATTGAGTAAAATCTTATCTCCGTTTATTATAATTGCTTTAGCAGCATTTCTAATACTCATGTTGTAATACCTCACCATAAATGTAATTAGGAATATATTTATCCCACCATAAACCCCCATTGAACACCAAACTTATCAATAAATTGTATCGACAGTTCACTATATGGCAGTTCTTTCAACGGATCGATCATAGTGCATTCATCCTTGAAAATATTATAGCATGACATAAAATCGTCTGTACACTTAAACATAATAATCAAATGGACAGCTATGTCTGTGGATACATCTGCCTTTCCAAAACGGTCATTGAGAAAAATTTTCTGACCATGAATAGACATTACAGCGTGTGCGATAGTTTTATCAGCGTCAGGTTCATTCGAGCCATATTCACGGCTGGTTATTATTGATTCAGCTTTTATGTTAAATGCAGTTTCATATAAATTTATCGCTTCTCTGCAAGTTCCTTTAAAATGTAAATGTGGTATAAGCATTATATCAACCTCTTTTAATTTATATTAAGTATCAGCCCAACCTTGCCACTTCAAATCATCAGTAAATTCAAACTCAACAATGTCACCCCATTGGGTATGAGCAGGATAACAAAAGGCTGAAAGTACAAGACCATGAGTAACAACAGCTATCTTGTCATATGAAAGATATTTTTTTAGGCAATTATTTGCTCTGTCAAACATATGCTGATATTCTTCATATTGCAAAGGTGAATTGCTTGGACATTTACCTTTGTTCTTAGCAAATAGCTTAAAATTTTCAGATTTCATTTCCATGCTTGAAAATGTGTGGCTCAAATCTGGTAACCATTCATGCAAATCCGTTTCGACTTCAAGTGGAATATTACATTGCTTTGAAATTATTGCAGCAGTTTGTAAAGCACGAGTGTATGGTGATGACAAAATCAACTCAACATTTTCAAGTCGCTTATCATTTGCAACTACAAAAGCTTGTTCCTTGCCTTTTTGAGTAAGAGGTGCCATATCAATTCCATGACCGATAAAATTTCGATCCATAACCTGAGTATAATCAGGTTCACAGTGACGTATAAAAATGACTTGCATGATATTCACCCCTCATAAATATTTTAAATGTTAAACTCATTATAACATACACTCCACAAAAAGTAAACTTGAAAAATTCCATATATAAAATAACACCCACAAAAAATCTCAAAAATTCTGATTATGGCATATACAGCATGAGTTAAACTTTTATGTTATACTTTAATAACGATAATGCTAATTAATAAAACCAACAATGTTTCGCCGCCTTGTTTGAAATTTTAACATCACAGCATTTATCAAATAAAAATATGGAGGTCATTATAATGGCTAATGAAATAATCAGAGATGAACTTAAGGAAAGAAAAGTATATCAATGGGAGCTAGCACATGAGCTTGATATATCGGAACAAACCATGGTGCGTCGTATGCATTTTGAAATGAACGAGGAGGAACAGTGGAAGTACATCGCTCTCATTGATAAGATTGCACTTAGAAAGGAACATGCCATTTGACATTAAGACAGAAAAATGAAATCATTGCAGAAGTGGTAGCTTTACTGGATAGAATAATTATCGTTGATGATAATCTCAAACCACAAATATCTGTAACACAAAACAATGTAATTGAAATGCTTACTATAAAGGAATGTACTGAAATTGCAACAGGTCTTTCTGAGCACACCATACGTCAGCTTGTGAAGCAAAACAAGATAAAATCCGTAAGAACTGGAACAGGTCAGAACGGAAAAATTCTAATATGTAAATCATCGCTATTAGAGTTTTTGAATGGCACTGCTGCATAAAAAATATAAGGCTACTGATAAGAACGAAAAAACGAGTTTTTACAGTAGCCGTATACTATGGTTTTGGGTATGTTGAGCAAGCAGAGAAAGTATATGTATACTTTCGGGTTTTGAAAATTTTAAGTGGGCACCCCCTAAAAATTATATTTAACAGCAGTAGCGTTAAATATCAAAATCCATATATTTTATGTTGCACCTAAGACCGCTTTTAATGACTGGAGGAAAAATTATTGAGAAGATTCAAAGAAGTAAAACGTAAAGAGGTCATATTCGATATGATTGAATGGAGCAAGGTTGAAAAGCAAGCATCTGAATTATCCATGCAGACAAGTGAGTACATTCGCCGAATGGCTGTTGATGGAAAAATCATAAATCTTGATTTCAGAAACATAACACCCATGATAAATTCAATTCGTTCCATTGGCAACAATGTCAATCAAATAGCACGAAAAGCCAATGAGATAAATAACATTTACTTGGACGACATTTATAAATTACAGGAGGACTACCTAACCCTATGCCATATCTTAAGTCAGTTAGCATCCACCATTCCGTCAATCGCAGCATAGCTTACATATTAAATCCTGATAAAACAGACGACCTACTTTACACAGCCTCGCTCAATTGTGTGACAAATGCAAAGGACACATATTTGAATATGAAGATGGTTTACGAGCATTATTCAGGCAAAAAATTTAACGAGCCTTTCCCCAAAAAGGGTAAAGGTCACGTTAAAGCAATTCACTATATTCAAAGTTTTGATCCGAAAGAAAACATCACTCCTAAGCTTGCTCACAGAATTGGCAAAGCATTTGCACGCAGAACTTTCGGTGATGACTGTCAGATTGTTATTGCAACTCATGTTGATAAAAATCATATCCACAATCATTTCATTCTGAACACATACTCAATAAGTGGAGAAAAATTCAATGACAACATGAAAACTCGAAACAAAATTCGTGAGTATTCTGATAGAACATGCCTTGCATTCGGTATAAAATCAATCGTTCCGAATGAAAGCAAGAGTAAAAGTATGGCTTACAATGAGTGGTCGCATAAGAAGAAAGGTACATCGTGGAAGCAATTTATTCGTGATGAGATTGATATGCTTATCGGCTCGGTTAAAAATCTTGATGAGTTGCTTTCTGAACTTGAACTCAAAGGGTATGAAGTAAAACGTGGCAAATATATTTCGGTTAAGGCAGACGGTCAGCAACGTTTTGTCCGTTTAAAAACTCTTGGTGACGAATACAATGAAGATAATCTTGCTGCAAGAATTGAAGATGCCATTACAAGTAAACCAACTCGTGACATCAACGAACTAAACGAGATATTCTATGATAGGATTTATCAAGTAAGCAAGCTTGTCGAGAGTAATCAGATTGTTCCGAAAAAGTACAATAATGATTTGCCATACTCTATAACAAACGATATAACCGTTTACAAGATGGGTGAATGCCTTACTCTAATAAATCGTGAACATATTTCGTCAATTGGTGAACTTGAGGGTAAGATTGAATCAACAAAGCTAGCATATGAAAATGCAAGAGAAGAACTTAATAAACTTCAAAGTCATACAGAGAAGATAGCTTCTGTTATAAGTCATTGTGAAAAATATTTTGAACTTAAATCTAAGGCGGAGCTAACTCCTACTGAAAAGGTTTCATTTGAAATGTACAAACAGACTGCTGAACGTGTTCGTGTAGATGATGAATGTGATATTGAACATGTTCGTGCATTGAAACAATCCCATGATGAAAAAATTGCAATTTTGACTGAGCAATTTAATCAATGCAAGAAATTATATGATAGCTTTACAAATGCTGCTAACACTTATTATGAAATTTCTAAGGGTGACTATATTTCTAGACTTGTAGATGAATTTAAGAAAAAGCAGGAGGAAGAAAAGCAGCAACTTGCTGTTAAGAAAAAATCGCATGGAAGATAAAAATGTGATAATATGATAAAAACGACAAGTGACAGACATACGCATATAATGCCATAAATATTAAAATACTACTTGACACATCACATGGTAAAGTGATAAAATGTATATAGCAGAAATATGCTGATGGTCGAAACTCATAAAGGAGGATTGCCCAATGGCATCAATTGAAAAAAGAGGAAACTCATATCGAATTAAAGTATCTTGTGGATACAAAGTTGACGGAAAACAGGTGGCACAGAAAATGACATGGACACCAGAGCCAGGAATGACCGAAAAGCAAATCGAAAAGGAAGTACAACGTCAAGCGATACTATTTGAAGAGGACTGCAAGCATGGACAGGTTGTATCGGCAGTAAAGTTTGAAACTTTTGCTGAGGAATGGTTTGAAGATTATGCAAAACTTAATCTGAAAAGCACTACATTTACTCGTCAGCGACAGCTTACAAAAAGAGTATATGCAGTATTGGGACACATTCGATTAGATAAAATCACAACTCGTGAAATTCAAAAGTTTATTAATAGTCTTGCCAAAGATGGTGTAAATCAAAATACTGGTAAAGCTTTATCACGAAAGACTATGATACACTATTTATCGTTCATTTCTACTGTTATTGATTATGCTATTAAGATGGACATGCTGACTGATAATCCTTGCAGACGTGTTACTATTCCTAAAGGCGGCAAGAAGGAGCGTAAAATACTAACAATTGAACAAACCGAGGATTTTATCAAGCTGCTACAAATTGCACCATTGAAATATCAAGCATTTTTTAGTTTAGATATTTATAGTGGTATGCGTCGTGGTGAAATGCTTGGACTTGAGTGGAAAGATATTGATTTCAATACTGGTGTTATCCACATTCAACGTACATCCAATTACACAAAAGCCAAAGGTATTTATACTGATACCACCAAAACAGAAAGCTCGGTGCGTTTTATTAAGGTTCCTATGGAAATTATCAGTTTACTACTTCAATACAAAGCGGAACAGGATGCTGAACGTAAAAAATTAGGGGATAAGTGGAACGATACCGACAGGCTTTTTGTGAAGTGGGAGGGTTCTCCAATGAATCCGCAAACTCCATATGGATGGCTCAAAGAGTTTTGTGAAAAGCATGATTTTCCGTTCTATGGTATTCATCAATTCCGACATCTACATACCAGTCTGCTTATCGGTGCAGGTATTGATCCAACCACAGTTTCGGGGATATTAGGTCACACCCAGGTTTCGACAACTTTAAATCTGTACAGCCATATGTTCAGGGAAAATCAAGTAAAAGCATGTGATGCTGTTGCAAATGCACTCAGTTTCACAAAGAAACCAGAGCAACCTATATCTGATGAAAACACCACCCAGAAAAGCACTGCATAACAAAAAATCCTGCCATTACAAAATGACAGGAGAAGTTACGACACGTTAGAATAAGTCCCAAGTAAGACCCAAACGTAAAATTTGCGATAAAAACAACTAAAGAAAACACGTATCTGCGTGTTCTCCTTAGTTCTAAGCTGGTGACCCGTATGGGAATTGAACCCATGATTCCGCCGTGAAAGGGCGGCGTCTTAACCTCTTGACCAACGGGCCGAATAATTAACGTCACGATACATGACGTTAAAATGGTAGCGGCAGTGAGATTTGAACTTACGACCTACCGGGTATGAACCGGTTGCTCTAGCCACTGAGCTATACCGCCATGTTAAGCGATTTACATAATCGGTTTGTGCAACGTAAATTATTATACTACAAAACAACCCATCTGTCAACACTTTTTGCAAAAAAAAATCAAATAAGTGAAAATACACAACGTTGTTATTGGATATATAGGGTTATGTAGTATATATTGCACATGTAATTTGAGATGATTCTGAGAAAAAGTGAATATGCAGTAAAAAATCACATTGGGTTTATTCAGTGTTTCTTAACGAAAAAAATTTACTTGTGTATTTGATGGAAATGAGTTATAATAAATATGTATTAGTATATAAAAATATCATAATTAAATTTAAACAATAAGCTTTATGATAAAATTATTAAAGTCATATATAAATATTCAGAAAGGGAATAATTACATTTATGAAGGGTTACAGAATTAGTTTTCTTCGTCACGGTCAAACTGATGCGAATGAAAAAGGAATTTATATAGGGAAAACCGATTATCCACTATCGGAAGCAGGGATGGAGGAACTTCAGAATAAATATGATTTATATGAATATCCAATAGTACAGAGAGTGTATTCCAGTCCGTTGATAAGAGCAATACAATCAGCTGAAATAATGTTTCCTGACAGGCAAATTGTAATTTGTGATTATTTAAGAGAAATGGATTTTGGCGTGTTTGAGGGATTGTCTGTTGATAATCTGATAGAACTTGAAAGTTATAAAAAATGGTTAAAAGGCGGACTTGATAATCCGCCTCCAAACGGTGAAAGCTTACGTGATATGATGGCGAGATGCTATAATGCTCTTGATTTAATAATAAATGATATGATGCGTGAGGGGATTACTCATGCTGGCGTTGTGACTCATTCGGGTATACTGATGAACATGATGTCATGCTTTGGAATGCCAAAATATAATCCAATGGATTTGGCTTGCGGTGTCGGTGAGGGTTATGAAATCATGGTAACAGCAATGTTATGGCAAAATGGAAATACTTTTGAAATTCTTGGTAAGATACCAAATATTGAAGAATGATTTTAATAATTTATGAGGAGGGAAGTTCATGGCTTTAAAAGGCAGTCAGCAATTGAAAAAAAATGCATTAGACAGGCTTTCGGTTTGCTGGGGTGAGACAACTGGAATATACTTTATGAATTTTGGTTATGTACTTCTTATCTTTGTTATATGGATTGCCATAGCGCTTCTAACAGTGGGTATAACTAATTTATATTCATTAAAAACTGATGGTATATTAGCGGTCAAGCTTGTTAAAATAATCATTTATACAGTATTTTTGTTAATCGTTTCATATATAATAAAAATACCGTTTAATTTCGGTAAATGCTGGTATTTGCTGCAAAATGCGAAGGGTAATTCTGTTCAGGCGAGCAGCTTGTTTACTTGCTATACAAGTTCAAAAAGATTTTTTGATACTATAAAAATCGAAGTTATACTAGCTATTAAAAAGATTTTATTTGGAATACCTCTTATTTTTATTGGACTTTTGGAAATTTTTCTTTGGAATATAATTATTGAAAAGTATGGCGCTGTTTGGTATACTGTTTCAACTGTATTTATTATTCTGACTGCTTGCTGCCTGGTGGCTGTTTATTATATTTTCACGTTAAGATATAGATTAGTTCCGTATATTTATGCTCAAAATCCAGATCGCTCGTCAAAGGAAATAATTAAGAATGGCGAGAAAATGATGTATGGCAGGGAAAGTTATATGATTGAAATTATTATGTCAATGGTTAAGTGGTTTATTCCATGTATTTTAATTTTTCCCTCAATTTTTATAATTCCGTATATGATGCTGGTATATTCAGGTGCAGTAAATGAAATAATCGAGAATTATTCTGATTTTCATGGCACTATACAGGACAAGCCAAAGGTTTCATCTTCAAGATTTAAACAGTATTCATAAAAACATATATCGTAGGGGAAAAAGGTTTGAAAAGAGAAATAAGCTTTATAGTTTCGGAAAATGAAAATAATTTTTCAACGGGAGAACTTCTGAGAATCAGAGGTGTCTCCCGTCGCCTTGTTAATAAATTAAAACGTACGGAGGATGGTATCACATGCAATGGTGTACATATACGCACCGTGGATAGTGTAAAAACAGGCGATGTTATTTCTATTGCAATGGAGGATAGCAAGGTGCTTGAGGCTAATTCAGCGCTTAATGTCCCTATTGTATATGACGATGATGATGTTGTGGTTTTTAACAAGCCGATTGGTATGCCTGTGCACCCGTCAATAAAGCATCAGGGGGATACACTTGGAAATTATTTTTCTTATTTATATCCAGAGTACACATTCAGGCCAATAAACAGACTGGATAGAGATACATCAGGATTATGTGCAGTTGCAAAAAATGCACACTCTGCAAATGTGCTCCAGCACAATATAGATAAGATTTATTTTGCTGTGGTATGTGGTGTGATAAATGAGAGCGGACGTATAAATGCACCGATAGGACGTGAGGATGAGTCTATTATAAAGCGTGTTGTTCGTGACGATGGACAGGATGCTGTTACTGACTATACTATTATACAGGGAAATGATGAATATACGCTCGTTCGTGTTAAACTTCAAACAGGCAGAACACATCAGATAAGGGTGCATTTTTCACATATAGGTTATCCGCTTGCGGGCGATAATATGTATGGCGGAATTACAAAGGATATTTCAGCACAGGCACTTCATTGCGGTGAATTAAGCTTTGTTCATCCTGTTACAAAAGAAAAAATCGGACTAGTTTCGGAAATTCGTGATGATATGGCAAGGCTTGTAGAAAACATTAGTTAGTGTAATCAACGTAAAAAGTTACAACTGTAACCATTTTGTAACCGTATGTAAACGTTTAAATATGTAGTTTAAGCAGCTTTTATTAATTTTGTGATTAAACATATCTTAAATATATAGGTGTGGCTTTTACTTACGTATAACATAAGTGTGCATTTTATAGATATTGATGTGGCAAAGTAGCTAAAAATGTGGAATATAATTATTAATAACGCCAAAAAAGATGAACTAAATATTATTATATTGGCAGCGGTGTTGATTTTTCTCAAAAAAGAGGTATAATGTTAAAAGATGTTACTGTTTTGTAACTCTTTTGGATAATTTGAATAATTATGATATTTAATAAATGGAATAAAGAGATAGAAATTCCAATTTTAACAGTTAGGAGATGTTTTAATGAACGAAGAACGTCATGAGTTGAGTTTAACAGATGACTCTTCGACAGAACAAAAAACAGATGATTCTGCTATAAATAGCTCAAATAAATTTGAGATGCTTATAACAAATGTCGGTGCACTTGTTACAGGAACTGCTAAGGTTACTGCATTTAAGTCTATCCAGCTTACTGTAAAGGTTTTACAGAAGACGGCATTGCTTTTAGCACCTTTAAAACACAATATTCATTATGCTTTGAAAAGAGTTTTACGCGGCTTTGGCAAAAAGTTTGTTGCATTTACTGAATCGGTTGTTGAAACTGAGAAGAAATTTTCTAAGAGAAAGTCACAGCTTGGATTTAAAAAGGCTGTTTCACTTCTTTTGGTTGATTTCGCAGGAGATTTAAGACAGAATAAAAACACTTTGCGTACTTTAATTAATCATGCTGCACCTGTTTTGGCTGTTGCATTGCTTGTGTCAGTTGTAAATAAGACTGCATCCGTTGATTATGGCATTTCAGTTGGATATAACGGTCAGACACTTGGCGTTGTAACTACTGAATCTATTATTGATGAAGCGCAGAAAACTATATCGGGACGTGCTACATATTATGATACAGGTTCACAAAATCCTGTTGCAGCAACTTTTTCGATAACTCCTCTTACTTCTGTTGATGAGGTTATTGATGAAAATGAATTAGTTAATATGATAGCTGAAGCTGAACAGCTTCCCGAGCTTGATTTTATTGAAAACAACAGCGATATACCTGTGTTTGAAACGTTTAGTTTGGGCAGTGAATCGTTTGATGATGTTGAATCTGATAAAATCAGAGCATATCCTGTTACTGTAAATGGCGAATCAATCGGTGCTGTTACTGAATTTAATAAAATTGAAGAATATTTAAATTCCATGAAAGCACAGTATTTGACTGAAGATGTTGTTTCTGTTGGCTTTGACAAGGAAATTGAATATGGATATGAACAGTATGTAAGTCCTGATGATATTTGTTCACAACAGGATATTATCGATATATTCACTTCAATTGTTTCCGAACCTGTTTATTATGAGGTTCAGGAAGGTGATAATCCTTGGCAGATTTCAAGAGATAATAACATGACTGAAGATGAGCTCAAGCAGTGTTTTATCACTCACAGAGGTGAGATTATTGAGGATATTACTGAAAATTGTCCTATTGGTGCAATTATTCAGTTAAGCGCTGAAGTTCCTTACCTGCAGCCTCTTATTACTAAAGAAGTTACTTATAAGAAAACTATTGATTTTGATACTGTTTACACTGATGATGACGATATGTATAAGGGTGAAACAGAAATTGATGTCAAAGGTGTTGAGGGTAAAAAGAGAATTTATGCTCTTGTTACTTATAAAAATGGCAAGGCTGTTAGCCGTGAAATTCTAAGCGAAGAAATTGTATCTGAGCCTGTAACACAGTATGCACGTGTTGGTACTCGTAAAACTATTACTCCTGTCAGTGAGGGCAGCGGCGGCTCAGGCGATTATTTCTGGCCTGTTGGCGGCGGCTATATCTCAGCATATCAGGGTGATGGAAGAGGACATAAGGGTATTGATATTGCAGCACCATACGGAACTCCAATTTATGCTGCATCAAACGGTACAATCGATACACTTGTTTCATCAGGCTGGGGCAGTGGTTATGGTAACCACATTGTCATGGATAATGATGATGGAAATGTTTGTATGTATGCACATATGTCATATATTGCTGATGGCTTGTCTGAGGGTGACTATGTTGTTAAGGGTCAGCTTATTGGTTATGTTGGCAGTACTGGCGACTCAAGCGGTAATCACTTGCATTTTGAAGTTCGCTCTGGTAATGGTAAATACTACAACCCTTGCGATTATGTAACGCAATAATAATATTTTACAAGGCTGTCTTTTGACAGCCTTGTTTTTTCTGAAAGGACATAAATTTGTGAAAAGTAAATTTAACTACAACCATACAATATATGCTTGCTATGTCGGGTATATTTCGCAGGCTATTGTAAATAATTTTGTACCGCTATTATTTGTAACATTTCAAAAAAGCTTTAATATAACTCTTGAGCAGATAGCTTTTCTTGTTACAATGAATTTCGGTATCCAGCTTTTAATTGATGCATTTTGTGCTAAGCTTGTTGATAAGGTTGGATATAGAATGTCGATATGTGCAGCACACGTTTTTGTTGCGGCTGGCTTAGTTGGATTAGCAATTTTTCCATATGTATTTTCAAATGCATATGCAGGGATTTTGACTGCTATTGCAATATATGCTGTTGGCGGCGGATTAACAGAAGTGCTTATCAGCCCTATTGTTGAGGCTTGTCCTACTGAGAAAAAATCAGCGGCAATGAGTATTCTTCATTCATTTTATATGTGGGGAATGGTTTTTGTAATTATAGTGTCAACGTTGTTTTTTAAAGCTGCTGGCATTGAAAACTGGCGTATGCTTGCTGTTATATGGGCGATAATACCGACATTCAATGTTTTCTTCTTTATGCTTGTTCCGATAAACAAGCTTAATGAGGACGGTGAGGATATCCCTGCAAGAAAACTGTTTTCTATGAAAATATTTTGGCTTTTAGGTGTTCTTATGATTTGTGCCGGCGCCGCTGAACAGGCGATGAGCCAGTGGGCGTCCGCTTTTGCCGAGATGGGACTTAATATATCAAAAACAGCAGGGGATATTGCAGGACCATGTGCAATGGCGGTACTAGCAGGTGTTGCAAGACTTTTATATGGTAAATTCAGCGATAAGATCAAGCTTAAGCGTCTGATGGTTATTAGCTCTGTTGGGTGCATTGTATGCTATATTCTTGCAGGAACTGATATTCATCCGCTATTGTCACTGGCAGGCTGCGCATTGTGTGGTTTATGTACAGGTATAATGTGGCCTGGTACGTTTAGTATTGCCGCTAAGGAGTGTTCAAGGGGTGGAACTATGCTGTTTGCTTTACTAGCCTTATTCGGCGACGTAGGATGTGCAGCAGGGCCTGCTGTTGTTGGGTTGGTTTCCAACGCTGCGGGCGGTAATCTATCAAGCGGACTTTTGATGGGTATTGTATTCCCAGTTGTAATGGTAATCGGATTGCTTTTGCTAAGAAAATCAAAACCATCTAAACAACAAAGCGTATAAAAATAAAATCTAAAATATTTTGAATATTTTATTTTGTATAAACCCTGCTTTTTAGCTGCTTTTCATATACTTATTGTAATTTAAATCGTGGAAATTATTATTTGTAAAGCGAAAAAGTATTGACAAATATAAAAAAGTGTGTTATAATAATAAATTAATCTAAAATGATATACTGGATAAAATGTGTAGGATATGGATAAAAATCATTCTAAAGTAATACGTTTGTTCCGTATTCTGCAAACTTTTATTGTTTAATATTGGTGATAAGCTATATAATAAATGGTAGTTTGTTGTGCAATCATACGAAACTAAAAAAAATGCTCTGAAACTGTTGACGTATTGCCAAATATGGTTTATAATATATTTGATGTTAGGAATTGTCTAATACTATTTATATAGTTTAACATCCGTTTTGTTGTCTCCTTTCTTTTGTTCTACACATATTTTCTTAATTTCATTTTATTTTTTGCAGGACACGTGTCCTGCTATTTTTTTGCCTTTTTTGCAACGTATAACATATTTGCATAAAAATTGTGCAAAATATATTAAAAATAGGATTGAAATGTTTAGAAATATGTGGTATACTTAAAGTACATTCAATGGACTAACTAACAAAGGAGATGTAATAATGAAGGGTTTTGGTGTTGCTTTTTTGGCTATCGCTGCTGCTGCTGCCGGTGCTGCTGCTGCAATTTATGCTATGAAAAAACGTGAAGAGTTGGAACAGTTTGACTATGACTTTGAAGAAGATGATGAAATCTACTTCGAGGACTGCGATGACTGCGAAGATTGCGATAATATTGATGAGGGCATTTCTGAGCTTGATAAGCTTGATGCTGATGCTGATGCGGAAGCAGAGTCAACTGACGATTTCTGATTTTGATTTAAACTTAAAAAGGCTGTTACATTTTCGTAACAGCCTTTTCTCATTTTTATTAATACACGTTTGTCTGCATTACATTACTGAAAACATACCTGTTTTCCATGCCATCAATACCTCTTGCATTGAAAAGCTCGGATATGGTAACAAACTGATAGCCGTCAGCGATGAGCGTTGGTATAATTGTGTCTAAAGCCTCAACAGTCTTGGAATTACCCTGCATATCATGGAGGAGAATAATACCGCCGTCACAGGACTGCGTAATTATCTTTTCTGCACGGGTTTCAGCCGACACGGTATCATCCCAGTCATTAGCACCAAAGCCGCAAATAAACGGCAATCTGATGCTCTCAAGCATGGTGTCGTTTACGGCAATATATGGCGGACGGAAATATGCAGGTTTTACCCCAACAATTTTCTCAATTTCATCAGACGTAAAATCAATTTCAGTGGTAATTTCTTCAGCGGTCATTTTTGTCATATCGGAATGAGTTTTCGAGTGATTTTGAATATCACATCCCATTTCAAATGCACGCTTAACAACTTCTGCGGTTGTGTCGCTTATATTACTTCCAACTAGAAAAAAGGATGCTGGTATTTCGTATTTTTCAAGCACATCAAGTACCTGAACAGTCGTCGTGATGTTTGGTCCATCATCAAATGTAAGCGCAATTAGTTTTTTTGTCGTATCCACTTCGTATACCTTCCTTTGTGTAGTTTCTGTTTTGGTTTCTGCCAATGTTTCGGTAACATCTGTGCTTTTAACATCAGCGTTACTGCACCCATTTAGCATTAGCATTGGAATTAATAATACAGCTAAAAAATATTTTATCCTCATTTCGATGCCCATCCTAACGATACAAGCTCATCAACAAGCCTTTCTGAAGCAATGGTATGTGTTTTATCGGACGGGTGCCAGTCAGCAGCAATTCCATCTGCCATGTTCTGATTTGCAAACTGCATGGATGTAACATTCATGTCGCCTGTTTCATTGGTATAAGTGCTTACTGCTGTTTCAATATATGGATATAAATTGCCACCCATAATTCCCAATGTACATATAATTTTTGCGTTAGGATTTTTCTCACGAACCTGCTTTAAAAATTCTACATATGCTGCTGCATATTCATCTTTTTTCTCGGCATCCTTGCAGTATGTATCATCATTTGTACCAAGGTTTATAACGATAATATCAGGCTCACGAGTAGTAAAATCCCACTCAACAGAGGAAAGCTGCTTGCCGTTCATATTGCCATATGAATGTCCTGCCTTTGAATAATACTTCGGGAGCTGCTGTGCAGCAACCTTTTTGCCATCACCTGAATATCCTGAAATAATACCATAACCGCTGAATGAAAACATACTGTAATCAGCGTTTAACGCTTCGGCTGTTTTATATGCATATGTCTTTGTGATATCCTCGGTTTTTGTGGAAAAATGATTTTCCTTAACCTCATCGTCAACACCATAACCGCAAGTAATTGAGTCGCCGATAAATTCAATCAGCATATCCTTATTCGCTGTTGGCTTAATAGTTTCATCTGTACCAATTTTTATATTTGTAATGCCAAAAGTGGAGTTAGCTGCTTCAGAAAGCTTAATAATCTTGATTATTGATGTCTTTGTTTCAGCACTCTCGGCAAAAGTAAATGTCTTATCACTTGTATTAAGCATTTCGTCCATAACTCGCTCGCCATCAATATAAACGGCAATTCGTGGATTGCCGTCAAAGTTACCAGCAGAAACGGAGCTGTCACCCTTAACAGTAAGCTCGATCTTTTTGCCTGTATATTCAAACTCGATGCCACTGCCGGATAATGCACACCAAAGCGTGTTGGTGTCGTCATAATATGTACGTCCAATCAGCTTTACATTTTCAGCGGATGCATAATAATTACCGTCATTAACAATTTCAGTTTCGTTTGCTGCTGTGGTTGACATTCCAGTATCACCATCAGTTGAAGCTGTGTTGCATCCTGTCGCTGACAGCATACAAAGTGCGAGAATTAAGGTTAAAATCTTTTTTGTTTTCATTTCTTATAAAATCCCTTTCTGATTAAAAGTCATTCTGAACTCGGTTGGCGTCATACCCTCATGTGACTTGAAAATTTTCGAGAAATATGCCGCATTCTCATATCCAACATCCTCAGCTATAATCTGCACTGCCTTGTTTGTTGACATAAGTTTTTTCTTTGCCTCATTAATACGCAGCTTTTCTAAATATTCCATTGGTCTTGTGTCAAGATATTTCTTGAAAAGTCTGCACAAATGCTGTTCTGATAAATCAGATATTACACAAAGCGTTTGCAGCTTTATCTTGTCATGATAATGCTCCTCAATATAATCGATAACCAAAACCATTCTATTATCTGCATTAAAATCATTCTCTGATACTATGTTGTGCATTTGCTTATTGACCTCAACAAATAGTTCATAAAGATAAACGGATGCATAATAATTACCGTAAATACGGTCGGATTTAAGCGTTTTGATAATCCTTTTCATTATGCGGCATATCCTGTCAATACTCAAAAATTCCATAAACTTTGCGGTTTGCAAATTAATTATATCAAGCATTTCATTAACACCTTGACCACTGAAAGATACCCAGTATGTTACCCATTTTTGATTTGGCAGCGGATGATATTCATGCTTGTAACCCTTTGGCAAAAACAGCGCAGACCCTGATTTCATCGCATATGTAACGCCATCCATAACAAGCGTACCCTCACCAGAGCATGTGAAAAAAAGCTGAGCATCCTCATGACCTGTTTCTTGTCTGTCAATATCACCCTGAACATAATTCACACCAATTCCCTTGACATAGTATGGCAATGACTTTTCTTTGTTTAAAATCGTATAAAACATCTCAGACATAATTACAACTCACCCTCTTTAGTTTTGTCACTCAAGATGTTCATATTATTATAGTATGATAATATCATTGATTGACACATTTGTAAAGGTATATTATAATATATTTAGTAAATTTTTTTGTAACGGAAAGGATTTGAGTTTTTAATGGCTATAAAAAAACTATTCTGCGATAATTGGATTTTCTCAAAACAGGACATGAATACAGAGTTTGAGGGTATAAAAAACATTGATTACATGGCAATTGACATTCCTCATGACTGGCTAATTCATCAGACTGCAAACCTTTATGAGTCCTCAAATGGCATTTATAAGAAGAATTTCACACTGACAGGAAATGAGCCAAATGTGGCATTTCGTTTCGAGGGTGTATACATGAATTCAAGCGTGTATATTAATGGTGAACTAGCGTTTGAATGGAAATATGGCTACTCTACATTTGAATTTGATGCAATAAAATTCGTTCATGCAGGCGAAAATGAGATGATTGTTATAGTTCGTCACCATGCACCAAACTCAAGATGGTATTCAGGAGCAGGAATATTCCGTCCTGTTTATATGATTGTTCGTGAAAAAGAGCATTTTACCCCTGATGGCATATATTTCTCTGCGTTTAAGAATGACGATAACACATGGAATGCTGAAATTACATGGGAAGTTGTTAATTCTGAAAACAAGAGCCTTGAAGTTAAGAACACTATCGTAGGTAAAGATGGCAATGCTTTATGCACTGGTGCTTGCGTTTATAGCGATGGCAAGATTTGCTTTACATCACTTATACCTGATGTTTGGGATATAAAAAATCCTGCTGTATATACACTTGTATCTGCACTTTATGACGGTGATATACTTCTTGATGAGGTATCATGCAATGTAGGTTTCAGAAAGATTGAGTTTACTCATGACGGCTTTTTCCTCAATGGCAGACAGGTTAAGTTTAATGGTGTTTGTCTGCATCATGACCTAGGTGCATTGGGTGCGGCGTTTAATAAAGCGGCACTAAAGCGTCAGTTGTTAACTATGATGGATATGGGTGTTAATGCAGTTAGAACTTCTCATAATATGCCTGCAAAGGAAATGATGGAGCTTGCTGATGAGCTTGGTATCCTCATTTGCTCTGAAGCTTTTGATATGTGGCAGCTTTCCAAGACAAAGTATGACTATGCTAGATTTTTTGACGAATATGCACCTACTGATGTTGAATCATGGGTGCGTCGTGACAGAAATCATCCGTCAGTTATAATGTGGAGTATCGGCAATGAAATTTACGATACACACTGTCGTCCTGAGGAGTCACTTGAATGCGCTAAAATGCTTAATGCCAACGTTTTAAAGCATGACCCGAATAAAAATGCATCCGCTACAATCGGCTCGAATTATATGTGGTGGGAGCCAGCACAGAACAGTGCTGATGTGCTTAAAGTTGTTGGATATAACTACATTGAAGCTAAGTATGAGGATCATCATAATGAATATCCTGACTGGTTTATTTATGGAAGTGAAACTGCATCAAGAGTGCAAAGCCGTGGCATTTATCATTTTCCTGCATCACAGGCAGTTATTACATATGAGGATATTCAGTGTTCATGCCTTGAAAATTCACGTTCAGGTCAGGGCGACAGAACAGTTCAGTATAACTTAAAAATGGAGCGTGATACTAAGTTTTCAGGCGGTCAGTTTATTTGGACAGGTACAGACTACTTAGGTGAGCCATCTCCATACTGGACAAAAAATTCCTACTTTGGTCAGGTTGACACAGCAGGATTTAAAAAGGACCAATTCTATATTTATGAGTCAATGTGGAAAGAGAATGCTAATGTACTTCATATTTTTCCATACTGGGATTTTAATGATGGTCAGCTGATTGATGTTTTTGCATATACAACCTGCGCTAAGGTTGAACTATATCTTGATGATGAGCTTATTGGTACACAAAGTGTTGACCTTGTTAATGGTGAAACACTGAACTGCAGCTGGCAGCTGCCATATAAAAAGGGCACGCTTAAAGCAATTGGTTATGACAAGGATGGGAATAAAATTGCTGAGGATATCAGGAAATCATTTGGTGATGGTGAAAAGATTATCCTTAATGCTGATAAAACTTCATTCAATGCAGATGGTGAGGACTTGGTTTTCGTTACAATATCAACCATTGATAAAAATGGTACTTTCGTTGCAAACGCAAGAAGCCGCATGAACATTGAAGTTACTGGAGCAGGACGTTTAGTTGGTCTTGATAATGGTGACAGCACAGATTACGATGAGTTCAAGGGTACATCAAAAAAGCTTTTCAGCGGTATGCTTGTTGCTATAATTGCTGCTAAGACAGAAGCAGGGGAATGCAAGATTAAGGTATCATCAAAAGGATTTGAGGATGCTGTAATTACACTTAATGCATTGCCATGTGAGGTTAAGTCTGGTATTTCATGTATAATGGAGAATGTTATATCCACACCAAATGATGAAGTACCTGTTAGAAAAATTGAGCTTAAGGCGGAGCGTCTTGTGCTTGATAAGGAGCATATGACTTCCGTTATTAACTATACTTGTTATCCGCTTAACTGCGACAAGCAGGATATAATTTTCAAGGCTGTTACAAACAGTGGTATTGAAACAAATATCGCAAGTGTTGAGGTTAAGGATGGCATGACTTTGGTAACTGCAATAGGTGACGGTGAATTCCGCTTACGTGCAGCTTGCAATAACGGCAAGGAAAATCCTGAAGTTTTGTCCGATCTTGAATTCAAGATTGAGGGTATAGGTTCTGCAACATTTGACCCATATAGCTTTGTTCCTGCATCAATTTACAATGCATCCAGCTTTGTTTTGGATGACGATCTTGATGGTGGTATAAAAGCTAGTCCAGAGATGACCTATATTGGTTTTAGGAATGTTGATTTTGGTGAGGTTGGAAGTAAAATTATTTCTATCCCGATTATTCACTGGCATACAGCAGACCCATTGCCGATTGAAGTTTGGAAAGGTATGCCATATGAGGATGGTGCTGTGTGTATATACAAGGGTGAATATAATGCAGAGTTTATATGGCAGACATATCAGGAAAATACATTTGAGCTTTCGGAAACTTTGACTGGATTGCAGACAATTTGCATTGCTGTTCGTCAGGTTGAGCAGAGAGTTTCTGTTAAGGGATTTATCTTTGAGAAGAATGAAAAAGCATATTCAAAGCTTATGGCGACAGCAAATAATCGTGTATTCGGTGACTCATTTGAAATTGATAAGGACAGAAATCTTATCTCGCATATTGGAAATAATGTATCGGTTGAATTTGATGATATGGACTTTACAAAT
This sequence comes from Oscillospiraceae bacterium, assembly GCA_031550725.1. GTDB lineage: Bacteria > Bacillota > Clostridia > Oscillospirales > Ruminococcaceae > UBA946. The sequence goes on from JAVBOH010000010.1 coordinate 22,201, forward strand.
GGATTTAAGGCACTTACTATCCGTGGAAAGACATATAATCAGCTTGATTCACTCCATGTTATTCTAACAAGTGACAGTGGTACAGAAAGACGACTTGTTGAATTTAAGTACTCCGAGGAGATGACCGAAAAGACATTTAAGCTTGATGGGGTAACTGGAGTTCATAAGATAACATTCTGGTTTTTACCTGGCTGTAATTTCGATTTTGAATGGTTTAGGTTTGAATAATTGAATTAGGTTTGATTAACCTATTCGTAGAGTGGGGGGTTATACTCCCGCCGTTGTTATGGTATGCGAAATATAATTTTAAACCCAATTTACACAAAGGTGGTTAATATAAAAATGTATTTTGAAGAATTTCATATTGGGCAGACATTCTCTATCGAGGATGTTGTCATGGAAAAAGATAAGATGATAGCATTTTCAAAGGTTTATGATAACATACCCATACATACAGATGAAGAATATGCTAAGAACACACGCTTTGGAAAGGTTATCGCCGCAGGGTTTATGACTTTCCTTGAAGTATGGGCGAAATCAATTGAAAATGATATTTACGGTGAGGAGCTTATAGCAGGAAAATCCACCAAGCTTGAATGGTTTGCCCCTGTTTTTGCGGATGATGTATTGTCAAGTGAAATCGTTGTATCAGCTTTAACAAAACGCAACAATTATAACGGCATTTTGGAAACCACACTTGATATTTATAACCAAGATAAAGTTCTTGTGCTGAAAGCTGTTACCGAAAGTATAGTTTCATGCAAGCCACAGTAAAATAAAACTTTAGCAGATACATTGGGTAAAAACCTGATGTATCTGATTTTTTTGCGTTAAACGTGAATAATAAATTTCTAAATATAAAAATATCTATTGACAACGAGTTACGGATGGTGATATAATTATATATAATTTGTCAAAAAGGGGTATTTTATATATGGAACGAAAAATAATAACTGGGCTGCATACAAGTGAATACGAGCATTCATTGGATAAAGTGGCTTTGGAAGCACTAAGAAAAATTCCTGTTGTACCTAAATTATTGGAGCTTTGCTCTGTTCCAATGAACTATGTTGACCGTATTAATCGTGCAGGAAGTCAGCTTAGAGTTAGCGAAAATCAAATGCCGACAATATATAATATGCTGCTCGAAGCATGTAAGATATTAGAAATCGATGAGCCTATTCTTTATATTCAGAATGGTAAAATTAATGCTACTGCAAGTAATCCTGATAAGCCTGTTATTACTTTATACAGCCATTTAATAGATGTTATGACCGAAGAAGAATTAATGTTTATTATCGGTCATGAGCTTGCACACATAAAATCACAGCATTTAATATATCAGCAGCTTGGACTATTGTTGTCAACTGGTATTTTAACTACTGTTCTTAAGACTATACCTGGTGCTGGATTATTGACACCGGCTGTTAATCTGGCGCTTACATATGCATATTGGGAATGGAGCAGAGCGGCTGAATATACTTGTGATCGTGGCGGTTTTTTAGCATGTCAGAATTATGAGGCATCATGCAGTGCACTTATGAAACTTTCTGGGTTTTCATACAGGTATAAAGAGGAACTTAACCTAGATGCATTTATGGAACAAGGTGAAAAGTTTCAGGATTTGGATAAAAACGGTCTGAATGTTATTGCTAAGGTATATTTAAGCACAACTATGTCACATCCATGGACTGTGCTTAGGGTTCAAAAGCTTATGGAATTTAAAAGCAGTGGACAATATGAAGACATATTAAACCGAAAAAAAACTGATGTAAATTCATCAGGAAAATCTGCTAATAAATGTGCTGAATGTGGTGCTGAATTGTTGGAAAATGCGAATTTTTGTGTTGCCTGTGGATATCAGAGCAATGTTGTTGATGAATTGCTGGCTTTGGATAAATCTGGGGTTAAATGCATTGAATGTGGTGCAGTATTAAGTAATGATGCGAAATTTTGTAATGAGTGCGGTGCAAAAGTTATCATCAATGAAAGTGATGTGAAATGTACAAATTGCGGTGCGAAATTAAAGAATGGTACAAAATTCTGCGTTGAATGTGGTTTTAAAACAGATAATAACTAATGCATATAATACAAAAAAGGCTGTTCAGAACGAACAGCCTTTTATTATTACAAAGTAAAAGATAAACCTTTGATTATAACGGTAGAATATTTTTACCAAATTCACCGTTGATAACCTGAGCAGTTGAACTGTAAACAGCGGATAATCCACAGAATATACCAACCCAGCCTGCAATATGTGTGATGGTTTCATTTTGTGTGAAATCGCCAAGAGAGAGCAAGATGAAAAGTAATGCAAGTGTTAAAAATACAATCTGAGTTGCTTTGTTATGTTTTAATGTAGCAATGAACATCATGAGTGTGAAGATACCCCATAACAGAAGATAAAATCCCATTGAAACGTTATCAGCGGCAGCACCAAACGGAGTTTGCCAAATGAATATCAATGACCACCAAAAACAGCCATAAGCTGTAAAAGCAGTTGCTCCGAATGTGTTTCCTGCTTTAAATTCCATAATGCCTGCAATGATTTGTGCAAGTCCGCCAAGAGCGAACCCCATTGAAATGATTACCACAGAAAGTGGGATAATATCTGCATTATGCAGATTAAGAAGAATAGTTGTCATGCCAAATCCAAGCAGTCCGAGAGGTGATGGATTTGCAATTTTTTTTGTGTTTTCAGTTGACATAAACTAATAAATTTCCTTTCGTGTGTGCAGTACACATTAATTAATAATCGCCATTTTTTAAAGAATAACCATATAATTCGCTTTCGGAAATTTTTCCAGATGAAATAGCAACAGCTTTTAGTTCCTCATATGCAAATGCATTTGCTGCCATCTGATATGGCTGAACATATACGATATTCAAAATACCTAATGTTAATCCGCCTAACAAATTCCAGCCAAGAAAGCTTAAATCAAGGTAAAATAGCTGACCTTTGTATCCATCTGTCATAATCATGCTTAATTCAATGCAGCGTGATGCAGGGATATTCGGATTTTCAGCTTTGATATACTCAGTCATTCTGTATGAATATGATTTTATAATACCTGGAACATAAAAGAGCAGGCTCCACAGGAATACATATAATCCCCTTAAAGGCAGCGTTCCGATATAGGACATATAATTTGAGCTGAAACCTATGAATAGTTCACCGACTGGATGTTTTTCTGCATAAATTGCATTTCTGAACCATACTGCATATCCTAGTTCCAATGGTATCAAAACGAAAATTGATACCGCTAATGTTCCTACATATGGAATCATTGAACTGACTAAGCTTGCGCCATAAATGATGCCAATGTATGCAAGCGTTACAAGTATGGCATTTCCTTTGTTAACATCGTAAAATGTCCTTGCATTAGACTTTATTCTAGCATGATCGTAATACATAATAATTCTCCTTATGCCATCAGCTTAACCATAACCGCCTTTTGTGCATGAAGACGATTTTCAGCTTCCTCGAAAATTTCGTTAGCGTGTTCTTCAAGTACCTTAGCTGTGATTTCTTCTTCACGATGAGCAGGCAAACAGTGCTGAACCATAGCATCAGGCTTTGCAACGGACATAATCTCATCATTAATCTGATAACCCTTAAATGCAATCTTGCGCTTTTCAGATTCACCTTCCTGACCCATTGATGCCCAAACGTCAGTGATAACAACATCAGCATTTTTTGCAGCAGTCATTGGTTCATCAGTTAGCTCAAAACAGTCATATCCCTTAGCAAATTCAAGCACTTCATCAGCAGGACGATATCCTTCAGGACAAGCAACAGAAACAGCCATACCAACCTTTAAGCAGCCAACAATAAGTGAATTACACATATTGTTGCCATCACCGATATAACACATTTTCAAGCCATCAAACTGTCCTTTAAACTCACGGATAGTCATAAGGTCAGCAAGAATTTGACAAGGATGTGAGAAATCAGTAAGTCCGTTGATTACAGGAATACCGCCGAATTCAGCCAAATCCTCAACTTCCTTTTGCTCAAATGTACGAATCATAATACCATCTAGGTAACGAGCAAGAACACGAGCAGTATCCTGAACAGGCTCACCACGACCAATCTGCAAGTCATTAGATGAAAGGAACAAAGGGTGGCCTCCAAGCTGATTCATGCCAACTTCAAAGGATACACGAGTACGTGTTGAGGCTTTCTGGAAAATCATACCCAAGGACTTACCCTTAAGATGTGGATGTGGAATATTGTGCTTTAGCTCATATTTTAGCTGGTCTGCTAGGTTTAGTATGTCGATAATTTCCTCTTTGGAAAGGTCGAGCATTTTTAGTAAATGTTTCATTTGTAATATATCCTCCTAAAATTAATTTTGTTGTGTAAATTCATTTATACGCTTGTTTACATCATCGCACATTTTATTAATCATATCTCTATGAATGTCATTTTCACAATATCCATATGCTAAATTAAGCCAGTGCTGTTCTTCATCGGATTTATTAAGAATTTTATATGCCAAAGCTTTATCACAAGCAATAACAATTTTGAGTTCGTTGTTATCATAATCCGATACCTTATCAAGTGCTTTTAAAACATTTATACCATCAAGAAATTTGAGATGATATTCTGCGAGTAAACATCTAATCTGTGTGCCCTGTTCCTCCGCATCGATAAACTCATTCAAAAGCTCGTGGTAGTCCTCATAAATAAGCTTAGCACTATTAAGGTCATCAATGAATAAAAGTGCACCCAAATAATTAATTACATAAGAAACTCTTAGCATTTTATCAGAAACAGACCATTTGACTCCTTTATTATTTTCAGTATCATAAAGCTTTAAATATTTTATTGCTTCCTTTGGATTAGCTTTTGATATATAGTAGGTTGAAAGCAAATAAATAATTTCATTTTTCTTACCAGTACTAATATCAGAATTAAAATCACTAACAAGCACATTTATTGTTTCATTTGATAATGTGTTTGTTTCATTTAACTCAATATAGTATTTATAATACTTATTTGCACCTGTTAAAATAGAAATTTTAAAGCTTATATAATAAAATGCAACAGATAAAAACAATGCGAGCGGCACATGAATAATATAAACCATAATTTTTATCATTGAATCTGTATCAGAATATCTGAATGCAAATTTAGTGATTATAAAAAGTAAAAGGTAAAATACAATCCACCAAACTATAATTGCCTGAAAACGAGCAAGTGTCCTTTTTTTCATATGTGACACTCCTTTTGTCATAAATAATACGTACTTAGTAATTCCGTTTTTAACGGAATTAAATAATTTTATGCTAAAATATCCGCTAATATTTTCATTCCCTTATCAATTTCATCATAAGTGATATTAAGAGGTGGCAGCATACGCAGCTTTGTTTTAGCAGTCAGCATAAGAAGTCCGTTATCAAGACAAGCCTTGCATATTTCAGAAGCGTTCTTAGTTTTAAGACGAATGCCAATCATAAGACCTAAGCCGTCAACACCATCAACCTCAGGAATTTCCATAAGCTTATTTTTGATGTATTCACCCTTTTTGCAAACCTCTGCAAGAAATTCTTCGTCACCTGCTTTGCTAAGAACAACATTACCTCCAGCACAAGCCAAAGGATTTCCACCAAAAGTAGAGCCATGTGTGCTAGGACCTAAAATGTTTGCACATTTTTCATTTGCAAGGCAAGCACCAATTGGAACACCGCCTGCAAGACCCTTTGCAAGAGTTGTAATGTCAGGCAGAACGCCATATTGCTTTGAAGTCAGAAGTGTACCCGTACGTCCGATACCAGTTTGAACTTCATCAGCAATGGTAAGGATATCCTTTTCCTTTGCAAGTTCAAAAATTGCATTAACAAAGTCCTTATTAAGTGGAACAACACCACCCTCACCCTGTACAAATTCAAACATAATAGCACATACACTATCGTCAATTTTAGACTTTAAGTCGTCAATATTGTTAGCCTCGGCATTGATGAAGCCTTCTGTAAACGGGAAGAAATAATTATGGAAAACATCCTGTCCTGTTGCAGAAAGTGTAGTCAGAGTTCTGCCATGAAAGCTGTTCACAAGAGTGATAATGTTGTAACGTTTAATATCCTTGCCATACTTATCAAATGAATATTTACGAGCAAGCTTAATTGCACATTCATTTGCTTCAGCACCAGAATTACCGAAAAACAATTTGGAGTATCCTGTTTTTTCACAAAGTTTTGCAGCAAAATCAGCTTGAACTTTTGTATAGTAGTAGTTAGATGTATGCTGAATAGATTTTGCCTGATTACAAATAGCATCAACCCATTCATCGTTGCAAAACCCTAACGAATTGACACCAATTCCACTTCCAAAATCAATATATTCCTTGCCGTTTTCAGAAGTTGCAGTACGTCCTGTACCATTTTCAAGTACAAGGTCATAACGACCGTATGTACCCATAACATGTTCGTTAAATTTTTCTATGGTTGACATGAAAGTCATCCCTTTCTGTATTTTTATGTGTGTAGGGACACCATAAATGGTGTCCGCTAAATATTATGATTTCTCGGATAATCGTATCCATAAATAATTATATTAAATCCTCGACGACAAAGTCGCCTTATATAAATCACCAAATAAAGTTTACATAAACTGTGTACCAATACCCTGACTTGAAAGCAGTTCAATAAGAATTGAATGCGGCACACGACCATCGATAATACAAGTCCTGTGCACTCCACGCCTGACAGCCTCCACACAGCAGTCAATCTTAGGTATCATTCCGCCAGAAATAATGCCCTGACGTTTCATGAACGGAACATCACTTACATTAACGGAAGTGATAAGCGTGGAATCATCATCCTTATCCTTAAGAAGTCCTACAATATCGGTCATTAGTATAAGCTTTTCAGCACCAAGCTCAGCAGCAATTCTAGCCGCTGCAGTGTCAGCATTAATGTTGTACGACTGTCCTTGCTCATCACAAGCAACTGTTGCGATAACAGGAATATAACCATCAGAAAGTGCATCTAAAATTGGCTTTGTGTCAACATCAATAATCTCACCAACGAAACCAAGGTCAACTTCACTTTCCATTTTATGCGCAGTTAACATCTGACCGTCAATACCGCAAAGTCCTAAAGCCTTGCCTTTATGCTGTGTAAGGTGGGAAACAAGTTCCTTGTTAACCTTGCCAGAAAGCACCATCTGAACAATTTCAACAGTAGCAGCATCAGTGTAGCGAAGTCCGTTTATAAACTTACTTTCGATACCGACTCTGTCAAGCATATCGTTGATTTCAGGTCCGCCGCCATGAACTAGAACAACTTTAATGCCAACGAGTGAAAGCAAAACGATATCACTCATTACAGCATTTTTTAGCTCCTCATTAGTCATAGCATTTCCGCCGTATTTAACAACAACGATTTTATCATAGTATCGCTGAATATATGGAAGTGCATCAATAAGCACTTGTGAGCGCATTTTATTTTCTATCTGATCCATTTTATTTATCTCCCTATTAAATCTACATATCAAGTATGTCAATACAGATATTTTGTAGGGGCGATGCGTCGCAACGTTTTAATCGCCCGTAAATTATTCGTATGCAGCGGGCGATGCGCCACAGCGTTATAGTCGCCCCTACAATTGAATATTTAATAATACATTATACATTATAAATTACGAACGATAATCCCCATTAATTTTAACATAATCATATGTCAAGTCACAACCCCAAGCCGTTGCAGAAACATCACCCTGATTTAGATTAACTATAATAACAATATCATCAGCTGAAAGAACAACACTTGCAGTTTCTTCAGAAAATTCTACACCAGCACCATTTTCACATACATGGATAGAGCCCTTTTCAGAGGAAATAGTAACATCAACTTTGTTAATATCAAATTCTGCTTTTGCATAACCAACAGCACATAAAATACGTCCCCAGTTTGCATCCTCACCAAACATAGCACACTTAAATAGTGGAGAACAAATTACACTCTTTGCAACGGTAATTGCAGTATTAAGATCAGATGCATTTTCGCATACACATTCAAGTAGCTTTGTTGCACCCTCGCCATCTTTAGCAAGCATTTTTGTCATGTCACGCATAACAACGAACAATGCATTTTTGAATGTATCAAATTCTGTACCCTCGGATGTAATTTCGGCATTCTGAGCCATGCCATTAGCCATAACAGAAACCATGTCGTTTGTTGAAGTATCGCCGTCAATTGACAGGCAGTTATATGTAATAACAACGATTTCATCCAAAGCTTTCTGCAGCATTTCGGACGAAATTGCCGCATCAGTTGTGATAAAATTAAGTGTAGTAGCCATGTTAGGATGTATCATACCAGAGCCTTTAGCCATGCCACCTAAATGACATACCTTACCGCCAATAGTAAACTCAACAGCAACTTCTTTTCTAACAGTATCAGTAGTCATAATCGCAGTTGCAGCCATCTCATTGCCAGTGTATGAAAGTGCATCTGCAAGCGGCTTTATGCCTTTTTCAATTGGTTCAATTGGTAAAATCTGTCCGATAACGCCTGTTGAGGCAACGATAACCTGTTCAGGTGCAATATGAAGAACATCACCTGCTAGCTTACACATTGCATATGCTTTTTCTTCGCCGTCAGGGTTGCAAGTGTTTGCATTTTTCGAGTTTACAATAACAGCTTGTGCTTTATTTCCAGTCTTAGCAAGGTTAGCCTTTGTAACTAGAATTGGCGCACCCTTAACTTTATTAGTTGTATATACAGCCGCTGCATTGCAAACAACATCAGATACAACCATACCTAAATCAAATTTTTTATTATCAGCATGCTTGATACCGCAGTAAATACCGCTTGCCTTAAAACCCTTAGCGGCACAAACTCCGCCTTCAATATATTTTGTGTTTTCCATTATAAACATAACCTTTCAAAGTTAAAATCAAAGTAAACCAGTAGTTTCATCAATACCCATCATGATATTCATACACTGAACAGCCGCTCCAGATGCACCCTTGCCTAAGTTATCAAGTCTTGCGCAAACTGTGAAATGGTCGTCAGCACCAAAAACAAATATCTGCATGAGATTAGTATTTTTCAATGTATTAGCCGCAAGGAAACCATTTTCAAGAACACCTTCACCCATCAAAGGCATAACTTTGATGAAATTCTGATTTGCATAATGCTCTTCAAATAAAGCGTGAATTGACTGTGGTGTAACCTTTTTTGCACAAGTTCTTGAGTGGAATGGGATTGAAACAATCATACCATTATAATAATTATCAACAATAGGGTTGAAAATCGGAGGATAGGAAAGCTCTGAAATCGCCATCATTTCCTTTATATGCTTATGCTGTTTGCCCAATGAATAATATCTAGGGGAGTTAAATTCATCAGGCTTGTTATCGCCCTCATAAATTGCAATTGCACCCTTTCCTGAACCTGAATATCCCGAAACTGCATTGCAGAATACAGGATGATATGGCTGGATAAGCTTATCTTTCACGATAGGATACATAATTGCGTTAAATCCGCTTGCATAACAACCAGGCACAGCAACTCTCTTTGAATTCTTAATCTTTGCACGAAATTCAGCAGAAAGTTCAGGCAAGCCATATGCCCAAGCAGGATTTGTTCTGTGCGCTGTTGATGCATCAATAATCTTTGTATTAGGATTTTCAACTAAAGAAACAGACTCAATTGCCGCTTCATCAGGCAGGCAAAGGAATGTATAATCAGACTCATCTATAAGTCTTTTTCTCTCAATTGTACTTTTTCTCAAAGCTTCATCTATCTTAATCAGTTCGATATCATTTCTTCCCTCAAGTCTTTCAATGATACGCAAACCGGTTGTACCTTCCTGACCATCAACAAAAACCTTATATGCCATTTTTATGACCTACCTTTCACTAATAACATGATGTTTGAAATTCAAACTTCCCCCATACGACTTACGTTAAAAAACACGTTTCCAAATTAATAATCTAATTATACACGTCATATATGAACATTTATGTAAAAATAAATAAATATTTTAGAAACAACTGCATAAACTGTGCAAATATGCGTTATAATATTCTGAATATACAATTAATATTGCATAATTAGAATAAATATGCAAAAAAGAAAGCTGTTGTACGCCAATTAAAAAGGCGTCAACAGCTAAAATAAATTTATACGTATATTCAAATCAAAAAATCAAATTATCCTGCAAACATCTGTGACCAGTAATGACCATATCCGCTTGATGTTTTAACATATCCAACACCAAGTGTTGTGAAATTCTTAGACATGATATTTGCACGGTGGCCTGACGAATTCATCCATGCTGTAACAACAGCCTGCGGAGTTTTTTGTCCTGCGGCAATGTTTTCACCTAAGTATTTGTAGCTTGTGTAACCAGCATCCTTAACAGCTGTAAAACAGCTTGAGCCATCTGGTCTTGTATGTGAAAAGCTTGTTACAATTTCAGCCGCACGAACATCAGCTGCTTTACATAGCTTGACATCAAGTGTTAATGCTGATAAACCTTCTTTTGCTCTCTCCGCATTAACCAAATTTAATACTTCATTTGCATAATTTGCAAAATCGTCATCTTCTATGACAGCAGGTGTTTCAGGAACTATACTTTCATCAGTTTTATCTGTGTTTTCACCGCTTGGTGTTGTATTGTCTGTGGTATTCTGATTTTTGCCTGTATCCTTGCAATCAGAACCTGTGCAATCCTTTGAATTATCTTTATTTTCCGAAGAATTACAGCTGTTATCATTATTACAATTATTATTGTCATTACAATTGTTACTTCCGAAACAACTGCTGTTGTTATTATTCTGTGATGTATAATCTTTCAGCATTTTATTCAGTTCATTCTGAAGTGTTTCAATTACACTGGATGGCATACCAGATGCACCATTATAATAATCCAAGATATTAATACCGCATGATGTATTATTGTTGCCGCATGATGTCTTTGAAGTATTACAATAATCAAAAACAATCTGCTGTAATGAACAATTTGCTGCACTTACAGGCATTAAACATACAGATGATGAGATAGCTGCAGCGATTGATATACCTAGAACCTTGACAAATGATTTTTTTTGCATATTAATAATTTAACCTCCATAATTGCAGAAAAAAGTTTGAGAATATGCAGTTAACAATTCCATAGAATTCAGCATTTGTGAACTGCAGTAAGTTTTAAAGCTTAACTTCCAAAACCTGATAGTTCTTCCAAACTTTTTGCTTCGTTTACGTTTTAAGGAATAAAATACGGCATAATGATGTATGTAATTTAGGTACTTTTTTAAATACCAAAATCACCGCCATATTTTAATTCTTTTAATTGGAATTGTTGTCGACAACATATATATTTTAGCATTTATATCGAAAATTGTCAAGGAAACAGTCGGTTTTTATGCAATGTAAATAATGTTAAAATCAAAGGAAATAGCTGAAATAAAAAAATCCATAATGTATAAAACATCATGGATTTTTATGTTAATATTGAATTAATTAATTTGAGAACACCTGTACCCAGTAGTATTGATTACCGGAATAATAAACACCTACACCAATTTTAGTATATTTTGAACCCAAAATGTTTGCACAGTGTCCAGATGAATTCATCCAGCTTTCCATAACAAATACAGATGTTTTCTGACCTGCTGCTATGTTTTCGCCTCTTGTGCAATATTCGTAATTAGTATATCCTAATTCAGTATACGCAGAGAAGCAATCTTTGCCATTTGGTCTTGTATGGGAGAATAAAGTTGCGATTTCTTCTGCTCTGAGGTTAGCAACTTGACATAGCTCATTATCGAAAGTCAAAGCACTTAAACCCTTTGTTGCACGTTCCTTGTTAACAATATCAGCAACATCCTTTGCCATTTCGGCTGTGGTCATTTGCTTGTAATCTTCGCTATCATCTGTCTTTGCTGTTTCGTCTGTTACAACATTTACAGTTATGGTTTTCTTTATTGTTTTGTCAGATTTTAGATAAACAGTAACCTTTGAAACACCCGCACTCTTAGGAGATACTGTAATGTAAAAAGTTCCGTCAACTTCTTTAACGCCGACTAATGCAGATGATGCATTCTGTGTTATAATGCCTATTGCTTTGTCTAAACCCTTAACTGTACACTTTATAACAGCATTACCGCCATTTTCTTTTAACGTTAAAGTGTTTTTTTCAAGTGCTATCGCTCCGGCAATTGTTGTAACCTTGCACTTTAATGTAGTTTTACCCACTTTAGCATAAATATAACAAGCTCCCTTTGACTGCGCAGTAACCTTACCCTTGCTTGAAACAGTTGCAACCTTAGCATCTGATGTTGACCATTTTACTGTTTCTGTTGTACCACTGACTTTTAATGTATAAGTACCTGTGCTTGTCAGCTTAATTGATGTTTTGTTAAGTGCCGGTCCTGCTGCAAAAGCTGTAAGCGAAAGCATTGTAACAGCACAAATAAGTGTCAACACAATACCTAAAACTCTGATAAACAAATTTCTTCTCATAAAATTACCATCCCCATATGTAATTATTTATAATGATTATACCATAATCACTCCCAAAATACAAGTTCATTTAAGCACTCCAAATAAAAATATCCACTCCATTTTTATTGATTATGTACATCGCATTGACGTATATATCTTATATGTGATATAATTAATATGAATAATACATATAAAGTGAAAGGTATGATAGACAATGAATATACAGATATTTGGAAAATCAAAATGTTTTGATACAAAAAAGGCGGAGAGGTATTTTAAGGAAAGAGGTATAAAATTTCAGTCGGTTGATATTTTATCAAAAGGGCTTAGCAAGGGTGAACTTGAGTCAGTTTCAAAGGCTGTCGGCGGAATTGATGTGATTATTGATGATAAATCTAAGGATTATTCCATTATAAAGTATCTTCTTGATGATGCAAAACCAGACAAGCTTAATGAAAACCCAAAGCTTTATAAAACACCGATTGTCCGCAATGGAAAGCAGGCGACTATCGGGTATCATCCTGAAATCTGGGAAACATGGGGATAACTATATAATAATTTATGCCCGTATTAGATAATGAAATACAGGCATAAATTATTTTTTTATAGTCCGACAACCCGCTCGACATTTTTATATAGTATAAGCTCTTTTTCATCATCTGTGAGTGGTATTTTATTAAAAAGTTCCATCTCATCAACTGGATTCCACATTGGATAATCTGTGCCGAAGAAAACCTTATCTATGCCAAAGGCATCAATGGCTTTTCGTGCTTCATCTGGCGTCATTGAATACAGTGAGCTTGATGTGTCAACATAAAAATTTTTGTAACCAGTTAGAACATTCATAGCATCATCCCATTCGGACCAACCGCCGAAATGTGCGCCGATTGCGATCAAATCAGGATATTTGTCAAGTACCTTTGCCATTTTTGAAGGTTTTGACCATTCATAACGGAAATCGCCTGTGTGAATTAAAATAGGCAGCTTATGTTCAACCGCATATTCATAAATAGGTATTGCTTTTTCATCATCAATACAGAAACGCTGAAAATCCGGATGAATTTTAATACCCTTAAGTCCAAGTGCCATGGCTCTGTCCAGTTCACCACTGACATCTTCGAAATCAGGGTGAATTGTTGCAAAGCCAATTAACTTGTCTGGGTGTTCAGCTACACAGTCTGCAATAAATGTATTTATACTCACTACCTGAGCAGGAACGGTTGCAACAGATTGTACTATATATTTATCCATACCTGCTTTTTCGCCAATTTCAAGCAGAGAGGAAAGTTTACCGTCGAAACGCATTTTCAGCATATCATAAAAACCGCCGATACCATCTACTGCTTTTTGTGCAATCTTGTCAGGAAAAATATGTGCGTGTGCATCAATAATCATTTTGTTTATATCCTTTCGATGATGTATTTACAATTATAGCTATATTTTAACCCATTAATATGTATATACTTATGAATGATTATTAATTTTTTAACAATGTTGCATGTAGTGCTTTTATCATAGTATGCGTTATGCATTTTATTTTAGTTGGTTATTAAGGATTATAGTTATACTATTATAATGGGGATTTATTATAGTAGAATAACAATACTTTATTATTGTTATTGCTTTTATTGTGCATTTTTTATATACAAGCTTTTTGCAACAATGGGATTATATACAATAATTACAAATCAGAAAAAAGTCGAAAAAAGGTATTGACAAATGACACGAAAAGTAATATAATAATAAAGCTGTCTTACGAGGGAATACACTCTGGCGAGTGAAAACAATTGATCAATTCAGCAATGTATAATATAGAGTAAAAAACTTGAAAATATTTTTCAAAAGGTATTGACAAGTTCAAAGAAATATGATATACTAAATAAGTTGTCCCAAACAAGCCGAGAGAAGCATGAAAAACAAATTTCAAAAAAGGCTTGACAAACTCAAAGAGATGTGATATAATAGATAAGCACTCTTGAGAAAAGGGTACAAAAAAATTCCGAGCGAAGCGAGGAATTAAAAGAAAAAGAACCTTGAAAATTGAAC